>CABXHU010000005.1 GCA_902512065.1 uncultured Bacteroidota bacterium | reverse complement strand
CATGCTATGATGAAAATGGAGATATAATCTGTGATTACGAAGATTATATGAATTATGAAACTAGATTTTCAAATAGACTAATTAATCTTGCAGGAATTGAGGCATTTCCAAGTTTAATAGGCTTAAATTTAACAGGAAATGATTTAGATAGCATCAATATTACTCAAAATAGTCAACTAAAGTTCTTATACTTAAATTTTAACAGCTTTTATAAGATTGATACAAGTGGAAATCCTCATTTAGAGATTATTTCTTTGGATAATAATAAAATCATACCAGAATTAGATTTTTCTAGTAATTTTTCAATGGAACATATAGCACTACCTAATATAGCATTGGGTGGAATGTCAGGATACATAGGGCCAGGAGGTTATTTTGATTTATCAAATTTAACTCAGCTTGAGGGCTTAAGTCTTGGCAACAATAATCTTACTTCTGTTGATATTTCTAATAATAACAACTTACTGCAACTGAAACTTGGAGGAAATAATATTTCAGAAATCGACATAAGTAATTTAGTTTCATTAGTAGAGTTTAGTATAGAAAGTAGCCCTATAACTTCAATAGACTTATCCGCTAATACTCAATTATATGAATTGAATGTTAGTTCGTGTAACCTAGAAGGAACATTAGATATTTCTATGATTGAGAATCTTATGAAATTTTCTGCATCGAATAATCCTAATTTAACTTGTATTAAAGTAAGTCAAGCCCAATTAGATAATATAAACAATCCTCCACTTGAATTTGAGTGGAATTATTCTGGTCTTGTCACAGTTTCTGTAGATTGTGATTAGATGAGCCAATGACGAGAATTGAACTCGTGACCTCTTCCTTACCAATGAAAAGTTTTATTGATATCTATTTGTTAGATAATAGATTAATCCTTACCTTTAGCCCTGTAAATATACAAATTATATCTTTAATAATGTTTTGCTTAAAAAGACATTAAAAAGACATTTTATGAAAACTATGAGTAAAATTGGGGAAAAGTTCAACTTGCGTAACAGGAAAAAGACTCATCGTCTTAAGTTAACTTTTAATATGAAATTTAACCCTAAAGACACTCTAAACAGACATACTTTATCAATTAAATACTCTTATGGTACTCATTTCAAAAGGTTTAAATCTACTGGATTTGAGGTTCTACATAGCGAGTGGGATAAAAAAGCAGAAACTATAAAGAATCCTGAAAAGCATAAAGAATTATCAAAGTGGATAGGAGAATATAAACAGAAACAGGAGGATTGTAGGTTTAGGATAGCTTCTGGCGAAATAAGTTATATAGAAGCATTTGATATTTTACTTGGAAAAAGTACTACTGGAATAATATTAAACTCCATAGAAACTAATGGACTAAAGAAAAAGAAGACGAAAGCGACTATTAGAAAAGCGATGACTTATATACAGGCAGTTCAAAGTGGAATGATGCGACTTAAACAATATCAATATGCAGAAATTGATTACGAACACCTATCTAACGAATCTGATATAAGGAAAATAGAAGGTTTAATATTAAAGGATATGACTTGGTTAAAGAATAACACTAAGAACGATTATCTAAAGTATTTAAATTATGGTTATCAATGGAATCCTGACACTAAAGGAAAACCTTTTAAAGAAACATTAAGACCAGACGAACCAGTCGTTAAATCAGAAATACCTAAAGAAGCATTAAGCAATGCTATCGTTAATATTGGCGATAATCCTCAATGGTTTGAAGCATATTTGTTTTGCTTACTATCGTTCAGTTTAAGGGGTTTAAATGGTGCTGATATATGTTGTTTAAACGAGGAGTGGATTAAAGACGAATCAGGGAAACCAGTAAAGGATTTTAAGCACTATTTACCAGATTATCATAAGCTAATAGACACAAAGGGTAAAACATTCTTAGAAAAGCAGTATATCGTTGGTAAAAGGACTAAAAGTAATGTAGGCATTAAGATATTATTTAACCAATTCCCTACTCTTTTAATATTAAGGTTATTAAAAAGAATGGTTGCTCATAATCGTCCTGAATATGCTTATAAAGGAAGTGATAAAGTTAGAATCTATAATATTAACTACAATACAGATAAAGGAAAACAGGACTGGAAAAACTTACTGAATACTTATACTAAACAGTTAAAGAAAATTACAGGAGGTTATATGATATCTCAAGCAAGAAATACTTTTACTCAAATAATGAGAGGTCATTTAAAAGTTGAGGGCGATATGCTTTCAGTTTCGTTAGGACATAGAACTTCAAAAAGAACTTATAATAACTATACAACAGTTTCACAAGATGAACTTGACATATACCATATAGAAGTTTTAAGGGTATTTGGAGTTAATAATCTTATCAAACTATTATACCAAGTTCATAAAGACAAGAAGCTATCAATAATAACTGACTATAAAACAGGAGAAGCAAAAGGAGGTTTAAGTTGGTTTGGATTATTTGGTACAGGAAAAAAAGAGGAACTTAAGGCACTTGATTTACAGTTAAGTAAATGGAGTTATGCAGATGAACTTAAACTTAACTCACTATTAAAAGAACAGGAATTAATGATTACAGGTGTTTACAATGAAGCTAAAGGAATAATAGAATATCCTGATAGAGAACTTAACTATCCTAAAGAATTAAAGGACTTAATCGCTAAAAAAGAGAGTATAGTTAAAGAACGAAGCAAATGGTTAAAGGGCGATATTAATATCAATTATAATACTAAGACCAATGCAGTAGAAATAACAGATACAACAGATAATTCCAAGACGATAAAACTTGGAAAAAAAGACAATAAGAATACTTATATAGATAATGTTAATAAAAAAGCTAACTAATAGATTAAAAAAAGTTGTTTTCATCGTTATATAAGTAAGAAAAATATACTGGAGGTGTACCAAGTTAAACACAGAAAGTCAGAATGGAGGTAGAAATTAACTCCTAATGCAAAACCAAGACAAACGAGAGAAAAGTAAAGGGCTTTTATAGGGGTTCTATTAGGGATAATAGGGACTTATAAAGGGGTAAAATGAATAGCATTTAGCTGACTATTCGTGTATGTATAACTGAAAGCTAAAGTATTGATTATGAATACAATAACGAAAAATAATATTAAAAACTATAACTATTCTATTAACTATAAAAAGAATAAGCTAAAGAAAAACTGGAGGAAGTTTATAAGCAGTCAAAACTATAATGTTTTAGCGACCATACAGTCGCCTTTTATAAAGAATCCCTATATGTTAGAGGATAAATTCAGAAAGTTTAGCGAGTTAGATAGGACTTATAGTTTGTTCTATTCAGCTGAAAGGAATGTTGACTTATCAGGATATCACTTTCACTTATTGATTGATGCTTATAAGTTAACTAAAGGTGCTTTATGTTATGCCTTAGATTTAAAAGCTAACCAAATACCATATTACAAACCTGTTGACAGTAAGGTCAAGGTCGCAAGTTATGTAACGAAATATATGAAAGATGACCAAATACATTATAATATTTATTGATATGAAAAATGAAAAAGCAATTTTACTTCGTCTATCTAAAGAAGACGATAATTTTATTCAACAAGAAGCAGATAAGTTAAGAATGACTAAGTCAGGTTATTTAAGACATATTGCGATAACTGAAAAACAATAGTTATGGCGATTCATCACTTTAAAGGAGTTGAGGGTGCAAGACATTCTGTATATACTCCAAGCCAAGCAAAAGCAGTTAAAATGGCTAAAGCTAAAAAGAAGCAGTTTAAAGTTGACTTAACAGATACAGAGTTAACACAAATGAAAAAAATAGCTGGTATAAAAATGGCAAGTCCTGACCATATAATCAGGGCATTTATAACTAAAATTTTAAAACTATAATTATGAAAAATAAGAAGTTCGTACCTATGAAAGTGTACACAGATGAAAGAGCATATAAAAATGCTCAAAAACAAGCTGAAGAAAAGCTAAAGGTTCTATGGGAATCGTTTGAATGGTGTAGTCAACACATAAACGAAAACGATATAAATAGACAGAGTTTCCTTGACGATATGTCTAAAGAATTTGAAAGGTTATTCGTTAAAAAGAATAAGAGTATCGTTAATAAGAAGTTGTCTTACGATAAGTTATTATTCCTTTTAGATGTGAATACTGATAGGTTATTAGAACTTCAAAATAAGTTTAATCGTTATGAAGCTGAAATATATGTTACTGAGGATAATACAGATTTTAAATGCAAAGTGGACTCTAAAGATTTCACTCAATACACGAAAAATCAGGAGGAAAACCAAAAGTTAATTGTTGTCAATAATCTTATTAATGCTTTAAGTTTAATTGAACGATATACTAAGGTTTATCCTTTAACAATTCAACAAGCGACAAGTCAGTTTGTGAGATACGATATAACTACAAATAAGTACAGATTAGCTTTATAATTACTCAGGTATCAGGGGAGGTCTATTATTTTCATAACATTTCTGATTTTCACTCCCTCCCCTTTTACTAAAATAAAATACTACTAAATACTATGGGAAGACCAAAGGGCAGTCCAAATAAGTTGACAAAAGAAATAAAGGAAAAGTTATCGTATGTCGTTAAAGATGCTTTGGATTCTTTAGATGTTAAAACGATGTCTAAAATTGAAAGGTTAAAGTTAATTCAGATAGGAGTTCAGTATATAGTTCCACGATTACGACAAATTGAGGAAGTCATAGACGAACCTGTAAGACAGTTTCAAATTGAGGTTATTGACAGTTTAGGTAAGGTTAAAAAGAATTAATTAATTAATCTTTTATTAATGTTTGATTCAAGAATTTTATACTTTTAGTTTTATGTTTGACTTCATAATCAACTTTATCAAAGCAACCTTTGGTGCGATAGCAATGGTTGTTCTCTTTCTTGTTATGTGCCTTGTTGGTTATGGAATTTATTGGTTTTTAGAATTCTTCTTTATGGGTGCAGTAGAACACGAATGGATTACAAACGAATATGTAGTTCCTGTTATACAATGGCTTTTTCAAGGCGAATACTCTGATATAATTGAAATCATTCTTGTTGTTGGTTATGGTGGTCTCTATGTTCTTGGTTCAGCAAACAAAGATTAGTGTTGTTTTTTATGACAAGCCCCACAAAGTGATACCAACCATTTAATTGGCTCTTTACCTATCTTATATTTAGCATATCTTTTATGATGTACTTGGGTAGCTTTTGCACCACAATATTGACAAGTCCAGTTGTCCCTTTTAAGAACTACATATCTTTTTCTTTTCCAAGCATCTGACTTTAAATATTCTCTGTATTGTGCAGTTCTATCAGCTGACCAAATATGACCACCTAACCAGTTTCCAAATATTTGTTGAGTGAAATACTTTGTCCAGAAACCCATTTAGTAAAATCTGATAATTAATCTTTTATTAATTCTACTCTGTACACTGAAAATTCACTTTCAGGATTTAAATACACTGCAACACCTCTTTTTATGCTTATATGTAAAGTACTTACTCTTGGTTTACTTGCATAAGCAGAAGCAGTCATTGTATCGCCAATAGTCCAACCATAACTTTCCCATAATTTATTTTGGTAATACCTCGCATCATCTTCTAAAGACTCATCATAATAAACAATAATATACTCGTTATCGTTTAGTCTCTTTGTATAAATAGTATTTCCATTGTATGTAATTTGAGAAGGTCTCATTTCAACTGCATACCAATTATTAGAAGTTGCAGAACCTTGAAGTCTAGATGCAGAACCACAACTATTAAGAGTAATAATAATTAAGAGTAATAATAATTTTCTCACAAACTAAAGATAAAAAAAATCAATTTGGGAAACGATTCTACGACAAAATAGATTCGTAAAAACAAAAGAATTTTCTTAAAAAGACACTAAAAAGACATTTGATTTTGAGTAAGTGAGTTAAGAAAGGTTAGTTATATGAGAGCCAATGTCCAGATTTGAACTGGAGACCTTTTCCTTACCAAGGAAACGCTCTACCACTGAGCTACATCGGCTAAATACAATAAGAATTTGTTGAAAAAAGAGCGGGAGACCGGGTTCGAACCGGCGACATTCAGCTTGGAAGGCTGACGCTCTACCAACTGAGCTACTCCCGCTTATTATTTTGATTTTTATGTGGGGAGAGCAGGATTCGAACCTGCGAAGTTAAAAACAGCAGATTTACAGTCTGCCCTCGTTGGCCGCTTGAGTATCTCCCCAAAAAAATCACTATTTAAAAGAACCGAGCCGATGGAGGGACTCGAACCCACGACCTGCTGATTACAAATCAGCTGCTCTAGCCAGCTGAGCTACATCGGCTTATGCTAAAAAAAGCCCGCTCTTAGAGCGGACAGCAAATGTAAATATTTATTTTTTTAAACAAAACAAATTAAAGAGAATTTTAGACCATTTACTAGATTAAATTCTGTATTATTTATTCCTAGGATGTGTGTTTGAATAAACTTTCTTTATTTCTTCAATACTTCTATTAGTATAAACCTGAGTAGCAGCTAAACTTGAATGACCTAGCAAATCCTTTACTGCATTTAAGTCTGCACCATTATTTAATAAATGTGTAGCAAATGAATGTCTTAAAATGTGGGGGCTCTTTTTTACTTTTGAGGAAACATAATCAAAATATTTATTAGTTATTCTGTAAACCAGATTCTCATATATTTTTTCACCCTTGGAGGTTAAAAACAAAAAGTCTTTATCCTTAATTCTATTTAATTCTGATCTATAATCTAAATATTTTTTTACTAATAGAATTGTTGATTCTAACATAGGTATAAATCTCTCCTTATTTCTTTTACCTAAAACTTTTATCCTACTACTTGAAAAATCTAAATCTTTTAATTTAATACCTACTAATTCTATTCTTCTTATTCCTGTAGAATATAACATTTCAATAATCAAACGATCCCTTTTACCTTCGTATGAATCTTTAAAATTATTTATATCCAAAGCATTAATTACCTCTTTTTCAGAAAATGGCAATTGAATAGTTTTTTTTGTTTTTAATGCTTTGTGGTTATTAAGAGGATTTGTCCTTATTTCTTCAATCTTTAATAAGAATTTATAATAAGTATTTAATGAAGAAATTTTTCTATTAATAGATCTATTAGATATTTTAGATTCTACCAGCTTTACAATCCAAGATCTTATCTGAGAATAGTTTGCCTTATTTAAGGAAGATTGACCGAATTCTTTTTTATTAAACTCAGAAAATGATTTAATATCATTTTCATAGGCTTTTACAGTATTTAGAGAATATTTTTTCTCTAATTGTAAATAATCTATAAAGGACTTTATACTCATATTAATGAATCTAAAATCTAAAATTACTAAAAAAGCTAATGTTTAATCTTGAAGATTAGAAATAATATTATATTTCTTCTTGATCTCTTAGTTTTTGAATATATTGAGCCTTTTGTACAGTAGCTCTTCTTTTTACAGATGACTTTGTAAACTCTTTTCTAGTTTGAAGAGACTTTTTAGTTCCAGTCTTATCAAATTTTCTTTTAAAACGCTTAAGCGCTCTATCAATATTTTCTCCTTCTTTTATTGGGATTATTAGCATATTACAAAACCTCCTTTCTTTAAAATGTGATGCAAATATAAACTAATTCTAAACTAATAAAAGAGATAAATCAATAAAATTTATGATTTTATTGCTTCTAAATATTTATTAAGTTGTTCTTTAACAACTGGGAACAAGAAGTATAAACCAATCATATTCGGGAATACCATTGCAAAAATCATTGCATCTGAGAATGCCCAAATTGAATTCATACTTGCTGCAGCACCTATAACAACAAAAATCAAGAACAATACTTTATAAGTCATATCAGCAACTTTTCCTCTACCAAAAAGATATTTCCAAGACTGCAATCCATAATAAGACCATGAAATCATTGTTGAAACAGCAAACAGTACAACTGCTATAGTTAAAAAGATGTCTGAAAATGGTATATATTCGGCAAATGCTTTTGAAGTAATTCCTGCACCTTCATACATTACGCCATCAATCATAACTCCTCCCATTCCATCACCACCGTATACAAACGCTCCTGTTGAATTAAAAATAATTATTACAAGTGCAGTCATAGTACAAATAACTACCGTATCAATAAATGGCTCTAACAATGCTACTAGACCTTCAGAAGCAGCATACTTAGTCTTAACTGCAGAGTGAGCTATTGATGCTGAACCAGCTCCTGCTTCATTAGAAAAAGCTGCCCTTTTAAATCCAACCATTAAGACACCTATAACTCCACCAACACCAATTGCTGTTGGATTAAAGGCTTCCTTAATAATTAATGCTATAGCATCATCAACAAATGAGAAATTCACTACCAATATATAGATACATGCAAGAATATAAAGTAGTGCCATAAATGGAACGATTTTCTCAGTAACAGATGCAATTCTTTTAATTCCACCAATAATTATAATTCCAACAAAAGTTGCCAAAACTAATCCAATCATTGCTCCAGCAAAGGTAGAATCATATCCAAATAAGTCTTTTAATACGATTGTTGCCTGATTAGATTGTGCTGCATTACCACCTCCAAAAGATCCACCGATACAGAAAACAGCAAATAAAGCTCCTGCAATCTTACCAAGAGTTGCAAACCCTTTTGATTTTAAACCTCTACTGATATAATACATTGGTCCCCCATAAACAACACCATCATCATCAACATCTCTATAGTAAACTCCTAATGTACATTCAACAAACTTAGTTGACATACCTAGAAGTCCACAAACTATCATCCAAAATGTAGCGCCTGGTCCACCAAGTGCTATGGCAAGTGCAACACCTGCAATATTTCCGTTTCCAACTGTACCTGAAACTGCTGTAGCTAATGCTTGAAAGTGTGAAACTTCTCCATCACTAGAGTCAGAATCAGTTTTTTCAACATCGTCATATTTTCCTCTTACTACATTAATTGAAGTCCAAAAGTATTTGATATTAGGAAAACCAAAATAAATTGTAAAAAATGCCGCACTACCTACGAGCAAAAATATCACAAAAGGATATCCTGCAACTTCAAAAAATACTACATCACTAAAAAAATCAGAGACAGGTTTGAAAGCTTCATCAATCCTTTGATCTAAACCTTTTTCTTGTGCAAATGACAGAAATGGTATTATAAATGTTAAAAGTAGTAATTGAATTTTTTTCATAATTATTTTGGTTAGAATAACAGATCTACAATATGGGGAAAAAAAAAGATTATTAAAAATTTTATTCTAAATATCCCATTTGTTTCATCCATTCATCATTATATATTTTATTGATATACCTACTACCATGATCATGAAATAGAACAACAACAATATCATCCTTTGTAAAGTTATTTTCTAGTTGTAAAACTCCCTTAATTGCTGCACCAGCAGAATTACCAACAAACATAGCTTCCTTTCTTACAAGTTCCCTACAAAACAAAGCTGCATCCTTGTCTGTTACTTTGGTAAATCCATCAATAATATCAAAATTTATATTTTCTGGAATCATATCTTCACCAATGCCTTCGGTTACATAAGGATAAATCTCATCCTGATCAAAAACTCCAGTTTCATGATATTTCTTAAGTACAGATCCATAGGCATCAACTCCCCAAATTTTTATATTAGGATTCATCTCTTTTAAAAATTTTCCAACACCCGATATTGTTCCTCCAGTACCAACCCCAACTACAAAATGGGTAATTCTTCCTTCTGTTTGGTCCCATATTTCAGGGCCTGTAGATTCGTAATGCGCCATGGCATTACTTGGGTTATCGTATTGATTAACATACCATGAATTTGGAGTTTCCTCCGCTAATCTTTTTGAAACTGAATAGTATGACCTCTTATCATCGGGGTCAACATTAGTAGGGCAAACAATTACCTCAGCACCAAAAGTTCTTAGCACATCTAATTTACCTTTAGATTGTTTGTCAGATGTTACAAATATGCAGTTATAGCCTCTACTTATAGCTACAATAGCCAATCCCATTCCTGTATTGCCTGATGTTCCTTCAATTATAGTGCCTCCGGGTTTTAATAATCCTTTTTTTTCAGCATCATTAATCATCTTAAGACCAATCCTGTCTTTAACAGAGTTTCCAGGATTAAAAGTTTCATATTTAGCAAGTACAGTGCAAGGTAGATCTTTAACAATTTTATTTAATTTAATTAATGGAGTATTTCCAATAGTTTCAATAATATTCTCAAAAAATTGCATCAAAAATTGTTTTGCTCAAATATAAATTAAGTAAATGAATATTCAGTCTTTTATTATTGGTATTTAACTGCCTTTGTTGGTGAAATATTTGAGATTAAAGATGAAGGCAAAATAATAACTAAAAAACAGATAAAAAATGTTAAAATGTTTAAACCTATAATATAATATGCGTCAAAATGCATAGGTACACTTGAAACATAATATATCTCTGAATCAAGAGAAATCAGTTCATATTTTTTTTGAAGATAAATTAAGATTAATCCAACTGAATTACCAATTAGCAAACCTAAGCTTACTATATACAAAGAATTATATATAAAAAATTTTCTTAAACTAGTATTTGTACTTCCTAAACTTTTTAAAACTCCTATCATATTTGTTCTTTCAAGAATTAGAACTATTAAAACTGTGATTATGTTTATTGATGCAACAATAATCATTATAATTATTATTGCTATCATATTTTTATCAAAAAGCTTTATCCAATCAAAAATTGAATAATATTTATCCCTAATACTCTGAACATTAACAGTAGATGGAGTGATTGAATAAATTTTATTGGTTAATAGATCCAAATTTTCATAATTATCAATAAAAACCTCTAAATTTCCTATTTGATCATCATTCCATTTATTTATTTTTTGGACATGTGATAAGTCTCCTATAATATATTTGCTATCTAATTCATTAAATCCAGATGAAAAAATTCCTGCTATTTCAAACTTTCTAATGGCTGAAGATTCTGAATTTCTAGAAAACAACATTTGAAAGCTATCCCCAACATTTAATTTTAATCTTTTTGCTAACAATTTTGAAACTATTACTTTATTAGAAATTGAATTTGAAATATTTGGAAAATCCCCTTCAATTAAAAATTTTCTTATTCTATTTAAATCATAATTTTCATCAACTCCTTTAAAAAAAACTCCATCAAAATCTTCACTAGTTCTTATTAAACCAAACTTAGTTGCAATTTTTTGAACCTTAGTTACCCCTTTAGTATTAATTATATTG
The DNA here is from genome assembly GCA_902512065.1 of uncultured Bacteroidota bacterium. Lineage (GTDB taxonomy): Bacteria > Bacteroidota > Bacteroidia > Flavobacteriales > Flavobacteriaceae. Next base: position 72,110 of record CABXHU010000005.1, on the reverse strand, counting down.
TTGTATAAATCCTCATCAAAATCTAATGGAATATTTGAATCTTCATAATTAACTGATTGAAAATTATGAATTGAAATGTCTCCGTTAAATGCTGATATTTTATTTTTTATTTCATACTGCATTCCTAAACCAGTAGCAATAGAAATTAGCATAACTATCACTCCCAAAGCAATAGCAACAATTCCTATTTTTATAATTGGTCCTGAAATACTATTTTTATAGGACTTAGTGCTTATAATCCTTTTCGCTAAGAAATATTCGAAATTCAAAATGTGTATGAATTTAATTTACTTTATAAAATTCTTGTTAATATCATTGCTATTGCAATCAAATATATGCAATATTCATTCCACTAACATAGATAATAAAAATAAAAAAAGTGAAATTATTGTTGGTGCAAACCAAGTCTCTGAATATATAAATTACCTAAAAAATAAGAAAATTGCAGTAGTAGCTAATCATACTAGTGTTATTTTTAAAAAGGACAATACTTTTACACACATAGTTGATTCATTGATTTCGTTAAACATCAATATATCAAAGATATTTACTCCTGAGCATGGATATAAAGGTGAAAATTATAATGGTGAAAATGTGTCTGATGACATAGATCCGAATACTGGACTTGAAATTATTTCACTCCATGGTAAAGACAGAGCATATGGAATAATATCAGACAGTGATTTAATTGATATAGATTTAATGATATTTGACATTCAAGATGTTGGAACACGTTTTTATACTCATATTTCAACATTACATTATGTAATGGAAGCATGCGCAAAAAACAATATACAATTAATGGTTTTTGATAGACCTAATCCAAATGGAAGCTATGTTGATGGACCAGTATTAGAAATTTCGAATAAAAGCTTTGTAGGAATGCACTCTGTTCCAATAGTCTACGGAATGACAATTGGAGAATATGCGCTTATGATTAATGGAGAAGGATGGTTAAGTAATAATATACAATGCAAGCTAAAGGTTATAAAGAATCTAAACTATAGACATGATTATAATTATAGTCTACTAATAAAACCTTCGCCAAATCTTCCAAATGACAAATCAATATATCTATATCCATCACTCTGTCTATTTGAGGGCACAAACATAAGTGTAGGACGTGGCACATCAAATCAATTTCAGGTTTATGGCAGTCCATATTTAGATAAAAACAAATATTTATATACATTTATTCCAAAACCAAATCAAGGATCAAAGTATCCTCCACATAATAATGAAAAATGCTATGGAGCTGATTTAAGAGATAGTTTAATAGAAAGAAAACTTAACTTAAGTTATATCATTGATGCATATAAAAACACAGAAAATAAAAATGAATTCTTTAATAACTATTTTATAAAACTATCTGGAACTGAAGATTTAAAAAATCAAATTATAAATAATGTTGACGAGGATATTATTAGAAAAAGCTGGAAAAATAAAATAGATGAATTTAAGTTAATAAGAGAAAAATATTTAATTTATCAATAAATTTATTAGATGAGCAATTCAATTTTAAAACTAAATGAAGTTTCAATTATTCAAGAAAATAAAAAAGTGTTAACTGAAGTTAATATAGAAATTGAAAATGGTGATTTTGTTTATTTAATTGGTAGAACGGGAAGTGGAAAAACTAGTCTAATAAAAACCTTATATGCAGATTTAAAACTTCAATTGGGTACAGGGTCAATTGTTAATACAGACTTAAAAAAATTAAAAGAAGAAGAAATACCTCTTCTTAGAAGAAAATTAGGGATAGTATTTCAAGACTTTAAACTTTTGAGTGATAGAAGTGTTTCTGAAAATCTAAAATTTGTTCTTGAAGCAACGGGATGGAATGATGAATCAAAAATTAATTCCAGAATAACTGAAGTATTAGAAAAAGTTCATATAACAGGGCTAATAACTAAATATCCAAGTCAATTATCTGGAGGAGAACAGCAAAAGGTAGCTATTGCAAGAGCTCTATTAAATAATCCTAAACTAATCATTGCAGACGAACCTACAGGGAATCTTGATCCAAAAACTAGTTTAGAGGTAATGGACATATTAATTGAACTAAATCAAAAAGGGAATACAATTCTAATGGCGACTCATGATTTTATCTTAATTGATAAATTTCCTAATAAAACATATATATGTGAATCTGGAAAAATTTCTGAAATTGATTTAAAAAATAAAAATATCAACACAATTTATAAATGATTTCTGTATTAATTCCTTGTTATGATTTTGACGCACTTCCTCTAGTTAAAAAATTAGAAAAGGAAGCATTGGTTTTAGGAATTCCCTATGAAATTATATGTGTAGACGATGGATCTTTTTCCTTACTAAATGAAAAAAATCAACAAATAAATGCCCTAACAAATTGTCAGTTTATTGAGAGTAAGAAAACAGTTGGAAGTATAGCTAACAGAAAATTACTTTCAAATAAAGCTCAATATAATTGGCTAATATTTATTGATGTCGACACAATACCAAAGAATCAAAAATATTTAGAAAATTATATAGCCTATATAAACAAATCAGATGCTGTGTTTGGGGGATTCTACTATAATAAAGAAAGTTATAGTAAAGAAACTTCTCTGAGATATAATTTTGGTAAAAAAAGAGAGCAAGTATCTAGTGTAATAAGAAACAAGAAACCTTATAAATATATTATTTCGTCTAATTATATGATTAACAAACATATGATTAATAAAATTGAAATTCCAATAGAGCTTAATGGGTATGGCCTGGATTATTTTTTTGGAGCTGAGCTAAAAAGAAATAAAATTCAGGTGTCTCATATAGACAATCAAGTAATTCACTATGGATTAGATAATAACAAAAGGTTTTTAGAAAAAACTAGAGCTGCCCTTGATAATTTGAAAGAAATGAAAAATAACAATTATATTAAAAAACATGATATTTCAATATTAAAGGCTTATAATTTTTTAAATGCACTTTTATTAACTAATATGTTTTATGCATTTGTAAATACAATAATACATAAATTAGAAGCGAATTTAATTAGTAAAAACCCTAGTCTATTTGCATTTGACCTCTATAGGTTGGCTTATTTATGTAAGGAGTAAAATTTACTTTTTCTTATATTCTAGAAAAGAATTATAATCTCTGAAATAATCAGATTCATCAAAAACTTCGGAAGCTAACACCAAACAAACCGATCCAGCAGAAAAATTATCCATTTCTCTCCATATCCCACTAGGTATTAATAATCCCTGATTTGGTTTATTTAACATTATTTTTTTATTATTATGTCCATCATCAATTTTTACTTCAAAACTACCACTTAAAGGGATCATAAATTGATTTAAATTCTTGTGTGCATGACCTCCTCTAAAAGAATCACTTGGAACATCATATAGATAATAAACTCTTTTAATTTCAAATGGAATTATTGATTTTTCTATAACAGAAAGCTTTCCTCTTCCCTTTTCATCAACAATTTTTGGAATAGAAATTATTTTAACATTTTCAATAGATCTTTCATTCATAAATCTTATTGTGTTTTGATTTTATAATACCTTTTAATTCCTTCTAGTCCTTTAATATACTTTGAAATAACTTGGTCAAAGGAAATAAATTTTAATTTGAAAAGTAAGAAAATATAATGAAAAAGCTTAAAATATGATAATATGCCATAATATTTTGCAAATAACCCGCCTCTGGCAAAAATAATTTTATCACTACCAGCTTTTTGACCTGAACTTTCAATATTATGAGACAAAATAACTGTAGGATGATGATAAATTTTTAATTTTTTGTCAAGAGCATTTCTCAAAAAAACATATTCATCAGCTGTTTCAAAAATAGATCCTAAACCAAAATTTGTATCGAATAATACATGATTTAATTTGACGCTAGCTCTTCTAAATGCAATTACAACTGAATTCACAGTAGAAACAGATTTTTTATTGTGTAAAGATATTTTTGGATACTTCTTAAATAGATTCCCCTCAAAATCATTCATTTGAAAAGTAATAATATCTGCATCAGGTAATAAATCAAAGGCCTTAATTACAATAGAGTCAAAATTTGGTTCATATATAATGTCATCATCTGAAAATAAACACAAATCAGATTTAGCAGTTTTTATTGCCAAGTTTCTACTCCTTGAAAGACCAATTTCATCAGAATTAATTACATGGAAATTATCCTTGCAAATTTTTAATTTATTATTGGATTGATTAATTACCAATACTTGATGTGCAAAATTAGGACAGTTTTTAAACATTTTATGAATAAAAGTGTCACTATTCTGATCCTTTGTAGATACTAAAATTTCTAAAGTAGCGTTTTTATTGGCAACGTTGTTCATTAAAAATCATATTTGGACAAATGTAGAAAAATTAATGAGAATTTTATTGATCGGAGAATACAGTGGATTACATAACTCCCTTAAAGAAGGGTTAGAAAAAAATGGTCATGAGGTTACTTTAGTTGGTTCTGGAGATGGTTTTAAAAAATATCCAATGGACATTAAAATTGAATCAAAAATTTTTGAATTTCCATTATTAAAAACATTAGCAAAATTAATTGATAAAATATTTAGAATAAGCCTGAATGAAATTGAGATATGGTTAAAAACAAAAATGATTTTACACAAGCTAGTTGGCTATGATGTTGTGCAATTAGTAAATGAAAATGCCTTTAGAACAATTCCATCATTACAGATTTCATTATTAAAATATATACTAAATAATAATAAGAAGTTATTTCTACTTTCATGTGGAACAGATTATAAAAGTGTGAAATATAGTATAGATAAAAAATTTAGGTACTCAATACTAACCCCGTTATTGAATAATAAGAATCTTAAAAAACTATATAAGCCTATTTTAAAATATCTCACAAAAGATTACATTAAACTTCACGATTTTCTTTTAAAAAATATTAATGGGATTATAAGTTCAGATTTAGATTATCATATTCCATATATAGGAGATGAGAGATACTTAGGTATGATACCAAATCCAATTAATATCGAAAAAAATAATTTTAATCAATTGAAAATAAATAATAGAATTAAAATCTTCCATGGAATTAATAAAAAAAATTATGTTAAAAAAGGGAATAAATATTTTGAGAAAGCAATGAAAGTAATACAATCAAAATATAAAGATAAAATTGAATACATTAAATCAATTGATATACCACATAAAGATTATTTAAACCATTATCAAAACTGTCATATTCTACTAGATCAGGTTTATGCATATGATCAAGGATATAATGCATTAGAAGCGATGAGTAAAGGAAAAGTAGTATTTACTGGTGCAGAAAAAGAATGGCATGAATATTATAACGTTGAAAAAGATAAAATTGCTATAAATGCATTACCTAATGTAAATTATATAGTATCTAAAATTGAATGGCTAATTAACAATCCAAATGAATTGAAATTAATCTCAAAAAATGCTAGAGAATTTATTGAAAAACATCATCATTATATTACTATTGCCCAGGAATATGAAAACATCTGGAGCAAAAATTAATTAATCTTATATTTGATAATCTTATGGTTCACTTTAAACCAAATCTATTCATTCCAGGAGCAGCTAAATCAGGTACAACAACACTTCATAATTTGTTAAATAATCATCCTGATATATGTATGTCTTCAAATAAAGAGCCTGTTTATTGGAACAATGCAGAATTTGAGAATCTAAATGATGAAGCTAAAATAAAATACTCAAATATTTTTAAAGATAAAACGAAAAAAATTATTGGTGAATCAACAACATCATATATGTTTTATGATTCATTTATAGAAAGAATAAATAAAAACTACAAAATACCTCCAAAATTAATATTTGTGCTTAGAAATCCTATTGATAGGTTCAACTCCCACTATTGGTGGATGAGAGGTCTGGGTCTTGAAAAAGATAATTTTGAAAATGCACTTAATAATGATTTAAAAAAAGAATTTAAGCCTTACAGCTATTATCCAAAATATTATTTTCAATTTGGTCTTTATGCCAAGTGGCTAAGCAGATTCTATGAATGCTTTGATAAATCTCAGATAAAAATTATAACATTTGAAAAACTAATAGAAGAACAATTAGAAACTACCAATTCATGTTTTGAGTTTCTAAAAGTAGATAAGTTAAAAAACATAAAAAACAATAATTCAAATCAAACAGCCATATTAAAAAATCCAAGGCTTTATCATTTCTTGAATAAATCAGCAATTGGAAAATATTCCTATACTAAAATTGGAAAATATTTACTTCCAAAAAAAACAATTGAAATAATTAAAACAAGAATTAAAGGTAGTTTGCAAAAATGGGGTAAAGAAAAAATTCAATATCCAAAACTAACAAAAGAGTATAGATCTAAATTAAAAGTATTATATTCTAAAGATATATATGATCTAAAAAAAATAACAAATTACAACTTTAATGAATGGACAGATTTTAATTCCTTGAAATGAATTTTATAAAAACATCACTATATTCTGGAATAAGTACAGCTATTAGCCTTTTAGTTAGATTAATATCTAATAAAATAGTAGCTGTTTATCTAGGGACAAACGGAATCTTTCTTCTTGGTCAACTAAAAGATTTTTTAAGATTAAGTAATGTTTTAAGTGGTTTTGGAATTGAAAATGGCATAATAAAATACACATCAGAATTTCAAGAATCAGAGGAGGAATTAAAGAAAATTCTTTCAACTAGTTTTAAAATTCATCTAGTATTTTCATTAATTTTTTCAATTTTAATTCTATTTTTTAGTAATATTATTGCAGAATATCTATCCATAGATTTTGAATCAAAATATTACTTTTTAGTTCTATCAATTTCAGTAATCTCTTTCTCAATTCATACACTTTTAATGTCTATTATTAATGGAATTAAAAGAATAAAACTATATGTAACCATTAATGTTGTTTCAGTAGTTATTTCTGCCATTATAATGGTTGCCCTAGTATTAAAATATGCTGTTGTTGGGGCATTATATGCCCTGATAATTAATCAAATTATAACACTAATAGTTACTTGTATTCTTTTTTATTTATACAAACCATTTAAAATAGGTCTACTCTTTTCAAGTTTTGATTTTAATTATTTTAAAAAATTATCAAGTTTTTCTATAATGGCAATAACTGGACCAACATGTTTAATAATTTCAACATTTATTGTTAGATATTATATTTCTGATGCGTTCGACACAAGCTTTGCAGGCTCATGGGAAGCGATGTGGAGAATCTCTGCAATCTACCTGCTTTTTTTAATAAGCACATTTAAATTTTACTTAATACCTACATTTTCAAAACTAAACAATGAAGATTTAAAGAAAGAAGTATTTAAAATATGGAAAGTTGTAATACCTATAATTGTTATAATTACTGCAGGGGTTTATTTACTTAGAGATATTATTATAACTGTCTTATTGTCAAAGGAATTTTTTCTAATAAATGAAATTATATTTTTCCATCTCTTAGGAGATATAATTAAAATAAACTGCTGGGTTCTTGGCAATATATTAATATCAAAAGCAGATACTAAAGCATTTGTTTTCTTCCAGATTGAATGGTCTGTAATCTTTGTTGTTTTATCATATTTCCTAATAAATGCATATGGATTTTGGGGTGTCTCTCTAGCATACTTTATTACATATATTATTCACTTTTCCTTGCTAAACATTCACCTTAGGAAATTATTATGGGTAAAAAGTAGTTAAATCATTATGTCGTCTAATTTTTTAAAATTAGACGTGTTAATCTTGTAAAAATCCTGGGTTGCACTTCTTGCTCCAAATCCTTCCTTCCAATATAATAGCCCTTCATTAATGTTTTTCCCATTATTCTCATTTGAATTTCCAAAATCTAAATATTCCTTGTCATTAAATACTTCTTCAATTAAATAAGTGAATAAATAATCTAAACTTCCCAATTTATTTTTTTCTTTATTGGCAGAAATATATTGAACATGAGCGGTAGTCTTAGTTTCAAAAATAGTAGTACCTGCTACAATCATATCATCTAAATATACATTAAACTGTCTTATTTTCTTTGGGAATAGGCTCTTTAGCCTGGCAATTTCTTCAAGAGAATGTACAGGTGAAACGCCATGCTTACTTTTTAAATTTGGAACTAAAATGGTATTCCAGAAATCATCAAAATTTGAGTCCTCCTTTACATTAAGTTTAAATTTTTTACCCCTCTTATTCCCTTGCATTCTATCTCTAGAATAGGAATTTCTTCCAATTTTAACTACTGATAAAACATCTCTTCTAATTAATTTAGAATCCACTATATGCAATAAATATTTTACTTCACTACTAGGTAATATCCTATATATTTCAGGGATTTCCTTAATAGTTAAGGACGTATAATTATTTGAATGTAAATGAGATAGTAGTAACCTAAATATTTCTAATACATTAGAAAATTTAATATGACTTCCAATAATTAATCCTCCATAGGTTAACCCTTGATGAGAATATATGCTGCTATTAATCTTATTTGCAGGAAAAACAGCAACAACATCATTGTCTTTATAAAATAGAATAGAATAATCTTCATATTGATCTTTATGGTATTCTAAAAAGTCTCTTAGAAATAAAAATGTTCCATTCTTAGATTTATCAATAAAATTATCCCACTGAGATTTTAATTTCGAATGATATATAGAAAGAGAAAACATATTTTAAGATTAAATAAAAAACGGAAGGTATGGCTATTTAGTATTACTATACTGTTTTTTTAAAAAAAAGCATAAAAAAAAGGCCCTTGATCACAGGGCCTTTTTTTATTAATTTATTGTTTAAATTACTTTGTTCTCATTGGTAAGTAAGGTGACTTAACCCAGTTAAATAAAGTATTTAATACATTCCAGAAGAAAGTATATAATGCCATTACAACATATAACTTAGCTAGAATAACAGCTACTTGAACAAATCCCCAAGCAGATGCAACAACATCTCCAGCCCAAGAACCATCTCCTGCTCTAGAAACATCCCAGCCCCAGAAATCGTTAAGCACTCCGCCTACCCATTCTAGACCTACCATGTTAGTAAATGCATCCATAGCTGAACCTGGAAGAGCATAAGCATAATCAAAGTTCGACATCCAACCAGTATCTACGCCACCTGTCATATCAACAAATCCTGCAGAAACTGCAGAAACAGCTGCTGCAACTGCAGCAAATGTAGCTACTAGAGCTGTAATATATCCAACTGCTTTGATTGTAGCCATTGGCAAGTCGTGGAATAAAAGAGTGACTGTGTCACCTTTTGATCCTGCAACTTCTTCACCAACACCTCTTACCACCATTGCGATAGGAAATGCAGCGTATACCCATAAAACCATACCTAGAAGGCTTCCAACCATTGCTGTACCTTCACCCATTCCACCTTCCCAAAGGATAGAAACAGATGCAACAACAGAACAAACCCAAGTTACAAAGGCACCGACTCTAAAAAAGTCTCCTGCCCAACTTGCTAGGTTACCTTCTGAATCGTTCATACAGCCGTTCCAACAATTCCAAGGTAAATATCCGTTGACCTCACTAGGGAGATCAATTAAGCGATTTAATAATTTTTCCATAATACTTAATTAATTAATTAGTTAGTTAAGGCACAAAAATACAAATTAATTTGTATTTAGAGAAATTTGCTAGTTTATATGGGTAAAATTTATAAACAATAAGTAATTGTATTTCAATTCATTGTCTTAAAATAAGGTTAAAAAAAGCAGTAATTATGTAAATAATAATAACTTTGCTCAAATATTTAAGAATCTCATGGAATTAAAGAATATACCTAAACTAAAACACAGTAAATCAAACAGTTTTTTCCTAATAGCAGGCCCCTGTGCAATAGAAGGAGATGAAATGGCTAACAGGATTGCTAAAGAAATATTAGCTATTACAAATAAACTGGAAATACCCTTTATTTTCAAAGGAAGTTTTAAAAAGGCTAACAGAAGCAAATTAGATAGTTTTACAGGTATTGGAGATGAAAAAGCTCTAAATATTCTAAAAAATATATCAGATAAATTTAATATTCCAACATTAACTGATATCCATGAAATATCTGATGCTGCATTAGCCTCAAAATATGTTGATGTTCTACAAATTCCTGCTTTTTTAGCAAGACAAACTGATTTGCTTGTAGCTGCTGCAAAAACAGGTAAAACTGTAAACATAAAAAAAGGTCAATTTATGAGTCCTGAAACTATGCAGCATGCAGTTAAAAAAATTGTAGATTCTGGGAATAATAATGTAATGATAACAGATAGAGGAACAATGTTTGGCTATCAAGATATGATTGTAGATTTCAGAGGAATCCCATCAATGAAAGAATTTGCAACTACAGTTTTAGATGTAACGCATTCTCTACAAAAACCAAATCAATTATCTGGTGTAACAGGTGGATTACCTAAAATGATTGAAACAATAGCAAGAGCAGGAGTAGTAAATAATGTAGATGGAATCTTTTTAGAAACACATTTTGATCCTAAAAATGCTAAAAGTGATGGTGCAAACATGCTAAATCTAGACAATCTTGAAAAGTTATTAACAAATTTGATTGAAATCAGGAGAACAATAAATAAATTTGACTAATCCTCATTTATCTTACCTGTAAAAGCACTTATTATAGACTTATTGGATTGCTTCTTATCCTTCTAAATACAACTACTTGTCTACAGTGAGGTACTGAATATTCAATTAAACTATTTAATTGATTCCTAAATGGGAAAAAATATCTAATTACAATTTTATTTTATTTACAATTCCATATTTATCAATTAGATATACTAAGGAAGTAATAGCTGCAGCGCCTAATTCTAATTCTCTTTTATTTATTGCATCAAAAGTGTCACTAGATGAATGATGATGATCAAAGTATCTCTGAGAATCAGGTTTTAGACCGCTAAGCACATTGTTTGGCGTTTTTAAAGGTCCTACATCTGCTCCACTGCCTCCTAGTTCAAAAAAGTGTATTAAATATGGCTTAAATAAGTCTTTCCAGGTTAATACCTGATTAAAATTCTTCTGATCAGTATCAAAATAGAAACCTCTTGGAGAAAATCCTCCTGCATCACTTTCTAATGCAAAAATGTGATTTTCACCCTTAGCAAATGATTCTTCAGCATATTTTTTAGCTCCTCTAGTACCGTTCTCTTCATTCATAAATAAAACTACACGAATAGTTCTTTTTGGAGTAATACCTGATAATTTTAATAATCTAATCACGTCCATAGACTGAACGCATCCTGCACCATCGTCATGAGAACCATCACCTAGATCCCATGAATCTAAATGACCTCCAACTACAATATATTCATCAGGAAATTCACTTCCGGTTAATTCACCAATAACATTATAGGACAAAACATCTTTAAATTGTTTACAATTCTGCTTAAAATAAAATTTAATATCATTATCTAATTTTAACATTGTACTCAATAGTTCCGCATCATTTGTACTAATTGCAGCAGAAGGAATTCTATTATCAACGGGGATATCACCATAAGTCATACTTCCAGTATGAGGTAAATCATCAAGTACCAGATTCATAGATCTAACAATTACACCAACAGCTCCATATTTACTTGCATGTACAGCCCCTTCATATCTTTGATTAACACATCCTCCATATGATCTAAATGTATCTATTAATGTTTTTTCCATTGGTCTATTATAGAATACTATTTTACCTTCAATATTTGATCTGCCAAGTCTTTCTAAATCATCAAAATCTATTACTTCAACAATATTTGCTTTTAATCCACTAGCAGGCGTAGCAATTGATCCTCCTAGAGCACAAATATTAACATTAGTTGTTTTTCCAGGAGCAGTTTCTATAAACGCAAATTCAGGATTACCCCTTACCCATTTTGGAACCATTACTGGTTGTAACCAGACTTTATCTAATCCTATTTTTTCAAGTTCTGACTTAGTCCAGTAAACTGCCTTTTCTGCATTTAATGACCCTGATAAACGTCCACCAATTTGATTTGAAAGGTAATCTAGCCATTGATAGCTTTTCCCATTGGTAAGAGAAGAATCATATATAGTTCTAATAGTATTTGCATCTTCTTGAGAAAAAATATTAATTGATATAAAAAAGATAAAAAGAAGTTTTTTCATTTTATAGATAATTATTTAGCAAATTCTTTAACATTTTTGTCAGTTATTTCATTTTCATCACCTAATATTATTAATCTCTCAACTACATTCCTTAACTCTCTAACATTACCAGTCCAATCCATTGATTTTAATAATTTAATTGCTGATTTAGAAAATTTCTTAATATCAGACCCTTGAGATCTTGATATATTATCTGAAAAATGGCTTATCAATAATGGAATATCATCTCTTCTTTTATTTAAAGAAGGGACCTTTACAATTATTACGGCAAGTCTATGGAATAAATCCTCTCTAAACTTACCTTTTTCTATCTCATTTTTTAAATCTTTATTAGTAGCTGCAATTACTCTAACATCAATCTTAATATCTTTTCCACCACCTACTTTCTGTATGCAGTTGTCTTCAAGAACTCTTAAGACCTTTGCCTGTGCCGAAAGACTCATGTCTCCAACTTCATCAAGAAAAATTGTTCCACTATTAGCCACTTCAAACTTTCCTGTCTTATCTTTAACTGCTCCAGTAAAAGATCCTTTTACATGACCAAACAGCTCACTTTCAATTAATTCACTAGGAATAGCAGCGCAATTAACCTCAATTAAAGGGCTATGAGCTCTATTACTTGAACTATGAATTGATTTAGCCACAAGCTCCTTACCAGATCCATTAGGTCCAGTAATTAATATTTTTGCATCTGTTGGAGAAACTTTTTTTATAAGCTCTTTAATATTATTTAATTCTTTACTCTCCCCAACCATCTCAAATGAATTAATGATCTTTCTTTTCAAAAGAGTATTTTGAGTAGTCAAATTTTTCTTATCAATAGCGTTTCTAACGGTATTTAAAAGTCTATTTAAATCAGGGGGTTTGGATATATAATCATAGGCGCCTTTTTTCATTGAATCAACTGCTGTATCTAAATCGCCATGGCCAGAGATCATCACTACAGGAATTTCTGGTCTAATTTTTTTAGAAAACTCTAAAACTTCTATTCCATCAACTTTTGGCATTTTTATGTCACAAAGTATAAGATCAAAATTTTCTTTTTTAATCTTATCTAAAGCAGCTAAACCATCTTCAGCTTCAGATATCTGATGAGATTTATCTTCTTCTGAAAGAATTTTCACTAATACCCTTCTTATTGAAGCCTCATCCTCTACTATTAATATTTTTGACATAACGAAAATTAATATTTAAGCCACTTAATTAACTCTTTATAGCTAGGTTTTTTTCCATACATAAGGATTCCAACCCTATATATCTTAGCAGCAAGCCATATACATAATATAAAAGTTAAATATAAAATTATTATTGAAATAATTTGCTCATAAACTGGAACACCGTATGGAATTCTCATAAGCATAACAACTGGAGAGGTAAAAGGAATATGTGACAAAAGGATTGCAACTGTACCATTTGGATCTTCTGGAACAGTTAATATTCCGGCATAAAGAGCAAGAATTAAAATAATAGTAAGAGGCATTACAAATTGTTGGGCATCCGTTTGATTATCAACTGCTGCTCCAATTGCTGCGAACAATGAAGCATATAATAAATACCCTCCAAGAAAATATAATAAAAAAGCGATTAATATATTTAGTATGGGAAGACTAATAAATGCGGAAATCACATCTAATGCTTCTTGATTCATTGTCATATTTCCTGATGAATTCAGCAATAGCTCATTGTTTTGAGTAGTTGATTCTATACCAAAAACTGATGCCATAAGGTATGAGAACATCATTATAAGCAAGCCCCAAACTAAAAACTGAGTTAGTCCAGCTAATGATGTGCCTAATATTTTTCCCATCATCAATTGAAATGGTTTTACAGAAGAAATCATTATTTCTACAATTCTACTAGTCTTCTCTTCTATAACGCTCATCATAATCATACTGCCATATGCAAAAATAAAGATATATAAAAGCACACCTAAAATCATACCAAACATAACTTTTACAAGCCCGTCCATCTTTGTCGTTTCTTCACCTTCAAAACTCTCTTGATATAAATTTATATAGATCTTTGATTTATTGATCTTTTCAATATCTAGCCCTGCATTTTCAAAGTTTTTGTTAGTTAAGACTTTCTCTATTCTGTCCTCAATTTTTGAAATTATACTTAGTGAAGGTGAATCTTCAGAAATAAACATAGTAGAATCTGCAATCTGATTTAAGTCTCGATAATTTGGTATATACAACAATCCATAATCAGCTTTAGTTTTTGAAATTAACTTTGCTTCTTCCAAGTCAAAATCATTAATAAATTCAAATTTTAAATCATCTGAACTAATTAATGAATTAGTAAAATAACCTGTGTTATCAACTACTGAAATAACCTTAACTGCATCATTATTAACACTTGTTAGATATCCAAGAAACATTATAAAACCCGTAATTATTAAAGGAGTTAAAAATGTAGCAAGAATAAAAGATTTGTTTGTAACCTTATTTAAATATTCTCTTTCAGTAATCAATCTAAGATGCCCCATAATCAATTCTCTTTAACAGATTTAATAAAAATGTCATTTGCACTAGGAATAACTTCCTTAAAATGTTGAACTTGTCCTTTGTTAAGTAAAAAACTTAGTAACTCTTCAGAAGTCTGAGCTTCTTTTAATTTGATGTTCATTTTTAGATTATTTCCTAATCCTTTAAAGGTTGCTTCTGAAGTATTAAAACTCTTTTTTATTTCATTTTCTATATTGAGTTTATTGCTGGTAGTCAAACCAATCTCGAATGTGTTTGTTTTATATTCTGTTTTTATCTCATCTAACTTTCCATCTAATATTTTATTTGACTTATTAAGTAGAGCAATATAGTCGCAAAGCTCTTCTACTGACTCCATTCTGTGAGTTGAAAAAATAACAGTAGCGCCTTGATCCCTAAGATTTAGTATTTCATCTTTTATTAAATTTGCATTTATAGGGTCAAACCCAGAGAATGGTTCATCAAATATCAGTAATTTTGGTTGATGAAGAACAGTTACTATAAATTGTACTTTCTGTGCCATTCCTTTTGATAATTCCACTACTTTTTTACCCCACCATTCTCCTATATCAAATTTTTCAAACCAATGTTTTAATTGCTTTTTTGCATCTGATTTTGTCATTCCTTTTAGCTGAGCCAAATAAAGTGCTTGTTCACCAACTTTCATTTTAGGATATAAACCTCTTTCTTCTGGCAAATATCCAATATCCCTTATATGAGATTGCTTAAGCGGCTCGTTGTCTAGAAATACACTTCCAGAATCAGGCATCGTTATTTGATTAATAATCCTAATAAGGGTTGTTTTACCTGCACCATTAGGACCTAATAAACCAAAAATACTTCCTTTAGGAATATTAATAGAAACACTGTTTAGAGCCTTGTGTTCGGCAAAAGTCTTTGATACTGAGTCAACTACTAATAAATTATCCATAATTAATTAAAAATCTTCTTAATAAAGATAATAGTCTCTAACTGAAATTAGATAATTATAAGAAAGAATTATGAAAATATTATGATTATGAAAACATATCTTTTACTCTATCAAAAAAGGATTTATCAGAACTTTCTGGTTTGGGATCAAAATGTTCATCATCTTTCATAGATTCAAAGAATTGTTTTTGTTTTTTGTTTAATGTTTTTGGAGTCCAAACATTTACATGTACTAAAAGATCTCCTGTAGCATAGCCATTAATATTAGGGATGCCTTTACCTCTTAGTCTTAATATTTTTCCAGATTGCATTCCTGGGTCAATTTTGATTCTAACCTTTCCTGTGACTGTCTTTATTTCCATACCTGTTCCTAAAATTGCATCTGGCATGCTCACATACAATTCATAATGTAGATTATCACCTTCTCTTTGAAGCTTTTCATGCGGAACTTCATTAATAACTACTAAAAGATCGCCATTAATACCATTGCCTGGAGCTTCATTTCCTTTGCCGCTTACTTTCAATTGCATTTCATCTACCACTCCTGGAGGAATAGGGATTTTAACTGTCTCTTCAGCTACTACAAGACCATTGGCATCTGCTCCCTTAGGTCTATTATCAATCATTTGTCCAGCCCCACCACATGATTGACATGTTGCAGAGGTCTGCATTCTTCCTAGAATTGTACTAGTAATTCTAGTTACTTGTCCATTTCCATTACAGGTAGAACATGTTTTAAAGGTTGCTCCTGGAGCTTTAATCTTTCTTTTTACCTTAATTTTTTTGTCTACTCCTTTAGAGATTTCTTCTAGAGTTAGATTAACTCTAACGCGTAAATTACTTCCCTTTACAACTCGTTGTCTTTGACCTCCAAAACCTCCAAAGCCACCACCAAAAGCACCTCCAAAAATATCTCCGAATTGGCTAAATATATCGTCCATATTCATTCCTCCACTAAAGCCTGCTCCGCCATTTTGAAAAGCCTGATGACCAAATTGATCATATTTTGCCTTTTTATCTGAGTTACTTAAGACTTCGTATGCCTCAGCCGCGTCTTTAAACTTATCTTCAGCAGCTTTATCATCTGGATTCTTATCAGGATGATATTTAATAGCCATCTTTCGATAAGCTTTTTTAATCTCTCCTTGACTTGCACCCTTACTAACTCCTAATATTTTATAATAATCTTCTTTCATTTTATTTACCTATAACTACTTTAGGGTATCTTATAACTTTTTCACCCAATTTGTATCCCTTTTCAATTACATCAATAATTTTCCCCTTTAGTTTAGCATTTGGAGCTTCTATTTGAGTTACTGCTTCATGATTATCTGCAGAAAATTCATCACCCTTTTTAACTTCAATTAAACTTAATCCTTTTGATTTTAGAGCTTCTGTAAATTTATTCTGAATTAAAATAATACCCTTAAATATTTCATTATCCTTATTTTTTTCAATTTCTGCATTAGCTCTATCAAAATCATCAAGAACTGGCAAAAGTGAAATCATAACCTCTTCACTTGCCGTAGAAAAAAGTTCAATTCTTTCTCTTGCAGTCCTTTTCTTATAATTTTCAAATTCTGCAAAGAGTCTTAGATATTTCTCTTTTTCCAATTGCAACTCATCTACTTCAGAATTGTCCTCCTGCTTATGATTTGCTTGATCCTTTAAATGTTCTTCATCTTTTGGATCTTCAATTGTTTTTGATTTTTTCTTACTCATCTTATAAATAAATTATACTTATGTGATATAGACACTACAAAAGTACTGCCAATGTTAAATAAATGTCAAATTGTCACCCTATTAAATTTTCAACAGCATCTTTTAGATTGTCAAATTTAAAACTAAATCCTTCATCTTGAATTTTTCTTGAAGAAATTTTATGACTTTTAAATAAAAGAACATGCATTTCTCCAAAAATAATACTAAAAAATATCCTTGGAATTTTAATGTTAAACATTGCTATTGAATGCACGGATGAAATTATTTTAGTAAACTCTGAATTTTTTATAAAATTAGGAGATACTCCATTATATATACCTTTTAATTTTTTTTCTAAAACAAATATGAAAAGCTTAGAGATATCTTCTATATGAATCCATGATTGATATTGATTTCCTGATCCAAAAATAACTCCAAAACCAAAGTTCATTGGTTTAATAGTTTCTTTTAAAACTCCTGATTCTAAAGATAAAACCAATCCTATTCTAATAATAGCAACATCTACCCCAATTGTTTTAAAAGACTTTGCTGCATTCTCCCATCTATTTATTACCTCAGCCAAAAAGGAATCATCAGAATTTGTTTGATTTTCAGAAAATTCTTTTTCTAATGAGTCAGGGTAAAGACTAACCCCACTTGCTGAAACTAATCTTTTTACGGGTATATTATTCTTATTAATTGATTCTTTTAAGAATTCTAGAGCTTCTACCCTGCTGTTAATTATTTTTCTTTTGTTTGACTTAGTCCATAGCTTGGAAATAGACGATCCAGACAATGCAATTATAGAATCAACACCTTTAAAACAATCCAAATCAATAATTTTATTTTTAGGATTCCAATAAAATCCATTAACCATTTTTGATCTGGTTATTTTTTTCTTTGAAGTAGTTAAAAAATTAACGCTTATATTGGATTTAATGCAGTCTTTAACTATTTGAGAACCAATAAGACCTGTCGCTCCAGTAATGAGTACTTTCATCAATCAAAAATAAAGTAGGTAAATATATAATTTCAAAAATTGTTTCTTAATAAATTAAGTCATTTTTTTAAATATAAATATGTAATTTTGCAAAAGTTTTTTATTTCAAAAAATGGACTTAGATATACAAATTTCTCGGGCAAGCAAAAGTAAAATTGATCAAGTTGATTTTGGTAATTTTTCATTTGGATCAGTATTCACTGATCATATGTTTGAGTGTGATTATGTCGATGGAAGGTGGCAAAATCCAAAAATAGCACCTTACCAATCAATTTCAATTGAGCCTTCAGCTAGTGTGTTTCATTATGGTCAAGCTATTTTTGAAGGAATGAAAGCCTATAAAGATTCTAATGATGAAGTATGGCTTTTTAGACCAAAAGAAAACGTTGCTAGATTTAATAAATCATCTGTCAGATTAGCAATTCCTGAATTTCCAGAGGAACTCTTTTTTGATGCGCTAAAAAAGCTCTTAACTCTTGAAAAAGATTGGGTAAAAAAAGATGAAGGAAGTGCTTTATATGTTAGACCGTTTGTCATAGGGAATGAGTTTGCAATACAAGCATCACCTTCTAAGAATTACAAATTTATGATAATATGTGCCCCTGCTACCCCATATTATGTTGGAAAAGTAAAAGTTCTAGTTGCAGATAAATTTAGCAGAGCAGCAAGTGGCGGAGTTGGCTATGCAAAAGCAGCAGGAAATTATGCAGGGCAATTTTACCCAACTAATCTAGCAAAAGAAAAAGGCTTTCAACAAATTATATGGACTGATTCAAATGAGCATAAATATTTAGAAGAAGCTGGAACAATGAATGTATTCTTTAGAATTGGTGACAAACTGGTTACTGCTCCCGTTACAGATACAATCCTTGATGGAGTAACTAGAAAAAGTATAATACAAATTGCAAAAGACCTTGGTATTGATGTTGATGTGAGAAGAATCACAGTAGATGAAATAAAAGAAGCCTCTAGAAATAACGAATTAAAAGAAATCTTTGGTACAGGAACTGCTGCAGTGGTTAGTGAAATCTCTGAATTTGAACATAAAGATGAGCTTTTTGTCCTACCTGAAGTTGATGATTCCTATGCTAAAAAACTTAAAGAACGCTTAGTAAGTATTCAGACCAATAAGTGTGAAGATCCACACTCCTGGAGATATAAAATCTAACTATTTATTTAATATTCCTGCAATATTTGGCTTAAAATAATTAGGCCCTTTTAACACCTTACCATCCTGGCGATATATCGGCGTTCCATCCTCGGATAATTTACTCATATTGCTTCTTTGAATCTCTTCAAATACTTCTTCAATCTTATGCTCCATTCCATGCTCTAAAATAGTGCCACATAGAATATAAAGCATATCACCCAGGGCATCTGCCACCTCAATCATATCTCCATTATTTGCAGCTTCAAAATATTCATCATTTTCTTCCTTCATAAGATTATATCTAAGGGTATTTTTTTCAATTCCTAAATCAGCTTTTGGTGAATTTAAGTACCCTATTTTAAAAGCCTCATGAAATTTTTTTACAGCTAAAATTTTATCTTTCATTTTTAAATATTTTATGTATTAATTTATTAGTTTCGCTAAAAAGAAATATGTTTAGCGAAGGTCAAATAACATTTGCAATTTTATTTATAATTGGTTTTTCTATATTACTAGCTATAGCCTATAAAAAAGACTATAAACTCCATCAACAATACTATAAAGGAAGTATTTGGGTTTTATTAGCTTTTATATGCTTTATTGGGCTAATTGCTGCAATAAAATATTATTTTATTTAAGTACTACTTATTTACTAAAAAACCAAAATCCTTAGCATACTTCATCATCTGATAATCGAAAGAATTTACATACCTTACCTGAATATCAGTTATATTTCCTTCACTATCAGTTACAGGGATTAATTCTGGATTAACAAAGCCACCATACGCAGCCCCTTTAAATTGCTTATTTCGCTCTAGAATTTCAGCATGAATTTCTTGATCTACCTTAACTCCATATCCTTCTACAAGATCCTGCGCCGCTTTATAGTCTCCTTCAGATTTAATCCTTTGTGTTTCCCTTAAAAGATCTCCAAAAATCTCTCTTAATCTATCATAATCATTTATATTATAATATGTCTTCCCATCTCTTTTAACTTGCTCAATAACATTTTCTGATTTTCCTTTTTCATAAGCCCATGCACTAACCCATTGTCTATTTCTCATATGTGATTCCTCCACATCAGCCCCCAATTCAAGTCTAATAAGCTGAGTTAACAAACCATTTCTTATGTATCCATCAAAAGCTGCAGTACCAAGTGCTTTCCAATCTTCAACTAAACCTAACTCTTGAAGTTTTGGATGATATAGATAATATAATCCAATTAAATCTGCTCTACCTTCTTCCATAGTAGAACTATAGCTTTTTAATGTTTCTTTTGGAGTTCCCACACCAGGATTTATTTGTCCTGAAGCGTGCCCAACAACCTCATGTAACGCCGTATGTAATTTATCTCCAAGTTGTCCATGCTTAACTTCTAAATCATACTCCTGATCATCATTAGCGAATTCTTTTAATCTACCTGAAGATCCTGAGTTATTGTACGCATTAATTATATTACCAAGAGAAACAGACTTACTTCCAACAGAAGCTCTAATCCAGTTTGCATTTGGAAGATTTACTCCTATTGGAGTACTAGGAGATGCATCTCCTGATTCCCCAGCAACATTAACTGTTTTGTAAGTAACCCCTACTACCTCTTTCTTTTTATGCTCTTCTATTAGCGGTGAATTATCTTCAAACCACTGAGCATTTTCAGAAAGAACTGACATCTTTCTAGACATATCAAAATCGTTGATTTGTACTATATTCTCATAAGAACCACGATATCCTAAAGGATCATTGTAAACTTCTATAAAACTATTAATGTAATCTATATTTCCATCCGTTGCTCCAGTCCAAGCCACATTATAGTCATCCCATGTTTGCAAGTCCCCAGTATTATAATACTCTATTAATAATCTAAGAGCATCCTCTTGAGGTTTATTTTCAGCAACATCTGCTGCTAGACTTAACCATTTAGTAATTTCATCTATCGCCTCCCCATAAAGCCCTCCAGATTTATATACCAACTCCTTTAATAAACCATCTTCTTTAACCAATTTTGAATTCAACCCGTGAGAAAGTGGTCTTGTTGGATCAGGTGACTTGATTTTTGAATAAAATGATTCTACATCACTAGAAGTAACATCAGGCCCATAAAAATTTACTGCGGAAAGCAGTACATTATCAGCATCTTTAGATAAGTTTACTTTTTTAGAATCCTTATCATTAAAAATTACATCCATAGCTTCATAAGCTAAATCAGTGGATGTTGATTCCATTAATTCTTTTAAATATTCATAACTAAATCCAGGCTTTAATTTATCATTTGAATAATGATGATGGATGCCATTGCTAAACCAAATTCTTTTTAAATAAGTTTCAAATTCCATCCAATTATCAGAGGATTTATCTCCAGTATAGTTAGTGTATATATTCTCTAGAGCTGACCTAATAGCGAGATTATGTCTGTAGTTTTGATCATACATAATGTCTCTACCTGATAGACCTGCCTGAGTTAAATAATATACAAGCTTCTTTTCTTTTAATGTTAATTCCTCCCAACCTGGTATTTGATATCTTATCACTTTTAAATCAGCAAATTCATCTACTTTATATTCAAATTCACTTTCACTAGTAGGCACATAATAGTTGCCTGAATCAGTATTACAGTTAAACAGAATAGCTGAAATAAAAATTGCAATTAATAACGATTTAATTCTCATGAGTTTTTAGTTTTTAAAATTGGATTTCTAATGTATAAATTTTTCTCAATAGAAAATAATTTTATTTAAAGTATTAACACTATTTTAGTAATCTACAATTCTATGATGAAAAACTTTCTTTTGGTATTTATTGGTGGGGGTTTTGGAAGTGGTCTTCGTTATCTTATAGGCAAGTTTTTAAACTCCAGTTTGGGCAGTTTTCCTATTGGCACATTCACAGTTAATATTATAGGGAGTTTACTTATTGGTTTAATCCTTGGATATGCTGCTAAAGAAAATTCATTGAGTCAAAATCAAGTCCTTTTACTTGCTACAGGATTTTGTGGTGGATTCACCACATTTTCAGCATTTGCACAAGAGAATTTTCAAATGTTAAAAACCGGAGATATAATGCAATTTTCAATTTATACAATTGGAAGTATTGTGGTGGGATTAATTGCAGTATTTATTGGAATATACATTGCTAAAAATCTATAATAAATGGATACACTAAGTCATGCACTATGGGGCAAAGGCCTTTTTGGATATAGAAAATACAGGTGGTATTCTTTTTTGTTTGGAGCACTACCAGATTTATTTTCTTTTGGTATTTATTTCTGCTATATCATTTTATTTTCCTCCTCTCCACTAATGGAAAGACCCACAAGATCTGAAATACCTGAATGGGTCTATAGCCTGTATGACATTTCACATAGTCTGGTTATAGCTTCAATTATTATTTTTATTGTTTATAAGATCCATAAGGAGTTTGCTTTTCCAATGCTTGCTTGGCCTGCCCACATAATATTAGATTTTTTCACCCACAGCATTGAGTTTTTTCCAACACCAATACTTTGGCCTATATCAGACTTTAAATTTGACGGAATACCTTGGTCTAACCCAATCATCTTCTTTACAAATGTGCTTCTTATATTTCTGCTGTTTATATATAGAAGAAAAAAGGCTAGTTCTTAATTATTTTTTGAGTTGTATAGGATTCTCCGTCTGAAATATTTATAAAATATGTTCCTCTTACTAAGCAGCTAATATCAATTTTATCTAAAATATATTCTATCATTACTTCTTTTCCTAGTATGTCATAAATTATAGCCTTTAACTCTGTGTTGGCTCCATCTATAAAAACTATATCTCTTGTTGGATTTGGGTATAAAGTGAGGCTAAATTCAGGATTATTACCAATTGAAAGTGAACAATCTTCTCCTTCATATCCAGCATCTGTAATTGTCCAACTGTAATTGTCAATTATATATTCTCTGGAATTATAACCATTACAATATGTTACATTTCCAACATCAAAAGTAACATTGCTCTGCAGGCTTAATTCTGACCACCCTATTAAGAGCAAATCGTAATTATAGGTCGATAATGATGTGCTTTGAAACATCTCCTGCATACTTGATACATTACTTACATTCCAATTGCCAATATCCTGATTAAATTGATACGCTCCAGCAAACATTGAATCCATATTGGTGACATTACTAACATCCCAAGTTGTCACATCACCACTAAAATTACCTGCAGCTTGAAACATGCTTTTCATAGTAACAACATTGCTTACATTCCAATTGTCTAAATCTCCTAAATCTCCGCTATCCATAGTTCCTCTAAACATATTTTCCATATTTGTGACACTGCTAACATTCCAAGAATTTAAATTTTGTCCACCACCAAAATTATGTGCATTGTAAAACATATTTTCCATAGTAGTCACATAGGAAGTATTCCACTGGCTTAAATCTTGGTTAAATCCGTGTGCATTATGAAACATAGAATGCATTGTTGTTACATTAGAAGTATCCCATTGACTTATGTCGTCATCAAAGTAATAATGACCATAAAACACCTCTGCCATATTTGTAACCGCTGATGTATCCCAATTAGAAATGTTTCCATAAGTGTCTATACAAGCAGCTTGATCTGAATCCCAAAGATCAGTTGCTGAATGTATGTTGCTATCTGTAATTGGTGTTTGTGAAAATCCAATTATTGGAATTAGAAAAAGTAATAGTTTTTTCATATTTAAAATTATTGCATACAGGCTAATTTTGTATTAGTTTGATAAAAAGATAAAGGAAAGATGATTACTAGACACTGTCCAACCACTTGAATTTACATAAGCAAGCCTTTCAATAAAAACTAATGTGCCAGACTGCTCAAGAATCCCTCGCCAACCAGTATATATATGATTATTTACTTGAATATTGCTAATCTGACTATATCCACTATTTATAAGGGTAAAAGTCATAATTCTATCATTTAGAAATTGAGTACTACTTGAGGTATAATGATTTGTACCTAAACTAAAATAATCTCCGTTATTTGAAAGCGATACATTTCGACCACCATCTCCACTTCCAGTTGTATATAACAAACGATTACTATAACGCTCCCAATCGAATAGACCTGCCTGATTTTCAATAAATTTATACACCGATACACCCCTTTCTCCATCTACAATATCTTCATTCTTATCACTTGTTGCAATTGTAAGGCCATCATTAGAAAGACTATTAGCTCCTCCAAAATTATCATAAGCAGATGTCCCTACTAAGTCAGAGCCCATTTGATTCCAATTTCCATTTTCAAATCTGAAAACCTTTATAATTCCTTGGTAAGGACCTAAGCCGCTATTATATCCATGATTAGCTACTGAAACAATAGACCCATCGTAATTAATATCTACCAAATCACCCCAAGAAATTCCTGGAGAAATAGTTGAGGTCATTGTCCAATTATTTCCATTAGGCGTATATACATTAATTCCTCCACTAGGATGGAAAGTTATAAATGTGCTCCAATCATCACTTATCTTTGAATATGAAACAAAATCACCTTGAATTGTAGATTGTATAACCCACTGATTATTAATGAGATTATAAAATACTGCTTCAGAATCTTCTTGTATATAAATCTTAGAACCATCATGATTAATTCCTACTGTCTCCCAAGAAGATGAAGGGGAATTTATTGTTTGGCCTATTTGAGCAATTCCATCAGAACTAATTTTTAGAACTTTAGCAAAAGCAGTTCCACCTACAGGTGCATCACCATAAATTAGAGTTGTACCATCATCACTCAAATCATAGTGTGGATTATTTACTTCTTCATAGTATTGGATTACATTTGAACCCTCCCCTGTCAGTAGGTTTCCAGAACTACCACTACCATCCTGTCCATCCTCTCCATCTTCTCCATCATTACCATCACATATATACTGAGTCTGTGAAGCATCTACTTCATCTGTATCTAAGGTTCCATTACTATTAGCATCCAATCCAACTTCTATTTTAATCCCTCCATTTTCACAGTTGGCTCCTGCTGGCTCATCACTTGTGTTAACAAGCGAATTCAATCCGGTGCCTCCTTCACCTCCAGAATCTCCTGGAAGTCCTTGTTCTCCTTGTGGACCTGTAGGGCCTGTTTCACCCTGTGGTCCCATTGGACCTGTTGACCCTGCTGGACCTGTTGGACCTGTTGCACCATCTGCACCTGCTGGACCTGCTGGACCTGTTGGACCAGGATTTCCCGGATTTGCTGAATAATAAGCAAAAGGAACATAAGTAAAAGGCTGGTTACTAATCTGAGTATACTCATCACATGGTGTTTTAGTATCTGCCTCAACCATTAAAAATTTTGTTGTCCCATCCCATAAAATACCATCAAAACCCTGAGCATATCCTCCTGTCTGCACATCATTTCCAATAATAACATTTACCATACCAAAAACATCTGTAGTGACTTGAATAACCTCCTGATACTCTAAGGCGTTTGAGCTATCAATAAAGTTAAATCTAAGACATACGGGATGCTCGGTAAGTGGAGCGTACATATTATCAGCTCCTGGTAATTCCTCACCTCCTGGATTATAAATTACCGCTTGATAGGTTATACCAGAATTTGTTTGAGAGAATAATACTCCCGACAGTAAAAACCCTATAATAAATAAATATTTTTTCATAACTATTTTTTTAATACACTTGAACTGTTATACCAAATTCAAGTCTAGAATTATTAAAGTTTAATTTTTCTGTATCTCCGTTAGCAACACCAAAACTTTTAGAGTAAACATAACCTAATCCCAATCCAATTTTGTCAGATACAAAATACCTAGCTTCTAAACCAATAAAAGGCTCCACGCTAATGGCTGTAAATTCATCTTCATTAGTTAGATCAAAAGTTGTCCCATTAATTTTCTGTTGCCCATTTATTATTTTGCTTAATCCAAAACCTGTTTTAACACCCGCTCTTATAAAGGACCGTGGAGAAGTAAACATATATTTAATACCACTTCTAATACCAAAATAATTTGTATCCCAACGATAACTACTAGCATAATCACCTCCTGTGGCATTAAACTGATTAACTGCTAATCCAACAAAATAATATAAATCTTCACTTTTATTATTAAAAGGAACACTATAGGTTATTGAATAATAGCTTCCACTAGCTCCACTTAAATTTGGATTTTCTTCACCCTGTGAGTTTGTGTAATCATACACAGTAAAATTTCTTCCAACAATTAAATCTAAATCTTGTGCATGAGATTCAAAAATAAAAGCAAGCACACAAAAAAGTAGTATTATTTTTTTCATTTTTTTATAAGTTTTGTATAGAATGTTTTCTTTTCGTTATATAGTCTAACTAGATAAGCTCCGCCTGAAAGACTACCAAGTTGTAAAATTAATTTATCCTCAACTACATTTTTTCTTTTACTAAATACTTGTTTTCCTGCCACATCAAAAATGTCAATTGTAATTATTTCATCAGACATATTAGTAAATTTAAATGTTACTTGATCAAAAAAAGGATTCGGATAGTATTCTGCCATAAAATTCTGATCATTACTATTAACTAATCTTGTCCAAATACTTTGTTGAAACCCCTGACCATAAACCAATCCAGCAACTTCACTATTTCCCGTAATTGACTGCTGGCCTATAGATTGAGTAACTACAATACCTTCAGAAGTGGTGCTTGTAGATCCCTGAGAAGAAATCATTTGATGATGCAATTGAGAGAACCCCAATAAAGAGGTCAAAGAGAATAAAATAAATAAAACACTTCTCATACTAGTTAGCTAATAAAATATAAGATAAATATTAAAAGCCTGAAGTTTAATATTACTTCAAGTTATTATAATGTCGGGGATTATAAAATTACTTTTTATTAAAGTTTTTAACACCTGCCTTGATTTCTATTGGTAAATAGTTTTCTCTAGGGACAATTGGACAGGAATATTTTTCATCATATACGCAGTATGGATTATAGGCGCTATTAAAATCAATTACTAAACTATTACCTTCAGGAATATCTAAATTAATATACCTTCCACCTCCATAAGATTCATTACCATTTGTGTCATCTAAAAATGGAAGAAATAAATAATCCCTATACCCTTGTTCATCTATATTTTCTAAATTTCTATAAATATTTAAATTATAGCTAATACCAAATAATTCAAAAGACACAACCCCATGTTTGATATGTTCTGGTAATCTATCAGTTGTAGTCTTCATTTTAAAAGGTTTCTCATTAGGAGTTTTTATCAATTTAGCTATAACTACGTAAGTAGAATCAAAGGCAAAAAAATCTAATCCCTTGAAATCTTTTAAATCCTTTGCCTTAAGTGGAGAAATAGATGCATCCTTAAAAAAATCATTTATTTCTTTTTGAAAAGGAGTTAAATCATTGTAATATCTTTTCTTATCTCCACAATTTAACAGAAGAAAAAAACTAAATAAAAGAAGAATAGATCTGTTCATTTTACAATATATATTTCAAAAATACTACAGTTTTCAATTTTCAATTAAATTTAATTAGTATTTTTATCATTACCCCCTAAAATTTAAATTTATGCAATTAAGAATATTTATTCAATACATATTATTAGTTTTTCTTTTTACTAATACTATAAATAGTCAAGATTATTTTTTAGAAAATAATGGACCATATGATACTTCAATTAATAGTCCTGAAGAATTCTTAGGATATGAAATTGGGTTTCAGCACACAAGACATGACCTAATTGTAGCCTATCTAAACTATCTTTCAAACACCTCTGCTAGAGCTAAATTGGTGACTTATGGAAAAACTCATGAAGGAAGAAAATTAGTTTTGCTTTGTATTTCATCTGAAGATAATATGAATGACATAGAATCTATAAGGGGAAAACATCTAAAATATACTGATCCTAATGCTGAAGTTACAACTGATGATAGCCTACCTATAGTAATTAATCTAGGATATAATGTTCATGGAAATGAGCCTTCAAGTTCAGAGGCAGCTATGTTAACTGCATATACTCTAGTGGCATCAAAAAATAGATCAATTGAAAAATTTAGAAATCATGCAGTTACTTTTATTGATCCTACAATTAATCCAGACGGAAGGGATAGGCATACGCAATGGGCTAATCAATTTAAATCTATAAATCTAGTTTCAGATGGTGCTGATGCCGAACACAACGAATCATGGCCAAGGGGTAGAACAAATCATTATTGGTTTGATTTAAATCGTGATTGGCTGTTAGCTGTAAATCCTGAAAGTAAAGGGAAATTAAATTGGTTTCATTCTTGGTATCCCAATGTGGTAACAGATTTCCATGAAATGGGGACAAACAGTAATTATTTCTTTGAGCCTATGAAAGATAATGCTTCTGACAAACCATTAATGCCAAAAGAAAACTACGAGGATTTAAATTCACTTTTTGCTACCTATTTTGCTAAAACTCTAGATAGTATTGGTTCTTTTTACTACACAAAAGAATCATTTGATGGAACATATCCTGGATATGGCTCTTCATACTTAGACTTACATGGTGGACTTGGGATACTCTTTGAGCAAGCAAGTTCAAGAGGCCATTTACAAGAGACTAATTATGGTACAATTTCATTTGGATTTACAATAAGAAATCAATATCTCTCAAGTATTGCAACAGTAAAAGCAGCCGTTGAAAATAAAAGCACATTAAGAGACTACCAAAAGGACTTTTTTGAGTCAGCCCTTACTGACGTAGAGAAAGACAAGATCAAAGCCTATGAGTTTGGTGACCTGTATGATCAAAACAGAAACAAAGCTTTTATAGAGAACTTGTTAATACATAGAATAAAGGTTTATGAAAAAGGAGACAGATACATAGTTCCCGTAGATCAAACCCAGTCAAGAATGGTTAAAAATGTTTTTGAAACATACAACAAATATCGAGACAGTGTTTTTTATGATGCTTCAGCCTGGAGTGTTTCTAATTTCTATAATATGAAGCATAAAGGTTTAAAATCATATAATCTGGGTGCTGAAATTCTTGATTCAAAAGATATTGTTAAAAACAAATGGGTTAGCAAATCAAATTATGCTTATTTGATGGATTGGGATGACTATAATTCTCCTGCTGCATTGGCATATTTACAATCAAATGGAGTTATAACATATTCTGCATTTAAACCTCTAACTGTTAAAACAAATGAGTCTATTAAATCATTTAATTATGGGACAATCCTTATTCCTGTAAGCAAACAAAAGATTGCATCTGATAAATTATATTCAATTGTATTAAATGCTCAAAGAAAATACAATGTGCCTATTTATCAGACCTCAACTGGATTTAGCATTAAAGGAATTGATTTAGGAAGTAATAATTTTAGGGTTGTAAAAAATTTAAAAGCAGCACTATTAGTTGGTGAAGGTGTTAATTCATATGAAGCTGGAGAAGTTTGGCATCTTTTAGATACAAGAGTTAATGTACCAATAACTAAAATTAGAATGAGTCAATTTGAAAGAGCAAATTTATATAAGTACAATTCTTTGGTTGTTGTCTCTGGATATTATAATCAACTTGACTCAACAAGTATAAAGAGAATAAAAAACTGGGTATCTAAAGGCAATACTCTTATAACTATAGCAAATGCATCTAAGTGGGCAATTAGCAAGAAATTAGTTGATGAAACTTTAGTCAAACATGAAGATTCTTCAAAAAATGAAAGAAAAAGGTATGTAGATGCTAGTGAACATATTGGTAGAGAGAGACTAGGTGGAGCAATATTTAAGGTAAATCTTGATAGAACTCACCCACTTGCCTTTGGATATAGAGACAGTCAAATTCCTGTATATAAGAACAATAATGTATTTATAAAACCTTCAAAAAATGCTTATTCTAATGTTGCTGTCTATACAAAAGACCCACATATTGATGGATATATATCAAAGAATAATATGGATAACTATTTAAAATCATCTGCATCATTAATCATTTCAAAAATAGGAAGTGGTAGAGTTGTTATGTTTGCAGATAATCCTAATTTTAGAGGATCTTGGTATGGAACCAATAAATTGTTCTTAAATGCACTATTTCTAGGAAGTAACATAAGTGTTCCTGGAGAATAATAACCTAATAAATTATTTAACAAAATGAAAAAGATATTATTAATTACCCTAATCAATTTATTTTATTACAACTTATCTATTAGCCAGATAGCGGAAGCTCCTGAACGTTTTAGAGGAGAAGGTCCTTTTCAACAATTAATTATAAGGGGGGCTACACTAATCAATGGAAATGGGGCGCCTCCTATAGGACCAGTAGATGTTGTTGTTGAAGACAATAAAATAGTAAATATAAGAAGTGTTGGATTTCCAGGACTTGAAATTAATGAAAACAGAAGGCCTAAAGCAATAAAAGGTGCAAAAGAAATTAATGCTCATGGCATGTATTTATTGCCTGGATTTATTGATATGCATGGACATATTGGAGAAACAACCCAGGGAAGAGCAGATTATGTTTATAAACTATGGATGGCTCATGGAATAACAACTATTCGTGATCCTGGATGTGGAAACGGTTTAAAATGGGTGCTTAAACAAAAAGAAGATAGTAGAAAAAATAAAATTACAGCTCCAAGAATACTTGCTTATACATGGTTTGGGCAAGGTGCAGAAAACGGATTTGGCTCAGATGGAATAAATTCTCCAGAAGAGGCTACAGCATGGGTTAAAAAAAATGCAGAAAATGGTGCTGATGGAATAAAATTTGGAGGAGCTAGACCAGATATTTTTGAAGCTGCGCTAAAAGAAAATAATAAACATGGGCTTGGATCTGCATGTCATCATGCTCAAATGGATGTAGCATGGATGGATGTTCTAGAAACTGCTAGATTAGGTCTTACCACAATGGAACATTGGTATGGTTTACCAGAAGCACTATTTGATGACAGAACAGTTCAAAATTATCCTCTTGACTATAATTATAATAACGAACAACATAGATTTGGTGAAGCAGGAAGATTATGGAAACAAGCAGCTGAACCCTATTCTAAAAAATGGAATGAAGTTATGGATGAGCTTATTGAATTAGATTTTACTATAGATGTAACTTTTGTCCCTTATAGTATTTTTAGAGATGTAGGTAGAGGAAGTAGATTAGAATGGCATAAAGATTACACCACCCCAACACTACTTAAATTTTTTCTTCCTGGAAGAGACAACCATGGTGCTGCATACTTTGACTGGGGAACTGAAATGGAAATGGAATGGAAAGAAAATTATAAACTTTGGATGACATTTATTAATGAATATAAAAATAGAGGTGGTAGAGTTACTGCTGGTGCTGACTCTGGTTATATGTATAATCTTTATGGTTTTGGATACATCCAAGAACTTGAACTTATTAGAGAATCAGGCTTCCATCCTATGGAAGTTATAAGGGCTGCAACTCTTCATGCTGCTGAAGCAATTGGTATGGAAAAAGAAATAGGAACTATTGAAGTTGGAAAATATGCTGATATGATAATTATGGAAGAAAACCCTCTTAAAAACCTGAAATACTTATACGCAACAGGTGACATAAAAATTGATGAAAATAATGAAGCGGTAAGAGTTGGAGGAATTAAATATACCATAAAGGATGGAATAATTTTTGATGCTAGACAGCTACTCGATGATGCCAAAAAAATTGTTGATGAAGAAAAAGCTTCCACTCCAGGATGGGAAAAGTATTTAATGGATGAAATAAAGAGAGATTAAATTAAAAAATAAACCTATTAAGATTTTTAGCTATCAAATTTGGCATGCATTATGTTTATTAATACTATTTATTGTTGTTAGTAAATCAATTGAAAATTATCCTTCTATATTAGATGGCTCTTTTTTTGGGTATAGCACATATACTTGGTTAATAATTTCTTTACTATCAGCAATTGTTCATCAGCTGTATGTACTTTTTTGTTGGAGATTAGAGCTATACTATAAATACCTGTCAAAAAATTATGGAAAGAACGCTTTTTCGTACTACAAAAAAATATTTACTGTTCTAATATTATCTAGACCTATTTTCATATTACTATTATCCATATCAAACTCCAATTCATTATATATAGGGCCAGTATTTTATTGGACAATAATAATATTACTACTCATTCCTGGAATTTATGCACAATATTCTGTTGCCAAATATTTTGGTTATGATAGGGCCTTTGGAATAGATCATTTTGAGCCAGAAATATATAATAAAATTCCCCTCGTAAATGAAGGAATCTTTAAATACACATCAAATGGGATGTATGTCTATGCTTTTTTTTTAATTTGGTTACCTGGTATAATTTTTGAATCACAAGCAGGAATATTATTAGCTTTATTCCATCATCTGTATATTTGGGTCCACTACTATTTTACAGAGCTCCCTGATATAAGATATATTTATAGAAAATAGTAATACTTTTGATGATAAACCGGTAAAATATTTGTTTACTTACAACAACAATCATTGCAAGAACATTCTTCACAAGAACAGTTTTTGCAATCACCGTTTGTGCAAGCTTCACAAGAACAGGTGCATTGAGCTTCCATAGTAAAATAATTTATATAGTATTAAAGTTAGTTAATTTTAATTTATAACTCATACTTATTTCCAAACTTAGCAAAATTAAAACCTAATTTTAATATACTATCCTTAAGATGTAATTTATTATTTAGTACTGGGTTTGTATGATTAAAATGAATAAAATAAATTTTATTTTTTATTTCTAATAATTCATCTTTGAAAAGATTTATTGTTTCTGAAATAAAAGGATGAGGAATTTCAGACATAGATCTGTTGATTTCTTCTCCACTAAAAAAAGTGGCATCCAAAAAGGCATAATCAACAGATTTAACTTCATCAACAATACTTTTATTCCATAATTCCCATTTATCAATATCTGGAATAAAGAGTGCAGATTTATTCTTTCCTATTATTTTATAACCAACAGTTTCAGAAAATTCATCACGATGAGGAACATTAAAAGGAATTACTTTTAAATCACTAGATAGTCTAATGTTTTGGTTATGATTTATTTCTTCTAACTTTATATTTTCTAGTGAAACTAGTTGACTCCAAGGTCCATTTTGTTGTAAAAAATATTTCATTCTTGGCATAGTATATATTGGAACATTTTTAGCACCTAATGCCTCTCTTCCTAAATACATTAATCCGCTATAATGACCAATGTGAGCATGAGTTAAAAATATTCCATCAATCAATTTATTATTTTCTCTACTAACTTTTAAATATTTAATTTGTTCACCTATATCAGGTGTAGCTTCAAATAAATAATTTTTGTCATTTTCAATATCTGTAAGTCCAATACTTGTTACATAGTATTTATTATCTCCAATGTTTTTATTACAACAATCTTTATTACACCCAATATGGGGATATCCTGCATCCTGAGCTATTCCTAAAACCGTTAAAAAATTTTCATTATAAGATGGCTTATGTTCAACACAAGAAAAATTAATAGATATAAGAATTAAAGCTGTTAATTTGTATTTCAATAAAATTTCAATAAAATTATTCATCGCTTAAATCACATTTTTCATCGTTAAACTCAACTTCAACTGTATAGTGTTCAAATTTATATTGCTTTAAAATTTCTTTTACGTCATATTTTACAGCTTTAAAATTATTTAAATTTGAGTTATCATTTATCTTAATATGAGCAGTAAAAACGTTGTGTTCTCCTTCTAAGGACCAGACGTGCATATGGTGAATTGATTCTACAAAGTCTATTTTTAAAATTTTTAATTCTATTTCATTTATATCAATATCTTCTGGGACACCTTGTAAAAAAATAAAAAGGGTCTGTTTAAGTCTAATGAATACATTCCATAAAATATAAATTGTTATTAAAAGAGATAATGCTGGATCTAAGTAATGGATGTCTTTAAAATTTAAAATTATTGCCACAACTAAAACAGCAACCCATCCTAATACATCCTCAACTAAATGCCAAGATGCTACTTTTTCATTCATGGTTTTACCACTGCTTAATTTCCATGCAGCATACCCATTGACTAGCACACCAATTATTGCAAAAAAGAACATTCCTTTTGCATCAGTGTGCTCAGGTTCCAGAATTCTTCCTACAGCTTCAGTTATCACATATAAAGAGCCTATTATTAGTATAACGCTATTGATAAGGGCTCCTAACAATGAAAATCTTTTATACCCAAAAGAAAACTTCTTATTAGATTTCTTGTGAGATTTCTCTTCTAGATACCATGAAGTGCCAAGAGCTATTGTATCCCCTAGATCATGGATAGCATCAGAAATAATTGCAATACTATTTACATAAAGACCCCCAATTATTTCTAAAATAGTAAAACCAAAATTTAAAAAAAATGCAACTTTTATGTTATTTGAAGAATGATGATGGTGATGATCGTGGTGGTACCCCATTATTCTATATTAGTTTAGAATCAATTAATATTTGTTCCATTTGTTTTTGTATAGAAATAGCCTGTTTTTTAGCAGCTTCAGCAAAATCAACGTCATTACTTGAATATATAATTCCTCTTGATGAGTTTATAATAATCCCAATATTACTGTTCATTGATTTTTTACATACTTCATTCAAGTCTCCTCCTTGAGCACCAACTCCAGGAATTAAAAGAAAATTATTTGGAATTATTTTTCTGACTTCTTCTATATATTCTGTCTTTGTTGCCCCAATGACATACATTAAGTTTTTTGAATTAGTCCAAGTTTTTGAAGATTTGATTAATTCCATAAAAACATAATCTTCATTAGTTTTTAATAATTGTAAATCTTTAGAACCTTGATTTGAAGTAAGTCCTAATATAATTGTATTCTTATCATTATATTCTAAAAATGGCTCAACTGAATCCCTGCCCATATATGGGTTTATAGTAATACTATCAAAATTTAATTCTTCAAAAAAGGACTTAGCATACATTCTGCTAGTGTTACCAATGTCTCCTCTTTTTGCATCAGCAATTGTGAAAATATTTGGGTAATTTGTATTTATATAATTAATAGTTTTTTCTAAAGATTTCCATCCCTTAATACCATATGCCTCATAAAAAGCTATATTAAGCTTATATGCAATACAATACATATGTGTATTGTCAATAACTGATTTATTAAATGAAAAAATAGGATCAGATTCATTAAGTAAAAATTTTGGGATTTTTTCCTGATCAACATCAAGACCAATACACAAAAAGGACTTTTTAGATTTAATTTGATTAATTATTTCCAGTTCTTTCATTATATATTAACTGTTATTTGCATTTAATATTTCTGAATTTTCAGCTAACATTAATTCATCTATGATTTTTTGAATATCTCCATTTATTACTTTTGGTAAATCATACAAAGTCATTCCTATTCTATGCTCAGTAATCCTTCCTTGCGGATAATTATATGTTCTAATTTTTGCACTTCTATCACCAGAAGATACCATACTTTTTCTTTTTAAAGATTCTTCAGAACGTCTTTTCTCTACTTCCAATTCGTATAATCTTGTCCTTAAAACTTTTAAAGCTTTGTCTAAATTTTTATGTTGCGATTTTTGATCTTGACAACTAACAGTAATTCCTGATGGTTCGTGATGAAGTCTTATGGCAGAATATGTCGTATTCACAGATTGACCTCCAGGACCTGTAGATGTAGTTCTTTCAATTCTTACATCCTGCATATTTAAGTCGACATCAAATTCTTCTGCTTCTGGCAAAACTATAACCGTAGCAGCACTGGTATGCACTCTTCCTTGAGTCTCAGTTTGAGGGACTCTTTGCACCCTATGCACGCCTGCTTCAAATTTTAAGTTAGCATAAACATCTTCTCCACTTATGTCAAAAATTATTTCTTTATAACCTCCAGAAGTTCCCTCATTAAAATCTACTAAATTTACTTTCCATCCTTTACCCTCACTGTATTTTGTATACATTCTATATAAATCTCCTGCAAATATACTTGCTTCATCTCCACCAGCTCCAGCTCTAATTTCCATAACTACATTCTTCGAGTCATCGGGATCCTTAGGAATTAGCATAACCTTTAATTCTTCTTCTAATGTCGGTAGTTGCTCATTTGATTCATCTAATTGAAGCCTTGCTATTTCAAGCATTTCATCATCCTTCTCATTTGAAATTAATTCCTGAGCTTCTGAAATATTGGAGAGAATGGATTTATAGATTTTTCCTTTATCTATAATTTTTTTTAAATCTTTATACTCTTTGGAAAGCTGAATGTACTGTTTTTGATCAGAAATAATTTCTGGCTTAATCATCAAATCATTTAATTCTTTAAATCGATTTTCAAGATTTTCTAATTTTTCTAACACATCAATATTCTTGAATTGTAAAAATACAATAAATTATGGAGAGAAATTAGTGAATCAATTAATATTGAAATTCACCGAATTGAGAGATGATTGTAAGCTTCTTTGAATTTGATTTTTCAACTTTTCCAATAATTCTAGCATCAACATTAAATCTGCTAGAAATACTTATTATTTTATCAGCTACTATTGGATCTACATATAATTCCATTCTATGGCCGCAATTAAAAACTTTATACATTTCATGCCAACTTGTTCTTGATTCTTTCTGAATTAATTTAAAAAGCATTGGTGGATCAAACATGTTATCTTTAATTACATGTAAATCATCTGAAATAAAATGTAATATTTTTGTTTGTGCTCCTCCACTACAATGAACAATTCCTTTAATTAGTTCCTTATTGCATTCTGATAGAATAGATTTAATAATAGGAGCATAAGTTCTTGTAGGTGATAAAACTAATTTTCCTGCATCTAAATCAATATCGTCAAAAACTTGATCTAAACTTATAGAGCCTGAATATACTAAATCATCTGGAACCATAGGATCATAGCTTTCAGGGTATTTTTCTGCTAAAATCTTATTGAATACATCATGCCTTGCGGAAGTTAGGCCGTTGCTTCCAATACCACTATTATATTGATCCTCATATGTTGACTGACCAAATGATGAAAGCCCAACAATAACATTTCCTTCAGCTATATTAGAATTATCGATTACTTCAGACCTTTTAATTCTTCCAATTACTGTAGAGTCAACAATAATTGTACGAACTAAATCTCCAACATCAGCAGTTTCTCCACCAGTTAATTTAATGTTTATTCCATGTGAGCTTAAATCATTTACCAACTCTTCTGTTCCATTAATAATAGATGAGATAACTTCTCCATCTATTAGGTTTTTATTTCTACCTATAGTTGATGAGAGCAATATATTATCAGTAACTCCAACACAAATTAAATCATCTATATTCATTATTAATGCATCTTGAGCAATACCTTTCCAAACGGAAATATCTCCAGTTTCTTTCCAATACATATAGGCTAAAGAACTTTTTGTTCCAGCCCCATCAGCATGCATCACTAAGCAATAATTTTCATCATTGGTTAAATAGTCAGGTACAACTTTACAAAAAGCTTTTGGGAATAGACCTCTATCAATTTTTTTTATTGCCTTATGCACATCCTCTTTTGAAGCTGAAACACCTCTTCTAGAATATCTTTCATTTAAATCTTTACTATCCATTTTATTTTAAAATGTGCTAACAAAAGTATTAAAGAAATGCCTAAGTTCATTGTGAATTAGTGATAAGATTTTATAAAACTAGATATACCATACTTTCGTTATTAACATTTAAATAAAATTATTGAATTTGCACAAAGAATTATATCTAAAGGATATTATTTAATAGATGTTTATAAAAAATCTGGAAACACAAATAAAAAATTTAAGAATAATTAAATTATTTGATATATTATTAAATCTTTTAACAACAAAATATAATTAATAAAAAGAAGTAAAATGAACAAGTCTAAATTAGAATACATTTGGCTAGATGGCTATACGCCAACTCAAAATATGAGAAGTAAAACTAAAATCTTAAATGATTTTGATGGAAAACTAGAAAGCTGTCCAATGTGGGCTTTTGATGGAAGTTCTACCAAACAAGCTGAAGGGGGATCTTCAGATTGTCTATTAAAGCCTGTAGCGATATATCCTGATCCTACTCGTGAAAATGGGTGGTTAGTTATGACAGAGGTATTAAATTCTGATGGTAGTTCACACGAATCTAATGGAAGAGATTCTATAGATGACGACGATGAAGATTTTTGGTTTGGATTTGAACAAGAATATTTTATTATGGATAATGACACACAGCTGCCATTGGGCTTTCCTGTTGGTGGTTATCCTGGGCCTCAAGGACTTTATTATTGTTCAGTAGGTGGAAGAAACACACATGGAAGGCATATTGTAGAAGAACATGCTGATATTTGTTTGGCTGCTGGAATTAATGTTGAAGGCATTAATCAAGAAGTTGCATGCGGACAGTGGGAATTTCAAGTATTTGCTAAAGGAGGAAAAAAAGCTGGTGATGAGCTTTGGGTTGCTAGATATATATTAGATAGAATTACTGAAGATTATGGCTATTACATTGAATACCATCCAAAACCAATAAAAGGTGACTGGAATGGATCAGGAATGCATGCAAATTTTTCTAACACAACACTTAGAACATGCGGCTCAAAAGAAACGTATGATAAAATTTGTGAAGCCTTTAGACCTGTTGTTAAAGAACATATTGCAGTCTATGGTGCGCATAATGAGGAAAGACTAACTGGACAGCATGAAACACAATCAATTGATCAATTTAGCTATGGAGTTTCTGATAGAGGTGCCTCAATTAGAATTCCAATTATGACAGTAGAAAATGGATACAAGGGATGGCTTGAAGATAGACGACCAGCCTCAAATGGTGATCCATATAAAATTGCAGGTAGAATTATAAAAACTGTTAAATCAGCTTAAATTTAAAATACTTTCTAAATTGAAAAAGGAATCGAATAAACGGTTCCTTTTTTTTTACATAAAAACTAGAAAAATGAAATAAAAATAGCTAAGGAGCATTATAAATCCTTTGACCTTAGATAATTTATTTCTCTTTGGCAATAATGCAAGAACAAACAATAAAATTGCAAAGAACAACATCCAAATAATATCTCTATCAATAATTTCCTGAGCAATTTGAATGGGTTTAATTATAGCAGTAATACCTAAAACAGATCCTATATTAAATATATTTGAACCAATTAAATTTCCTACTGAAAGTCCTTTCTCATTTTTTACAATCGCAATTATAGATGCAGCTAATTCAGGAATACTTGTTCCAATTGCTACAATGGAAACAGAAATAACAGCTTCACTAATATTTATTTGTTTTGCAAAATTCACTGCTCCATCAACTAAAAATTCTGCACCAAAATATAGAGATAATGATGATAACAATAGCCAAATAATAATTTTGGTATTTGAAGCAAGACTTAATTTATTGTCAATATCATCATTAATGTTCTTATTACTTGATTTTTTTAAAAAATAAATAATAAATACAATCAAAAGAAATAGTAAAACTGCTCCTTCAATTTGAGTTAAAATGTAATCATTAATTGAAAACAAAATCAATAAAATAGAAAATGCAAACATTACTGGCCAATCCTTATTATAAAATGTACTATCTACTCTAATAGAAGCTAATATTGAGACAAGTGCTAGAACTAAACCAATATTGGCAATATTAGAGCCAATAACATTATTAATTGCAATTGATGGCGATCCGTTAATAGTTGCATTTAAGCTAACAATTAATTCTGGAAGAGAAGTTGCAAAAGCAACGACTGTCATTCCAATTACAAATCTAGAAATATTGAATTTAAATGAAATTGCTACAGATGAACGAACAATAAACTCACCACCAATGAGTAGAAGAAAAAATCCTAAAAAAATTAATGTTAAGTTCATTTTATTTAATAATAATTTTAGAATTTATTAATTGTCCATTAACTTGAGTTTTAACAAAATAGATTCCTGATGGTAAATTCAAATCAATAAAATTTGAATTAATAACACGGTGCTCTTCAATTTTTTTTCCAGTCAAATTAAATATCTCAATATTAGAGTTAATAAGATTATAATTAAAACGAATTAATCCATTTGTTGGATTTGGATAAATTTTAAAGTTTTCCAGTTCATTATTTTCAGAAACACCTAAAGTTTCATTCCATTCTTGTCCATAACTATCACCCCAAATGAAATAAACTAAATTAGGATGATCAATGAATGGATTTCTGTTTTCTTGATAGCTGTAAATTATCTGATTTCTGTTTATTTCAAAGTCATCTACTGGATCATCAATGTGCCATTGAAGTAGTGATGATAGCACTCCTAAAATGGGATCGCTATTATTTGAGGTTGTATAGTCAACAACTTCTAAATCAAAAGCATTATTGTTATGATCATACCCAGGATCATATCTTACAACCATATAAAAAATAATTCTTGCTATATCGCCCTTGACAGAGTCATTAGGTTCCCAGCTGTCAGTATCAGTAAGACATTCAGTTGCTTCTGCATGTTGATTACCACCGTTGTCAAAATCTTTTGTCCCTCTTGAGGTATTTACTGATCTATCACAGGGTTTTAAATTATGAACATCTGTATAAGCAACATCATCCTGGTCAGGAAATCCATGAGATTTAGGCCATACATGCTCTCTATTCCATGAGTTATTATGAGTTCCATTTTCATAGTTAGAGTAACAATTGCACCCGTCTCTATAACCCTTGTCTTGTGAACGTCCAGTATATACAAGAAGAATATTGTCGTTATTTTCAGGATCTTGATCAGATTGCTGTAATATATCCCAAGTATCCGTAGAAGAAGATGTATAAGGAAAAACTATATGATTTCCTATAATTTGATAGATTGCCTGTTTTAAATCTTCACCAGACATGCCATTAGCTTCTTGATAATATTCTTGCGGAATATCTATCTGAACATTTCCATAAGTTGGGTTTGAAGGGGGTCCAAAATTTCCTTGACCTAAAATACTATTAGAAAACAAGAAAATTATGAAGATAATAAAGCCTGACCTCATCATTTTTTTTACAAATATAATTTAATTGTAA
The DNA here is from genome assembly GCA_902512065.1 of uncultured Bacteroidota bacterium. GTDB lineage: Bacteria > Bacteroidota > Bacteroidia > Flavobacteriales > Flavobacteriaceae. The sequence goes on along the minus strand of CABXHU010000005.1, from coordinate 30,775 downwards.
CTAATTATATTTAATTTTATTAATTATGAAAGTTTTTTTATTTAAAATTTTGGCATTATTAAATAGGATCTTCCTTCCAAATTTTACAAAAAAAAGATTAGACTTATCCAAAGCATCAAAAACTCAAATGATTATGTTTGGATGGAAGCTGTATGTAACTAAACAAATTATAAATCAGTAATTTTTTTTAAAATGAATAGAATCTTTTCAATATTAATTGTTTTTATTTTAATTAGTTGTTCATCAACTAGTGGAACTATATCATCGTCATCAAATTCTGGTATTTCTCCAGCTGCACTAACTATAGTTGATGTAATTGTTGGTAAATTTCCTGGTGTAAAAGTAATTGGAAATAATGTGGGGAATACATCTCCTAAAATTATGATAAGAGGTGGTAGTTTATCTATGAATAATCAAGCTTATGCAGTATATGATGTTGATGGAATTCTTTATACAGAATGCCCTACATTCATTGATCCACAACAAATTAGAAGTATGACAATATTGCGATCCCTTGCTGCCACCAACAGGTATGGCGGTGTTGCCCGTGGAGGTGCTATTGTTATTAAATTAAAAAGCAACAACTAAATGAAAAAACTAAAATTAATTTTTGTTCTATTTACAAGTATTGTAATGGGACAAAATTATGATTCGGAGTATTTAGATGGAACCATTGTATTTAAACTTAATCAGTTTATTGAAGTAAATTTAGATGATGCTGAAAAGACTTTTGATGGAATAGGCTTGATTGAAAATATTGACAATTACCCAGAAATAAAGAATATCTTCAGTGAGATTACAGTTCTTAAATTTGAAAGGACCAGTTATTTTACTAACAAAAGAGAATTACAAAAAATATATAGAATTGTTTTTCTAGAAAATGAGCTTATTGATAATTTGATTGAAAAATTAAATGGCCTTTCAATTATTTCATATGCTGAAAAGGAGCCTATATATAAGAATACTTATACTCCTAATGACAGTTATCATTCTGGCACTAATAAATGGTATCATACATTAGTAAATTCTGAAGATGCATGGGATCTTAGTCTTGGAAACTCAAATATTAAAATAGCAATTGTTGATAATGCAATAGCAACAGAGCATGCTGATCTTAATGTATACAAACAAATAGATATTTCAGACGAGGACTATGACACAACCCCTCCACAAACATATCAACAAAGCTCATCATGGTCGCATGGCACACATTGTGCAGGCTTGGCAACTGCTGAAATTGATAATGCTATTGGAATAGCATCATTGGGAGGAAATTCAGAATTAATAGCCGTTAAAGCTACTGGAGATTCTCAAAATCCAGATATAACTTATAATGGATTTACAGGTGTTCAATGGGCTTGTGTAAATGGTGCCAATGTAATTAGCATGTCTTATGGGTCTGAAAGTTCATCAAATGCAATGCAAGAATTAATCTATAGTTACCCTGAAGTTGTTTTTGTTGCTGCTGCCGGAAATGATAATTCTAGCACTCCTAATTATCCTGCTGCTTATAATAATGTTATTGGAGTTGGATCAGTGGATTATGATGATACAAAATCACCATTTTCAAACTATAATTCCGGCCTTCCCGGCCTTCCTTATTGGGTTAATATAGCTTCTCCAGGCGGTTTTTCATATTCAGGGTTATTGAGTACTGTATATACAAATGATTTAAATAGTTATGCAAGATTTGGGGGAACTTCTATGGCAACTCCATTTGCAGCAGGCCTGATAGGATTAATGCTTAGTGTCAATCCAACTAAAACTCCAACTGAAATTTTAAACTGTCTAATGAGTAGTGGAGTTGATATTAATCAAAATATTGGAAATAGAATAGACGCTTATGCTGCTTTAATATGTGTTCAACCAACTACTAATGCTCCTATGCCTGCATTCACTGCTTCTCCCCAATTCACCTATGAAGATCAATCAGTAAGCTTCTCAAATTATTCAGTAGGAGGTGACAATTGGGAATGGACATTTGAAGGTGGTTCACCAAGTACTTATGAAGGTGAAAATCCTCCAGAAATTTTATATTCTTCACATGGTTCATATGATGTTTCGTTGACCATTTCAAATAGTTCATCTTCGGAAACGTTAACAAAACAAGATTATATTAATGTTTTTGTTGAGCCAACTGGTGAATGGATATTACAAAATACTACTTTTAATGATCAGAGTAGAGGTATTAACTATATTTCAATTGTTGATGAGAACATAGTATGGGGTAATGCTTATGATGGAAGTGGGTCTAATCAAAATATTCAAGAATTTACTAGAACTAATAATGGTGGAGTTACATGGAGCTCTGGTATAATTGATATATCAAATATAAACCTAGGAATATCTATGATTCATGCCTATGATTATAATAAAGCATGGCTTGTAGCATATCCAAGAGCTGCAGGAGATACCGGTGGTATATTTAAAACTACTGATGGTGGTAGCACATGGAATAGACAGGATAGCGCTAGCTATGATACAAGTTCTTCATTTGCTAATGTAGTTTATTTTTGGGATGAGAATGTTGGTTTTGCCCAAGGTGACCCAATTAATGGAGAGTTTGAACTTTATGTGACCAGTGATGGTGGTAATAACTGGACTCAAGTTCCTGGAAGCTCAATTCCAACCCCTCTTACGGGAGAATATGGTTATGTTAGACAGATTGAAGTTGTAGGAGACAATGTCTGGTATTCCACTAATAAAGGTAGATTATATCACTCTACAGACAGAGGAAATAACTGGTCAGTCTATACTACACCAATTTCTGATTTTGGGAGTGCTGAAGTTAATGGGGATATTTCTTTTAGTGATTCAAACAACGGTATTATAGTTGATAATTCTGGGAATGTATATAGATCAACAAATTCAGGTGTTTCCTGGACACAAATTACAACTTCAGGTACTATTTATACTAGTGGGTTGTGTTTTGTTGAGGGAACTGATATAGTTTATACAACTGGTTCTGGATCATCATTTAGCGATGATGGTGGATATACTTGGAATCCTATTGATTCCACTCAGCGTACACATGTAGATTTTCTTAATGAACAAATTGGATGGGCTGGCGGTTTTAATCAAAGTTTACTTTCTGGTGGAATATGGAAATGGAATGATAGTACATTAAGTATTAATGTTGAAGAAATTGAATTTGATCTAAATTATTTTCCAAATCCAGTATCTGATAAACTATACATAAATTACACAAATGACATTAATACAAGTGTGTTTGACATAAATGGTAGAAAAATTTTGCAAACAAATAATAAAACAATTGATTTCTCTGATTTTGATTATGGAATTTATTTGCTAGAAATAAAAGATGTTATATCAAATAAATACAAAATCATTAAAATATTGAAAGAATAAAAAAATGAAATACTTAATTCTATTTGTATTACCATTATTAATTATGAGTGCTGATTATGAAACCCAAAAATATGATGTAGTTCTAAAAGATAATAATTTTGAAATAAGATACTACCCTTCCGTTCTTAAAGCTAAAGTTATTTCTGAAAATGGAGCTAATAACAATTTCATGAAATTGTTTAAATATATAAGCGGAAATAATAGTAATAATCAAAAAATTGCTATGACAACTCCAGTTTATCTAAGTAAAGAAGATAAAATAAATTCAATAGAATTTGTTATGCCTGCTAAACTTAAGATGGATAATATTTCTAAACCAAATGATGAAAATATAAAAATATATGAATCAAAGGCCGGGCACTACGCATCAGTTAGATTTGGTGGTTGGGGAAACAGAAAAAAAATAAAAAATTATTCTAATATATTATATGATAAGTTAAATGTATTAAATATAAAGCATATTGGGAGTCCATACTTCGTTTCATATAATAGCCCATATAAAGTATTTAATAGAAGAAATGAAGTAATGGTGAAAATTGAATATAATACTAATCCTCAATAATTACTCCGGTAGCAGTAAAAGAAAAAATGTATTCTGGCTCAGTAATTAATTCAATTTCTTCTTTTGATTTTCCAGCATCTTCAGCATAATGTCTAACTTCTTCTACTTCTAATGTTTCATACGTGGCCTCTCCTTGAAGTATTGCTGTCTTTCCCTCAACCCCAGAAGTAGGGACAAAAAAACCGTAGTCCTTGAATCTAACAAATAAAGTATCATTATCTGCCTTTAACCTAATCCAACAACCCTTTTTTGCACATGTCTCTAGAATCGTACCTTCAATTTTTGTAGAAATTTTTCCCTCTTCAAGCACTAACTCTTTTGCCTTAGAATAATCAATAATATTTTCGTTAGTAATTATTTCACCATAATGAGATTGATTTGTGTTACATGAAGTGAAAACCAAAAAAATAGAGAAAAAGAAAATATATTTCATGTCTGTGTTTTTTATTTTTAATATCTTAATATACCATAAATAATATTCTATGAAAATACATAAATTTTTTAGATTCAGTAATAAAAATAAAGTCAATGGTAATCTGATTGAGTTTATATTGCTATTCTCTGCAATTACTCTTGGATTTATGGTAGATAATTTTAGAGAAGATTATATTGAAAATACTAGAGCTAAAGAACTTATTACAGGAATGCATGAGGATGTAATCAACGATACAATAGGATTTAATTCATTTCTGGAAAAAAGAAAAGAATTAAGAATTAACATACAAAAATTAGTTGATGACATAGAAGATCATGGAATTATTACTGATAATCCAGATCAGTTTTTTCTTTTTGCATTTGCAATGCTTAGCTGGGACTATTATGAACCCATTGATGCTAATCTAGAGCAAGTAGTGAATTCTGGATCATTAAGATATTTTGAAGATAAGGATCTTGTTAAACAGGTAGCTGTGGTAAAAGCACAAATTAAAATCTTAAAATTAAGGCTAGAAAGAGAAAGACATTATTGGTATAATTATATTCAGCCAGTAATGATTAATAATTTTAATTTTAAACCTTTTGATAAGTATTATATGAGAAATAACATGAACTTTTATGAAATGGCAAGTAAAATGAAATCAGGTGATTTGTCTATGAATACAAACGAATTATTATATATAGATAATAAAAAGGACAAGGTAAAATATATGTTAAATCTATTTAGACATTATGATTTTATTCTAAGATCTAGTTTAATGTTAACCTATGAGTCTTATCTATATGAGGTTGAAAAATTAGAAAAATTACTAAGAAATAATTTGAAATAACTCTCTAACCTTTATTCATTATTATAGGAGAAAGCTCCTTTCTTAGTGCGTCATAATCTTCCTGAGACATCATTTCTAAATCTAATAATTCCTTTGCTTCCTTTAATTTTGCAATAGCTTCATCTCTAGTCATTTTCCTATTTTTTAAAAATATTTCTCCGCTTTCAATTGCAAGCTCAGTATTCATTACACTCAAATATTTATTTATCCCAAAAGCTCTTCCATTTATTTCACCTAGAACAATTTGAACATTCAAAGGCTTTTTCTTGCTTCCTTTATGATATGTTTTCATTTCTTTAACTAATACCACCTCTTTAGATAAATTAATACCTGCCATTGGCGTATCTTGACCAGACATAACGACGCCAAACCCAGCTGGTCTACCCAATTGGATGAATTCAAATTCTTTAGTAAATCTTGTTTTGGTTCTTCCATATGCTATTTTATTTCCACCACCATAAGTATTAGAAGTTGCAGATGAAGATGTTGGATTACCAATAATTAGCGTATCTCCTAATTTTACAGAATTTCCTGAAGCAGTTATATACTCACCTAGCTTTGTGTTATTTTTTACATTAATAAAAAAGTCAATATCCTGAGATTGTTCAAAACTCATAGATTCAATATATTTTTTTTGACTAAATAAGGTAAATGAACTAAAAGCTAAGATTGTTATAAATATTTTTTTCATATTCAAAAGTTTGAAGTTAAAAAATAAGTCAGTTACTAAATTAATAATAACTGACTTAATTAATAATATTTTTTAATTTATTCTATAGATTCTAAAGAAGCAGTCCAATCACAGTACCATTGTACAAAAGTAGCTTTACCTTCTTCATTAAAATCAAATGATTCATAAATTGGAACAACAACAGATTTATCATTAGTTGTATTAGTTACTTCCATTGCATAATACATTCGTACAGAACCATCAGCTTTACCAGTCTGAGCATTAACACCCTGTAAATAATTAAATGGTGCCATATGTTTTACATCATATTTTGCAAAAAACTCTTTGTGTATTCCTTTGATTTCATCTAGACCTAGAGAATCTGCAGAACCTAATAAAGTTCCTCTAAAAACTACATCATCAGCAAAATAAGAATAGTCAACTGATTCGTTTGCATAACTATCAAATAAGATTTGCATTGTTTTCGAGTTATTTTCAAAAGTCGCTTTTGCATCTGACGATTTAGCACAACTAGCACATACGTGATCTGATTGATCTCCCCCCATTTTATCGCTCATTTTTTGTACAGCAGAGTTATTACAGGAATAAATGAATCCAAATACTACTGCAAGAGCTATAATTAATTTAAATTTTTTCATGTTTTTGGTTTTTATAATTTAGAATGTAAATATAAATAATTTTAAAAGAAGAAGATTTACCTATGGTTTAGTGAAAACTGTAACCTTCTGAACCAGAATTAAAATAACTCTTTAATATTTGAGGCAAATAATTTAACAGCAATTGCTAACAATATTACTCCAAATACCTTTCTGACAATATTAATACCATTCTTACCTATGAATTTTTCAATTCTATTAGAAGTCTTTAGTACAAGATAAATAACCAATACGTTCACTACCAGAGCAATTAAAATATTTTCAGTGGCATACTCAGATTTAATCGATAAAATAGTTGTTAAAGTTCCAGGACCTGCTATTAAAGGAAATGCTAATGGGAATACCGATGCTGTAAGTTTATTTGTTTCGTCATCCCTATATATGGTGACACCCAAAATCATTTCAAGAGCTATAAAAAATAATACAAATGAACCTGCTACAGCAAATGAGTTGACATCAATCCCAATCAATTTCAAAATTTCTTGTCCAACAAACAAAAATGCTATCATAATTACTCCAGCAATCAATGATGCTTTTCCACTTTGGATATGACCAACTTTTGATCTCAAATCAATTATAATTGGAATGTTTCCAACTATATCAATAACTGCAAATAAGACCATAAAGGCAGTGAATATTTCTTTGATATTTAATCCCATTTCTAAAATTTTTGCAAATGTGAATATTTTTTTTGAATTAACAACAAAAAAAGGAACAACTCTTTTGAGTTATTCCTTTTTGTGACCTCGGAGGGATTCAAACCCCCAACCTTCTGAGCCGTAATCAGATGCACTATTCAGTTATGCTACGAGGCCATTTTAAATGTGCCGACAAATTTAAATAATATTAAATTGAGTAAGAAGCTAGTTTTTAATTATTTTCCGTACAGCCTTTTGATTGCTAGATGAAAATTCAATAAGATAAATTCCCTTCTCTAACTTTGATGTATCTATTATACGACTAGTATTCCCTTTAAAAATTTTCTTACCTAATAAATCATATACGATAAAAGATAGTCCTGAAAAATTACCTGAAATATTTATTATATCAGAGGTAGGATTTGGATGAAGCCTAATAGTGTTTAAAGAAATATTATCAACTCCTAAACCAGCGTCTACTGTAACAATAGCATCACATGAAGAAATATTTCCATAATTGTCTGTAACAGTTAGGGATATAATATTCTCTCCAACATGTTCATCAGTAAATTGTGTTTGACTAATTTGAATATCTGAAATTCCACAATTATCAGAACTTCCATTATCAATATCTTCTATACTAATTTCTGCAAACATATTTTCAAGTGTTATTGTTATATTATTACAAGCAATAACAGGATCAACTACATCTATGACCGTAACTATTCCAGTACATTGACCTATATTTCCATAATTATCCGTAACCGATAGTACAACTTGATTATCACCTAAATTAGAGCAATCAAAAGTTGATTGATCAATAGATACTTCTGAAATTCCTGAATAATCATTTGACCCATTATTAATGTCATCAGCAGAAATACTTACTGCTTCGTTACTACTTAATTCAATTGAAATATTCTGACAAACTACATTAGGCGCTGTTGTATCTACTACATTAACTGTTCGTGTTGCCGTAGTAGCAGTATTACTAGAACTATCTTCAGCACTATAGGTTATTGTATAAGAGCCTAGGGTATTTACATCAACACTTCCTGTGGTGGTAACTGTAATAGTGGTTTCGTAATTATCTGTAGCGGTAGCTCCTGGATCAGTAAAACTATCACCCACCTCAATTGTTATTGGGTTATCTCCTGTAAGTGCAATAACAGGTGCTGCTGCTTCAAAGGATAAACTTGGCCACACTTCAATCATTGGTGCATATCCGCTTCCATTTCCTGATGGACCTAAAAGATCACCAGGCGAAACAACAATATCTACTCCGTCCGTGACAAATTTTTCTTTACTATAAAAAGAAACCTGATCAGTTTCTGTTAAAGCCCCTAGTGCAAAAGAATATTCGCCAGCTGAATCTATGTGTTCTGAAACATCAATTGATAATTGAGAGCCTGACTCTAAAGAGGAAATAGTATCTAAGGTAGTTAATAAGGTACGATCAATAGAACCTAAATTATTATCATTAAACTTTTCACCCCAGCCTTGATAATTATATTTATATAAAACAATACCTCCATCTAAATTTTCAATTTGCTCAGGAGTTATATTTAAATTTATTGTACCGCCAAGATCAACTGATGATGGGATATCAAAACGTAAAAAAGAAACTACATCTTCTGCAACATCAAGGCTTTTATTATGTGTTGGAACTACATCTGTAACTACACTTTCATGAACAGATCTGTCATTTAATGGATGTATCTTATCAGATACTGTAAAAGTCCAATTATCACTACTAACACCATCAACTGTTACTGTCCATGTATAGGTTTCACCAGGCAAAAAGGTCTGAAAAACTACATTTTCAGGATAATTTAATGTTTCCGTTCTATTAACACAAGGGCCAGTAATATTGACAATAGCCGTAGTATTTGAATAATCTGTTTTCCAAGGATAATTAAATATTACACTATAATCTATAGGCACATCTACTGCTCCATCACTTGGAATTGGAACCGTAGGATAACTATATCTAAATCCAGGGATCCAGTACACAGAATCTCCATACTCGTATGGACCTATGTCCGGAGCATCTCCAATAAATGGTCTATGTTGACCAGTATATGAAGGGGGGTGATTTAGAGGGTATGCAGGATCATCATCCTGTCCGTCATTAATTCCGGGGATAACTACACCTCCATCTAATAGTGTTGACCCTTTTCTTGGTCTAAAATCATAATCTTGATTAGCATCTGTATATGGATTTTCACCAAACTGAGATTCAAGAGATTCAACGGATCTTCTTCTGTTCTCAAACCAGGGATCTTGTAGCTCTAAATGGGGGTAGACGAAAGGAGCGGCGTGATCCTCATCCAATGCCTCGCCAAACCAAATACCGGATTGATTCAGTAAAAATTCGTTACTGATATTTTCTGAAATTGTGGTTCCACTTCCGCCGGTAATAGCAGGATCACCCGCATCTGGGGTATTCGCTGTTAATCTTTTTTCAACAATAACATTAAGAAGTCTTGAATTTAGGTTACCTAGCATATTTTCTAAAGTCCCATCTTCTCCATTATCACCAAAATTTCCCCAGTCTTCGCCACAAAATTTGTTTTTAGCCATGCTGATCCCATTAGTATTATTGTCATAAGCCAATAAATGAAAGGCTCTATGTTTATCTCCCTTTAGCCTGAACCCTCTTTTGTTCCCAGCTGATACCACATTATGAGCAACCCCGTTAACACCTGCGCAAAAACTATCAAACCTCATCCCGTTTCGGTTTGTGTTTAAAAGCCAACAATAACGAGTTGTAGATCCTATCGTATTACCCACAGTTCTTTGAATACCACCACCATCAATGTTAATATATTGATTTTCTATTCTTGCATACTCAACTAAGGATTGTAATCCTGGCTCAAGACCTCCAGTATGATTCTGATCCATAGTTATGTGACGAAAAGTACTTCCTCCAATAGTTACTCCAGGAGAATACCATTTATCACCGCCTTGAAAATTATCGGCTGCTCCAGGAGCCCACACTGTATTTTCAAACCAATCGTTATATTGAAAAAGGAGGTTTTCCCCTAAGGGGTACATGATCCCCCAAAACTTTAATGGAAACGCATCATTTATATATTCAAATATAGAATTTCTTACAGTGTTATGAATTCCTTTGTGAAAATAATTGGCAAGCTCGCCCAAACTCCTTACAGTAGGCATTTCATAACTCATCCCCACATCCCAACTGTGCGAGAATCTTGAATCCTCTAAAAGAATATAACTGGATCGATGAAAACGAAAAGTTCCTGCGAAAAAACTTAAGTTTTTGAATGTAAGATTGTCTGAATATTCAAGACTCAGGATACTTGTTCTAATCCTTACCCTAACATTTGTATCATTAGGAATATTATCTCCAGCTATCAGATATAAAATTTTATTTTCTTTGTCAAAAGACCACTCCTCTGCAGCATCTAAGTTATTTATGTCACCAACAATATATGGATCTTGAAGTTCAAGATCTGCAGGTCCTGGGTAATAGTAAGGAGTGGTTAAAGGCAAAGCGAATACTGTGCCGCTTTCAGGATTATTTTGAACACTTGTAGTTACATCAGTTGGGTTTGAGAAGTTAATAGGCATTGCAGGTATCATGTATCTATCATTGACCCAGAGCCCGTATATATCTTCCACTTTTATTCCAGCTCTTTTCGAAATATCAAACAAATCTACTTGTGCTATATATTTTCCATTTGAAAGCTCCCAGTTTGCATTTAATTCAATTGTTCCATCGAGTCTTACATTGTCATTTTCACCGATAATCGATATTCTGGGAGCCTCAGTTTCATATGAGTAATTAACTAATTCATCAAATAAAACTTCTGAATATCTTCCTTCCTTTACTAAGATATTGTCACCTCCTTGAGCAACCTCTAAAGCATCACGAATTGTTGGAAATGGACAAAGTTCACTGCCATCAGGAGATGCGCAATTTTGTGAACTGTATTTTTGAAGTATTTCAACATCAACAATTGAGGCGTGATTGTCATTTGGACTGTGATCAATCAGTTCCCAATTTTCATTAACTTCCATCGGATAGTAAGCAACCAATCCCGATTCATCACCAGAAAGAGATGAATTCATCACAGCTTGAATTTGTTCTTGATCTCTAACTAAATCCCATATTCTAACCTCATCAATTTTGCCTATAAATTTTCTTCCAATAATAGAAATAGGGACTTGAACTGGGGTGGCGCCAGCGGCAAAATCTGAACTTTCTATTAATTCTCCATCTACGTATAAATTAGATATTGTTCCATCAAAACTCCAAGCAATATGATACCATTGATTTTCAGTCATAGCATAATTAGCTTTTTTTCTCTTACCAGCTGAACCCGTTCCAAAGCCAACTCTAATTTGATGAGTCAAATTGAATGTTATCGTTGGAGGCCTATTAAAGTTATTGCTTGCTGGATTTGCATCATTCCCAATAAATGTTCTATGATTAATAAGAGGACTTTCTTCTGAATAAACCCAAAGTTCTATAGTAAATTGATTTCCAAGAATTGGAAAAGTTTCAGGCAAATTTATCCTATCTGTTGGGTCTGGAAGTGGTGGATTATTAGCATTATTCCCCTGAAAATCACCGTCAAAATTATAGGAATTAAAATATGCATAATTATCCTGATCATATTGATTAATTGAGTTTTTATCAACTATTAAATTCTGAGATAAAATATCATTTATTGAAAATAGCAGAAGAAGAAACCCTAACAGTATATTTTTCACATAACAATTATAATAAAATAATTTTACCTAACTAAAATTTTCCAATGAAAATTATTATATTTTAATATATATGCCAGAATTTATTTTTTAATTTTTTCTATCTGTAAAATCTTCATTTTTCTTTTGCTTAAATCTATTAATTATAACTACAATTAATAGTATGGCTCCAATGGCGTAAAAGATAATACTTAACATCTGATTATTTTAGTATTACGGCCGTTCCATATGCTAATACTTCAGAAGCAGCCTGAGTTATAACTGATGTAGTAAATCTAACGTTAACTATAGCATCAGCTCCTAGTTTAGTTCCATCATTTACCATTCGTTCCAATGCCTGTTCTCTAGCATCAGCCTGAAGTTTAGTGTATTCTTCAATTTCACCTCCCACTAGATTTTTTAAACCGGCAAGTATATCTCTTCCGACATTTCTAGTCCTAACAGTAGATCCTCTAGCGATTCCTTTTACTTGATTTATTTCTCTATTAGGTATTGTTTCTGTAGTTGATAGTATCATATTAATTATTTTAGTTATTAATAATAAAGTTATAAAAATTAATTTTTGATGTCAATCTTAAACATTGAGGACAACAATATAATAGGATGCCATGATTTTGATCTACTACAATAAATCAAATGTTGAGTGCTTTTTGGCTCAAAAAGATCATTAGAAACTCCTTTTTTGATTATTTCATCTTTTGGGATACCATTATCATTCAATCCAGTACAAATTAAGTTAGAAGAATAATCAACTTTTGTAACTGGGACATTCTTAAAACCTAATTCTTTTAATGCAAAATATCTATGATGACCGTCAATTATTACATGTGTTTTATGACAACACAAAATCGAGGAAAGTATATAATATTCATCAAATGATTTTATGAACTTAGTTAATTTAGTCTTCTTTTTTATAATTATTTTTTCATGAGGATTTAATAAGTTAATATCCATTAGCTCTACCCCTTTAATTATATCCGTGTCAAATTCAATTGAATACATTTTTAATATTTTCCTGTAAAGATAAAAAACTTTAAATCCCAATAATAATTATATTTTTGTATTATCATAATTATAAAATAAAAAAATGGGCTCAATAATTCTAACAATATATTTCTTAGCAGTATTTATTTTCTTTATTTATAGTCTTCAATACAAAGAAAACATTGATAAAATATTAGCTGAAAATTTTAAAATAAGCACATTTAATGCATTGTGGCTTGCGTATATAGAGGGGTTAATTATTGGTGGGTTTTCTATTTGGCTTATCTTATAAAAGTATTATTAATAATGAAATTTTATCTAAATAAACTGCCAGTAATTAGCATTAGTATTTTCTATATATTTTGCCTTATTGCAGCATATTTTTATCCTGGATCTGAAAAGGAAATAATTAATTTTAAGTCAGATAATTATTCTTTTACGCATAACTTTTTAAGTGAATTAGGTTGTCTTAAAACTAATACTGACGAAGCCAATCCCGAAATTATCCAGGCTGATAACACAATTTCTATGTTATTTTTTAATTCAGGACTAATATTAATTGGACTTACTATTAGTTTATTTTATTTAAATTTTAAAAATATTTTTAATCATATAAAAGATAATAAGGCTTGTAGATCATTATCATTAATTACTAGCTATATTGGATTTATAGCAGGAATAATGTTTTCTGGAGTTGGATTTGTTCCTGATGATCTTAGTTTTGAATGGCATGTCTTTTTTGCTAATGGAGCGTTTTTATTATTGTTTTTTGTTTCAATATTTCATACACTGACAATTTATTATTCTAATAATATAAATAATATTTACTCTGTAGGATATCTAATTTTTACTATATGCCTACTTTTCTATGTGTATTTAATATTTTATGGTCCTCAAATTAATCCTTATACAAATTTTACTGAAGAACAATTAATTCTTCAGGTAGTTTCACAAAAAATGATAGTCATTGTTTTTACTTTTTCTATGTTAAGTCAGGTCATAGCATTAAATAGATTTTTAATTTATAGAAAATAGTAATTATCTTTGCCTAAACTATTGTAAATGAATATTCAACAACTATATACAAGTTGTTTATCACAAGGGGCATATTATATTTCTTCTGAGGGTGAAGCAGCAATCATTGATCCTCTTAGAGAAACCCAACAATACATTGACAAAGCTAATAGTGATAAAGTCCAAATAAAGTATGTTTTTGAGACTCACTTTCATGCTGATTTTGTTTCTGGTCATGTTGATTTAGCCAGAAAAACAAATTCTAAAATTGTATATGGGCCAAGTGCTGAAACTGATTATCCATGCCATATTGCAAAAGATCAAGAAGAATTTACAATTGGTAAAATAAAAATTAAAGCAATTCATACTCCAGGTCATACTCCTGAATCCACTACATATCTTTTAATTGATGAAAATGGAAATAATCATGCTATTTTCACAGGAGACACATTATTTATAGGTGACGTAGGTAGACCTGATTTAGCTATAGCAAAAGGCATAACTAAAGAAGACTTAGCTGGAGAACTTTATGATTCACTAAGAAATAAAATAATGATTTTGGAAGATAATGTAATAATATATCCTGCACATGGGGCTGGTTCAGCTTGTGGAAAAAACATGAGTGATGATACATTTAGCACACTAGGTGAACAAAAAAATTCAAATTATGCCTTAAGAGAAGATATGACTAAAGAAGAATTTGTTAAAGAATTGTTGGAAGGAATGCCTCCTCCCCCAAGTTATTTTAAGCAAAATGCACTTTTAAATCAAAAAGGATATAATAATTTTGAGGAAGTTCTTGAAAAATCTAAAAAAGCGCTAAGTATTGATGAGTTTAAAAACAATATGATTTCAGAAAATAGTTTAATATTAGATGTTAGAACGCAAAAAGAATTTATTAAAAAACACATTCCAAATTCATTATTTATTGGTTTAAATGGAAGTTTTGCCCCCTGGGTTGGCACATTGATCAAGGATGTACATAGACCAATTCTTCTAATAGTAGAAAAAGGAAAGGAAGAAGAAGCTATTACTAGACTTTCAAGAGTTGGTTGTGATAATTGTATTGGTTATTTGGAGGGAGGAATAAAAATTTGGGAAAAAAATGGAAATCCAACAGCTAATTTAGAGTCCATATCTGCAAATGAATTTATTGAGACATTAAAACTTAATAAAATAAATATTCTAGATGTAAGAAAAGTTCCTGAATTTGAGAACCAGCATATTGAAGGTTCAATTAATTACCCACTAGGTCAAATACAAGAGAATATTAGTGAAATTAATTCAAAAGAAAGATTACATGTTCATTGTGCCGGAGGATATAGATCAGTTATAGCTATATCAATTCTTAAAGCAAATGGATTTGATAATTTAATAGATATTTCAGGAGGATTTGATGAAATAAAAAAAACTGATCTGAATGAAAATTGTTATAGGTCTGGATTAGTTATTAATGATTAAATTGAACTAATTATCTTATTAAAATCATTAGCACTTAAAGAAGCTCCTCCAATTAATCCACCGTCTACATCCTCTAAAGAAAAAATATCTTGAGAGTTTTCTGGTTTTACACTACCGCCATATAAGATACTTATTGAATTAGCCAACTCCATCGAGTATCTATCCGCAATATTTTTTCTAATCATTGAATGCATTTCTTGTATTTGAACTAATGATGCTGTTTCTCCAGTTCCAATAGCCCAGACTGGTTCATAGGCTAATACTATTTTTCTCCATGACTCATTCTTTAAATGAAACAAACTATTATTTATTTGATTAAATATTACTTCAAAATGCTTATTGTTTCTTCTATCCTCTATTTCTTCTCCAATACAAAAAATAACTTTCATAGATGAAGAAAGTCCCATGTCAACTTTTAATTTTAGTTCACTATCAGTCTCCTTAAAATATTTTCTTCTCTCACTATGTCCTATAATAACTGTATTAATTCCTATGCTTTTTAGCATTTGAGCAGATACCTCACCAGTATAAGCTCCACTATCAGAAAAATGCATATTCTGAGCTATAACTTCAATTTTTGATTTTGACAGCAAATCTTGTGCTATAGATAAATTAGTATGCGCTGGAGCAATCATAACAGTGGCGTCTACTTGGTTAAATTTTATCAATTCATCTATAAGACTCCTCGTCTGATTAGAATCATTATTCATTTTCCAATTACCAGCAACTATTTTTTCTCTACTCATAATTAAAGTTTTTAGTTTAGTTTAACTCTTGGGTCTAGCCAAGCATATATAATATCTACTAATATATTTATAATTATAAACATGAATGCTATAACTATTACAGATCCCATAATTACAGGTAAATCTAAATTATTAAGAGCATTAACAATTTCTTTTCCTAACCCATTCCAACCAAAAATATATTCAACAAATACTGCTCCTGCTAATAATGATGCAAACCAACCTGAAACGGCAGTTACAACAGGATTTAATGAGTTCTTAATTGCGTGATCTTTAATTACATTATATTCTGAAAGTCCTTTTGCTCTAGCTGTCCTAATATAGTCCTGATTTAAAACATCTAATAATTCATTTCTCATTAGCTGGCTAATCACTGCTAAAGGCCTAATTCCAAGAACAATTGCTGGGAGCAATAAGTTCTTTAACTTAATACTATAGTTTTCTCCTAAGTCATCTAATTCATATAAACTTCCAGTCATTTCTAGATTAGTATATTCATTTAGTACATAACCGAAAAACCATGCAAACAATATTGCGCTAAAAAAGGATGGTAAACTCATTCCTATAACGCTGATTAGTTGAATACCCTTATCAATATAACTATCCTTAAGAACAGCTGAAATTATTCCCAATAATATTCCTAAAATAATTGCAATTATTATTGCTGAAATTGCCAAAACAATAGTGTTAGGCAAAGTATTTTTAATGATATCACTAACTTTTTTACCCTGCATTGTAAATGAGGTTCTCAAGTAAGGAAATTTTAAAACTATAGTAAAAGAACTAAGATCCATCAATTCAAATGCTGAATATTTATTTTCTTTTAAAAAAGTGTAATTTTCTTCTTGTTTAGAGTGAAAAGAAATAGGAGACAAGTCATTTAAGTAGTACAAATATTGAGTGTCTAATGGCTGATCAAACCCATATTTTTTTTTGATATTAAGCAATTGTTCTGAATTCTCATTCTGTCCTAACATCATCTGTGCTGGATCTCCTGGGAGGACATTAAAAAGAAAGAAAATTAATGTAATTACTCCAAATAGAGTAAACAAGGAATATATAAATCTATTAAATAGAAAATTAGTCAAATTTAATTTTGTTAAAATCGTTGTAATGCCACTTATTGATAATAGTACCAGACTTAATTTCTAATGCCCCAGGATTAGATCTAATTATTGTCTTTAAAGCGGTTTCATCACATGTATAAAAATCAAACTCAAAACCAAACTGGTCCTTGACTTCAAGTTGTTTATCAATTCCTGAAGCCGTTATCCCTATTACTTTATATCCCTTTTTAACTGCCTCATTTGATTTTTTAATTATATCACTGCTTAATTCAAAATTTGATTTAGATAAATTATATAAAACAAACATCAATAGTTTTTCTTCACCTAATAACTCATTTGAAAAATCTTCATCATTTAATTCAATAGAAAAATCATGAATAGGAGCTTCATATCCCTTCTCAATTAATTTAGTTTCAACAGAAATAAAATCACCATTAACACTAGGGTATTCCCCTGAAGTAGAAATAATTTTTTCTGATCCATCTACAGTAAACTTCCAGTCATATTTCCATATATCTCTTGGTGCATCCTCAGGAATAGTCATGTTATCAATTATGTTTGCTTGTGTATTATATGGTCTAAAATCAATAATAGGTAAATGTTCAATAACCCTATAGACTATAGCACTAGAAGTAATCAAAGAAATAACAGAAATAATTATTTGATTTTTAAAATTAATTATGGGTTTAATTAGATCTATTTTATAAAAGATAATTAAGATAAAAATTAGAAGAAAAACATCTTTAGTAAAAGACTCCCATGGAGTTAATGGAATTGCATCACCAAAACAACCACAATCAGTCACCTTATTGTAATATGCTGAATACCAAGTTAAAAATGTAAACCAGGTTATCATTAGTAACATAGTCCATATAGTGAGTTTTGGTTTAAATCCAATTAATAAAAATAAACCTAAAACAACCTCTAAAATGACTATAAAAATAGCCAGAGCTAAAGTATATGGCATCAAAAATTCAATGTCAAAAACAGTTGGTCCAAAATATTCTTCAAGTTTAAATGAAAAACCAACGGGATCATTTATTTTAACTAATCCAGAGAAAATAAATAATGAACCTACAAATACTCTCAATATGTTTACTAAAATTTTCATCTTACTTTTCTAAATGTACTAGTGCAAAAACTGCATAATTAATTATATCACTATAGTTAGCGTCTATTCCTTCACTTACAAGGGTTTTTCCTGCATTATCCTCTATTTGCTTTATTCTCAGCAATTTTTGAATTATTAAATCTGTTAAAGAACTTACTCTCATATCTCTCCAAGCTTCTCCATAATCATGGTTCTTGTCAAGCATTAAGTTTTTTGTATTTTCAGTAATTTGATTGTATAGCACTAAAGATTCATCAAGATCAAGATCAGGTTCTTCTACAACTCCCTTATCTAACTGAATTAAAGCCATTATTGAATAGTTAATAATCCCTATAAATTCATCCGATTGACCTTCATCAATTTTTCTAACACTATTCTTTTGTAATCCACGTATTCTCTGAGCCTTTATAAAAATTTGATCTGTCAAAGATGCTAATCTTAAAATTCTCCAAGCACTTCCATAATCCTTCATTTTCTTATGAAAAAGATCTCTACATACATTAATTACACTATCATATTGTTTTATTGTATTTTGCACTATTAATTCAAAATTTACGTAAATTTCGATTAAATATTTTTAATGTTCAAAGAATAAAGATTAAAATTTTTAGAGCTACAATTGATGACCATTAACTGCGCAGGAAAACTAATAGATTTATCGACACCAAAAATTATGGGTATACTTAATATTACCCCAGATTCATTTTATGATGGAGGAAAGTATGATTCAGATAAAAAAATCTTAAAACAGGTGGAAAAAATGATAAATGATGGTGCATTTTTTATTGATATCGGTGCCTATAGCTCAAGACCTAATGGGAAAAATATTGATGAAGATCAAGAATTAAATAGAATTGTCCCTGTGTTAGAATTAGTACATAAAACATTTCCTGAAATTATAATTTCAATTGACACTTTTAGAAGTAAAATTGCTGAAGTGTGCCTAAACTCTGGTGCATCAATAATTAACGATATTTCAGCAGGGGAATTAGACAAAAAAATGATGAGTATAATTGGGAAGTATAAAGTGCCATACATAATGATGCATATGAGAGGAAATCCTCAAAATATGATGAATAAAACTAATTATGATGACATGATAAAAGAGATTATAAATTATTTCTCTGAAAAAATAAACCAAGCTATATCTTATAAAATAAATGATTTGATTATTGATCCTGGATTTGGTTTCGCTAAAGATATTAAACAAAATTATGATTTACTCAATCATATGGAATTGTTAAAAGTTCTTGAAAAACCTGTTATGGTAGGTATTTCAAGAAAATCAATGATTTATAAAACTTTAAACACGGAGCCTGAAAAATCCCTAAATGGCACTACTGTGCTTAACACCATTTCATTAATAAAGGGTGCTTCTATTTTAAGAGTTCATGATATAAAAGAAGCAAATGAATGTATCAAATTAATAGATTCATTAAATCAAGAAAGCTAAGTCTAAGGGCTTACTTAATTCGATTGTTTTTATAATTATATGTATCTTTAACAGCGTATTATGGAGTTTTTTAATGAAATACTTGATTTTGGGATTTTTGATTTTGTTGATATTATTCTTATTGCAACATTATTATATTATGCGTATAAACTTGTTAGGGGAACAGTTGCAATAAATATTTTTATTGGAATTATTTTTATTTATTTAATACGATGGGTCTCTAGTCCAGAACTGCTGGATATGAGCATAGTATACAGACTATCACGAGGATTTTTTAGTGTAGGTATTATTGCATTAATTGTTGTATTCCAACCTGAAATTAGAAAATTTTTGTTGATGATTGGTTCAACTAATTTTGCAAAAAGCGGATCTATATTAGATAGGATAAATTTTCTTAGAGGAAAACAAGACATTAATAAGGACAATACTGATATTAAATCTATTATTTCAGCATGTTCTAATATGAGTATTTCAAAAACTGGTGTACTTATAGTAATTGAAAGAAGTAATAATTTAGACTTTTTAGAAAATAGCGGAGATAAAATGAATTTAACTGTGAACCAGCCAATTCTAGAAAGTATTTTCTTCAAAAATAGTCCTTTGCATGATGGAGCAATTATTATCTCAAATAATATTGTAAAAGGTACTAGAGTAGTTTTACCTATTAACAATGAAAAAGTAATTCCAAACAGATATGGTCTTCGTCATAGGGCGGCAGTAAGTATAACTGAAAAAACTGATTGTTTAGCAATTGTAGTATCAGAAGAGTCAGGTCAAATATCATACATTAAAAATGGTAAATTTGTAAACTTCAGAGATTCAGAAGATCTAGCTGGTATGATTAAAAAAGATTTATACTAATCTATTTTATTTTCTTCTTGATTTTTTAACTGACTATCATATAGTTTTTTATAGTATCCATTAACCTTAAGAAGATCATTATGATTGCCCTGCTCAACAATTTCTCCTAAATTCATTACAATAATATTATCTGCATTTCTGATTGTACTTAGTCTATGGGCAATTACTAAAGAAGTTCTATCGTCAATCATTTTTTCAATTGCCTTTTGAATTAAAATTTCAGAGTCAGTATCTATTGATGAAGTAGCTTCATCAAGTATTAATATTTTTGGGTCTGTAACATATGCTCTTAAAAATGAAATTAATTGTCTTTGACCAGTAGATAGCATTATACCTCTTTCACGTACATTATAATTATATCCATTAGGCAGAGACATTATAAAATCATGTATTCCAATTTCTACTGATGTCTTCTTTATCTGATCAAATGAAATATTTCTGTTATTTAAAGTTATATTGTAGAGAATTGTATCTGAAAACAAATGCACGTCCTGAGAAACAAATCCAATTTGATCTCTTAATGAAGAAAGTGTAAATTCCTTTATATTGATTCCATCAATTAGTATATCTCCAGAATTTATTTCATAAAATCTATTAATTAAGTTAATAATTGTTGACTTTCCAGCTCCAGTCGCACCAACGATAGCAGTAGTTGTTCCTGCCTTTAAATCAAAAGAAATATTTTTTAAGACCTCTTGAGATTTATTATAAGAAAAATGAATGTTTTTAAATTGAATTTCACCTTTTAAATTATTAGCTATTTTATTCCCTGACTCATCAATATTAGAATCTGTGTCAAGAACTTTAAATACTCTCTCAGCTGCTACCATTCCCATTAATAGTGTATTGAATTTATTTGCTATTTGATTTAATGGTCTAAACATCATTGGAATCATCATAATAAAAGCTGTTAATTCACCAAGTGAAGTTGTTTGGTCCAATATATTATTCATTCCCCCATACCATACAACAAGACCTAGAGTTAAAGATGACAAAATCTCAGCAACAGGAAAAAATATAGAATTGTACCAAACGGTTTTTAACCAGGCTTTTTTATGCCTCTCATTGATTTCTTTAAATTTTAAATATTCAATTTCTTCTCTTGCAAATAACTGTAAAACTTTCATCCCTGTGACTCTTTCCTGAACAAAAGAATTCAAATTTGCAACCTCAGTTCTAACCTCGTCAAAAGCCATCTTCATATATTTTTGAAAAATCTTAGTTGCTATCAATATTATTGGGAGTGTAAAAAATACTATTATACTTAGTTCCCAATTCATTAAAATCATTACAATTCCAACTATAAGCATTTTTAATATATCACTAAGAATCATAAACAATCCTTGACCAAATATGTCTGCAATTCTTTCCATATCAGTAACAGTTCTTGTAATTAATATGCCCACCGAGGATTTATCATAATACTTCATCTTAAAATTTAATATATGATCGAATAGCTTTACTCTAATATCCTTTACTACAGATTGACCCAGCCAACTTGCATAATAAATAAATAGATAGTTTGAGAAAACCTCCAAAATTAATAACAATCCAATTATTGTGATATAATATAAAAACCCCTCACTAATCTGAGCAGTTAGGTTTTCATCAACAACTTTTTTGAGAACAACGGGCCTTAAAGCACCGAAAATTGAAAGTCCTAAAACTGAGAAAATACAAATTGACAAAAACAATTTATAAGGAGATACATAGTTTAGTAATCTCTTAAAAAGAACTATGTTATAAACTTGTATTTTTTCTTTCATTATAATTTAATATTACTTGGATATTCAACTTTAGTTAAAAATAAAGCATGAGCAGGCATTGAAGGCCCTGCTTTCGATCGATCTTTAGATTTAAGTATAGTACGTAATTCCTCTAAAGAAATTTTTTCTAAACCTATTTCTAGTATAGTACCCATAATTGCTCTTACCATATTTCTTAAAAATCTATTAGCCTTTATCTTAAATATTATGATATTTTCTTTTTTAACTAATGAACAACTCATAATATTACACAGATATGTTTTTACATCAGTATTCGATTTAGAAAATGCTTCAAAATCTTCATAATCCTTAATTATTAGTAATGCTTGTTTCATTTTTTCAATATTCAAGTCTTGTTGAATTAAATGAGTTGTTTTATAATTAAAGACATTCTTTTTTAAGGAAATATAATATTCATACTCCCTACTTATTGCACTAAATCTGGCATGAGTCTCATCTTCTACCCTATAAATATCATTAATATAAATTTCCTTATTCAAAAATGAGTTTAAATTATTTTTTAATTCTACTAATCCAAAATCCTTCTTATAATCAAAATGGGCGCACATATGTCTTGCGTGAACACCGGTATCAGTTCTGCCAGCTCCTACTATTTTAATCTCTTCTTTTAATAGAGTTTTTAAAGCATCTTCAATTGTTTCCTGTACAGTAATAGCGTTAGGTTGTATTTGCCATCCATGAAAAGTAGATCCGTTATATGAAATTTCAAGAAAATATCTCAAGGTATTTGCTACATTTGTTTAAATGACAAATATATACTTAATCTTGCTAGATTAAAAAATGAAAAAAATTCTTTTAATTTCTGACACTCACGGATATATTGATGAAAAAATCGTCAAATATGCCAGTAGAGTAGATGAAATTTGGCATGCTGGTGATATTGGAGATATTTCAGTTACAGATAAGCTAAAAAAAATAAAACCATTAAAAGCTGTTTATGGGAATATTGATGATCATAATATTAGAACTGAATTTCCATTGCATAATAGATTTATGTGTGAAAAAGTTGATGTTTGGATTACCCATATTGGTGGTTATCCAAAAAGATATAATCCAAAGATCTTAGAAGAACTAAAATCAAATCCTCCTGATCTTTTTATATGTGGTCATTCTCACATATTAAAAGTCATAAATGACAAAGAATTAGATCTTTTACACATTAATCCAGGTGCTATTGGAAAACATGGACTTCATAGTGTCAGAACAATGATTCAATTTGAAATAAGTGGAGAAAAAATTGAAAATCTATCTGTAATAGAGATTAAAAGATAATTATCTGATCCTATCAATGGATCTTATTAAATCTTCATCTTTTTTTATAGCTCTATTTGCAAGTACTAATAATACAATTGAAAATAATGGAACTAGATTTATCCATTCAAAACTAGAGATTATATCAAACATAAATATCAGAATTCCAACAAAAACAAAACATAGAATAATTGAAAGTCTATTTAATACAAACTGAGTCTGTCTGTTCTTGTGTTTAAATATGGTATAAAAAGAAATTACAGAAATACTTAATGGAAACAATAAAATAACCTCTAAGGGAATATTTGATTCTGTAACTAAAAAAAACTTAGCAATTTCATTTCCAAAATATAAATGATAGCAAAACGCCAAGTTAATTATTGAACAAATAAATAAATACAGAGATTGAATTCTTTGAATCATAAACTATAAATTTATACAAATTTAAGAGTTTTAAAAAAAAAGTTGTATTATTGTACCAGAATTATTCAAGATCACAGATATAATTCTTAATTAACTTCGAATTTTTACTTCAATAAATTTTTAAAAATCACTAGCTGATTTACTACTCATAAGATATTATAATAGATTAAAATAATAATTAATAAAAAAATTAAAATGTTTGAAATTTCTAAACTAAAAGAAAAAAAACTATCTGAATTACAAGAAATTGCTCAAGAATTAAAAATTTCTAAATTCAAAACTCTAAAAAAACTTGATTTAGTATATAAAATATTAGATCACCAAGCTTCTAATCCTGAAACTAATAAGAAGGAAGCGCAAAAAAAAGAAGCGCCTAAAAAAGAAGCGCCGAAAAAAGAAGCGCCGAAAAAAGAAGTGACAAAGAATAATGATTCTAACAAAAAACATTCAGAAAATTATTCTAGACAAAATAAAAACAGAAATAACCCTAGGAATAATAGCAAAAATGATTCTAAAGAACCAAATGGAAATAGGGATAATAGGAATCGTTATAGAGAGCCTGATTACGAATTTGATGCAATCATTGAAAGTGAAGGTGTGTTAGATGTTATGCAAGATGGATATGGTTTTCTAAGATCTTCTGATTACCATTATTTATCATCCCCAGATGATATATATGTGTCTCAATCACAAATTAGATTATTTGGTTTAAAAAAAGGAGATACTATTCTAGGGAATGTTAGACCTCCAAAAGAAGGAGAAAAATATTTTCCATTGATTCAAGTAAACAAGATTAATGGACTAGAACCAAAAATTGTAAGGGACAGGGTGTCTTTTGAACACTTAACGCCATTGTTTCCTAATGAAAAATTTGTTTTAGCTGACAAAAACAATACAATTTCTACTAGAGTAATGGATTTATTTTCACCAATTGGTAAAGGACAAAGAGGAATGATAGTTTCTCAGCCTAAAACTGGTAAAACAATGCTATTGAAAGATATTGCTAATGCAATCGCAGCTAATCATCCAGAAGTATATCAAATTATATTACTTATTGATGAAAGACCAGAAGAAGTAACAGATATGCAAAGGAATGTAAAAGGCGAAGTCATTGCATCAACATTTGATAAAGAGGCACATGAACATGTTAGAATAGCAAATATAGTTCTAGAAAAAGCTAAAAGATTAGTTGAATGTGGGTATGATGTGGTAATTCTTCTAGATTCTATTACTAGGCTTGCTAGGGCTTACAATACTGTACAGCCAGCATCAGGTAAAATATTAAGTGGTGGTGTGGATGCTAATGCACTACATAAACCTAAGAGATTTTTTGGTGCTGCAAGAAATATTGAAAATGGAGGCTCTTTATCTATTATTGCTACTGCATTAACTGAAACAGGATCTAAAATGGATGAAGTAATTTTTGAGGAATTTAAAGGAACTGGTAATATGGAACTTCAATTGGATAGAAACATTTCTAATAGAAGAATATTCCCTGCTATAGACCTTACTTCATCAAGTACTAGAAGAGATGATCTATTATTAGATGAAAAAACTATTCAAAGAATGTGGGTAATGAGAAAATACCTAGCTGATATGAATCCAGTAGAAGCTATGGAATTTGTAAATGATCGATTTAAGAAAACTTTAAATAATGAAGAGTTTCTTATTTCAATGAACGGATAACAAAGAAAGAATTGGGAAGTATATTATTTACAAGAGTATTTTTAATTGTTTGAGAAAGTAATTAAAAAATTATTTTAATCCTGCTATATGCTTTGTCAAATTAGATTTTAAATTTGACGCTTTATTGTCATGAATAATACTGTTTTTAGCTAGCTTATCTATCATAGAAATAATAGATGGTAATTCTTTTTGAGCATCCTTCTTTTTTGTTAACTCAAAAAACTTCTTCATAGCACTTCTGGTACTTTTATGTTGGTACCTGTTTCTTACACGCTTTAATTCGTTACTTCTAATTCTTTTTAAAGCAGATTTATGATTTGCCATATTTTAATTCAATTTAATTTAGTAGCCCGTAGGGGAATCGAACCCCTCTTACCAGGATGAAAACCTGGCGTCCTAGCCGATAGACGAACGGGCCCATACAGTCAACTAATTGTTGCGGATGCAAAAATACAACTATTTTTATATGATACAACTTCTTCGAGAAGTTTTTCAGGAATATATTTTAGTATGCTTTAGCAAATAAAACACGTTGATTTGACGGGTTTCCACTATAAACACATTTACCAGTAGCTGGAGATTCTTCATTAGGGATACATCTAATTGTAGCCTTTGTAATTTCTTTAATTTTATCTTCTGTTTCATTTGTTCCATCCCAATGAGCAGAAATAAAACCTCCCTTGTCTTTTAAAACCTGCTGAAACTCATCAAAAGAATCAACTTCAGTAATATGATCTTCTCTAAATTTTAAAGCTCTTTTAAATAAGTTTTCTTGGATATCAGACAATAATTTAGATATATGTTCTACAAGATTCTCCATTTTAACATTTTCCTTTGAAAGAAGATCTCTTCTAGATACTTCTACAGACTTGTTCTCTAAATCCTTAGGTCCAATTGCTATTCTAATAGGCACTCCTTGTAATTCATGTTGAGCAAATTTTGCTCCTGGTCTTAAAGTATCCCTATTATCATATTTGACTGAAATACCTAACTCTGTTAATTTAGCTTGAATATCTTCAACAATATTAGAAATTGACTCAAGATCGTTATCACTATTATAAATTGGAACTATTACCACTTGAATTGGTGCTAATTTAGGAGGCAATACAAGACCTTTGTCGTCGCTATGTGTCATTATCAGTGCTCCCATTAATCTAGAAGACACACCCCATGAAGTGGCCCAAACATAATTAAGTTTTCCTTCTTTATCTGCAAATTTTACATCAAATGCTTTTGCAAAATTCTGTCCTAAAAAATGTGAAGTTCCTGCTTGTAATGCTTTACCATCTTGCATAAGCGCCTCAATACAAAAGGTCTCTTCCGCTCCCGCAAATCGTTCATTTTCAGATTTTAAACCTTGTATTACCGGCATTGACATGTATTTTTCAGCAAATTCAGCATATAATGAGTTTATCATCAGTGCTTCCTCCATTGCTTCATCTTTAGTTTGATGTGCTGTATGTCCTTCTTGCCATAAAAATTCTGCAGTTCTCAAAAACAATCTTGTTCTCATCTCCCATCTTACTACATTTGCCCATTGATTAATCAAAATAGGCAAATCTCTATAGGACTGAATCCATTTTTTATAAGTGCTCCATATAATAGCTTCACTAGTTGGTCTTATAATTAACTCCTCCTCTAGTTTGGCCTTTGGATCAACTCTTAACTTCTTTGGGTTATCAGGATCGGTCTCAAGCCTATAATGTGTAACAATCGCGCATTCTTTAGCAAAACCTTCAGCATTCTTCTCTTCAGCCTCAAATAAACTCTTAGGCACAAATAAAGGAAAATATGCATTTTGATGTCCTGTCGCCTTAAACATCTTATCTAATTGGGCTTGCATTTTTTCCCAAATAGCATAACCATATGGTTTAATAACCATACATCCTCTAACTGAAGAATTCTCTGCTAAACCTGCTTTAACAACCAGATCATTATACCATTTTGAATAATCTTCTTGTTTACTTGTAAGATTTTTTGCCATTTATTTGTAAATTGGCACAACTATTGCAGTTGTGTTAATAGATAACATTTGTTGATTTACAAATCTAACTATTTTTGTTTTGTTCAACAATTAAATTATAGAGATATGCAATTATACAATTTTCTTCTAGTAAAAAGATCAATTTTATTGATCATGTTTTCAGTTTTTATATTTTCCTGTGGATCATACCAATACTCTGGAAATATAAATGACGGTATTTATGATGAAAATAAAAATGTATCATATCAACAAGATGTTGTACAAGATGCAGTCTATAGTGATAAAACAAAAAATTCATATTATCAAACAGTATTTACTGAAAAAGCAATGGAATATGAACAGGTAAAACCTCTAAATGATTCTATATTTACTGACGTTGAAAATTATCAAAGTGTAGTTGAAAATGATAGTATTAACAATAACTATGCTCCATGGGGAGAAGATATTGATCATTTAACAATAAATCTATATAGAGGTCCTGCATACTCTAGTATTCGTTGGTCTAGGTTGTGGAATTATCCAATATGGTTAAATAATTATGGATATGGATATGGAAGTGCATGGAATAACTGGGGTTATGGATATAATAATTATTGGTTAGCTCCTTATATGTATCCACATGGAGGATTCTATAATAATTTTTATAGTCCTTTCTTAAGCTGGGGTTATGGTGGTTGGTATAACTATCACCCGTTTTACTCTAGCCCTTATCACTACTATAATAACGGATTTTATCAAAATCAATGGATGTGGAATAGTTCTTCTATAGCATATATTAGTGGAGGAAGAAGATCTAGGAATGCTACTTCATCTAGATCTGGTTATTCAAATTCTTCCAGTAGATCTGGTTATTCAAATAATAATAGTATAGGTGACAGGGTTAATAATCTAAGTTCTTCTTCATTAAGAGATAGAATTTCAAGAGTAGATAGAATTAATAGTGCTGCAAGAGTAAAGCCTAATTATTATTCAAAACCTGTTTCTAATTATGGTTCTGGATATAAACCATCTGCATCAAATACAAAGCCAGCTTCAAATTACAATTATAAACCAAGTGGCTATAATTCTAGTGATAGCAAACCTTCATATGGTAGCTCAAAGCCTAGCAATAATTCTGGCTCAAGCTATAATTCTGGTTCAAGCTACAATTCTAGTTCAAGTTTTAGTTCTGGTTCTTCAATTTCAAAACCTTCTTCCAGTGGTAGTAGCGGAAGCAGAGGTGGTGGAGGTAAATCTGGAGGTAGATCTGGAGGTTACTAATTCTATAAAATTTCATTTAAAATACAATAAGTTATGAATAGAATATTTCTAATAATTTTTTTCTACATATCAACCGTTAATTTAATGTCTCAAAACATTTCAGATGCATTAAATTATACCAATAATAATATTGATGGATCTGCAAGATTTTCTTCAATGGGAGGTGCTTTTGGAGCTTTAGGTGGAGAAATTTCTTCAATTAGTGCCAATCCTGCATCATCAGCTATTTTTAGTGATAGTTATTTCTCATTATCATTTGCAAGTGATAAAAAAACAAATAATATTTCTATTTTAAATGCAGCTAATAGTCAAGACAAATCTAATCTAGCTATGAATCAAATAGGTGGTGTATTTGTTTTTAATAATATTGGTGCTGCTAAAAAATGGAAAAAAATTGTTGTAGGGTTATCTTATGATCAAACCAATAATAATTTTAATGAATTTTTTGCTAAAAATTTTACAAACTCTACTTCTATTGACAGCTATTTTCTAGCTAATGCACAAGGATTAAGATTAGATCAAATTTCTGCTTTTGAAAATGAAACAATAACTGACGCCTATGTGGATATAGGAAACACTTTTGGATATCCTCATCAACAAGCTTTTTTAGGATATGAATCATTTATAATTGAGCCTGATTCTTTTGAAGATGAAAATACTTCGTATACATCAAATGTTTCACCAGGAACATTTAATCAGACATATTATTCTATTTCAAGAGGTTATAATGGAAAACTTACCGCAAATATTGGAACTCAATATTCAGAAAAATTGTATCTGGGTATTAATTTAAATGGACATTTTGTAGATTATGATAACTATAACATTTTAGAAGAATCTAATACTAATGGTCAAGCAGGTGGTTTACATATTACTGACGTTAATTTTGAAAATAGACTTTCAGGATTTGGTTCTGGATTTTCACTACAATTTGGTGCAATAGCAAAATTAACAGATTGGCTAAGATTAGGAGTTACTTATGATTCACCCGTATGGTATACTATTAAAGAAGAAACAAGACAGTATTTAGCTACAAGATTTGTTGATCAAGCTGATGAAGAAAACACAGTAGTTTTAGACCCTAATGCTATTAATGTATTTGAAGAATTTACTATTCAAACACCTTCTAAACTAACTGCTAGTATGGCTCTAGTAATAAAGAAATTTGGACTTATAAGTTTTGATTACTCTAGAAAGGATTATGGCGCAATGGAATTTAGAACAATTGATGGTTTAGAGGATACCCATTTTTCTGATTTAAATTGGGAAATCTATAACAATCTAACTGTAGCTAATTCATATAGAATTGGTGCTGAGATAAGATCAAATACTATAAGTTACAGAGCCGGTTATAGAATTGACGGAAGCCCATATGCTAATACTGATCAATATAGTGATAGAACAGGATTCTCTCTAGGTATTGGATATAAATTCCGATCTAATACTATTGATTTATCTTTTGAAAAGTATAACAAACAATATAATCATCAACTATATGATGCAGGCTTGACTAATCAAGCATCAATTGATAATAATAATACTATTATCAAATTGTCTATTACAAGCATTATGTAATAATATGAAAAAGCTAATTCTACTATTACTATTTATTCCACTTGTCTTTGCTTGTGGTGACGATTTTGATGATGTCCCTAATATGTGTGTGGATGAAACGCTAATCGATTTAGAATCAGTTTGTACTGAAGAATTTCAACCTGTGTGTGGATGTGATGGCAACACATATGGTAATAGCTGTGAGGCTTTTA
>CABXHU010000004.1 GCA_902512065.1 uncultured Bacteroidota bacterium | reverse complement strand
CCCTGCAGAAATAGGAAACGATAGTCGGGACGAAATTTTGCATGGACAAGCTAGAGCAGCTTCTGATCCATGGGATTCGCAGTCCACAAGAGAGGCTAGATTTAAAAAATTGATAATGGAAAGATTTCCACAATTTGAAATTCGAGATCTCTCACCAATTTTAGATTCTATGCGATTGATAAAAAGTCCAAAAGAAATTGAAATAATTCGTAATGCAACTGAAATAGCTGGGTTGGCAATTATGGAAGCCATGAGGTCTACTAGCCCTGGAGTTTATGAATACCAACTAGATGCAGCTGCAAAATATATTTTCTATCTGCATGGAGCACAAGGAGACGGCTATCCTTCCATTATTGGAGGAGGTACAAACGCTTATATGGGGCACTATTTCCGCAAAAGAGATGTATTGAAGGACGGAGATTTAGTGCTTATGGACTATGCGCCAGATTACCATTATTATACAAGCGATGTGACGAGAATCTGGCCTGTAAACGGAAAATTTAATAAAAAACAGGCAGCACTGTACAAATTTATTGTAGCCTATAGAGACGCTTTATTCCGTTACATTAAGCCTGGAGCTACTTCAGATGAAGTACTTAATAAGGCTGCTGTAGACATGAAAGAATACTTAATTGGCAAATCTTTTGTGAAGCCATCACATTTAAAAGCTGTACAAAATGGACTTATATTTCGAGGACATTTTCAACACCCAGTAGGTATGGCAGTACATGATGTGGGGAGAGTTCATGGCGTTACATTACAAGAAGGAATGGTTTTTACAATTGACCCAATGATATGGATTCCAGAGGAGAGACATTATATTCGTATAGAAGATGTTGCTGTAGTAACGAAAACAGGTGTTGAAAATCTTAGCGATTTTGTACCATCAAAAATAGAAGATATAGAAAGAACCATTAAGGAAATAGGTCTAACGGAATTTCGTCCAGTAAAATCATTACCCCTTAAAGACTAATTTATAATTATATTTTTCACAATCTAAATATTATGAGAACATTAAAAAATAGAATACTAGTACCGATTTGTTTATTAATAGCTATAAGTAACTATGCCAAAGTAGTTGCCTTTACAGATAATTATCCTAAAAACCCAAAAATTGACGCTATTAACTATGCATTTAAAATTGAACTATCTGATAAAACTGACGAAATTATTTGTGATTTAACTATTGATGTCCGTTTTCTTGGCGCTGATGTTAAAAATTTAAGATTAGACTTAGCAAATGCTTCAAAAGAACTAGATAATAAGGGCATGGTTGTAAGTCATGTTTCATCAAATGGGGAAGCATTGAGTTATAGTCATGAGAATGATGTTTTAAATATAAGACTCCCCTCACCTTCTTCAATTAATCAACTCAGCAAATTTAATATAGTGTATAAGGGAGTCCCTTATAGTGGTCTAAAAATTGGCAAGAATAAATATGGAGATCGTACTTTTTTTAGCGATAACTGGCCTAACAAAGCAAGGAATTGGCTTGCTACTATTGACCATCCTTATGATAAGGCCATGTGTGAATTTATAGTAACTGCCCCAAATCATTATCAAGTGGTTTCTAATGGATTAAAAATTGAAGAAACTAATCTTTCTAATGGAAAACGACTGACTCATTGGAAACAATCTGTCCCAATTGCTTCATGGCTATTTGTACTTGGTGCCGCAGATTTTGCTGTTCAATATGTAGATACATTTGACGGCAAATCAATTCAAACTTGGGTATATCGTCAAGACAGAGATGCTGGTTTTTATGATTTTGCTGAACCTACAAAGAAGGTTTTAGAATTTTACAGCAATTATATTGGGCCTTTTTCGTATGAGAAATTAGCTAACATACAGTCTAACAGTGTAGGAGGAGGAATGGAGGCTGCATCTGCAATTTTATATGGAGACAACTCAGTTACTGGGGATAGAAGTATTAGATGGAGAAATGTAGTTATTCATGAAATTGCACATCAATGGTTTGGCAATGCTGTGACCGAATATGATTGGGATGATGTTTGGTTAAGCGAAGGCTTTGCTACATATTTCACTTTGCTTTTTATTGAACATGAATATGGCCGTGATGCTTTTTTGAAAGGACTTAAATCAAGCCAGGAAATGGTAAATTCTTTTCATGAAAAAAATCCTAAATACCGCATTATTCATGATAACTTAAAGAACATGAAGAATGTCACTAGCTTGCAAACGTATCAGAAAGGAAGTTGGATTTTGCACATGCTAAGGGGGGTTGTTGGTACTGAAAATTTTTGGAAGGGAATCCAAATATATTATCAAAAATACAAGGACTCAAATGCCACAACTAATGATTTTAAAAGGATAATGGAAGAAGTATCAAGTCAAAATTTAACACCCTTTTTTCAACAATGGCTATATAAGCCAGGAGCCTTAGAGCTTTCTGGAAATTGGAAATATAATCATAAAGAGGGGGAGGTTTTAATTTTCCTTACTCAAGAGCAAGGAGACGACAGCTTATTTGAAATGCCTATAGAGTTTGGAATCAATTTTAAAGGAGAAAAGAATCAGCAAATTGAACGAGTTCAATTAAATGAAAAATCAAATGTTTTTAAAATAAAAGTGAAGAAAGAGCCAGAAAACATTATACTTGACCCTAATTCATGGGTGCTAATGAAGACAGAGTTTAAGGAAAATATCTCATCCCTGCCATAATAATTATCAAAAAGAGAATTAGCTAACTTTATTTGTATTTAATTAACTATATTCAGAAACTAATTTTAAATTATTTATTATGAAAAATTTTATATATGTTTTTAGTTTATTCTTGATCGTAAGTTCATGCGGCCAAGCTGATTGTCAATGTGAAGCTGAAACTAATGGTTTTGCGCCTAATGAAGGTCAGACAGTTATGATGGGAAGTCAGGCATCAGTTGATGTTGTAGTTGCTATGGATAAGGCATGGGCTGCAAGAGATTATGATGCATTAAAATCATTTATTGCAGATGAAGCTGTTCTGCAATTTGAGAATGGACAGAAAGCTGCAAATGGCGATGAATTCGTTGCAATTATTGACAAGCAATATCAGGAAGGTCTAGCTGAAGGAAATTCTGGAGAATGGAAGTTTAGATATGCTTTTTCTATTAAACCTTCAAAACCTGAAGGCACAGATCATGCTAATAATAGAGGAGAGTGGGTTAATGCAGGTTTTGATGGATCTGATGGATCTTATAACGAATGGTATCAAGTTGAAGATGGAAAAATTATTTCTTGGTCACAAACAAAAGGTGATATTTCTATTGATTAATTAATTTTTATTATCTCTATACTATTAGAACTTATTTTTTTATTAGTATAGAGATAAATTATTTACTACATTTGCTCATATATTTTATTATATGAAGCGAAAACTATCTTTAAAATCTATTAAAGGAAATCTTTTATCTAAAGATGAATTAAACAAATTAAAAGAAGTAGAGGCATTAATGCCTGAATATGATAGTTTGTTAGGAGCGAAGTTAAAACTTACTTCGAAATTAAAGGATCTAAATCACAGGATTAAAATAATTGAAAACTATCAATCAGAACTTGCATTACTTTTAAAGCAAAATAATAAGCATCTTGCTCCTGTTATTTCTGTTGGATTTGATAAAAGATGGTCTACATATAACTGTATTGTTAAGATTTCAGGAGCTACTAAATCTTTTTATCTAGGCAAGGAGAATGCCATAAAAAAAAAGATTCAACAGTTTCATAGTAACAATATAATGAGTAGGGGAATGAATTTTGTTAAATCTGAAGTTATAAAAATTACTTCCACTGTTATAATGCAGTTTATTGATATGAAATCTACTGGAGATCCATTTAAAAAAAGGGTTAAGTTAAATCTACAAAATGTATTAGAGAGGTACGTGGCATCTGGTGAGTGGAATTATTGGACTAGCAGATAATTAATAATACAATTTTTCTTTTTTCATAGTTCTTCTATAGTTCATTGCAACTGAATCAAATTTTAAGTGAAGCTCTTCCGCGAGGTCAAAGGGAACCTGTTGAGGTCTTTGAGACTCTACGATTCTTTTGTCTTGATCAAAAATTACTTTTTCAAATTCTTGGACTACAGTTTCCGGCTCATCATGATTATAATTTCTACCAACAATACAGTATCCTCTACATTTATTTTTTGAAATAGGTTGGGATGCAAAAAAATAAACCATCCCTTCTTTACCTCCCCAACCTAATCTTAGTAATATTGTATATGGAAGGTGTAATTCATAAATACTTTTTCTTTCAGGCTTTACAATTTTTTCATTTGCAAAGATTGGAAAATCATCCGTGTTACTAGCTTCTGGCCTTAGAATAGAATAATGAAGTACAGAACCTTTGACAGTAACTTTACATTCAGGCACTAATGGACGTTTTGGATCACCAAGCAATCCTGGATGTACCCATGGAAAATGACCAAAATCAGTAAAATTTTCTACTTGTCTAGAACTATCACTATTCCACTCAAACGGACCAGTATTAATGAATTGCCATTGTCTATTATTAAATTCATCAATACTTGGAAGATTATATGTTGGTTTATTAATTGCAACCCACACAATTCCATATTTTTCAATACAATTGTAAATAGGGGTTTTAGCTTTACTAGGTATTTTGCTATTTGATGCCTGAGGAATTAATATGCATTTACCGTGCTTATCATATTGCCACGCATGATAAGGGCATACGATACAATCATCTTTTATCCATCCTAATGACAATGCAGTGCCCCTATGAATGCAAAGATCTTTCATTGCATGAGCTTTTCCATCAGATGTTCTCCAAAGAACAATTGCTTCATCTAATAGAAAAGTTCCAAAAGGAGAATTCTTTAATATTTCATCACTGTATCCAACTGGATGCCAACATGAATATAATTTTTTAGGAAAGGACGTTTGATCTACTTCCATATAATAGTTAAGTCTTTTATTCAATTTAATGAAAAATGCAGTAAATTTGCATATATGAAAACTAAAAAAGATATTGTAAAGGATTGGATTACTAGATATTCAGGAATAAAAATAAATTCCTTTGGCAAATTTATTCTACTAACAAATTTTCAAAAATATGTTGATGAATTTGCTAAAATTAATAATGTACAGGTTGACGGTCTTGAAAAAAATATGCCATCAGCCACACATGATAATATTACAATAATAAATTTTGGAATGGGGAGCCCAAATGCAGCTACTATAATGGACTTATTAACTGCAATTAAACCCAAGGCTGTTCTTTTTTTAGGAAAATGTGGGGGATTAAAAAAGAGAATTAAAATTGGAGATTTTATCTTACCAATTGGAGCAATTAGAGGAGAGGGGACCTCAAATGATTATTTTCCAATTGAAGTTCCAGCAATGCCTTCATTCTCTTTACAGAGAGCAATTTCTTCTGCATTAAAATATCAAAAAATAGATTATTGGACCGGAACTGTTTTTACCACCAATAGAAGGGTTTGGGAATTTGATTCTAAGTTTAAAAATTACTTAAAAAAAATCAGAGCCTATTCTATTGATATGGAAACAGCTACATTGTTTACGGTTGGATTTCATAATCGAATTCCAATTGGAGCTCTGCTCTTAGTAACAGATCAGCCTATGATTCCTGAAGGAGTCAAAACTAAAATTAATGATGATAAAAATGCTCAGCTTTACGACAAAAAACATTTAATAGTCGGAATAGAATCACTTCAACAGATTATTAATCACGAAGACACAGTAAGACATCTAAAATTTTAGATCATGAAAAATATTGCATTTTACCTTATAGTAATTATAATAGTAGGGTGTTCTAATGAATCTGACATCACTATTAAAAAATTTGAAGGATCGCCTGCATTTACTGCTTCAAAACTATCATTAATTACAGATGAAAATAAAGAAAACACAGATAATCATTTTAGGTTTAATGTCGAGAATTATAAATTAGGAGATCAAACACCAGGGGCAATTGAGAATGGTTTAGCTAATTCTGCAAAAGGGCAACATATACATATGATTGTAAATAATGGGCCTTACTCTGCTTATTATAATTCAGATTTTTCAAAAGATTTAAACCAAGGAAGTAATTTAATTTTATTCTTTTTATCTAGGTCTTTTCATGAATCAGTAAAAAATCCAAATGCATTTTCATTAATACAAATAAACTCTGATGAAGAGAATTCTGAATCCTATGATTTAAATTCAGAATTTTTGTTTTATAGTAGACCTAAAGGAATATATAAAGGGGATGATACGAAAAAATTATTACTTGACTTTTATTTAGTAAATACAGAAATTTCATCAAATGGCAATAAGGTGCGGGCTACTATAAATGAGAAAGAATTTATTATCGAAGAATGGACCCCTTACTATATTGAGGGATTGCCTTTGGGTGAAGTAATAGTAAAATTAGAGCTAATAAATTCTAATGGTGAATTAATTGACACTCCCTTTAATCCAGTCGAGAGAAAAGTTACATTGCAATAATTTTTTTTATATTCGGGATGTGGCGTAGTCCGGTTAGCGCACACGGCTGGGGGCCGTGGGGTCGCAGGTTCAAATCCTGTCATCCCGACTTTTTTTTTACTTTTGTTATTATGAAAAAACTAATTCTAATACTTATTCCATTTCTGGTATTTAATTCATGCAGTGAACTAACAAATAATAAAACTAATGCACCTAACATTATTTTAATTACTCTTGATGGGGTGAGGTGGCAGGAAGTGTTTAATGGAATCGATCTAGAGCTTATAGAAAATAAAAAGTTTACTAAAAATTCAGAATTATTAAATCAAATGTTCTTTGATGAAAACCAAAAAATTCGACAGCAGAAGCTCTTACCATTCTTTGGTAATTACATCAACAATCATGGATTGTTAATTGGGAACAAGGATGAGGAGTCAAGTATAAAACTAACAAATGATCAATTATTTTCATACCCAGGGTATAATGAGATATTAACTGGATTTGCCGATTCTTCAATAACAAGTAATAATAAAATTTATAATAAGAATCAGACAATTTTAGAACTACTCAACAATAATCAAAATTATTCTGGCCAGGTAGCTGCATTTTGTAGTTGGGATGTTTTCCCTTATATAATTAATGACAAAAGAAGTGGAGTTTCAGTTAGCGCTGGATATAGTAATTTGGAGAAGAATAAATTATCTAAACTAGAATCCTTTATAGATGATTACCAGAAAATGATGCCTTTATTTAGATATAATGTTAGATATGATTTATTTACTCATATTCTATCAATGGAACACATAAAGAATACCCATCCCAAATTTGTATATATTTCATTTGATGAAACTGATAGTTTTTCTCATGATGGTAGTTATGACAACTATCTAAGCTCACTACACAATACAGACAAAATGATTGAGGAGTTATGGACTTATTTACAACAGGATTCTTTTTACAAGGACAATACATATATGTTTATTACCACTGATCATGGTAGAGGAGATGGAGATTTTTCTAATTCTATGTGGACTAGCCATGGAGCTGGAGTTGAAGGATGTGAAAACACATGGTTGGCAATTTTAGGCTCAGGAATTAAAAATAAGGAAATAGAAAAAGGAAAATATTATGTGAATCAAATAGCTCCAACTATTGCAAAATTAGCAGGAATTTCAATAAAGGATAGTAGAGCAGGGAGTCCAATCCTAATAAATTAAAATTATTTTTTACAATCTTCATGCACATCTGATATAAAAGGTTTTATGTGTATATGTTCCTTAGGAATTAAAAAGCTTGCACTTAATTCAATTACCATTGCAATAAATGCTATTGATGCAGTGATATATGCTGTTTCATAGATTGCACTAATAAATTCTACAAAATGAAAAATTGAATGAATTCTTAGCCCAAGTCTAATTAGTTTAATAAGATTTTTTTTCATAGAGATTATGCTATTTTTTTAAATGAACAAAAGATAAAACTTTGAGTAGTATTAAATGGAGTATCATGAATTTCTTTAAATCCATTGATAAGCTGAAACGTGTCTTTTAATAATTCTTTTAATTCATCAACAGAATATCTACGAACTTCTAAGCCACTACATTTCAGCGGTCCATCCTCTGAGAATGTACCAATAATTAAATATCCATCTTTATTGATACATTTATTTAACAGAGTTAAATATTTCTCTCTTTCTGTATTATTAGTTATGAAATGAAAAACTGCCCTATCATGCCAGACATCATATTTCTTGTCTGATGATAAGTCAGTTATATTAGATTCAATGCATTTAATTGTATGATTTTTTTCTTTAACTCTTTCTTTTACTTCATTTAAAGCGTTATGTGAAATATCAAGAATTGTAATATCATTATATCCGAGATTTAACAAATTATCGGCAAGAAAACTTTTACCAGCACCAATATCAATTATTGATGAATTTAAATTTAGCTTTAATGAACTAAAAATATTTAATGAGGTTTTAGGAGTATCTTGATACCAGCTAACCTCATCAATTTCTTTAGTGGAATATATTTTTTCCCAATGACCTTTATTAGACATTTATCTTATGTTATTGTTACAAAATAATAATTACTTTTTAAATTAATAATTAATTAGGCAAATATATCTTTACATTTTCTTAGGCCCCGTAGTTCAATGGATAGAATAGAAGTTTCCTAAACTTTAGATGCAGGTTCGATTCCTGCCGGGGCTACAAATCACTATTTTATATTGATAATTTATTTAATAAATACTATATTGAAGTATAGTTTAATTAGTAAAATTTTAATTATAATATGAAAAAACAAGATTTAAATTCGAGAAGAAATTTTTTAAATGCCTTGGTATTAGGAACGGCAGCTAGCGGACTTTCAATGCTGTCTAATGGGTTAAATGCAGCTTTACCACTTAATGCTGAAGTTGATTTAAATGAAGCGGAAAAATGGATGAAAAACTTAAAAGGAAAACACAGAATTGTTTATGATGGGTCTACACCTCATGATGGTTTCCCATTTATGTGGGTATATGCTTTTTATAGCAGTAATAATGCAGTTGGTGTGGAAGACAGAGATATCAAAGCAATGTGTGTGATAAGACACAAAGCAACTTGTTTCGCTTTTCAGGACAGTGTCTGGGAGAAATTTAAACTTGGAGAAGTTTTTGGCGTCACAGATAAATACACTGGGGAAGCATCATTAAGAAATCTATACTATGAACCAAAAGAAAATGATTTCCCTTTACCGAATATCCCAGGGATAAAAATCATGAAAGAAAGAGGAGCTCTGTATTGTGTTTGTAATTTGGCAACACAAGTTTTTAGCGGAATGATAGCAGCTAGAATGGGTTTGAAAGCAGACGATGTATATAAAGAAATGATAGCTGGATTAATTCCTGGTGTTCAATTAGTCCCCTCTGGAGTTTGGGCTCTAGGGAGAGCGCAAGAAAATGGAACAGGATACATTTTTGCAGGAGATTAAAATATAAGAAAATGAATAGAAAATTTTTATCATTATTGTTTTGTTTAATTTTTTCTTTTGTTTTTTCACAAGAGAATCCTGTTCAAATTGTTTTTGATGTAACAACAGACAATATATCTACACATCAGGCTACTATTCGGCATGTAAAAGGAATGTCAAGAGCATATCCTGACTCTCAATTTGAAGTAGTTATGTACAGTAATTCTTTAGAAATGGCTTTGGATTCAACCTCTACAGTTAAAGATGATATTTTTCAATTAGCCAAAAAAAAGAATGTATCTTTTGTAGTTTGTGAGGGAACTCTAAATAGGTATAAAATAGAAAAATCAAAATTAATTCAAGGAATACAGACAGTACCTGATGGTATTCTTCAAATTATTAAAAGACAGCAAAGTGGTTGGGGCTATATAAAGGAAGCTCATCAATAAATTTACTTTGTTTTTACTATCCCGTATTTGGTTTTATAATATTCCATAATAGGTTGAAAAGGACCTAGTTGATGCTGTTTAATTGAGAAACTATCATCAAACGGAGGATACGGTGTAGAGACAGGTTTTTTCTTTATGTCTGGAAAATCTATTTCAGGATTTACTTTTAATGGCCTTATTTTTTGATTGATATATCCTGCAACATCATAACATTCTTCATCGGTAAGAGTAGGTTCATTAAATTCAATTCCATGAGGCATATTTGCTTTAATAAATTTTGCAGCAGTTATTACTCTAGTCATGCCTGCTCCATGATTATAGGCATCATTTCCCCATACTGGAGGATAAAGATATCTGTCGGAATCAATAATCTTTTGCCCACTCCCATCCTTTTCATGACATAATACACAATGTAATTCATAAATTTTTTCCCCATGTTCTAGATTAACAGATCTATTAGGGATTGTAATTGGAAGAAATCCCGAACCCTTTACAATCCCGTCCTTTGGCGCATATCTGCTAATCCATTTCATATAGCTTATCATTGCATTCATTTCTTTGCCATTAACTGGCAAGACAACACCATTCATACTCCTTTCCATACATCCATTAATTCTTTCTTTTAAGGTTCCCATTTTATTTTCTCTTCCTCTAAATTGTGGAAATCTATTATTTACTCCAATTAGAGGAGCTGAATAGGCTTTTGTCCCCGCATTTAGATGACAGTTTGTGCAGGACAAATTATTTCCCGAATAAACTTTATTATTATACTTGTTATTGGGGCCTATATATTCTGGGGTATTTTGGAAAAGCTCAAAACCATATTTTATTTCATTGTTTTTCTCATTATTTGACAACTTGTATGTGTCATAATTTAATTTATAAATAGTATATGACCCATTGTCTTTTTTATTTTCAAAAATGCCAGGGAAATATGCATAGATTACTATAGTTGTTACAAACAGTATTATAATGACACATGTCGAAAGCAATAACAATCTGATAGAATTTATTAAGTTTTTTCTTTTCATAACAGATGATAAACATAAAAAATTTTTTTTATATTGAGTTATGAGATTATTTTTAGTTGTTTTCTTGATTAGTTTCTTTTCTGCAAATTCGCAGACCTTATATTCTGTAGATTACAAATCCCAAGCTGACATTAATGTTTTTGTTGTAGATTACAAATCCCAAGCAGATCTTCTTGTATATAAAGTTGAGTATAAAAGTCAGGCAAAAGGAAATGAAGGCTTATGGTTTTTTGTAGATTATAAGTCACAGGCTGACTTCAAAATCTTTTTTGTAGATTATAAGTCACAGGCTGACTTGAAAATTTATTTTGTAGATTATAAGTCACAAGCTGGTTGGACTTCTAACGAGAAAAAACATTTATTATATTAATCACTAATTTTTTTTTAATTTCTTTGCAAAACATACTATTTACTAATGAAACTATATAGAATTTTATATATACTATTTTCTTTCTGTTTTATTTCTATCAATTCTCAAATTTTAGAGCCTGTAGAATGGAGCTTTCATTCAGAACAAATTGAAAAAAATAAATATGAATTAATATTTATTGCAGAGATAGATACAAATTGGGCAATTTATTCAAAAACTGTAGATGAAGGAGGCCCAATTCCAACAACATTTTATTTTACGGAATCTTCAAATTATAAACTAATTGGTGAAGTGGTTGAGGATTCTATTAATATGGTGACGCAAAACGATCTCGTCTTTGACATGGTAGTTTCTAAGTTTTATAACCAAGCAATTTTTAAACAAAAAGTTGAAGTAATAAATTATGATAGCCCTATCACTGGAGATTTTGAGTTTATGACTTGTGATGATGAGATGTGTCTGACGCCAGAAATAATTGATTTTAAATTTAATTTATCAAATAAAGTATTAGAAAGTGATGTTAAAGAAACAATTTTTATAGATCAAGAAAATCTTCAAAAAAATATTTTAAATCTATATGGGATTTTACCAACTGATATAAATAAAACAGAAGTTAAGTGTATAGATTCAGGGTCCAATACCTCAACAATCTCAAGCCCTACAAGGACTCTTTATAATATTTTTGGCCTTGGATTTATAGGCGGCCTACTTGCACTACTTACACCATGTGTATTCCCAATGATCCCTTTAACAGTTAGTTTTTTTACAAAGAAGAATGAAGAACAAAATAGCTATACTAACGCCATATTATACGGAGTATTTATTGTATTAGTATATTTAATTTTAAGCATTCCATTCCATTTATTAGATTCTGTAAATCCAGATATTTTAAATGATATTTCAACAAACATTTATTTAAATATTTCCTTTTTTGTCATATTCTTAGTATTTGCATTTTCATTCTTTGGGTACTATGAATTAACGCTTCCTTCATCATGGGTTGATAGTTCTAGTAAAAGTGAATCTATTGGCGGGGTAATAGGAATTTTCTTTATGGCACTTACTTTAGCTATAGTCTCCTTTTCGTGTACAGGTCCAATTTTAGGATCTTTGCTTGCTGGTTCAATTTCAGGTGATTCAGGCGCATGGGAATTAACTGCTGGAATGGGAGGATTTGGCCTTGCCCTAGGCTTGCCATTTGCCTTGTTTGCTATGTTCCCAAATATGATAGAGTCATTACCAAAATCAGGTGGATGGCTAAACACAATTAAAGTTTCGCTAGGATTTATTGAGCTTGCACTAGCATTAAAGTTTTTGTCTAATGCTGATTTAGTTGCGCATTGGGGAATAATTAAAATTGAAGTCTTTTTAGTATTATGGCTAATTATTTTTCTATTGTTGGCAATTTATCTTTTAGGTAAAATACAGTTTCCACATGAAATTAAACCTAATAAGATTCCATTTATCAGAAAAGTATTTGCGCTATTGTCTTTAGGGTTTGCGATCTATCTAGCATCGGGTTTAATTTATAATAAAGAAACTCAATCGTATAGAGCACTAAGCTTGCTAAGTGGTCTAGCACCTCCTTTGGGATATAG
The DNA here is from genome assembly GCA_902512065.1 of uncultured Bacteroidota bacterium. Classification (GTDB taxonomy): domain Bacteria; phylum Bacteroidota; class Bacteroidia; order Flavobacteriales; family Flavobacteriaceae. The sequence continues at coordinate 70,776 of CABXHU010000004.1, read as the reverse complement.
CTATTTTTCACCAAAAGAATGTCCAAACAATTTAAATTGTTTTAAGGATTTTAAATCTGGAATTGAATATGCTAAAAAAGTTGACAAGCCAGTATTATTAGATTTTACTGGATATGCTTGTGTTAATTGTAGAAAAATGGAAGAACATGTTTGGCCTTTAAAATCAATAGACAATGTAATTAGAGAAAATTATGTTTTAATTTCATTATACGTAGATGATAAAAAATTATTGCCTGAAGATCAACAAATATTAGTCGAGAGAAATAGTGGGAAAGGCGTTAGGCAGTTAATAAATTATGGTCATAAATGGGCATATTTTCAAGCAAAATATTTTAAAACAAATTCACAACCTTACTACATTCTGTATAATCCAGAATCTAATACAATTTTAAATCATCCAGTCGGATATACTCCAAATGAAGATGAATATTTAGCTTATTTAAATTGTGGTTTGGAGATGTATAAAAAGAATTAATTTTATATTTTTAACATTATATATTTTAAAGATTGACACCAGAGAAACAACACAAATATGACCTTGCCTATTTAAGAATTGCTAATGAATGGGGACAGCTTTCTTATTGCGAAAGAAGAAAGGTTGGCGCTATAATAGTAAAAGACAACATGATCATTTCAGACGGCTTTAATGGAACACCATCTGGGTTTGAAAATGTATGCGAGGATGATGATGGTTATACAAAATGGTATGTGCTACATGCTGAAGCCAATGCAATTTCTAAAGTTGCCTCATCAACACAATCATGCGAGGGAGCTACATTATATATCTCTCTTTGCCCATGTAAGGGATGTAGCAAATTAATACATCAAGCAAATATAAAAAGAGTAGTATACCAGGAGGAATATAAAGATAAATCCGGTGTCGAATTTTTAGAAAAGGCTGGGATTGAAGTGTGCTATATAGGTAAATAAAACCAGCTATTTATCTTTTCCAAAGTCCTTTATTTTATTTGTCAGAACTAATATTCTTATAATTAATAGACAGCAAAACCCAGCAATTATTGTGACCAAAGCAATAGTGTTATTGTCAGAAAAAAAGTTGCTAAAATCTATTAGAGTCATATTAAATATTATAATTAATATGGCAATAATTGAAATAATTTTTGTTGCTATTTTCATAATTTTTTAAAAAAAAATATTTTTTTTTGGCTTGACCAATTTGTTAAAAACTTGTGCTAAATGTTAATAAAAATGCCTTTCATTTTCGATAACATTTTTGTCTATTTGTTAGTCACAATTTAAATGAATTTTTTTATTTAAAATAATATTTATGTCAACTGCTGAAGAGCCTTTACTAAAAGAAAACAAAAACCGCTTTGTAATTTTCCCAATTCAACACCATGATATATGGGAATGGTATAAGAAATCTGAAGCTAGTTTTTGGACAGCAGAAGAAATTGATTTACATCAAGATTTGTCAGATTGGGCGAATAAGCTCAATGATGATGAAAGATATTTTATTAAGCATATCCTTGCTTTTTTTGCTGCTAGTGATGGAATAGTCAATGAGAATTTAGCAGAAAATTTTGTCAATGAGGTTCAATATAGTGAAGCTAAATTCTTTTATGGTTTTCAAATTATGATGGAAAATATTCATAGCGAAACCTATTCATTATTAATTGACACTTATGTAAAAGACGAAGAAGAAAAAGACAAGTTATTTAATGCTATTGATACATTCCCTGCAATAATGGAAAAAGCTCAATGGGCTTTAAAATGGATTGAGTCACCTAGTTTTGCTGAGCGATTAATCGCGTTTGCTGCGGTTGAGGGAATATTTTTTTCGGGCGCTTTTTGTTCAATTTTTTGGCTAAAAAAGAGGGGGCTTATGCCAGGACTGACATTTTCAAACGAATTAATTTCTAGAGATGAAGGAGTTCATTGTGACTTCGCAGTACATCTACATAATAAGCACTTAGTGAATAAAGTACCAAAAAACAGAATTAAAGAAATTTTGATTGATGCTCTTGACATTGAGAGAATGTTTATTACAGAATCATTGCCAGTTAGTTTAATTGGAATGAATGCAAAGTTGATGACTCAGTATCTAGAATTTGTTACAGACAGGCTTCTTGTTGAGCTTGGATGTGAAAAAGAATACAACTCTTCTAATCCATTTGATTTTATGGATATGATTTCACTTCAGGGAAAAACTAACTTTTTTGAGAAACGAGTTTCAGAGTATCAAAAAGCTGGGGTGTTAAACAAGGAAGAAGAGAAGGATAAATTTAGTTTTGATGCTGATTTTTAATTAGACTAACTAAAATATTCAAACATTTAATAATTTATAAATTATCTTAAAAAAGATATAAATTTTTTTGACCCTATATGGATGTATTAAAGAGAGATGGTAAGAAGGAGCCTGTAATGTTTGACAAAATTACAGCACGTGTTAGGAAACTTTGTTATGGGTTAAATCCTTTAGTTGATCCTGTTAAAGTAGCTATGCGCGTTATTGAAGGACTGTATGATGGAGTAACTACTAGTGAGCTGGATAATCTTGCTGCAGAGATTGCAGCCACCTTAACAACTGCACACCCGGATTACGCAATTTTAGCTGCCAGAATTTCTGTTTCAAATTTACACAAGAATACCAAAAAGATTTTTAGTGAAGTTATGGATGATTTATACAATTATGTTAATCCAAGAACAAGTAAAAAAGCTCCATTGCTGTCTGATGAAGTGTATAAAGTAATTTCTGAAAATAAGGAATTATTAGATTCTACTATAATTTATAACAGAGATTTTGGATATGATTATTTTGGATTTAAAACATTAGAACGATCATACTTATTAAAACTTAATGGTGAAATAGCAGAAAGACCACAGCATATGTTGATGAGGGTTTCAATAGGAATTCATTTAAATGATTTAGATTCTGCAATTGAAACGTATGAATTAATGAGTAAAAAATATTTTACTCATGCTACACCAACATTGTTTAATGCAGGAACTCCAAAACCTCAAATGTCTTCATGTTTCTTACTTACAATGAAGGATGATAGTATTGAAGGAATTTATGATACATTAAAACAAACAGCAAAGATTTCTCAATCTGCGGGCGGGATTGGTCTATCAATTCATAACATAAGATCAACAGGAAGTTATATTGCTGGAACAAATGGAACAAGTAATGGTATCGTTCCAATGCTACAGGTGTTTAATGATACAGCTCGATATGTAGACCAGGGAGGAGGTAAAAGAAAAGGAAGTTTTGCAATATATATTGAGCCATGGCATTCAGATATTTTCGATTTCCTAGAATTAAAGAAAAATCACGGGAAAGAAGAGATGCGCGCAAGGGACTTATTTTATGCAATGTGGATGCCAGATCTATTTATGCAAAGAGTTGAAGAAGATAGCGCATGGACATTAATGTGTCCTAATGAATGCCCAGGCCTATGTGATGTGTATGGCAAAGAATTTGAAGAGCTTTATACTAAATATGAAAAAAACGGAAAAGGCAGAAAATCAATAAAAGCAAGAGAGTTGTGGGAGAAGATTTTAGAAGCTCAAATTGAGACAGGCAATCCATATATGCTATATAAGGATGCGGCAAATCTAAAATCAAATCAAAAAAACTTAGGGACAATAAGATCGTCTAATTTGTGTACAGAAATTTTAGAATACACATCTCCTGATGAAATTGCTGTTTGTAATCTAGCCTCTATTGCACTTCCAATGTTCGTAAAAGATGGAGCATTTGATCATCAGGAATTATACAGAATAACCAAAAGGGTTACAAAAAACTTAAACAAAGTTATAGATAGAAATTATTATCCTGTAATTGAAGCACAGAATTCAAATTTCCGCCATAGACCAATAGGTCTGGGAGTTCAAGGGCTAGCAGATACATTCATTAAATTAAGAATGCCATTTACGTGTGATGATGCAAAGAAATTAAATCAAGATATTTTTGAGACTATATATTATGCGGCTGTTACTGCATCAATGGAAGAGGCTAAAACAGATGGGGCATATGAAAGTTATAAGGGATCTCCTATAAGTGAAGGGAAATTCCAGCATAATTTATGGGATGTAGATGAAAAAGGACTTAGTGGATTATGGGATTGGGATAAACTTAGAAAAGATGTTTTAAAACATGGGGTAAGAAATTCTTTACTTTTAGCACCAATGCCTACCGCTAGCACTTCTCAAATTCTTGGAAATAATGAATGTTTCGAACCTTATACCTCTAATATATATACAAGAAGAGTGCTTTCAGGAGAATTTATTATTGTAAATAAACACCTTTTAGAAGATCTTGTTTCTTTAGGATTATGGGATGAAGGATTAAAACAAGAAATCATGAGAGCAAATGGTTCAATAGAAAATATTGATATAATTCCTGATGATATTAAGGAATTATATAAAACAGTATGGGAGCTTAGCATGAAAGATATTATTGATATGGCTAAGCATAGAGGTTACTTCATAGATCAATCCCAATCATTAAATTTATTTGTTGAGGGTGCAACTATGGCGAAACTTACTTCTATGCATTTTTATGCATGGAAAAGCGGCCTTAAAACAGGAATGTATTATTTAAGAACCAAAAGTGCAGTGGATGCAATTAAGTTTACATTAGATAAAAAAGCTAAAGAAGAACCAACCCCAGCTGAACCAATTGTAAAAAAGGAAAGTCCTGAAGTAGTTGCAAATAAAAAGAAGACAGCAAAGAAAACTGCGGAGAAGTTTGCAAAAATAAAAGAAGTTGACCCTATGTCACAAGAAGAAATTAAGGAATTAATTGCAAAGACAAAAGAGGGTGAAGGGGATGACTGCTTGATGTGTGGTTCTTAGAATTAAGAAAACTATTATAAATAGCTCCTAATTATTTACATAAGTTAGGAGCTTTTTAATTTATAGACTAGATAGTTTTAAGAATTTTTATTTGCTATTGCAGGTTCAACAGTAGCATCATGAGAAACATGATATTCTTCAATTAGATTCATGATTGCTTTTAATAGATCTTTAGTTTCTTGGAGAATACTTATGTATAGCGTAGTATTTTTTGGGCTTTTTTCTTCAGAACTTCTAGTACTAGAAATCTGTGCTTCTATTTTTTTGTCAACTAAACTAAATAGCTCTTTTTTGTTTTTTAGAATTACATTCATTTTGTGAAAAGATCTTGTTTCAAAGGATATTTTAATTTCTACAAATAAATCATTTATTTCTTTATCTAATTCCATTAAGTCCATGATCTGAGTATATCTTAATTTACTATGATTATTATTAATATGTTTATAACTAATTTTAGAAATATATTCTAAGGATTGGGCTATATCCTGAAGGTACCCTAAAAGATTAATATAAAAATTGCTAGCTCCTAAACTAGAATCATCCAGATTTCTAATAAAGTAAAATAGCTTGTCTTTTAAATCATCTACTTCTTGAGATAATTTATTAATCTGCTTATTATTTTTATCTAATAGACTAAGGTCTTGTTTAGAAAGCCCCTCCACGGTATTATTAAAAACCTTGTTCCCACGTTTAATTAATTTAGCAATATTTTTTGCACTTTCGTGGATAACACCTTGAAGTGAACTACTTTCAGCAATTACTAGACTTTCATCTATTCCATTATCTCTATTAGATTTCCCGCCTGTATAATGCCTAATCATTATTATTATGGCAACAAATAATAACACAGCTATCATTAATTCACTTATGTTTATTAAATAGGCAATAGTTCCTGCAGCAAGAAATGCAATAATTGCTGTGCCAAACCATCCAGCAATTACATTTAATACTCCCGCTACTCTATATACAGCGCTTTCACTTCCCCATGCTTTATCGGCAAGAGAAGTCCCCATAGCAACCATAAAAGTCACATAAGTTGTTGAAAGAGGCAATTTATAAGATGTAGCAATTGAAATTAAAATACTTGCAACCATTAAATTTACTGACCCTCTAACCACATCAAATGCAGGCCTGTCCTCTTTTCTTATTTTCTTTGATGCTAGGTCAGGAACTATAAATTGTTTTTCTATAAAATTATTAACAGAATCTGGTAAAATTTTTAAAATAAAATCAGAAGAATTTGATCCTGCCCTTACTAATGATCTCGATAAAAAATTAGGGCTAAACCTTTCTTCCGTTTCACCTTGTGCAGATAAATCTATTGATGTTTTAACAACACGGTGAGCTTTTTTAGAAAACCATAATGTTAGTACCATTATAATACCAGCAGCAAATAAAAGATAATTGGGAGTAGGGACTTTAGAAGCTAAAACTTGCATACTAAATTCATTTGCAGCAAGTCCTGAAGCAATCCAAGCTTCATATGATTGCCACGCAGCAATAGGGACTCCAATAAAATTCACTAAATCATTTCCTGCGAAGGCTAAAGCCAATGCAAATGTACCAACAGCAATAATTATTTTATAAATATCTGCTTTCATTAAGGTTATAAAAAAGTAAGAAAGCAATGACCAAAATACCGAACTATATGCAACAATTGCAAAAACATTTGATTCTAAATAATCTTTAATTGTCATGCCTCCAATAATTTCAAAACTTTCTTTAGCATATGTTGTGCCTTTTATTCCTTTCATTAGAATGAAATAGGTAATAGCAGTTAGTGCGACACCTCCAAATACTGCTCCAACCCAATTTGCTTTCGATGAAATATCATAAGAAAGTAAAAGCCTAGAGATCCATTGGACTATTGCCCCAATGGAAAATGCTACTACCACCGAGAGCAGAATTCCAAGAATTATTTGTGTTGCTTTTGTTGTATTAATATACATTCCTAAATCTGAAAAACTACCATTATCTAGTCCAATTTTAATTAGTGCCATAGCAACAGAGGCTCCTAATAGTTCAAATACAATAGAGACAGTAGTAGATGTTGGCAATCCAATAGTATTGAAGAAATCAAGTAATAAAATATCTGTAATCATTACCGCCATGAAAATTATCATGATCTCATTAAACATAAATTCGCCAGGATTAAATATTCCTTTTCTGGCTACTTCCATCATCCCACTAGAAAACACTGCTCCAACAGCAATCCCAATGCTGGCAACAATCATGATGGTTTTAAACGAAAGTACTTTGGTACCAAGAGCAGAGTTTAAAAAATTAACTGCATCATTACTGACCCCTACTATAAGGTCTGCAATAGCCAATGCAACTAGTGCAACTAACATTAATAAATAAATATTCTCCATTTCTTTATAATTTAAATTCTGTGTTAAAATATATTAATGACATATCTTCTATATCATCATTTATATAATTAAAACTCCTTGTGTTTATTGAAAATTTTACTCCTTTAGAAACTGCGTATTCAATTCCAAAAATTAATAGAGCTCCATCTTTATTATAGTTCCAGCTATTGTCTTGATTAGTTAAAGTATTAGAGGATATTTCATCAAATCTAGCAAATATTTCAATTTTATTATTAAAGCCATAACTGCCATAAAAAGAAATACCATCTAGATTATGTCCATCAATAGTTGTTTTGTAGTTTATTCCATTTTCCATTTTATTATATTCAGCTCCAATGCTCCATGTATCGGCTTTATAGCCAGCAAAAAAAGCCAAATTATTTAATGACTTAGAGTTTTCAGAGGCATACGTGTCATAATAGAATTTAGTAGTTAATTTTTTTGTTAGATTATAAATCAGACTCATTCCAACCCTTTGATTTCCATCATCGTCTTGAAGATTTTTATATCCTTCTCCATTTAACACAAACAGGTTCCCTATTATTGTTTTACTAATTTTAAATTCTACATTTATTCCTAAATCAGCACTAGGACCAAATTTATGTTCATCTTGAAGCATTTTATAAATGTATCTATATCCCCAATGATTTTCTTGATCTTTATACTGCTTTCCTCCAATCAATCCCATACTGATTTTAACACTTGGATCTATTTTGTAATCGAGTTGCGCTATTTTTACAAATGCAGTATGATTACTCCCGGCATCATTTTCCCCTATGTCATAGATAATTTTTGCAGAAAATCTCTCATCAAATTTATATTTGTAACCAAGATAGGCTCTTGTTAATTCAAAGGCACTACCTTGTTGAATACCTTCTGCATAATGATAATTCCAAAATACTTTAAAATGAGGCTTCCCTTTAGCATTAACTGCATTATTGTCCTTTTGAGAAAAGGAATACATCGTAAATAATACTAGAACTAATAATATATATCTTTTCATTTTTAAAATGAATTAATATTCTATTGCAAAGATCATTTTATAATGTAACCTTAATGTTAAGAGAATGTTATTAGTTAAATATAATTTTGAGATCTATTAACAGATTATTGTTATATTGCTAATCAGGAAATAAAAAATGAACTGGGAAAAATTATTATCATTAAAAAGGTTTGGAGATACTCAAAAAAGGGAAAGAAAGGATCAAGATGAAATTCGTCTTGGCTTTGAGGTAGATTATGATAGAATAATTTTCTCTTCTGAATTTAGAAGCTTACAAGATAAGACACAGGTAGTCCCTTTGTCAAATGAAGATTTTGTCCATACTAGGCTAACCCATAGCTTAGAGGTTAGTGTTGTTGGAAGGTCTTTAGGCAGGAAGGTAGGATTAAAAATTCTTGAAAAATATCCTGATTTAAGAGATGTTCATGGCTATCAGGCTAATGATTTTGGAGCAATTGTAGCTTCTGCATCATTAGCTCATGATATTGGGAATCCACCATTTGGTCATTCTGGAGAAAAATCTATTGGACAGTTTTTTATATCTGGCAAGGGGAAAGATTTTTCTAGGAGTTTAACTAAGAAGCAGTATCAAGATTTATGTGATTTTGAAGGGAATGCGAATGGGTTTAAAATCCTTACACAATCAAGAATTGGAAGAGAAGGAGGTCTTAGATTAAGCTATGCCACACTTGGAGCTTTTGTAAAATATCCAAAGGGGTCCCTTCCGATAAAACCTACTGTAAATGTTTCCCATAAGAAATACGGGTTCTTTCAGTCTGAGGTAAGAATATTTTCTGAAATAGCACAAGAACTTGGATTATCAAAAGATTCAACAGGGAGCTATACAAGACATCCATTAGCATATTTAGTAGAAGCAGCTGATGATATTTGTTATACAATAATTGATTTTGAGGATGGCATAAATCTTGGATTAATTGAAGAAGAATTTGCATTAGAATATTTGATTAATTTGGTAAGAGATTCAATAAACACAAAAAAGTATCATCAACTAAGTAATACTACTGATAGAATAAGCTATTTAAGAGCCTTGTCTATAAATACTTTGATTAATGAGAGTGTTGATATATTTATGAATAATGAAGAGAAAATAATAAAAGGAGTATTTGAATCATCTCTTTTGGATCGAAGTAAATATAAAGCTCAGATTTCTGATATTATTAAGATTAGTGTAGAGAACATATATGAGTCAAAGGAGGTTATTGAAAAAGAAATTGCAGGTTATAATCTTATAAGTGTATTATTAGAAAGCTACATTACAGCAGCTAATAATATGCATGCAGGAAATGCTAATAGTTATGATAAGTTAATCCTAAATCTTTTGCCTGATACAGTAGATATAAACAAACCAGAACTATACTCACGAATATTAGAAATATGTCATTATATTGCATCTTTTTCAGATAGTCAAGCATTATTAATTTACAAAAAAATAACAGCTAATGAATACTAAAAATTTACTTTTATTTAAAATAGAATTTTTTCTGCCATCAGTATTTTCACAACAAAATAATTATAGAACAATATATTAATGAAGTTAGAATACGATAAAAACTATTTTATGGCAAAGGCTATTGAGGAGGCAAAGATTGCTTTGACAAAGGGTGAAGTTCCTATAGGAGCTGTTATTGTAATTGATAATCAAATAATAGCTAGAGCACATAACTTAACTGAGACATTAAATGATGTTACGGCTCATGCTGAAATACTAGCTATAACTGCTGCTGAGAATTTTCTAGGGGGAAAATATCTTGATGGTTGCACAATGTATGTGACTTTAGAGCCATGTCAAATGTGTGCTGGGGCATTATATTGGAGTAGAATTTCTAATTTATTTTATGCAGTAAAAGACTCTAATAGAGGATATAAAACAATGGGGGGGAGGCTCCATCCTAAAACAAAAGTTAATAGCGGTATACTAGAAAATGAATCTAAAGAAATGTTAGATAAATTCTTTATTACTAGAAGAAACATGAACTAATTTTTTATTTAAACACTCTTTGCTAGAGTATTATTTTATTTAAATAAGCTGTAGTAGATCTATAGTTTATTCCCATTTTTTATATTATCATTTTTTAATATAAAATCTTTAAAACTTTTATTTTTCCATCTATAATACAGAAACAAAGGAATTACAATAAAAAAAAGCAGAACTGTTCCTAGCCCAATAAGTTTTTCTGAATTAATTCCATCAATTAAATAGCCAGATAAAATCAGAATTATAGATGAAATAAATATTACATAAATAAATATTTTCATTATCTATGTTTTAAAGGTCTTGCTTAAGCTTGAGTTCTTTAAGCTGTTCTTTAGATATTTTTGATGGTGAGTCAATCATTATGTCTCTCCCCGAATTATTTTTAGGAAAAGCAATGAAATCTCTAATGGTTTCACTTCCACCCAGTATTGCGACTAATCTATCTAGACCAAATGCTATACCTCCATGAGGAGGAGCGCCGTATTTAAAAGCATTCATTAGAAATCCAAATTGTTCTTCCGCTTCATTTTTTGTAAACCCAAGACAATTAAACATTTCTTGTTGAATATTTTTATTATGAATTCTTATTGAACCTCCCCCGATTTCATTTCCATTTATTACTAAGTCATATGCATTGGCTTTTACCGATCCAGGATCTTTTTTCAATAGGTCAATCTGATCAGGTTTGGGAGATGTAAATGGATGATGCATTGCATGAAACTTCTTTTCATCTTCATTCCAGCTTAGTAATGGAAAATCTATAACCCATAAAGGAGCATATTCTTCTGAATTTCTTAATCCTAGATTTTTAGCTATCTCAAGTCTAAGCGCACTAAGTTGTGTCCTTACTATATCTTTATCTCCAGATAATACCATTATTATATCCCCTTTAGTTGAATTTGTTTTATCAGCAATATTTTTAAGATCAGATTGATCATAAAACTTATCTACAGATGATTTATAGACCCCATCATCATTGCATCTAATATATACCATCCCCATTGCTCCAATCTGAGGAGTTTTTAACCATTCTATATATTTATCAATTTCTTTTCTTGTCATTGAATTACCTCCAGTAATTGAAATACCAACAACTAATTCAGCAGAATTAAATACATTAAAGTCTTTATGTTGTGATACATCGTTTAATTCTACAAATTCCATCCCAAATCTAGTATCTGGCTTGTCAGTTCCATATCTCTCTATTGCTTGGTCATATGTCATTTTAGGGAAAGGATCAATATTAATATTCTTAATTTTTTTAAAAATATCAATTATAAGTCCTTCAAACGTTTTTAGAATATCATCTTGTTCAACAAAGGCCATTTCACAGTCTATTTGAGTAAATTCAGGTTGACGATCAGCTCTTAAATCTTCGTCTCGAAAACATTTTACAATTTGAAAATATTTGTCAAGGCCAGCAACCATAAGTAATTGTTTAAAGGTTTGAGGCGATTGTGGTAGTGCATAAAATTCACCTTCATTAATTCTAGAGGGAACAATAAAATCTCTTGCACCTTCTGGAGTAGATTTAATTAAGCATGGAGTCTCAACTTCTATAAATGAATTATCTGAAAGATATTTTCTGACTTGCTGAGTTATTTCATGTCTTAATATTAAATTGTTTTTGATTGGCTCCCTTCTAATATCCAAATATCTATATTTCATTCTTAATTCTTCGCCCCCATCCGTATTGTCTTCTATTGTAAAGGGTGGAGTAGTTGAGCTATTTAAAATTTCTAAATCTTTTACTAAAATTTCAACATCACCAGTTGCAATATTTTGATTTTTTGAAACTCTTTCAATTACCTCCCCGCTTACTTGTATAACAAATTCTCGACCTAATGATTTTGCTTGATTTAATAAGCCTTTACTGGTTCTTTGCTCATCAAAAATTAATTGCGAAATTCCATACCTATCCCTAAGATCTACCCACACCATAAATCCTTTATCTCGCAATTTTTGAACCCATCCAGAAAGGACAACCTGTTTCCCAATTTCAGATTTTCTTATTTCTCCACAATTATGAGTCCTATACATGAGCTTAGTTTATAATTGCAAATTTAATAAGATATTATTTATAACTCTACCATATTTTATAATTTTCATTGCCTTTTTTAAATTAGGATTTTATTATACATTTACCCAAATAATAAAATAAGATGCTTTCTCTTTCTGAATATCATAAAATGTTTACAGAGCATTTAGAAAAATATACTATAAGTGCAGTCCCGGAAAACTTGTATGCTCCAGTTCATTATATATTAAGCCTTGAAGGGAAAAGGATTAGGCCGATATTAACTTTGGTCAGTACAGATATTTTTTCTGGATCACCAGCTAAAGCATTAGATGCTGCTTTAGCAGGAGAAATTTTTCATAATTTTTCTTTAGTTCATGATGATATAATGGATTCTGCTGATCTAAGAAGAGGCAATATTACAGTACATAAAAAATGGAATAGTAGTACAGGAATTTTATCTGGTGATGTAATGCTAATTTTGGCATATCAGATATTTGAAAATTATGAGCCAGATATTTTTGTTCCAATGGCATCACTATTTAGTAAAACAGCAATAAGAGTTTGCGAAGGACAACAATTAGATATTGATTTTGAAAAAAGAAAAGAAACATCACTTGAAGAATACTTGTTAATGATTACATGTAAAACTGCAGAATTAATTGGGGCAGCAATGAAAATGGGCGCCATTATAGCTGATGCAAATTTGGAGCAGCAAGAAAAAATTTATGATTTTGGAAAGAACTTAGGAATAGCTTTTCAATTGCAAGATGATTATCTTGATTGTTATGGAAATGAAAATGATTTTGGAAAGAAAATTGGTGGAGATATAATTGAGAAAAAGAAAACATTTTTATATTTAAAAACACTTGAATTAGTTTCTAATGAAATAAAAGCTAATTTAATCTCTTTATATAATAGCCCTCACAAGGATAATCAACAAAAAATAGTTTTAGTGAAAGAAATATATAATGATTGCAATATTGAAAATGAGGTTATCCTAGAAATAAAAAAGTATACGGATATTGCATTTAAAATTTTAGATTCACTTGATTTGCCTAAAGAAAAACACGAATTTCTTCATAATTTTGGCGATGCTTTAACGAAAAGGAAGATATAGTTTTTCTGCTCTTTTTAATTAATATTAATTAACTTTATAATCTGAAAAATAGGAATTTTTATAATGGATAATTTTTCTTTTCTAAATGCCGCTCATACTGCATTCTTTGCAGATTTATATGATCAATATTTAAAAGACCCTGATTCAGTAGAGCCGAGCTGGAGAGCATTTTTTCAAGGATATGATTTTGGAAGTAACAAGCTTTTTGATGGAGAAATTGTTGAAGGTGTTACATCACAAATTCCTGATCATGTTAAAAAAGAATTTAATGTGATAAACTTGATTGATGGATATAGATCTCGAGGCCATTTATTTACTAAAACAAATCCTGTAAGAGATAGAAGAATATATACTCCTTCTTTAGATATAGAAAATTTTGATTTATCAAATGAGGATTTAGATACAGTATTTAATGCAGGTGAAATTTTAGGTATTGGGCCACAGTCGCTTCGTATTATAGTTCGGTATCTTACGGAGATATATTGTGATTCAATAGGAATCGAATATATGTATATAAGAGATCCTGAGATAATAAATTGGATTCAAAATAAGTTAAATATTAATAACAATCACCCAAAATTATCTTCTAGCCAAAAGAAGCAATTGCTTGAAAAACTTGTAGAAGCAGTTTCATTTGAGAATTTTTTACATACAAAATATGTTGGCCAAAAGAGATTTTCATTAGAGGGAGGGGAATCATTAATCCCTGCCCTAGATATTTTAATTGAAATAGCAGCTGATAAAGGTGTTGAGGAGTTTGTTATGGGAATGGCTCATAGAGGAAGGCTAAGTACTCTAGTTAATATTTTTGGAAAATCAGCCAAAAATATTTTTAGTGAATTTGAAGGTAAAGATTATGAAGAAAAAATATTTGATGGAGATGTTAAATATCATTTAGGATGGACCAGCAATAGAGAAACAATTAAAGGAAAAAAAATTAATTTAAATATCGCTCCAAATCCGTCTCATTTAGAAGCAGTTGGGGCTATAGTTAATGGAATTGTAAGGTCAAAACAGGACTCACAATTTCCAAGAAATTTTGAAAAAGTTCTCCCTATCATTGTCCACGGAGATGCAGCTATTGCTGGTCAGGGACTTGTTTATGAATTAGTGCAGATGTCTAAACTTGATGGATACAAGACAGACGGAACAATACATATTGTAGTTAATAATCAAATAGGTTTTACTACGAATTACTTAGATGCTAGATCAAGTACGTATTGCACTGATGTTGGAAAAGTAACTTTATCTCCTGTATTGCATGTCAATGCTGATGATGTAGAGTCTGTAGTCCATTCTATTTTATTTGCTTTAGATTTTAGAATGGAATTTAAAAGAGATGTTTTTATTGATTTGCTTGGTTATAGGAAATATGGACATAATGAAGGAGATGAACCAAGATTTACTCAGCCTAAACTATATAAGATTATATCAAAACATGCTAATCCAAAAAAAATATATGCTGAAAAATTAATTAGTGAGGGGGTGGTTGATGAAAAACATGTAAAGGATTTAGAGATCACATATAAAAACTGGCTTGAAGACCAACTTAAGGATTCTAAAAAGGTTAAAAAAACAAAAATATCAGATTTTATGGAGGATGAGTGGAATTCTTTTTCTAGAGCAAATCAGAAAGAAATGATGATGCCAGTTAATACTACATATCCTAGACTTAAATTAGAAAAAATTACAGAAATTATTTCAACATTACCAAAGAAAAAAAAATTCATTAACAAAATTAAAAAATTAATCTCTTCTAGACTTGAAATGTTTAACAATGACAAATTAGATTGGTCAATGGCAGAGCATTTGGCATATGGTAGTTTATTAGAAGAAGGATTTAATGTTAGAATATCTGGACAAGATGTTGAACGCGGGACCTTCTCACACAGACACTCTGTAATCAAGTCTGAGGAAAGTGAAGAGGAAATAATATTACATAATAATATCTCAGAAAATCAAGGAATCTTCTCAATTTATAATTCTTTGCTTTCAGAATATGGAGTCCTTGGATTTGAATATGGATACGCAATGAATAATCCAAATACATTAACTATTTGGGAAGCTCAGTTTGGAGATTTCAGTAATGGAGCACAAATTATTATTGATCAATATATATTTTCTGGAGAAGACAAATGGAAAACACAAAATGGTCTTGTAATGTTACTCCCTCATGGATATGAAGGCCAAGGCGCTGAACATTCCTCTGCTAGAGTTGAAAGATATTTACAATTATGTGCAAAGGATAATGTATTTGTAGCAAATTGCACTACTCCAGCAAACATGTATCATTTGCTAAGGAGACAAATGAAAACCAATTATAGAAAACCTCTAATAGTTTTCACCCCAAAAAGTTTATTGAGACATTCAAAAGCTATTTCTTCAGTTGATGAATTCACAAAAGGAGGATTTCAGCTAGTAATTGATAATTCTAATGCAGATCCTAAGATAATTGAAACTATAGTATTTGTCACAGGGAAGTTTTATTATGATTTATTAGAAGAAAAGGAAAGATTGGGTAGAGACAATGTTGCCATTATTAGGATTGAACAACTATTCCCTTTACCTAAAGAAATTATTAGATCTATTATAAGAAAGTATGCTAATGCATCGGATATAGTATGGGCTCAAGAGGAGCCAAGAAATATGGGAGTATATGGATTTTTATTAATGAACTTAAAAGAAGCTAAGGATTTTAGAATTGCATCTAGAAGATATTATGGAGCAACTGCTGCAGGAAGCTCTATTAGATTTGAAAAAAGACATAGAGAAGTTATTGATTATGTGTTTGATGTAGAAAAGAACAATCAAATTTTAAATTAACTTCTAATTTTATAATAAAAAATTTTATGAAAAGAGTTTTAATTATTTTAATATTTATTTTTTCTTGCATGCCTGAAACGGTTGATGTGCCGGACCCAATAAATGTTATAGATTCAACGGATCCAGTCATCCCAGTAGAATATGGATTACAGGAATATGAAATTGAATTTGATGGGCTACTTAGATCATTTAACATTTATGTCCCAGATTCTTACGACCCTTCTGAACCTGTTCCTATGCTTTTTTGTTTTCATGGTTATGGAAGCAATAATCAGGTTATAATGGAATATACAGAGTTTAATGATATTGCATCTGAAGAAAATTTTATAGTAGTATATCCTCAAGGAACTTTTTTAAATGGAATTACTCATTGGAATGTTGGAGGATGGACTACTGCAAGTATTGTAGATGATGTTGCATTTGCAGATTTTTTGATTGAAAATATTTCAGAAAACTATTCAATAAATTCGGAAAGAATTTATAGTACAGGAATGTCTAATGGAGGTTATCTGAGTTTTTTACTAGCCTGTCAGCTTAGTGATAAAATTGCAGCAATTGCATCAGTAACAGGATCAATGACACCACAAACTTTTTATAGTTGTCAACCACAGCGGGCAATCTCTATTCTTCAAATGCATGGGACTAGTGATGGAGTTGTTCCATATAGTGGTAATGAAGCATGGACTATGGGCATAGATACAGTTGTAGATTATTGGAGATCACATAATGCATGTAGTACAGAGCCTTTGATAACTGATATGCCAGATATATATACTTTCGATAATTCAACTGTTCAAGAAATCACATATTTAAATGGGAACAATAATACTATGGTAAGGCACTATAGAGTAGATGGAGGAGGACATGATTGGTTTGGAGCATGGGGCAACAGGGATATAATTGCAAGTGAAATAATTTGGGAGTTTTTTTCAATGTATGATCTCAATGGCTTAATTAATTAATGTAATTAATAGGATATATTATATAGAAAATTAATAATTTTAAGAACTAGTAATTAAAGTTTTATGGTTTTAGAAATGAAAGTTCCCTCTCCGGGAGAATCAATAACAGAGGTAGAAATTGCAACATGGCTAGTTAGTGATGGAGACTATGTAGAAAAAGATCAAATTATAGCAGAGCTTGATAGTGATAAAGCTACACTAGAATTGCCAGCAGAAGAAGACGGTGTAATTACATTAAAGGCTCAAGAAGGAGATGCAGTAGATGTTGGTCAAGTAGTTTGTCTAATTGACACTTCTAAAGAAGGTGAAGCTAGAAAATCTTCAAAAACAGAATCTAAAGACGAGATCGTGTTATCAAAAATTGAAGAACCTATTAGCACTACTAAATCAGAAATCTTAAGTCCTGCAGCTAAAAAAATAGTTGCTGAAAATAACTTCAATATTAGCGATATTACAGGAACTGGAAAGGATGGGCGAGTTACTAAACAAGATATTTTAATAGCTAAGCCATCAATGGGATCTTTAAGCAATGAAAAAAGAGATGTAAAGAGAACTAAACTATCTCTTTTAAGAAGAAAAGTTGCAGAAAGATTAGTTAGTGTAAAAAATGAAACAGCAATGTTAACTACTTTTAATGAGGTAGATATGTCTGCTATTTTTGCGCTAAGAAAAAAGTATAAAGAAAAATTCAAAACAAAACACGATGTTAACTTAGGCTTCATGTCTTTTTTTACTCTTGCATGCGTTAGAGCACTTAAAGAATTTCCAGCTGTAAACTCAATGATAGATGGAAATGAAATGATAACATATGATTATTGTGATATTAGTATTGCTGTTTCAGGGCCAAAAGGACTTATGGTCCCTGTAATTAGACATGCAGAAAAATTGTCTTTTAGAGAAATTGAGATTCAGGTTAAAACACTTGCAGAAAGAGCAAGAGATTCAAAAATAACAGTGGATGAAATGACTGGAGGTACATTTACTATTTCTAATGGCGGAGTTTTTGGGAGTATGTTATCCACTCCAATTATTAACCCACCTCAAAGTGCTATTTTAGGAATGCACAATATTATTGAGCGACCTATTGCTGTTAATGGAAAAGTTGAGATTAGACCTGTAATGTACTTAGCCCTTTCATACGATCATAGAATTATTGATGGTAGAGAGAGCGTAGGCTTCCTAGTGGCAATTAAGGAAGCCTTAGAAAATCCTTCTGAAATTTTGATGGGTAATAATATTTTGAAATCCCTAGAATTATAGTAGTATAATGACAATTTCAGACACGCATACCCATTTGTATCTTCCAGAATTTGATTCAGACAGAGATTATGTAATAAATAATGCCATAAGCTCTAATATTACTAGATTTTTTTTACCAGCAATTGATTCTTCTTATACAGAATCTATGTTAGCTCTTAAAATAAAATTTCCAAAAAATATGTTTTTAATGGCAGGACTTCACCCTTGTTATATTGGAAGTAATTACTCTGAAGAGCTAAAACATGTGGAAAAAAATATTTTAGAAAACCAATGTGTAGCAGTTGGAGAAATAGGAATTGATCTATATTGGAAGACGGACAATCTATCTGTTCAAAAAGAAGTTTTTATTAAGCAAATTAGGTTAGCAAGGAAATATAATCTTCCAATAGTTATTCATTCTAGAAAATCATATGATGAAATATTTGAAGTTTTAGAATCAGAAGGAACTGATGATCTTTCGGGAATTTTTCATTGTTTTACAGGCACTTTAGAACAAGCAAACAGAATTATTTCTATGGGCATGAAATTGGGAATAGGAGGGGTAGTTACATTTAAAAACGGAATGATAGATAAATTTCTAAATAAAATAGATTTAAGCAATATAGTTTTAGAAACAGACTCTCCATATTTAGCCCCTACACCAAATAGAGGGAAGAGAAATGAAAGCGGATTTATTATACATATTATCAAAAGATTAGCAGAGATTTACCAAGTTAATACTAATGAGATCATAAATATTACTACAAATAATTCAATCGAAGTATTTAAGACATAAAAAAATCATCTTTATATCATAAAAAAGCATTATATAAAGTTTTATAATTAATATTTTTTCTTTTTATTTGTTTTGATATAATAATCATATTATATAGAGAGGTGGCCGAGTGGTCGAAGGCGCACGCCTGGAAAGTGTGTATACACCACAAGTGTATCGAGGGTTCGAATCCCTTCCTCTCTGCACGATATTATCGTGTTAATTATAATTTTTTATATCTTTAACGCTCTATTAAATTAATTAAACGAAACAAAATGAAAAGATTACTAAGTATTATTGCAATTATTTCGGTTGTATTTATTCATAATATAGATTCAAACAACATCATATTTCAAGATGAAATGGAAACAACTGAAGTTCAAGAAGCCCAAGTAGATAGTTCAATGGAAGTTGTAGAGGAAATGGAAGAGGAAGTACAACTAAATTTTCATCAAGAATTAAAGAAGAGATTTATTGAAGGAGGCCCAGGATTTATGGGTATAGTTCTTTTATGTCTTATTCTAGGGTTAGCTATTGCTATTGAAAGAATTATATTTCTTAATTTATCTGAATCTGACTCAGATAAATTAACAGAAGAAGTTGAAGCAGCTTTGAAATCTGGAGGAGTTAAAGCAGCTAAGGAAGTTTGTAAAAACACGCCAGGCCCTGTTGCATCTATTTTTTGGCAAGGATTGGACAGAGCTAATGAAGGCGTTGAATCAGCAGAAAAAGCTGTAATTGCTTATGGCGGTGTGCAAATGGGTCAGCTTGAGAAAAATGTTTCATGGATATCATTATTTATAGCTCTTGCACCTATGTTAGGATTCATGGGAACAGTTATTGGAATGATTCAAGCTTTTGATAAAATTGAGGCAGCTGGAGACATGCAGCCATCGTTAGTTGCGGGAGGTATTAAAGTAGCTCTTTTAACTACGGTATTTGGGTTGATTGTTGCAATTATACTTCAGATTTTTTATAATTATATTATTGCAAAAATTGACAGCATTGTTAATGATATGGAAAATGCTTCCATTTCACTTATGGATATATTAGTTAATAATAAGAAATAACCATTATGAATTCATATAAGATTATAAAGTATATAGCATACGCTTTATCACTATTAGGAGTATTATTTGTTTTGATGATTCAAATGATGGACATGCTTGTAGGCATTGACTATATGTTATTTGTTGCCTATTTGATTATGGGATTAATTGTTTCATCTGTTGCCTTTTATACATTGAAAAATGTAATAGCTGATAAGAATGCATTAAGGAGTACATTAAAAACATTAGGAGGTTTTCTATTTTTATTTTTGATTTGCTATTTTGTTTTAGCTAGAGGAGAAGACACGCCACTTAGAGATGGTAAAATGTTATCCGCTACAGGATCTAAGTTAATAAGTGCAGCATTATTTATGTTTTATTCACTTATACTCATTGCAAGTGGATCGATGTTATGGTTTAGTATAAAAAATAGAAAATAATTTATGGCAAGAAGATCATCTCCAGAAGTCAATGCAGGTTCAATGGCTGATATAGCTTTCCTGCTTTTAATTTTTTTCTTAGTTACAACTACTATTGAGACTGATTCAGGTATTAGCAGAAAACTTCCACCTATTGAAGAAGATCAAGAAGATGTGGTAATTAAACAGAGAAATATTTTTACTGTATTGTTAAATGGTAAGGATCAAATTCTTGTTGAGGATGAGCTAATGGACTTAGTAGATATAAGGGCTGCTGCAATAGAATTTTTGGATAATGGAGGAGGAAAAGATGAGGATGCTTGTGACTATTGTAAAGGTGATGGAGATCCGTCATCTTCTGATAATCCAGATAAAGCTATTATTTCTTTAAAGAATGAAAGAGAAACATCTTATGCTGCATATATTTCAGTTCAAAATGAACTTGTCGCTGCATATACTCATTTAAGAAATGTTAGAGCAGAAGATCTTTATGGAGAGTCTTATGACGGAATGATGAAAAATTATAGAGATGTTAATTGGCCTGGAAATAAAACCAAATTAAAGGAGAAAATTAATCGTCTTAGAAAAGAATATCCACAAAAATTATCTGAGGTTCAATAGAAAAATATAATTATGTCAAAATTTAATAAAAAGAATAAAGGAGAAATACCAGCAGTAAATACAGCTTCTCTACCTGATATTGTTTTTATGTTATTATTTTTCTTCATGGTGGCAACTGTAATGAGAGATAATGAATTGAAAATTAATAATCAATTACCTGCTGCTGATCAAGTTGAAAAACTTGATAAAAAAGATCTTGTGATGTATATATATGCAGGCAAACCCAATTCTGGATATCAAGCCCAATATGGAACAGAAGCAAGAGTTCAATTAAATGATAAATTTTCTGAGGTTTCAGATATTCCTGCATTTATTTATGCTGAAAGAGAATCAAAGAGAGAGGAAGTAAGACCATTTTTAACTACTGCATTAAAGGTAGACAAGGAAACAAATATGGGTATAGTAGGAGATATTAAACAAGAATTAAGAAAAGTTAATGCGCTAAAAATTAACTATACTACTAGAATTGGTGACGTTTCTTTAAATTAAATTTCTTTTCTTAGCCTAGCTACAGGGATATTTAGTTGTTCTCTATATTTTGCAACAGTTCTTCTAGCAATTTTATAGCCCTTATTTACTAGTAATTTAACAAGTTTTTCATCAGTTTCTGGAAATTTTTTATTTTCATTCTCAATTATTGTTTGCAATATTTTCTTTATTTCTATTGTAGAGATTTCCTCTCCTGATTGAGTAGTCATAGATTCACTAAAAAATTCTTTTAATAGTTTAGTCCCATAAGGTGTATCAACATATTTACTATTAGCAACTCTAGATATAGTTGAAATATCCATTTCAATTTTCTCAGCTATATCTTTTAAAATCATAGGCTTCATATTTTTTTCATCTCCAGTAATAAAATATTCTTTTTGATATTCCATAATTGCACTCATTGTAACATAAAGGGTTTCTTGTCTTTGCTTTACTGCATCAATAAACCATTTCGCAGAGTCTAATTTTTGTTTTATAAATTGTACTGCATCTTTTTGAGATTTGGTTTTGTTTTTATCTAATTTATACCCTTTCAACATCTCATCGTATTCTTTAGAAATTTTTAATATAGGGCTGTTTCTGTTATTTAGTGTTAAAAGAAGATTATTGTTATCTATTTCTATTTTAAAATCTGGGATGATGTGTTCTATTGGCCTATCTGTATTGGAATAACTATTGCCTGGTTTAGGATTTAATTTTTCAACTTCCTTAATTACAGCTTTTAATCTTTCTTCTGAAATATTATATTTTGCTATTAATTTATTAAAATGTTTTTTAGAAAAATGTTCAAATGAATGTTCTAAAATATCAATAGTAAGCTCTACATCATCATTTACAGCTTTTCTTTTTAATTGAAGTATTAAGCAATCTTTTAGTGACTGAGCTCCAACACCAGGAGGGTCTAGCTGCTGTACAATTGATAGTATATTTTTTAGCTTTTCAATTGATACATCAAGATTTTGAGTAAAAGCTAAATCATCAATAATTTCATTAAGTTCTTGTCGTATATAACCGCTATTATCAATACTCCCAACTAAAAATTCTGCTATTTTTTTCTCTTTATTATCTAGTTTTAACGTATTAAGCTGGCTTGTTAAATATTCAGTGAATGAAGTCCCTGATGCAAAAGGAATTTCATTCTTTTCGTTTTCATTATTGGGGCTGTAGTTTAGTTTATATGAAGGAGTATCATCATAATTTAGATATTCGTCAATATTTATATCTTCATTATCACTTGATCTTTCATCGTTAGAATTTGAATAATCTTCATCTATATTTTCGTTTCTATTTTCTTCAATTTCTAATGCAGGATTTTCTTCTAGCTCTCTTTGAATATTTTGCTCAAAATCAATGGTAGGAAGCTGGATTAGCTTCATTAGTTGGATTTGTTGTGGAGATAATTTTTGATTAAGCTTTAATTTTAAATATTGTTTCATGATGAAATGGATATTTAAAATTCAGCATTTTGTGGAGTTCTTGGGAATGAAATTACATCTCTTATATTAGACATGCCTGTGGCAAACATTACTAATCTTTCAAAACCTAGTCCAAACCCAGAATGTACTGCAGTGCCAAATTTTCTAAGGTCATTATACCACCAAAATTCTTTTGT
Source organism: uncultured Bacteroidota bacterium (assembly GCA_902512065.1). Taxonomy (GTDB): domain Bacteria; phylum Bacteroidota; class Bacteroidia; order Flavobacteriales; family Flavobacteriaceae. The sequence goes on along the minus strand of CABXHU010000004.1, from coordinate 47,458 downwards.
ATCAATCCCAATATCTTTCATTCTTTTATTAAGCACATCTGCTCTTTCTTCTCTTTGAGAACCTCCAACAATTTCACCTATCCCTGGAAAAAGGATATCCATTGCTCTGACCGTTTTATTGTCATCGTTTAGCCTCATATAAAATGATTTAATACTTGCAGGATAATTATATATTATTACAGGGCATTTAAAGTGTTTTTCAACTAAATATCTTTCATGTTCGCTTTGTAAATCTGCGCCCCAATCTTTAATTATATACTTGAATTTCTTTTTCTTATTTGGCTTACATTGTCTTAAAATATCAATAGCTTCAGTATAAGTTATGCGTTTAAATTTATTAGTTACAACAAAATTAATTTTTTCTATTAAACTCATTTCACTTCTATCCTTTTCAGGCTTTCTTTTTTCTTCTTCTAGAAGTCTTGATTCTAAGAATTCTAATTCATTCTTTTTATTTTCTAAGGTATATTGTAATAGATACTTTAGAAATTTTTCAGCCAAATCCATATTTCCATTTAAATCCATAAATGCTGCTTCAGGCTCTATCATCCAAAATTCAGACAGATGTCTTGAAGTATTTGAATTTTCAGCCCTAAATGTTGGGCCAAATGTATAAACTTTTCCAAGAGACATTGCATAAGCTTCTGCCTCAAGCTGGCCAGATACAGTTAGGTAAGTTTCTTTTCCAAAAAAATCTTTTTTATAATCAATTTGTTTACTAGATTTTAAGTCACGGGTTTTGGGGTTTAACGTAGTTACCCTAAATTGTTCTCCAGCTCCTTCAGCATCACTTCCTGTAATTATTGGGGTATGAACATAGTAGAACCCCTGTTCATTAAAAAATTTGTGAATCGCAAAGGACAATGATGATCTTAGCCTCATAATCGCATTAAATGTAGAAGTTCTTGGTCTTAAGTGAGCATTTTCTCTTAGGAACTCAAATGAATGTTTTTTAGGCTGGATTGGATATTCTTCAGGATTAGACTCGCCAAGAATACTAATATCATTTACTTGAATTTCTATAGCTTGTTTTGTTCCCGCACTTTCGACAATTTTACCTGATATTTTAACTGCACTTCCCGTTGTTATTTTTTTTAGAATATTTTCATCTGTACTTTCATAATCAATAACACATTGAATATTCTCAAGACATGAACCATCATTAAGTGCAATAAATCTATTAGCTCGAAAGGTTTTAACCCACCCAGAAATTTCAACTAATTCATTTTTGTTTGATTCTGATAATATTTTAATAACAGTTGTATTGCCCATTAATCAGTTGTTTATATCAAAGATATGCTTTTGCTAGAAATTAATTCAATAAATCCTCTTCATCTGTTAGAATTTGAATTTTAGGCTCCTTTAAGACTTTCTCATTTGCTATACTTCTTTCAAGTGAAAGAAGTAATGAAGGTAAAAGTAGAAGATTAGAAAGCATTGCAAGAAGAAGTGTGGCAGAAACCAATGCTCCAAGAGCAACTGTGCCGCCAAAATTGGATACTATAAAGACTGAAAATCCAAAGAAGAGAACGACAGATGTATAGAACATGCTAATGCCAGTTTCTTTGATAGAGTTATATACTGATTGTTTTATTTGCCAATTATTTTCTTGTAGCTCTTGTCTATATTTTGCTAAGAAGTGAATTGTGTCATCAACAGAAATACCAAAAGCAATACTAAAAATTAATATTGTTGAAGGCTTAATAGGAATGCCTATGAAACCCATTAATCCTGCTGTAATTAAAAGAGGTAATAAATTAGGTATAAGAGAAATAATAATCATTCTAAAATTCCTGAACATATATGCCATAAATATTGAAATTAATACAATAGCTAATGATAGAGAAATTATAAGATTTTTAACTAAAAAATAAGTTCCTTGTTGAAACAAATAAGCTTTACCCGTAAGATACACTTCAAATCTATCTTTAGGCATAATTTTAGCTATTTCATAATCTAATTTTTCCTCAATTCTCTCCATTCTTTCAATTTTAATATCCTTCATAAAAGTTGTAATCCTTGTATATTGCCCCGTACTATCTACAAAATTCTTAATTAAATCAATTCCATCAGAACCAGAAGTTGAATTTTTTGCATATGAAAGAATAAAACTATTTTCTTGAGTTGTGGGCACTTGATAATATTTTGGATTACCATTATAATATGCTTGTTTAGAATATTTTACTAGGCTTACCACAGATATTGGACGTGATAATTCAGGTATTTCTGAAATAATATCTTCCAGCAATTTCATTTTTTTTATTGTGGATAATTTAGTAACTGCTTTTTTACGTTTTGTGTCTATATATATTTCAAGAGGCAGAATACCATTAAATTCTTTTTCATAAAACATTATATCTTCAAAGAATTCTGTATTTCTAGGCATATCATCGATTAGACTCCCAGAGATTTCTATTTTATATATCCCAATTATACTAACTGCTAATAGAATTATTGATAGAGTATAAATTTCAATCTTTTTAGTTTTTACTGTTTTTGCCATCCAGTCAAAAAGTGAAATAATCCACTTTTTATTTAAATGTTCTAAATGTTTAGAGTCTGGAATAGGCAAAAAACTATAAATTATAGGAATAACTAGTATGCAGATTATAAAAATTGATAAAATACTAAGAGAAGCTACAGTTCCAAATTCTTTCAACAATTGACTATTGGTTATAATAAATGTAGCAAATCCTGAAGCAGTTGTAACATTAGTCATTAATGTTGCATTTCCAATCTTTGTAATTACTTTTTGCAATGAAAGAGATTTATTTCCATGTGTATTAACCTCGTGCTGATACTTTTTAATCAAGTAAATACAGTTTGGCATACCTATAACAATAATTAAAGGGGGGATTACTGCAGTTAATACTGTAAGTTCATATTCAAGAATACCAATAATTCCTAGAGTCCACATAACACCTATACATACTGTACATACCGAAATAAATGTTGCTCTAAATGATCTAAAAAAGAAGTAGAAAATAAATGATGTAACTAATATGGCAAGGAGCACAAATTCTCCAAGTTCAGCCTTAATTGTCTCAGAATATTTAGTCCTTACATACGGCATTCCAGAGATTCTAACATCTAGGCTATATGCTTCCTCAAATTCAGAAACCCTTGGCAATAAAATGTTATTAATGAATTCCTCTCTTTTAATAGTATTGACGATAGCTGTTTTTAAATTAATTGCACTTCTAACAGATTTTGTTTCCGTATTAATCAGAAATTTATCATAAAAAGGGGATTTATGAAAAAGCTCATCTTTTAACCTATTTAACTCCAAATCAGAATTAATTGAATCTTCTATAAATGGTTCAATATAAAATTGTCGGGCATTTTTATCTTTAATTAATTTTTGTAGATCTCCAAAAGCAATTACAGACTCTACTTCAGGAATTTCTCTAAAACTATTAGAAAGTTTATTCCATGCATTTAAATTCTCAAGTGTAAATAATAGAGAGTCTTTTACCCCAATTACTATTAGATTACCCTCTTCCCCAAATTTACTAGTAAACGAATTGTATTTTAAATTTTCTTCATGAGTGTCAGGGAGAAGGTTGGCTTCAGTATAGGTAAAACGAATTTTATGCCAGTGTGTGCTGAAAAAATATGTTGCACAAATCAGTGATATGATTATAAGTATCCTATTGTTTAGAATAATTCTTGCAATAAACTCCCACAAACCGCCTGAACTCTTTTCTGTCATATTTTTTAATTATAATATTATCTTGATACTTGGATATAAAATTATTATAAAGTCATTATTTCCTTTTCTTTAAGATCAAAAATTTTATCAATTTTAGAAATATAACTATCAGTTATTTCTTGTATATCTAATTCAGAATTTTTTTTCAAATCTTCAGAAAATTCAGATGATTTTTTAATTTCATTATTTGCATCTTTTCTAGCATTTCTAACTGCAATTTTTGCCTCCTCAGTTTCTGATTTAGCTTGCCTTGCTAATTCTCCCCTTCTTTCTTCAGTGAGAGCGGGAACAGTAATAATTATTGTTTCTCCGTTATTCATTGGATTAAAACCAAGATTTGCTAATTCTATTCCTTTCTCAACCTCAGGCAAAATTGATTTTTCCCATGGCTGAATAATTATTGTTCTGCCATCTGGGGTATTAATATTTGCCACTTGAGATAGAGGAGTGCTTGTCCCATAGTATTCTACAGTAACACCGGAAAGCATATTAGGATTAGCTTTCCCTGCTCGAATATTCATTAACTTCTTTTCTAGATGATTAATGGCATTTGACATAGATTCTTTGGCTAAATCAAATATTAAATTTAACTCTTCATTCATTTTATTGAATATTTACAATTGTACCAATCTTTTGTTTAGACACAGCTTTGATTAAATTATCTTTTAAATTAATATCAAAAACAATTATAGGTAAATTATTTTCTTGACTTAAGGTAAATGCCGTAGTGTCCATTATTTTTAATCCTTTAGATATCGCTTCATTAAAAGTAATGTTTTCATATTTAATAGCATTTGAATTGTTTATAGGATCACAATTATAAATTCCATCTACTTTAGTGCCTTTCAATATTACATCTGCTTCAATTTCAATAGCTCTTAGTACAGCAGCAGAATCTGTTGTAAAATATGGATTTCCCGTTCCAGCAGCAAAAATTACAATTCTATTTTTTTCTAAATGCCTGATGGCTTTTCTTTTTATGTATGGTTCAGCCACTTGATTCACATTTATTGCACTTTGTAGCCTAGTTGGAATTCCAATATTTTCAAGTGTATTTTGTAGAGCCAGTCCATTTATTAATGTAGCAAGCATCCCCATATAATCCCCTTGTACTCTGTCAATTTTATGTTCAGTATTATTAAACCCTCTATAAATATTTCCCCCTCCAATTACTATTGAAATTTGAACACCGATATCATGTATTTTCTTAATTTCATTTGCGTAGTGCAACAGTTTTTTTGAATTAATTCCTGCTGTTTTATCATCACCCACAAGGGCTTCTCCGGAAAGTTTTAGGAGAATTCTTTTATAGCTCATAATTAATAAATGTACACAAATATACTATACATTTTTTAATTCATAACAACCTTTAATCTTAGAAATATTATAGGAGAAATTATCCAATAGAAACTCTATCGAAACATGTCACAGTAAGTTCTTTGTCGAATGATGAAAGATAATCAGAAACACTAATTTTTGCATCTTTTATAAATGCTTGATTTATTAATGTATTGTCTTTAAAAAATCTTTTTAGTTTCCCTTTAGCAATATTATCCAGCATTGCTTCTGGCTTACCCTCAGCTCTTAATTGATCTTTAGCTATTTCAATTTCTTTTTCTATTACATTAGAATCTACACCTTTTTCATTAAGCGCAATAGGGTTCATGGCTGCTACCTGCATTGCAATATCTTTTGATACATTTACCATATCATCAAGTAAATCAGAATTTGTTTTAGATAGACCAACAACAGTTGCAATTTTATTTCCTGCATGTATATATGAACCAACATATGGCGCATTAATTTTAACAAATTTATTAATTTGAATTTTTTCACCAATCACGCCTGTTTGTTCTAAAAGTTTTTCTTTAACATTCATATTGTCAACTGAAGCCTTTAGTAAATCTTCTTTAGAATCACAGCTTAGGGCTATGTTAGCCAGCTCATTTGCTAGACTAACAAAGTCAGCATTTTTTCCAACAAAATCTGTTTCACAAGCTAATACAATTGCTGCCCCAATAGTTTTTTCTTTATTAGTTATAGCAATTGCTGCACCTTGATGCGAATCTCTATCAGCTCTTTTTGCAGCAACTTTTTGGCCCTTTTTTCTTAATATTTCAATTGCTTTATCAAGATCTCCATTGGCTTCTACCAATGCATTTTTACAATCCATCATACCAGCACCCGTAGATTTTCTTAGATTATTTACTTCTGATGCAGAAATTTTCATAATAATATTATTTTTCTTTAGTTTCTTCAGCCGCCTTTTCTTTAGCTTCTTCAGCTGCCTTTTCTTTAGCTTCTTCAGCCGCCTTTTCTTTAGCTTCTTCAGCCGCCTTTTCTTTAGCTTCTTCAGCTGCCTTTTCTGAGGCCCTTTCTTCTAACCCACCTTTAATTGCATCTGCGATATATTCTAGAATTTTAGTAATTGATTTTGAAGCGTCATCATTTGAAGGAATTACATATTGAATTCCTCTTGGATCTGAATTTGTATCAACCATAGCAAAAATAGGTATGTTTAATTTTTTCGCCTCCTTAATTGCAATATTCTCTCGAACTACATCAACTACAAAAATAGCTGCAGGAAGTCTTGTCATATTAGCAATTGATCCTAAATTTTTCTCCAATTTTTCTCTAAGTCTACCTACCTGCAGTTTTTCTTTTTTTGAAAGAGTATTAAAGGTCCCATCTTCCTTCATTCTATCAATAGAACTCATTTTTTTTACTGCTTTTCTAATTGTAATAAAATTAGTCAGCATTCCTCCAGGCCATCTTTCAGTTATATAAGGCATATTTACTTTATTGGCAGCTTCTGCAACTATATCTTTAGCTTGCTTTTTTGTAGCTACAAACAATATTTTTCTACCAGATGTTGCAATTTTAGCTAGTGCTGAAGAAGCTTCATCAAGTTTGCTTATTGTCTTATATAAATTTATTATATGAATTCCATTTCTTTCCATATAAATATATGGAGACATATTAGGATTCCATTTCCTTGTGAGATGTCCAAAATGAACACCTGCTTTAATTAAATCTTTTACTTCTATTTTTCCCATTTGAATTAGTTTACGTTCTTAATTATAGCAATATCTAAGTGGTATAAATTAAATTAAGCCTTAGATATTTAGATGCTAAACTAAATTTTGATTTATAACATATTTGAATAATATTATCTTTTTGAGAATTGGAATTTCTTTCTCGCTTTTTTCTGACCAAATTTTTTCCTTTCAACCATTCTTGGATCTCTAGTTAATAATCCTTCAGGCTTTAAGATTTCTCTATTTTTCTCATCAACTTCACATAGTGCTCTAGACAAACCTAATCTAATAGCCTCAACTTGACCTGTTGCCCCACCTCCATAAACAGTTATGCTAGTGTCAAAGGTTTTTTCATTATTAGTCAATGCAAAAGGCTGATTAATTTTATATTGTAGTGTAAGTGTTGGAAAATAATTTTTATAATCTTTATTATTAACCGTTATTTTTCCTTTGCCTTTTTTTAAATAAACTCTAGCAATTGCAGTTTTTCTTCTTCCAATTTTATGAATTACTTCTCCCATTTAATTAATATCATTTAGATTAATTGATACTGGCTTTTGCGCCTCTTGTGTATGTTTGGAATCATTATAAACATAAAGGTTTCGAAATAAAGCAGCTCCTAATTTATTTTTTGGCAACATTCCTTTAACTGATTTTTCAACAATTGAGCTAGGATTTTTAGCAAATAATTGATTTGCAGAAAGAGATCTTTGTCCTCCAGGGTATCCTGTATAACGAATATATTTTTTGTCTTCCCACTTTTTTCCAGATAAATTGACTTTTGAAGCATTTATGATAATAACATTATCGCCACAATCTACATGTGGAGTAAAGTTTGGTTTATGTTTGCCTCTTAGCAGAATAGCAACTTTAGATGCAAGTCTTCCAAGAGTTTGCCCTTCAGCATCAACTAGCACCCACAATTTGTTAACTGTAGATTTATTAGCTGAAATTGTTTTATAACTCAATGTATCCATACTATTTTTTAAGTTAAAATTATATTTACCTCAAAAGTGGATGCAAATCTACAATTATATATTATATAACCAAATAGATATTTAAAAATATTTTCAGAGAGTCTTATCTATAGATTTTTGTCAAAATAACAAAATTAATGTGCTTCTAACCAATTCTCGCCATAATTCATATCTATATCTAACGGTACTTTTAATGAAAACGCATTTTCCATTTCTTCTTTTACTAAAGAAATAATGTCATTTAATTCAGGTTTAAATACATCGAAAACTAATTCATCGTGTACTTGAAGAAGCATTTTACTTTTATATGTTCTATTTATTAGTTTAGATTGAATATTAATCATAGCAATTTTAATTATGTCTGCTGCACTTCCCTGAATAGGAGCATTAATAGCATTTCTCTCTGAACCCCCTCTTACCACTGAATTGGATGAGTTAATATCCTTTAAGTATCTCCTTCTGCCTAGCAATGTTTCTACATATCCTTTATCTCTAGCAAATGCAATCTGCGTGGCAATATATTCCTTTAGTTTAGGGTACTTATTGTAATAAGTCTCGATTAATTCTTTAGATTCTTTTCTGGATAGATTTGTTTGGTTGCTTAATCCAAAAGCAGAAACACCATAAATGATACCAAAATTCACTGTCTTTGCGTTAGTTCTTTGTGAATTGGTCACATTTTCAATTTTTGTGTTAAATACAGTAGCAGCAGTTGACGAATGTATGTCTTCATTATTATTGAAGGCATTAATCATATTCTCCTCATTACTTAATGCGGCAATTATCCTTAATTCAATTTGAGAATAATCGGCTGATAATATAACGAAGTCCTTACTTCTAGGAATAAATGCTCTTCTAATTTCTTTACCCCTACTGGTTCTAATAGGAATATTCTGCAAGTTTGGATTTATACTACTTAATCTCCCAGTAGCAGCAACTGTTTGCATATATTCTGTATGAATTTTCCCGGTGTCTTTTAATACTTCATTAGGCAATGCTCTTATATATGTATTTTGGAGCTTAGTAAGGCTTCTATACTCAAGAATATGCTTAACAAAATCATTATTTTTTGCCAAATATGATAATACATCTTCAGAAGTTGAGTATTGACCAGTTTTTGTTTTTTTTGGATTAGATATTATTTTCATTTTATCAAATAAAACTTCACCTAATTGTTTTGGAGAGGATATATTAAATTCTTCTTTTGATTCATTATATATTATTTTTTTTGTCTTCTGGATATCTTTATCTGTTTCTTTTGAGAGCTTATTTAAATAAGCTACATCTAGATTAATTCCTTCTATTTCCATACTAGCAAGCACTTTTAGAACAGGTATTTCTATTTCTTTATACAATGAAATATGTTTATTTTGCTTTAACTCTTTTTCAAGAAGTCCTTTTAATTGGAAAATTATATTTGTTCTATCAGAGAGGTTGTTAATTTCATTTTCTCCATTGATCAAAGAATAATTTAAATAATTTTCAGAGATTATTTTAGTGTTATGATTAATATCAGGATTAATCAAATAGTGCGCTAATGTTGTGTCAAAAACTTCTCCTTTTATAGAGATGTTATATTTTGAAAAGGATTTTATATCATACTTTAAATTTTCACTAATTTTTTCAATTGAATTATTTTCATAAAATAATTTTATTTTTTGCAGTATTTTTTTTTCAGTTAGATTTAAGGATAAAATATCAAGGAAATATGTTTTGTTTTTATTCCAGCAGAATGAGATTCCAGTTAAATTAGATTCTAAAGGGTTTGTGTCATCTAATAACAGACTATATGCAACAGAGCGTTGCTTCATTAATTTATCTAGAAAAAGCTTAGCACTTATTTTTGAATCAATAATTTGAAAAACATGAGTAATTTGATCTTTTGAAACTCTTTTAGAAGCCTTTTCATTTGCGTCATTATTCTCCTGATCAAAGAGAGAAAATTGACCATGACCCGCAGTAAATGATTTTTTTTCAATAATAATTTCCTTAACAGGATCTTTTACTTTTTGAATTTTATCATGAAATATTTTATTAAAGTTTTCAGCTAATCTTCTAAACTCTAATTCTGTAAATATTTCTAATAATTTTTCAGGATTATCTAGAGATAATTTGAATTTATTGGCATCAAAATCGACAGGAACATCTGTTATAATTGTAGCAAGTTTTTTGGAAAGTAAGCCAGCCTCGCTATTAGCCTCTACTTTTTCTCTTAATTTCCCTTTGATTTTATCTGTATTAGATAATAGATTTTCAATACTACCATATTCTTTAAGAAACTTTTTTGCTGTTTTATCTCCAACACCCGGAAGTCCAGGAATATTATCTACAGAATCACCTTTCATTGCTAAGAAATCTATTACTTGAATAGGATCATTAATTTCAAATTTACTTTTAACTTCTTCTACTCCCCATGTTTCATAGCCTCCGCCAAATAAGGGTTTGTACATAAATGTTTGGTCGTTAACTAATTGAGCAAAATCTTTATCGGGGGTTACCATAAAGGTTTCAAAATTTGCTTGTTCTGCTTGTTTTGCTAATGTTCCTATTATGTCATCTGCTTCATATCCTTCTTTAACCATTATACAAATCCCAAGGGCATTTAGAATTTTCTCTATATATGGAACAGCTATTTTAATTCCTTCTGGTGTTTCATCTCTGTTAGCTTTATATTCTGAAAATATTTTTATTCTGTCTTGACTGCCACCCTTATCAAAGCAGACAGCAATATATTCAGGGGTTTCCCTTTTAATTACATCAAATAATGAATTTGTAAATCCTAAAATTGCAGAGGTATCTAGCCCTTTTGAATTAATTCTAGGATTTTTTATAAAGGCATAATAACCACGAAAAATTAGAGCATATGCATCAATTAAAAAGACACGTTTTTTATTACTCATATTGGATAGAAGTTAAGGAATTACATTAATTAAGTTGTGTAAGAATCTGATTTTATATTAACATTATTATTTGACTGGCATAAAGTCATACTAAATCCTTTTTGTATTGAATAACAGCCCGTATCGCCTTGTTTATTTAATGCTATGTACCCTACTTGAAAATTTTTGTAATCACTTTTAGTTACAATCCTACTTATTGCTATTTCACATGCTTTTTGTGGAGAATGTCCTTGACGCATTAGCTCTACAATTAAGAAACTCCCAACAGTTTTAACAACTTCTTCACCTAGACCTGTTGCCACTGCACCACCAATTTCATTATCTACATATAATCCAGATCCAATAATTGGAGAATCACCAACTCTTCCACTCATTTTATATGCCAGTCCACTTGTAGTACAGCCCCCAGAAATATTTCCATTATTATCAATTGCTAACATTCCAATTGTATCATGATTTTCGATATTTATAACAGGTTTATATTTTGAAGTTTTTTTCCAATTTTCCCATGTTTTTTTAGAAGCTTTAGTAAGTAAGTTTTCTTTTTTAAAACCAATGGAGTAGGCAAACTCTTCAGCTCCTATACCAGCAAGCATAACATGTGGAGTGTCTTCCATAACTTTTCTTGCTAGAGATATTGCATGTTTTATGTTTTTAAGAAAAACAACCGAGCCGCAATCTCCTTTACTATTCATAATGCATGCATCTAATGTTACATTGCCATTTCTGTCTGGCAACCCTCCCTTTCCAACTGACTGGCCATTTTCATTAGCCTCTTCTATCATACATCCTTGTTCAACAGCATCTAAAGAGCTTTGATTATTTTGTATTATTTTCCATGCTTTTTTTGTTGCATTTTTTACATCCCAAGTTGCAATAACTAGAGGAGTAATATTATTGTATAAACTATTAGTTTTTTTGTAATTTTTTGAATAAGCTTTGTTTGCTATACCAAGCCCTATAGAAATCAATGATGCTTTTTTTATAAACTTCCTTCTTTGCATTATAGAAGGTTTTGTTTTGCTAAAATTCTTTGTGTCATAAAGCTATAGATAAGCAAAAATGCAAAACATAGAACAGCCACCCAATATGATTCTTGAATAGAAAATATATCAGCTAATTTTCCTTGAACAGGAGGAATTATAGCGCCTCCTAAAATCATCATAATTAAAAAGGATGAGCCTTGCGATGTATATTTTCCTATTCCATTAATACTCAAGGAAAAAATACATGGCCACATTATTGAACAAAACAATCCCCCAGTAAGAAACGCAAACAATGCAGTTTTTCCTGAAGCTAATACTCCAATTAACATTGCCAAAACTCCAAGAAGACTAAATATTTTCATAGTTGCTATAGCATTATCTTTTGCTAAATAGAATCCAATTATTTGAATTACAATAATAAATGAGAATATGAATATTTCATTAGATGTTATTGGATTTCCACTAATTTGATTAACAGCTATAATAACTCCAAAGGCTAAAAATGGAACAGTACACATTAATATTTTTTTCAATTTTTTAGAAGGATTAAAAACAGTTATTGACCCGCTCCATCTTCCTATCATTAGTCCTCCCCAATAAAGAGAAATATATTTTGCAATTTCTGAATCACTCATTACTTCAAGTCCTAGAGGATTTAAATTATTTACAGCATCACTCACATTTTTTAATAATTCTCCTAAATTACTTTGTATTGTAACTTCAACTCCAACATAGGTGAAAATTGCAAGCATTCCAAGTCCCAATTGAGGATATTGAAGAGCTCCCCATCCATTGGAATTATTTTGCGCTTTTTTATATGCATAATATATTAATCCAAATACAGCGAATAGGCTTATAACAGAGGCTAAAAGCCTATAATTTTCTAATTTTTCACCTTCCATTAAATCATACCCATCTGTATAGGTATAAAAAATCCAACCAAAACAAAGAATCATAATTACAGTTAATATAATAAGTAAGTTTTTTGCTTTTGTTGCAGATTCAAAACTGTCTTCATTTTTAGCATCAGGCAAATTTTTGGACACATAGAAAAATATTGCTACTGCAATAAATAATGCAGCTACACCAAGATATAATCCTTGGATAGTACTAAGTTGAATACTGCCAGTTTTAATTAATTCAGTTAATTCATCACCAGAAATTGGGGCAGAACCAAATATTATAAACGCAATCAATAAAGGTCCAATTGTTGTTCCAAAAGAATTAACACCCCCAGCAAGATTTAGTCTATTTGAGCCAGTAGCTGGGTCCCCTAGAGAAACTACAAATGGGTTAGCTGCAGTTTGTTGAAGAGAAAATCCAAGCCCAACAATAAATAGCACAACTAATACATAGTAGAAAACTTGTGTTTCGCCAAATGCTGCTCCATTGACTGAAGGAAGCATTATTATTGCTCCTATAGCTGAAATAATCAGCCCATAAATAATTCCTCTTTTATACCCCCAGTTATTTAAAATGTCTTTGCCTGTTTGACTAGACCAAATAAATAAAATTAATGCACCTATATAGTAAGCTCCATAGAATGCAAAATCTACTAATTGTGATTGAAATTGATCTATACTAAAATAGGTTTTACAAAAAGGTATAAAGACACCATTCGATGCAGCTATGAACCCCCAAAAGAAGAAAACACTTACCAATGTATAAAGAGCCGAATTATTGTTTTGATTTTTCATAATAATGATCTATAATTTATAATAATATTAAAGAAGAATAATTACTCTAAAATAATAAAAACGATTTTGTTTTATTAATCTTTTATTTTTTTTTATTTGCAATAAATAATAGAATTAGTTTAAAATTAATTAACCTATTGATTAACATAGTTTTAACATCAAATTTTACGAAAATGTTATATTTGTATTATCTATTTACATTAAAATCTAGTTAATGGCAAAATTTGGAGACTTAATTGACGTTGAAGTTCCTGTATTATTGGAGTTTTTTACAGAATGGGATGAAGCCTCTAATACCATGCATCCTGTACTTAAAGATGTTGCAGCAGCTTTGGGAGATAAGGCTAAGGTTATTAAAATAGATGTGGAAAAAAACAATGAACTTGCAGATGCATTAAGAATAAAAGGAGTTCCAACTTTAATTATATACAAGAGCGGTGAAATGAAATGGAGACAAAATGGGGAAGAAGATGCTAATACATTAATTGGGAGGCTACAAGAATATGCATAGATTATAAGAATAGATCCAAATAGTCATTAAATTCCTTCATTTTACTTTCTAAATATTCGCCTTCTTCATAAGATATTAGCACATCAACAAGAGATCTATACCTCTCAATGTCTGTATATATTAATTCTGCATATTTATTCTTATTAGAATCTGAAATATTACTATAATATTCAAGACTCTCTTTATATTTTATAGCAATTTTTTCAAAAATCTCTCTGGCTTTGTCCTTTTTCTCTATTGTATAATATGAGTTAATAAAGGGAATTAAAAGAGTGTAGAACCCAAAATCTTCAATAGGCATTTTTGCCATTGCTAGATCTAGAATTTCTTCTGCTTTTTCATTTTCATTTTCAATGATTAATTGATCAATTAATCTAATCATATTGCTTCTATAGGTTATACTATTCCTTCTCGATTCAGTATCATAATAGATTTCTTTTTCGCTCCTTTTACCCCATTTCCATTTTTTTACTAGAGGATACATTGTGCTTATATTTACTTGACCCATTTCGTAAGGTCTTTCAGGATCAACTGGTGTTTTAATAGGAGTTAATTTATAACAGACTCCTTCAACTTGTAGATAATCTTTCATCCATATATAATCTTCATCTCCAAATGCCCCACCAGTAAAATAAATTGGCCTTTTCCATTCATTGCTAGCAATTATATCAAGCATCAACAGACGATTTTTATATAAAGCTTGACCTTTGATTTTTATAATTATTGAATCGACAATTTTATCAGCATCCTCTGAGCTAACTATATTATTTGATAGAGCGTTATTCTTATTTACTTTAATACTTATGTTTTCACTTGGCAAATAATTAGCATTAAGATCTTGGGATCTTAGTCCTCTTGTGTCATATCCTTGCTGATCTAAAAGAGCTTTATACTTAAATCTTTTTTCATCTCTTGTAATAAAATCTAAGAAAATATTAATATCAAGTGTATCATTAGTAATAGTTTCTTTTATTACGTAATCACGGGTACCATGTCTATATTTATCATGAGATAATGAGGATGGAATTGGATCACTTTCATATGCTTTTCTTTTCATTTGATCTATATACCAGTCAGTGCTGAGTAAACTGGTATTCACTACTCTAACATCAGTTCTAATACCTTCTATTTCTTGTGCGTACCAAAGCGGAAAAGTATCATTATCCCCTATGGTAAATAGTATAGCATTTGGAGCGCAGGATTCTAGATAATTTACGGCCATAGCATGAGCAGAGTATCTTCCAGATCTATTATGATCATCCCAATTATTTGAAGCTAATATGCCAGGAATTAATAGTATACAAAGCACTCCAACAGTAATAGATAATAATTTAAATTTGATTTTAGATTTTAAATATTCCCATATAGCATAGCCTCCAAATCCTATCCACATGGCAAAAACATAAAATGAACCAATCACAATATAATCCCTTTCTCTAGGCTCAAATATTCTAACATTCGTATATACTTGAATCCCTATTCCAGTGAATAAAAAGAATACTAACATTACCCAAAATAATTTTCTATTTCTATACCAAAGAAAGATTAGCCCTATTATACCTAGAATTAGTGGCAGAAAATAATAAGTATTGCGCGCTTTATTATTTAAGACATCACTTGGGAGATTTTCTTGACTAATTCCCAAATGCATTTCATCAATAAAATTAACTCCACTGATCCAGTTCCCATGCATATTAAATTTTCCTTGCAAGTCATCTTGTCTTCCAGTAAAATTCCACATAAAGTATCTCCAGTACATATATCCAATTTGAAAATCAATTGAATAATATATATTGCTTAATACAGACGGCTTTTCAATATCTAAAAATTGTCCATATTGTTTTAGAAATTTGTGAAAGGTCTCATAGTCTATTTGGTCAGCTTGAATTTTTACTTTAAAATCATTAATAACTTCAGTAATAGAGTTTTCAGATATATATTTTGGTTTGACCTTAAAATTTAAAAAACCTGAATATTTCATGTAATTTTCTGCATGTTCAGGGCTCCACATTCTTGGAAGAAATGAAGCATGTTTTGAATTAAAATTTTGAGCAGCATTTTTATAATCATTAACTATAATGTACTCTTCATTTTTTTCATCTTTTTCATATTTTGGCTTATCATCAGTATAAGGGTTGCTTTCATCAAGCCCAGAATATTGGTCAGTAAATAGTGGGCCATAAAATAAATAGGTCTTAGGATACTGTTCTAAGTTATAATAAGCAAGAAGTTCTCTTACAGTTGAAGGATTATTTTCATTGACAACAACTTTTGAATTTGCTCTTATAGGAAGCATTATCCAGGATGAAAATCCTAAGAAAATAAAAAGAATACATAATACTATAGTATTCCCAGTAACAAGATTTCTTTTTGATGTATATGAAATAGCGAAATAAAAAGTGCTGGCAATTAGAAGAAATGAAACTATTGTTCCGGAGTTAAATGGCAAGCCCATATCATTAACAAAGAATAACTCCATAAAACTAAAGAACTTAAGAGTTGGGGGGAGCATTAATTTAAATACCCCCATAAGAATTGCCACACCTATTACATTAGCAAATAGGAAATTTTTGATATTTATAGTTTTGTAATTTTTAAAGAAATAAATTAGTGTAATTGCAGGAATAGTTAGTAGACCCATCAAATGTATTCCAAAGGATAGTCCAATCATAAAACATATTAAAATAAGCCATTTATCACCTTTAGGCTTGTCCATGTCTTTTTCCCATCTAAGGGCTAGGTAGAATAAAATAGCCATAATTAGGGTTCCCATTGCATAGACTTCTGCTTCAACGGCATTAAACCAAAAAGTGTCAGTAAAAGTAAAAGCTAAACTTCCTGTTAATCCTCCTGAAAGAATAGCTATTGATTTATCTTTAGAATCATCTATTTTATTTGAAATTTTTGATAATAACATGGTAATAGACCAAAACATAAACGATATGGTCAATGCACTTGCAAATCCACTCATCAAATTTATTGTAAATCCTACTTGTTCACTGCTTAATGCAAAAATTGAGAAAATAGCTCCTAGCATTTGAAAAAGAGGGGCTCCAGGAGGATGTCCAACTTGAAGTTTTGCCGATGTGGTGATATATTCCCCTGTATCCCAGAAACTAACAGTGGGCTCAGTAGTTAAATAATACACTATGAATGCTATTAAAAAACATAACCATCCTAGAATTAAGTTCCATTTTTTAAAATCATTTTCATTCATTTTCATGTATTTTCATCCAAATTTATGAATAAATTCCTCTAATATTATTTAAAAAAATAACTTAATTCTTTAAATAATATTGTTCAAATAAAAGATTGTTATAAATTTGCTTCCTCATTATTGGCCTATGGTGTAACTGGCAACACGTCTGGTTTTGGTCCAGAAGAGTCTAGGTTCGAGCCCTAGTAGGCCAACTAATATGATAGCAGCTATTAATTATATTTGATTGATTTCAAAATAATATTGTATATTTGCTGCCACTGATTAATGAAAAAAAATTAAGAGGGGACGAAAAGTCCCCTCTTTTTATAGAAAAATGTTAAGAAATATTATAGAAAACGAACTAGCAAACTGTTTAAAAAGCAGGGAAGACCTATTTTTAATAGATATGGATATAGCTCTTGATAATTCCATTAAAATTATAATTGATGGAGATAATGGGGTAACAGTAGAAGACTGCATATATGTTAGCAGATCTATTGAGCACAATATTGACAGGGATAAACATGATTTTTCTCTAGAAGTAACATCTTCTGGAGCTGTAACCCCTCTTTCTAATATTAGACAGTATATAAAAAATATTGGAAGAATATTAGTTATTAAAACTAAAGACGATTTGAAATATGAAGCAAAACTAGTTAATGCTAATTCCAATCAGATTAGTCTATTTTGGAAACAAAGAGAAAAAAAACCAATTGGAAAGGGTAAAATAACAGTAGAAAAAAAGATAGACTTATTATATAAGGACATTGTTGAAGCAAAAGTGAAAATAAAACTTTAATTAAATAAATTATGGAGAATATAACATTGATAGAATCTTTTTCAGAATTTAAAGATGATAAATTAATTGACAGATCTACATTAATGGCAATTTTAGAAGATGTGTTTAGGTCTACTTTAAAAAGAAAATATGGAGATGATGACAATTTTGATATCATTATTAATCCTGATAAAGGTGATCTTGAAATTTGGAGAAATAGAATTGTTGTAGAAGATGATAAGCTAGAGGATGAAAATTGTGAAATATCATTATCAGAGGCTAGAAAAATTGAACCAGATTTTGAAGTAGGAGAAGATGTTTCTGAGGAGGTTAAATTAGTTGATTTGGGAAGAAGATCAATTTTAGCATTAAGACAAAATCTGACAGCTAAAATTCATGAACATGACAATACTAATGTATATAAGAAATTCAAAGAATTAGAAGGGGAAATATATACGGCAGAAGTCCATCACATTAGACATAAAGCTATTATCCTATTGGATGATGATGGCAATGAAATAATTATGCCAAAGGATAAGCAAATACCATCAGATTTTTTTAGAAAAGGGGATAATATTAGAGGAATTATTGAAAGCGTAGAGCTTAAAGGAACTAAGCCTTCAATCATTCTGTCAAGAACTTCTCCAGTGTTTTTAGAAAAATTATTTGAACAGGAAATCCCAGAAATATTTGATGGATTAATATCAATAAAAAAAGTAGTAAGAATCCCTGGTGAAAAGGCTAAGGTAGCTGTAGACTCATATGATGATAGAATTGATCCAGTTGGAGCCTGTGTAGGAATGAAAGGCTCAAGAATTCATGGTATAGTTAGAGAATTAGGTAATGAGAATATAGATGTTATAAATTATACAAATAATTTACAGTTATTTATTTCAAGATCATTAAATCCAGCAAAGATTACTTCTATGAAAATAAATGAAGAGACTAAAAGGGTTGAAGTTATGCTTAATCCAGAAGAGGTAAGTAAAGCAATTGGAAGGGGTGGTCATAATATTAGACTAGCTGGAAAAATTACTGGCTATGAAATAGATGTATTCAGAGACGGAGTAGAGGAAGATGTAGAATTAACGGAATTTTCTGATGAGATTGAATCATGGGTTATTGATGAATTAGCTAAGGCAGGATTAGATACTGCTAAAAGTGTTTTAGAACAAGATGCAGCAGATCTAGTTAAAAGAACAGACTTAGAAGAAGAAACAATCAATAATGTAATTAAAATTTTAAAAGAAGAATTTGAAAATTAATTAATATTATAAATTATAGATAAAGGATATATGCCTGCAGTTAGATTAAATAAAGCACTTAGAGAATTAAATATTTCTATTGATCGAGCAATAGATTTTTTGGAATCGAAAGGTCATGAAATAGAGAAAAGACCCACTAGTAAAATTAGTGAAGAAATCTATGATTTACTATGTGGTGAATTTCAATTGGATGCGGACAATAAGGTAGCTTCTAAAGAGGTTGCTGAAGCTCAAATTAAAGAAAAAGAGGAGTTAAGGATAAAAAGAGAAGCAGAGCTTGAAGAAATAAATAAAAAGAAAGCGGAAGTAATTACTGCAGCGTCTAAGGTTACGAAATTTAAGAAATTGGGCAAGATTGATCTAGAGCCAAAACCAAAAAAACGAGAGACTGCAAAGGAAGATGACAAAGATTCTAAATTAGAAGATACTCCAAAATTAAAAGAAGATAAAATTGAAGAAAAAAAATCAGATTTAGATGAACATAAGGCAGATAATTATAAAAAACTATCTGGATTGAAATCTACAGGAGAAACATTGGATTTATCTAAATTTAAAGAAATACCTTCTAAGAAATCTGAGGAAGAAAAGCCAAAGCCTAAGCCTAAGAAAAGAAGAAAAAGAATTATTCCAAAACCATCAGCTGATAATTTAAATAAAAAAGGATTAAGGGGTCAAACTAAAGGAAAAAAGCTTGTCAAGGAAGAGCCAAATGAAGAGGAAGTACAAAAGCAAATTAAGGAGACATTAGAGAAGCTTCAAGGAAAATCAGCAAAAGGTAAAGCAGCAAAATATAGAAGGGAAAAAAGAGACCAACATAAGCAAAAGTCAGAGGATGAGCTTGCAGTTATTGAGAAGGAGAGCAAGGTGCTTAAAGTAACAGAGTTTGTTACTGCTAGTGAAATTGCTACTATGATGGATGTGCCATCAACTGAAATTATATCTGCATGTATGACTCTAGGACTTATGGTAACTCTAAATCAAAGATTAGATGCGGAGACATTATCAATTGTAGCTGAAGAATTTGGTTATAAGATAGAATTTGTTACTGCTGAAAAAGAAGAAATTATTGAGGAGGTGCTAGATGATCCTAAAGACCTAAAATCTAGGCCACCTATTATTACTGTAATGGGGCATGTTGATCATGGAAAAACATCCTTGTTAGATTATATAAGAGAAGAGAACGTAATAGCTGGAGAGTCAGGGGGTATTACTCAGCATATTGGAGCATATAGTGTAGAACTTAAGGATAGTGAAAAAATCACTTTTTTAGACACGCCTGGTCATGAGGCATTTACTGCTATGAGGGCTAGAGGTACGCAAGTAACGGATTTAGCTGTAATTGTTATTGCAGCAGATGATGATATAATGCCCCAAACTAAGGAGGCTATATCACATGCTCAAGCTGCTGGCGTCCCTATAGTTTTTGCTATAAATAAAATTGACAAACCTGAAGCGAATCCTGATAAGATTAAAGAAGGTTTATCGAACATGAATCTTTTAGTGGAAGATTGGGGAGGAAAAATTCAGTCTCATGATATTTCTGCTAAAACTGGAGACGGAGTTGATGAGCTCTTGGAAAAAGTTCTTCTTGAGGCAGAACTTTTAGAACTTAAAGCTAACCCTGAAAGAAATGCTTCAGGAACAGTAGTTGAAGCATTTTTAGATAAAGGTAGAGGATATGTTTCTACAATATTGGTTCAAACAGGAACATTAAAAATAGGAGATTTTGTATTAGCCGGAAAAAATACAGGAAAAGTAAAGGCTATGTATGACGAGAGAGGGAATGACCTTGAAGTTGCTGGGCCATCTATTCCTGTTTCAATTCTTGGACTTGACGGAGCTGCACAAGCAGGTGATAGCTTTTCAGTATATAATGATGAAAGAGAAGCAAAACAAATTGCTACTAAAAGAAATCAGTTACAAAGAGAACAGACTGTTAGGACTCAGAAACATATTACATTAGATGAAATTGGTAGAAGAATTGCTTTAGGAGATTTTAAAGAATTAAATATAATTCTTAAAGGAGACGTTGATGGATCTGTTGAAGCGTTAACGGACTCTTTTCAAAAACTATCTACTGAGGAAATACAAGTTAATATCATCCATAAAGGAGTTGGAGCAATTACTGAAAGTGATGTATTGCTTGCGTCAGCATCAGATGCATTGGTAATTGGGTTCAATGTTAGACCTATGGGTAATGCTAGACAGGTGGCGGATAAAGAAGCAATTGATATAAGAACTTATTCGATTATATATGATGCAATTAATGAATTAAAGGATGCTATGGAAGGAATGCTTTCCCCAGACATTAAAGAAGAAATTACTGGTTTTTGTGAAGTTCGTGAAACTTTTAAAGTATCTAAGTTAGGGACTATTGCAGGATGCATGGTTACAAAAGGATCAATTCTTAGAAACTCTGAGGTAAGAATTATTAGAGAAGGAGTGGTAATATTTTCGGGATCTTTAGCATCATTAAAACGATTTAAAGATGATGTAAAAGAAGTTAATAAAGGTTATGATTGTGGATTGCAGGTAAATGATTTTAAGGATATAAGAGTAGGAGATGAAATAGAAGGGTTTATTAACGTAGAAGTTAAAAAGAAACTTTAATTTTATTCGATTTCTTCTTCAATTATTTGTTTGTTTTTTTGTCTAAAAATAAATGCATCAGAATAATATTTTTTGATTTCCAGTAATTTAATATCGGCCTCTAATTGATTTATGTAATTACCAATCCATATTTTATAATTAGGCGTTTCATAAACTATATCAACGATTGAGTCAATTTTTCTTTTTTCAAATTTTTCTTTAATCTCTTTAGCCTCATCCCGATTTCCATTATAAATTTGTATTCTAAGCATTGAAGAATTTTTATTTAGCTCTTTTTTAATTTCTATAATCTTTTCAATTTCAATACTTTGCGTTATTGCTATTTCCCCTTTTTGAGAGTACAGGAGGGTTTGATTAAAGAAAAGAAATATTAAACTAAATAAAACTTGAACTAGCTTTTTCATTTTATGTTTTGATAATGAACAAATTTAATGGATTATAATTTATTCTATTACTTTTTTATTTAGAATCATTATAAATTAATAATTTAAAGAAATAATCAATATTTTATTGTTAAAATACCCATTTTTGGTATTACTTTTGTGCTTTGTTTTTTCAAACGAATTTTAGAATGAATATAAGATATAAAAAGCAATATTTAAGATCTTATAATTTTAGAAATTTTTTTAATTTTTCTAAATGTTCTTTCATCCATTTATTTTTCTCTCTTTTTTTTATTTTTTCCTACACTAATTCATTTGCACAGGATATTGATATAGCTGCAGGAAAAACTTTGTTTAATGCAAATTGTGCAGCTTGTCACAAGCTAGATAAAAAGATGACAGGCCCAGCTCTTCGTCATGTTGAGGATAGGTTATTAAATGATCAAGGGCTTGATAAGCAATGGCTTTATGCTTGGATTAGAAATAGTGCATCAGTTATAAAATCAGGAGATTCATATGCTAATAAAATTTATTCCGAGTATAATCGCGCTGCTATGACAGCTTATCCCTCATTATCGGATGCAGATATTGAAAATATTTTAGCCTATACTAATCAAGAAAAAACAGTTCCAGTTGCTGCAGCTACCGCAACTTCAACTACTGGCCCATCGAATGATTTAGGACTATCTAACGACATTATTTTAGGTGTTTTTACTTTTCTGTTCTTTTTATTGGCTATTGGACTTTTCTTAGTTAGTAATACGCTTAGGAATTTTGCTATTTTAAATGACGTAAAATTAATTGAAGAAGAAAAATCGAAACCTCTATGGAAAGCCTTTATAGATAATCAATTTTTAATGTTATGTTCGGCAATTTTGTTTCTACTTGTTAGCGCATATGGTTTTTATGGCTGGACAATGCAGCTAGGAACTAATCAAGGCTATATGCCAGTACAGCCAATTCATTATTCTCACAAAATTCATGCTGGAGATAATCAAATTGATTGTAATTATTGTCATTCATCTGCAAGAGTAAGCAAACATTCAGGCATTCCTTCTTTAAATGTTTGTATGAATTGCCATAAGACGATATATGAGTATACTGGTGAAACATCTGAAGAATATTCAAAAGCATTTTATGATGATGAGATACAAAAATTATATAAGGCAGTTGGCTGGGACGATGAAGTACAGGAGTATACCGGGGTAACATACCCAGTAAAATGGATAAGAATCCATAACCTTCCGGATTTTGCCTATTTTAATCATTCACAACACGTTTCAGTTGCAGGAATTGAATGTCAGACTTGTCATGGCCCTGTTGAAGAAATGGAAATTATGTATCAGCACTCTCCATTAACAATGGGATGGTGCATAAACTGTCATAGAGAAACAAATGTGAAAGTAAAAGACAATGAATATTATGCTAAAATTCATGAAGAATTATCAAAAAAATATGGGGTAGAGCAATTAACTGTAGCCCAAATGGGAGGACTAGAATGTGGAAAATGTCATTATTAATTTGTAGATTTTAATATGTCTAATAAAAAGAAATACTGGAAAAATTTATCAGATCTAAGTTCTGAAAGGAACCCTAGTATAGATGGAATTCAACATAGAGAGTTTGTTGATAAAATTCCTGTTGATGAATTTTTAGGTGACAAGGAAAATTTGTCAAACAGCTCAACTTCTAGAAGAGATTTCTTAAAATATTTAGGATTTAGCACAGCTGCTGCTACACTTGCTGCTTGTGAGGGACCTATTGTTCAATCCATACCATATGTTGTACAGCCTAATGAAATTGTACCGGGATTGGCAAATTTTTATGCAACAACTATATCAAATGGCTATGATTTTGCAAACATATTGGTTAAGAATAGAGAAGGAAGACCAATAAAAATTGAAGGAAATACAATAGCTCCATTTTCTTCTGCAAACGCAAGAGTTCATGCTTCAATATTAGATTTATATGACAGTGGAAGATTAGCACAGCCTATTAAAAACGGCCTACCTTCTTCATGGACTGAATTTGATTTTGAGACTAAAAGAAAATTAAAGGAGATTGATAATTCATCAAAATCAATTGTCCTATTAACGCAAACATTCGCAAGTCCTTCTACAAATAAATTAATCGATGAATTTAAAAACAAATATGCTAATGTAGATCATATCACATATGATAGTATTTCTGAGTCAGCAGCTTTAGATGCATTTGAAAAACGATATGGTCAAAGAGGTTTAGCAAACTATGATTTTTCAAGCGCAGATTTAGTAGTATCAATTGGAGCTGATTTTATTGGAGATTGGCAAGGTGGAGGATTTGAAGATGGTTATACAAAAAACAGAATTCCAAAGAAAGGGAAAATGTCAAGACATATTCAGTTTGAATCAAATATGACATTAAGTGGAGCAAATGCAGACACTAGAATTCCTATTAGAATTTCTGAACAAAAACTAGTACTTCTAGCGATATATTCTAAATTATTTTCAACAAACAATAAAATTAACTTATCTGAAAATTTACAAAACAAAGTAGATTCTACTATTAAAGAAATTCTTAATAGCAAGAAAAATGCTGTGGTAGTCTCAGGGATTAATGATGTGGATTATCAAGGATTAGTTCTTCAGATAAATGAGAAAATAAAAAGTAAAGCATTTAAGCCAAATCAGATAATTAAGACGCGTTTAGGAAATAATGCGAAAGTCAGCAATTTACTTGAGCAAATGCAGAGAGGTAAAGTAGGCGCACTAATTATGGCTGGAGTAAATCCAGCGTATTCTATGCCTAATTCTAATGAATTTGTTGAAGCTCTAGACAAGGTTGATCTTTCAGTTTCTTTTACAATGAAGAATGATGAGACAGCAGCTCATGTTCACTATGCTGCTGCCACTTCACATTATTTAGAATCATGGGGTGATGCTGAAATTAGACATGGAGAATTATCATTAATTCAGCCGGTAATCAATAAATTATTTGACACTAGACAATTTCAGGATCAGCTGTTAATATGGTCAAATAATAATAAATCGTATTACCAGTATGTTAAGGATAATTGGAAGGAAAATATTTTAGAAGATACATATTGGGACAAGGCGCTTCATGATGGAGTCTATTCTAAAAAGAATAGCACTATTTCAAAAAGTAAATTTTTAAGATCAGCAAAATATAAAACATATTATACTGATCTTAATGATCTAATTAATAAAGTTTCATCAACTAATAATTTATATGAGTTAACATTATATCCTAAGATTGGTATGGGAGATGGTCAGCAAGCTAATAATCCATGGTTGCAAGAATTTCCAGATCCACTAACAAGAACAACATGGGATAATTATTTGACAATTTCAGAATTTGATGCAAAAAAACTTGATCTATATTTAGAGCCTAGTACGTTCTTTTCAGAGTCTAGTCATGATGCTGATGGTGGTTTAAATGGGAAATATGCAATTGTAAAATTGAATGACATATCAATTAAAGCTCCTGTAATAATTCAGCCAGGTCAAGCTAGAGGAACAGTAGGTTTATCGTTTGGGTATGGAAGATCTAAGGGAGTTAAAGATGAAATGAAAACTGGAGTTAATGGGTATCAGTTATATGAAAATTTTAAAACAGATCAGTTAGTATCAATTCAAGTAACTGATGGGAAACATGAGTTTGCTTGTATCCAGTTGCATAATACACTAATGGGCAGAGGAGAGATACTTAAGGAAACTAGTTTAGAAGTATTTAATACTAAGGACCAGAAATACTGGAATGCTGAAACCGTTGTTTCTTTAAATCACATTGAAACTCCTGTTTCTTCTCCTAAGGTTGATTTGTGGGATGAATTTGACAGATCTATTGGTCATCATTTTAATTTGTCAATTGATCTTAATGCGTGTACTGGATGTGGAGCATGTATAATTGCTTGTAATGCAGAAAATAATGTGCCAGTTGTAGGAAAAAGAGAAATTAGAAAAAGCAGAGACATGCATTGGTTAAGAATAGATAGATATTATTCTTCAGAAGAAACTTTTCATCAGGATGATAAAAAGAAAGACGACATCAGTGGCCTAGAAAGCTCATTAACTTCATTTGGAGAACTTGAAAGTCCATCAGAAAATCCACAAGTGGCATTTCAGCCAATTATGTGTCAACATTGTAATCATGCTCCTTGTGAAACTGTATGCCCGGTTGCAGCAACTAGTCATGGAAGACAAGGACAGAATCATATGGCATACAATAGATGTGTAGGGACAAGATACTGTGCAAATAACTGCCCTTACAAGGTCAGAAGATTTAATTGGTTTTTATATAACCATAATGATGAGTTTGATTATCATATGAATGACGATTTAGGGCGTATGGTTTTAAATCCTGATGTTACAGTAAGATCTAGAGGTGTGATGGAAAAATGCTCATTCTGTATTCAAAATACACAAGCAGTGATACTAAAAGCAAAATTAGAAGGTAGACCCGTAGCTGAAGGAGAATTTAATGATACTTGCGCTTGTGCATCAGCTTGTTCTACCGGGGCAATGAGGTTTGGAGATATAAACGAAAAAGAAAGTGAAATATATAAATTAAAACATGATAAAAGAGCTTATCATTTGCTGGATTCTGTTGGAACTAAGCCAAATGTAGTTTATCAAGTTAAAGTAAGAAACGAAAAAAAAGTATAATTAATAATAAGAAAAAGTATGGGGTCTCATTATGAAGCACCAATTAGAAAACCATTAGTTACAGGAGAAAAATCTTATCATGATGTCTCTGTTGATATAGCTAGGCCTGTTGAGACTAGAGCAAATAGACAATGGTGGATTGTTTTTTCTATAGCGCTAGCAATGTTTCTTTGGGGCGTAGGATGCATCATATATACAATATCTACTGGTATTGGAGTTTGGGGATTAAATAAGACTGTTGGATGGGCTTGGGATATTACAAATTTTGTTTGGTGGGTAGGAATTGGACATGCTGGGACTTTAATATCAGCTGTGCTGCTTTTATTTCGTCAAAAATGGAGAATGGCAATTAATAGATCAGCTGAAGCAATGACAATTTTTTCTGTTATACAAGCAGGATTATTCCCTATAATACATATGGGAAGACCATGGCTTGGTTACTGGATGGTCCCTATTCCCAATGCTTTTGGATCACTTTGGGTAAACTTTAATTCACCTCTTTTATGGGATGTGTTTGCAATCTCTACTTATTTGTCCGTTTCCCTTGTATTTTGGTGGACAGGGTTATTGCCTGATTTTGCAATGATTAGAGATAGAGCAGTCAAGCCTTTTCAAAAAAGAATTTATAGTATACTTAGTTTTGGATGGACAGGTAGAGCAAAAGATTGGCAAAGATTTGAGGAAGTATCATTGGTGTTAGCTGGTTTAGCAACTCCATTAGTATTATCTGTACACACAATAGTATCTTTTGATTTTGCTACTTCAGTAATTCCTGGATGGCATACAACAATTTTTCCGCCTTATTTTGTTGCAGGAGCAATTTTTTCAGGTTTTGCTATGGTACAGACATTGCTTATTATTATGAGAAAAGTTTGCAGTTTAGAAGATTATATTACTCTCCAACATATTGAATTAATGAATATTGTTATAATGATTACAGGATCCATAGTTGGGGTTGCATATATTACAGAACTTTTTATAGCATGGTATTCTGGAGTTGAATATGAGCAATATGCATTCTTAAATAGAGCAACTGGACCATATGCTTGGGCATACTGGTCAATGATGACATGTAATGTTTTTTCACCACAATTTATGTGGTTTAAAAAATTAAGAACAAGTATTATGTTCTCATTTTTTATTTCAATTGTAGTAAATATCGGAATGTGGTTTGAGAGATTTGTTATTATTGTTACATCTCTACATAGAGATTATTTACCATCATCTTGGACAATGTTTTCTCCAACATTTATTGATATAAGTATTTTTATGGGGACTATAGGGTTTTTCTTTGTATTATTTTTATTATATGCGAGAACATTCCCTGTAATTGCTCAGGCTGAGGTTAAAACAATTTTAAAAACTTCAGGGGAAAAGTATAAGAGAATAAGAGAATCTGGAAAGTCATTAAGTGGAACAGGAGCTGATAAAAGAACTTCAGCTATAAAAATGAAAAAAATCAAATGAAAGCTTCAAAAATAGTTCGTGCTTTTTATAATGATGACGATGTTTTATTGTCTGCTGTTAAGACTATTCGTGAGAATAATTATCACATTGAAGAAGTCTATACGCCATTCCCTGTTCATGGACTAGACAAGGTATTGGGCTTGGAACCAACCAGAATTGCCATTGCATCATTTATATATGGATGTCTTGGAATTACAGTTTCTATTTTAATGATGTATTATACAATGATTGCTGATTGGCCTCAAAATATTGGGGGCAAGCCTAGCTTTAGCTATATTGAAAATATGCCAGCCTTTGTCCCAATAATGTTTGAATTGACGGTGTTTTTTGCTGCTCATCTGATGGTTATTACTTTTTATCTTAGAAGTAGAATGTGGCCATTTAAAACTGCAGAGAATCCTGATCCTAGAACCACAGATGATCATTTTTTAGTTGAAATAACTGTAGATGAAGTTACAGGAAAATTAAAGAAAATATTAAAAGATTCTGGAGCTGTTGAAATTAATATTGTTGATTCAAAAGCACATTAAATGTATATGAGATTAGTATATAAAATATTATTAGTAGCTATAACATTAACTCTTAGTTCATGTAAGAATAATGAGTCTCCAAATTATGAGTTTATGCCAAACATGTATGAGTCTGTCGGATATGAAGCTTATTCAGAAAATGGTCTTTTTGAAAACAACCAGGCAGCATTAATCCCTGTTGAAGGAACTATCCCTAGAGGATATTCTCTGTATCAATATGAGGATTCAAATGCTGGATACGACACAGCAAAAGTGAATTTAAAAAATCCACTAGAGAGTAATGAAGTTAATATGGCAAAGGCAAAGGAATTATATGATATTTATTGCGGTGTTTGTCATGGAAATAATGGGGACGGGAAAGGCATCTTATTTAAAAGAGAAAAAATATTAGGTATCCCAAGTTATTTAGATGAAGGTAGAGATATTACTGAGGGAAGTGTGTATCACGTAATATATTATGGAAGGAATACTATGGGTTCATATGCAAATCAATTAAATGAAAAGGAAAGATGGCTTGTGACATCTTATGTGATGAAATTAAAATCAGATTTAAAAAAATAGTATGTATAAAATTTCAAATGGTATTAAGATTTTTTCACTGGCACTAATTTTATTAGGAAGTATAGGCTGGACATATAGCTATATGGAATCTCATAAAACTCTTGACCAAGTGAAAGAAATGTTAGCACATGAATCTTCTCATGGCGATGAAACAGCTCATATGGAAGAAGCTAATGAAGAGCATCACAATGATGCACATGAATCTTCACATAAGGATGAGCATGCAGAACATGTTATGCATCAAATTCATAATCGACCATATGCTGCTTTATACGTAGCAGCTTTTTTCTTTATGATGATATCATTAGGAGTATTAGCATTTTATGCAATTCAATATGCATCACAGGCAGGATGGTCGCCAGTATTATTTAGAGTAATGCAGGCTATAACTTATTATTTATTACCTGGAGCTTTAATTGTAATTGCTATAGCATTTTTTGCTGACAAACATCTTTTTATATGGATGGACCCCGATGTTGTAGCTCATGATAAATTAATTCAAGGAAAATCAGGATGGTTAAATAAATCGGCATTCTTAATAAGAGCATTAATATTCATAGGAGGATGGAGTCTTTATAGATATTTTAGTAGAAAATTTTCTATTGCTCAAGACCTTGCAAAAGATAATAAAAATTTTAAAAGAAATTTTCAAATCTCTGCAGGTTTCTTAGTATTTTATATATATACAGAATCAATGATGTCATGGGATTGGGTAATGAGTGTAGATCCACATTGGTTTAGCACATTGTTTGGATGGTATCTATTTGCAAGCATGATAGTGAGCGGTATTACTACAATAGCATTGATAACAATATATTTAAAATCTCAGGGATATATGAAATTTGTTAATGACAGCCATCTTCATGATTTGGCAAAGTATATGTTTGGCTTTAGTGTATTTTGGGCATATTTGTGGTTTTCTCAATTTATGTTAATATGGTATGCAAATATTCCTGAAGAGGTAACCTATTTTATTACAAGAATTGAAGATTACACTATCCCATTTTTTACTATGTTTGCATTAAATTTTATTTTCCCATTCTTAGTGTTAATGAATAGCGATTATAAAAGAATACCTTGGTTTATAGTAATGGCTGGAAGTGTAATACTTATAGGGCATTATATGGATGTATATATGATGATTATGCCCGCAACAGTTGTTGATAGATATGGATTTGGATTAGCTGAAATAAGTGCATTAGCATTTTTTACAGGATTGTTTTTAATATTAGTTTTTTACTCTCTTTCTAAGGCACCTCTTTTAGCAAAAGGCAATCCTTATATAAAGGAAAGCGAACATTTTCATTATTAAAATTATATTATAGAAATGATTACATTATTTATAACATTAACATTAGTTTTTATTTCAATTGCAATTTGGCAAATGATCAAAATTTTTGATTTGACTCGTGCCTTGAAAGGAGAAATAATTGATGATTCTCAAATTGCCAATGATAAGGATAATAAGCTTAATGCAAGATTGATGTTAGGTTTCCTTGCATTTATATATGCCATTACAATAATATGCTTTATTAAATATGGTCATTTTCCTCTAATAACGGATGCAGCATCAGAACATGGGACAAAAATTGATACATTAATGATAAGCACATTTGCATTAATCTTTTTTGTGCAAACAATTACACAGTTTTTACTTCACTATTTTGCCTATAAATACAAAGGGAAGAAAGGAAATAAGGCATTGTTTTATGCAGATAATCATAAACTTGAACTTATTTGGACAATCATACCGGCGGTAGTTTTAACAGCCTTTATTACATATGGTCTTTTAACTTGGGCGAATGTAATGAATATATCAGAAGATGATGATCCTATGGTCGTTGAATTATATGCTCAGCAATTTAATTGGAAAGCAAGATATGCTGGAAATGATAATTCTTTAGGAAAAGCAAATGTAAGACTAATTGATATAAATCGCGCAAACATTTTAGGTATAGATGAATCAGATCCTAATGCTAGTGATGATGTAATTACTACTGAATTACATTTACCAGTTAACAAGCCAGTCTTATTTAAGATGAGATCACAAGATGTGCTTCATTCAGCATACATGCCCCATTTTAGAGCACAGATGAATTGTGTCCCTGGCATGGTCACACAATTTTTGTTAACTCCTACTATGACAACTGAGGAAATGAGAAATACTCCAGGTATGATTGATAAGGTTCTTACAATAAATGAGATTAGAGATGAAAAAAACAAGGAATTAATTAAAAAGGGAGAAGAACCTCTTGATTCTTATGATTTCGATTATGTTCTTTTATGTAATAAAATTTGCGGAAAATCGCATTATAATATGCAGATGAAAATAATTGTTGAATCTCAGGAAGACTTTGACAAATGGATAACCCAACAACAAGTTTTTGAAAATTCATTAATTGCTCAAAATTAAAATATAGAATATGTCAGAATATATAGTATTTGATAAAGATCATCACGAACACCATCACAAAGAAACTTTTATTACTAAGTATATTTTTAGTCAAGATCATAAGATGATTGCTAAACAGTATCTTTTTACTGGAGTAATATTTATGGGCATAATAGGGATTTTAATGTCCTCATTAATTAGAATGCAAATAGCATGGCCTGAAGAGCCAAGTGTGATTTTTGAATTTTTATTAGGTAAATGGGCTCCAGAAGGAGTAATGGATGCAGATATATATTTAGCATTAGTAACTATGCATGGTACCATCATGGTATTCTTTGTATTAACAGCTGGGTTAAGTGGAACATTTAGTAACCTGCTAATTCCTTTGCAATTAGGAGCTAGAGATATGGCTACAGGATTTTTAAATATGATTGCTTATTGGTTGTTTTTTATTTCAACTGTTCTTATGGTTGCCTCAATATTTGTTGAAGCTGGACCAGCAGCAGCAGGCTGGACTATATATCCACCCCTTAGTGCATTAGAGATAGCCCAGCCAGGGTCTGGACTAGGGATGACATTATGGTTAGTCTCAATGGCTGTTTTTATTGCATCATCGCTTTTAGGTTCACTAAATTATATTGTTACTATAATTAATTTAAGAACTAAAGGAATGTCTCTAACCAGAATGCCATTAACTATATGGGCCTTTTTTATTACTGCAATTATTGGTGTAATTTCTTTTCCTGTTTTACTTTCATGTGCATTATTATTAATAATGGATAGGAGTTTTGGGACATCATTTTACTTGTCAGATATTTTCATTCAAGGTGAAGTTTTACATTATCAAGGAGGCTCTCCAATTTTATTTGAACACCTATTTTGGTTTCTAGGTCATCCTGAAGTATATATTGTTTTATTACCTGCTCTAGGCATTGCTTCTGAAGTAATTGCGACTCACTCAAGAAAACCAATTTTTGGATATAAGGCTATGATTATGTCAATTCTTGCAATTGCCTTTTTATCAACTATTGTATGGGGTCATCATATGTTTATCACTGGAATGAATCCATTTTTAGGTTCAGTTTTTACTTTTACAACTTTACTAATTGCAATTCCATCTGCGGTTAAAGCATTTAATTATATTACAACTTTATGGAAAGCAAATATCCAATTTAATCCCCCAATGCTGTTTGCAATAGCATTTGTGTCAACTTTTATAAGTGGCGGTCTAACTGGATTAATTCTTGGGGATAGCGCATTAGATATTAATGTTCATGACACATACTTTGTAGTAGCTCACTTTCATTTGGTAATGGGAATTTCTGCATTGTATGGAATGCTTGCTGGAATATATCATTGGTTTCCAATGATGTTTGGACGTATGATGAATAAAAATTTAGGTTATATACACTTTTGGGTAACAGCAATTTGTGCTTATGGTATATTTTTCCCAATGCATTTTATTGGAATGGCAGGACTCCCCAGAAGATATTATACTAATTCAAGTTTTCCATTATTTGATGATTTAGCAGACACCAATACAGTAATTACTGTATTTGCAATAATTGGAGCGTTAATACAAATTGTTTTCTTATATAATTTTTTCCACAGCATGTTTTATGGAAAAAAATCTCCTCAAAATCCATGGAATTCTACTACTCTAGAATGGACAGCCTCAATGAAGCATATTCATGGAAATTGGA
Organism: uncultured Bacteroidota bacterium; assembly: GCA_902512065.1. Classification (GTDB taxonomy): domain Bacteria; phylum Bacteroidota; class Bacteroidia; order Flavobacteriales; family Flavobacteriaceae. The sequence continues at coordinate 14,085 of CABXHU010000004.1, read as the reverse complement.
AAGGTAAAATTCCTGAAGTTTATAGATGGCCATATGATTATAGTAAGCCTGGATATAAAGAAGATTTTGTACCTCAGCACATCCCACTTAAAAAAGGAGAAGAAGAGTATTAAATAGATTTTTTTCATACATTGTAGTTATGAACGAAAATTTAGATCCTTCCTCTATTAATTTATCTACTGAAGAGAAGGAATTTGAGAATAATTTAAGACCTAGTTCTTTTGATGATTTTAGTGGTCAGGATCAAGTTATTGAAAATTTGAAAATTTTTGTTCAAGCTTCAAATCAAAGAGGAGATGCACTAGATCACACTTTATTTCACGGTCCTCCAGGACTTGGAAAAACTACTTTGGCTCATATTTTAGCACATGAACTTGAAGTAACAGTTAAGGTAACATCAGGCCCTGTTTTAGATAAGCCAGCTGATTTAGCCGGATTATTAACTAATCTTGAAGAAAGGGATGTTTTATTTATTGATGAGATTCATAGGTTAAGCCCAATAGTTGAAGAATATTTATATTCTGCTATGGAAGATTACAAGATTGATATTATGATAGAGTCTGGTCCAAATGCAAGATCTGTAGAACTTAATTTAAATCCTTTCACTCTAGTAGGAGCAACAACAAGATCAGGACTATTAACTGCTCCAATGCGAGCTAGATTTGGAATTAGTAATAGACTTGAATATTATTCTGCAGAACTGTTATCTGGTATAATTGAAAGGAGTGCAAAAATTTTGGATGTAAAAATTTCAATGGAAGCGGCAATAGAAATTGCAGGAAGAAGTAGAGGTACTCCAAGAATTGCTAACTCTTTGCTTAGAAGAGTAAGAGATTTTGCTCAAATTAAAGGTGATGGAACCATTGATATTGCTATAACTAAAAGCAGTTTAAAGGCTCTTAATGTTGATATTAATGGTCTTGATGAAATGGACAATAAAATACTATCTACTATTATAGATAAATTCGGAGGAGGCCCTGTAGGCATTACTACCTTATCTACTGCTGTAAGTGAAAACTCTGAAACCATTGAGGAAGTGTATGAGCCTTTTTTGATTCAGCAAGGCTTTATAATGAGAACTCCCAGAGGACGCCAAGTTACAGAATTGGGATATAAGCATTTAGGTAAAACTCCAAAAACTGGCCAAAAAGGGTTATTCTAAAAATCTAATTTTTCAATACTTGAAAAATAAAATTCGTTACACGGAATTAATAAAAAATGAAGCCAAAAGATTAGGCTTTATCTCTTGCGGAATAAGCAAAGCAGAATTTTTAGATAATGAGGCTCCAAGATTAGAAAAGTGGTTAAATTCTAATATGCATGGGGAAATGAAATACATGGAAAATTATTTTGATAAACGACTAGATCCTACAAAGCTTGTAGAAGGAGCTAAAAGTATAGTTTCACTTGCATATAACTATTATCCAAATAATTTTCAAAAAGAAGGTCTTCCAAAAATTTCTAAATATGCTTATGGTAAAGATTACCACTATGTTATAAAAGAAAAATTAAAACAATTATTGTCATATATAAAAGAAGAAGTAGGCGAGGTTTATGGAAGAGTTTTTGTTGATTCAGCGCCTATTTTAGAAAAATCATGGGCGTCAAAAAGCGGTTTAGGCTGGGTTGGAAAAAATTCAAATTTAATTACAAAGCAAGTAGGCTCATATTATTTTTTAGCAGAGCTAATAATTGATTTAGATCTTGATTATGATACAATTGAGACTGACCATTGCGGAGAGTGCAGAGCATGTATAGATTCATGCCCTACAGAGGCAATAGCTGAGCCATATGTAGTTGATGGAAGTAAGTGTATTTCATATTTCACAATTGAATTAAAAGAGAATATTCCTAATGAATATAAGGGGAAGTTTAATGACTGGATATTTGGATGTGATATATGTCAGGATGTTTGCCCTTGGAACAAATTCTCTAAACCACATAAAGAGCCTTTGTTTAATCTTAGTTCTAAAACAATGGATTTGAGCGAAAATCAATGGCAAGAGATTACTGAAAAAACCTTTAATAAGATTTTTAAAAGCTCCCCATTAAAAAGAGCAGGTTATAATGGTTTAAAAAGAAATTTGAATTTTCTTAAATAAGAATATATATGTTACGCAGATTTAATAAATGTGTACATAATTTTAGTAAATTTGAATTTGTAAATTGCTGTTATGATAACTCATGTAAAAGGAAGGTTAGTTGAAAAAGCTCCAACAAGTGTGATAATTGAGTGCAATGGAATAGGATACTTAATAAATATTTCCTTACACACTTTTTCTCAAATTCCAGATAATGAAAATTTAAAGCTATTTACACATCTTCAGATTAAAGAAGACTCCCACACGCTTTATGGCTTTTTTTCAATAAAAGAAAGAGAAATCTTTAGGCTCTTAATTTCTGTTAATGGCATTGGCTCAAGTATTGCTAGAACTATGTTGTCATCTATTTCTCCGGATCAAATCATTGAAGCTATTTCAAGAGAAAATGTCTCACTAATACAATCCGTTAAGGGAATTGGTTCAAAAACTGCTCAAAGGGTAATTATAGATCTTCGTGATAAAATTTTAAAGGTCTATGATTTAGACGAAGGATTTGCTTCTGTGAACAATACTAATAGAGAAGAAGCGTTATCTGCATTAGAAGTCTTAGGAATTAATAAAAAGTCATCTGAAAGACTGGTGGACAAAATTGTAATAGAAAACCCAGAAATTTCAGTTGAAAGTATTATTAAAGAGACTTTAAAAAATTTGTAACAAATTTGAATAAAATTACTTTTAGTTTAATGAAAACAAGATTTTCTAGTCTTTTTTTATGTTTAGTTTTTTATAGTAGTTTATTGATTTCTCAAGAGACAACTAATTCTAGTCTTCAAGATTCAATAGCTGATGCAGAAGGCGTTTCATTTGGTAAATTAAATTTACCACCCCCTGGTAGTTTTATCGAAAATTACGAGTATGATTCTACTACTGATATGTACTATTACAACCTAAGTGTTGGAGAATATAATATTAATTATCCTATTATTTTAAGTCCTGAGGAATATAAGAAATTAATATTAGTTCAGGATTTAAAGGATTATTATAAATCAAAAATTGATGCAGCTGAAGGAAAAAAAGATGGAACAGATGAGTTGCAAAAAAATCTAATTCCTGAGATTTATGTGAATTCAAAAATATTTGAAAGCATATTTGGAGGAAACACTATTGAAGTAGTCCCGCAAGGATCAATAGAGGTTGACTTAGGGATGTTATTTACTAAACAAGATAATCCTGCATTCTCTCCTAGAAATAGAAGTAATCTAACATTTGATTTTGATCAAAGAATAGGATTAAGTCTTCTTGGAAAGGTTGGGACAAGAGTTCAGGTTAATGCAAATTTTGATACACAATCTACCTTTGATTTTCAAAACCTATTAAAATTAGAATTTGAACCAACAGAAGATGATATAATCCAGAAAATTGAGGTAGGTAATGTAAGCATGCCTCTTAACAGCTCTTTAATTTCTGGAGCTCAAAGTTTATTTGGATTTAAAACTCAACTAAAATTTGGAAAAACAAGAGTTACAGCAGTTTTTTCAGAACAGAAATCTGAATCAAGATCTGTAGTGTCTCAGGGCGGAGGAACAATTCAAGAGTTTGAGTTTAGAGCATTAGACTATGATGAAAATAGACATTTCTTTTTAAGTCACTATTTTAAAAACAAATATGATGAAGCATTATTAAATTATCCTTTTATTAATACTAATGTTCAAATTACTAGAAGTGAGGTGTGGGTTACAAATAGAACAAATCAAATTAATGATGTAAGAAATATAGTAGCATTTCAGGACTTAGGTGAATCATCAGATGTTTCTTCTTCTGTTAATATATATGCAGGGCCATCTGCTTATCCAGATAATGGAAATAATGGTTTTGACCCAACAGCTATAGGAAGTGGATTATCACAGTTGACAGATGCAATTAGAGATATTGCAACACTACAGACAGGTATTTTAGTTCCAAATGTTTCAGAAGGGTTTGGATATGGTAAATTAGAAAATGCAAAAAAATTAAGAGAAGGCATTGATTATAAGATTAATAATCAATTAGGATATATTTCATTAAATCAGAAGCTTGAAAATGATGAAATATTAGCAGTTGCTTTTCAATATACTGTCGGAGGTCAAGTCTTTCAAGTTGGTGAATTTGCTAATGATGGTGTTCAGGCTACTCAGGTATCTTTTTCTGAAACTAATACAATTGTTAATTCTAATAACCTTGTTCTTAAACTATTAAAAAGTACAGTAAGCAGCGTGGAGGAGCCAATGTGGGATTTGATGATGAAAAATATTTATAGTACTGGAGCATTTCAGTTAGAAAGGGAAGATTTTAAATTAAATATTTTTTATAATGAGTCATCAGCATTAAATTATATAAGTGCAGTTGAGTCTACCCCTTTTCCAAATCCTCAACCAGGAGAGCCAGAATTAAATGAAACGCCTTTACTTAATTTATTTAATTTTGACAGATTAAATTTTAATAATGATCCTCAAATTTCTGGGGATGGCTTTTTTGATTTTGTTCCTGGGATTACTGTGATTCAAGAAAATGGTAAAATAATTTTTACCAAGTCAGAACCATTTGGTAAATATTTATTTGACAAGTTAAGACTAAGTAGCTCAGAAAATTATGAAGGAGATGAAAATAATCAAAATGACTATAATTTAAATCAAAAAAAATATGTTTATAGATCATTATATAAGTCTACTAAAACTGTTGCATTACAAGATTCAGAAAAGAATAAATTTCAAATTACAGGCAGGTATAAATCATCATCTGGGGGAGGTATCCCAATTGGAGCATATAATGTTCCTAGAGGTTCAGTAACAGTTACTGCTGGAGGGAGAGTATTGGTAGAAGGAGTAGACTATACAGTTAATTATCAACTAGGAACAGTTCAAATATTAGACCCTGCCCTACAATCGTCTAATACACCTATAAATGTAAGCGTAGAAAATAATGCCGTTTTTGGCCAACAAACAAAAAGATTTTCAGGGTTCAATATTGAGCATGAGTTTAGTGAGAAATTTATAGCCTCAACTACTTTATTAAATTTAAATGAAAGGCCTTTAACTCAAAAAGCAAATTATGGAACAGAACCAATAAATAATACAATTTTTGGTTTTGACGCTAATTTTTCTTCTGAAATACCATTTTTAACAAGGCTAGCAAATAAGCTACCAAATATAGAGACGGAAGCTCCTTCTAATTTATCTGTTCGTGGAGAGTTAGCATATTTAATACCTGGAGCTCCAAAAGGAAATAATTTTAATGGTGAAGCTACATCTTATATTGATGATTTTGAAGGATCACAAAATGTAATAGATCTTTTATCTCCTCAGTCTTGGTATTTGTCTAGTAGACCAAGAGACTTAGGGATGGTCTATAATCAAGGAGATGAAGACAATAATGGAATTCAAAATGGTTTTGATAGAGCTCTATTAAACTGGTATACAATAGACCCTGTATTTTATAGTAGTCAAAGACCAGCTGAAATAAATGATGAAGACATATCAAATCTATATACTAGAAGAATTTTTATTGATGAAATTTTTCCTCAGGTAGACCTAGTACAAGGACAGACTACTGTAATTAATTCCTTTGACTTAAATTTTTATCCAACAAAAAGAGGCCCATATAATATGGACAGCGATGCCGTTGGAGAGGATTTAGATGATCCTCAGAACAGTTGGGGGGGTATTACCAGATTAATTAACACAACTGATTTTGAGCAATCAAATGTTGAGTATATAGAGTTTTGGCTAATGGACCCATTTTTAAATGACTCTGAAAATAATGGAGGAAAACTAACCTTTAATTTAGGGAATATATCAGAAGATGTTATTAAGGATGGAAGGAAACAATATGAAAATGGACTTCCTGAAGATGGAGATATTAGTCTTTTGCCACAGACTATATGGGGTACGGTTGTCCCACAGAATCAATCACTAATTTATTCTTTTGCTTCATTAGGTCAGGAGAGAATAAATCAGGATATCGGGCTTGACGGATATGATGACCAAGAAGAAGCAATTGCATTTCCAAATTTTGCAGATCTTCAGGATCCAGCAAATGATAATTATAGATATTTCTTAAATCAATCAGGAAATATTTTTGATAGATACAAAATGTATAATGGACTAGATGGAAATTCTCCTGAAACCATTTCCAATACTGATAGAGGCTCATCATCTCAACCTGATGTTGAAGACATTAACAGAGATAATACCATGAATACTATTGACAGCTATTTTGAGTATGAATTAAATATCACTCCAAATAGTTTAGCAGATATTAACAATGAATTTATAAAAGATAGAAAAGAAAAAAATGTAACACTTCCTAATGGAACTTCTGAATTAGTTAAATGGTATCAATTCAGAATACCTGTAAATGAGCCTACAAATGAAATAGGCGGTATTACAGATTTTAGATCTATAAGATTTATTAGAATGTATTTAAATGATTTTTCAAAAAATACAATTTTCAGATTTGGATCACTTGATTTAGTAAGGAGTGATTGGAGAAAATATTTATTGACATTAGATGAAGAGATAGATAATAATAATGATAATACAGATTTTTCAACTGGAACTATTGGCATACAAGAAAATGAAGAAAGCTATGTTTCTCCACCAGGGGTTGAAAGAGAACAATTTAATAATAATAACACTATTGTAAGACAAAATGAACAATCATTAGTTTTAAATGTATGTGACCTTGAGCCTGAAGATTCTAGAGGAGTGTACAAAAATTTAAATGTTGACATGAGGCAATTTAAAAGAATAAGAATGTTTATTCATGCTGAGGATGGATTGTCACCTGGATTAAATGATGGAGATATAGTCGGATTTGTTAGATTGGGAAATGATTTATCTGAAAATTATTATCAGATAGAAATTCCTCTAAAAAAATCATCCTCAGGATCATTGAACCCTCAAGTTGTTTGGCCCCTAGTTAATGAAATTAATTTACCCATAAGTGTTCTTGAAGTAATAAAATCCAACGCAATATTTAATGGGACTTTAGGAAATCAAGATGCTACTTTTTACAATGTTATAAATGATATAGTAAGTGAGGACCCTGTAAATGAATTTTCAGAATATGATTTAGGCCAACACAGGGTTGCCATAAAAGGTAATCCAAATTTTGGAGATATTAGGGCATTAATGGTAGGGGTGAAAAATCCTAGACAAGATAATATGAATGTTTGCGCTGAAGTATGGTTTAATGAATTAAGATTATCTGATATGGATAATAAGGGAGGTTGGGCTGCTACATTAGCATTAGATTCAAATATTGCTGATTTTATGACAATAAGTGCAACAGCAAGACAAAGTACAAATGGATTTGGATCTATAGAACAAGGGCCAAGTGAAAGGGATAAAATTGATAAGAAGCAATATGATATAGTTTCTAATATAAATGTAGGTCAGCTTTTCCCAAAAAAATGGGGATTAAATATTCCTTTTAATTATGGTCAAGGAGAAGAATTAATAACTCCAGAATATGATCAGCAATATAGAGACATAAAATTAAATTCCAGATTAGATGCTGCAGAAACTCAGGAAGATAAAAACACTATTTTACAACAATCTGAAGATTATACGAAAAGAAAGAGTATTAATTTAATAGGTGTAAGTAAACAAAAAACAGGAGATAGCAAGCCTAGATTTTATGACATAGAAAATTTCACTTTTAATTATTCATATAATCAAACAGAACATAGAGATTATGAAATTGAAAGCATGCTAGATCAAAATATTAGAGCAGGAGCTAGCTATAATTTTAATTTTAACTCTCCAAAATTAGAACCATTTAAAAATAATGACTCATTATTTACAGGAAAATATTTTAAAATTTTAAAAGATTTTAATTTAAATCTTCTGCCATCTAATTTATCAATCAATACGGACTTTATTAGGCAGTTTAATAAACAGAAATTTAGAGATATAAATTTGGCGGAAGGAAATCTTGAAATGCAAGAATTGTTTAGGAGAAATTATACTTTTGACTTCCAGTATAGTTTTTCATATCCAATTTCAGATGGATTAAATCTTAATTATTCAGCAGCTAATAACAATATTATTAGAAATTATTTTGTTGATGATATAATTAATGGAAGTCAAGATCCTAATTTGGACGTATGGAACAGATTCTTTGACATAGGAGATCCAAATAGACAAACACAGCAACTTGCCGTTAATTATCAATTGCCAATTGACAAGATTCCAACTTTTAGTTTTATTAGAGCAATGTATTCATACACAGGGGATTTCCAATGGCAAAAAGGATCTGATCTATTTGGAAATATTACCCTTAATGGGCAGGTTTACGATTTAGGCAATACTATTTCAAATGCAAATACTCATAATTTTAATGGAACTTTTGATATGTCTAAATTCTATAAATATATTGGTCTAACAAAGAATAATTCTAGCGCTAAATCTGGACCTGGTTTTGCAAATCAAAATAATTCAGCTAATAACAAGAAGAAAAAAACAACACCTTTTGTGAAGTCATTAATTGAATTGATAACAGCAGTTAAAAGAGTTCAATTTAATTATTCAGAAAATAATGGAACTTTTCTTCCGGGATATTTACAAACACCTGATTTTATAGGATCTTTTAAACCTACATTTGGATATACATTTGGCAGTCAGCGCGATATTAGATATTTAGCAGCTAGAAATGGATGGTTAACTGTTTTTCCAGAATTTAACCAACAATATTCAGAGGTAACTAATAAGAATTTAACTTTTTCAGCAAATGTAGTGCCAGTAAAAGATCTAAAAATTGATTTAACTGGAGGTAGAACTTATTCTAGAAATTTTACTGAGAATTTTAACACAATAGATGTTGATAATAATGGGATCAGTGACGATTATAATTCACTTATTACAAATACTTTAGGGAACTTTAATATTTCCACTATGCTCATAAAAACAGCTTTTTCAGCTAGTGATGAAAACAGCTCTGAGACATTTGAAACTTTTAGAAACAATAGGTTAATTATAGCAAGACGTTTAGCTATAAATGCAGGAATTGATTTTGCTAATCCAAACAATTTTGAGAATGGAGATCTAAGCGGCTTCCCATTAGGATATGGAAAAACAAACCAATCAGTTTTATTACCTGCTTTTCTTTCAGCATATTCTGGTGCTGATCCAAATAATGTTAGTTTAGGAGCATTTAGAGATGTTCCTATTCCAAATTGGACACTAAGGTATACAGGCTTTATGAGACTAAAATGGTTTAAAAAGAATTTTAAGAGATTTTCTATAACTCATGGATATAATTCAACATATACTATCAATCAGTTTAGGTCTAATTTAGATTATCAGCCAGGGAATCCAGAGTTAGACTTCATATCTCAGGACCCTGATGTTTTTGATCAATCTAACAATTATAAAAATGAATTTCTTTATAGTAATATTAATTTAATGGAGCAATTTAGCCCACTATTTAAATTAGATATGGAAATGAAAAATTCATTAAAAATATTAGCAGAGATTAGAAAAGATAGATTGCTTTCATTAAGTTTTGATAATAATTTATTGACTGAGATTCAAGGGAATGAATATATTATAGGTTTAGGCTATAGAATTAAGGATCTTCAAATCAGATCTAGATTGGCTGGAGCAAGACAATTAATAAAAAGTGATTTAATAATGAAAGCAGATTTTTCTATTAGGAATAATAAAACAATTGTTAGATATTTGGATCTGGATAACAATCAGGTAACATCTGGTCAAACAATTTTGAATTTTAAATATTCTGCGGATTATGCATTTAGTAAAAATTTAACTGGGATTTTCTATTTTGACTATTCTTTCTCAGATTATGCAATTTCTACGGCATTTCCGCAAACTACTATTAGATCTGGATTTACTATGAGATATAACTTTGGAAACTAAATGAAAATATAATGCAGACACCTCTAAATTTAAAATACACTAAAGATCATGAATGGGTATCCATAGAAGGCAATATTGCTACTATTGGAATTACTGATTTTGCACAAAGAGAACTAGGAGATATCGTATACATTGAAGTGGAAACACTAGGGGAATCATTAAATACTGATGATGTGTTTGGCACAGTTGAAGCTGTTAAGACAGTTTCAGATTTGTTTATTCCTGTCAGTGGAAAAATTATTGAATTCAATGAATCTTTAGATAGTGCTCCTGAAGAAGTTAATAGCGATCCTTATGGAAATGGATGGATGGTTAAGATAGAAGTTAATGATGATCAAGAATTAGATAATTTACTATCAGCTGAAGATTACAAAGACCTTATTGGTGAAAATTAAAACAAATTTATTTATTGCGTTTCTATTTTCAATTCTTATAATATTTGCTTCACTTATAAAAATTGAATCAGATACAAATATTACACATATAGATAAAATTATTCATTCAGGAATTTATTTTGTTTTCTGTATAATATGGTATGCTCCAATTAGAGAATTATTTAAAAAAGGAACACTCCTCTACGTATTTTTATTTTCAATATTTTATGGGATATTAATGGAATTATTTCAAGGAAATTTAACAACTTATAGGAACTTTGAATTGGAAGATATTTTGTCTAACACAATAGGATCATTAATTGCCTGTAGTTTTCTGTTTTTAAAAAACAACATTAAAAAATCATAATCTCTTGTTTTTTATTTAAATAATTGGTTATTTTACTTTTCAACTATTGAACAATGCAGATTAAAAAAAGCCCAAACGCAGACATAGCAAGAAATAGCTCACTATATTTTGCTATAGGATTAGCGCTTATGGTATTCTTATCTTATGGAGCTATAAACTATAAGGTATATGACAAATCTGATTTAGATTTAGGCAAGGTCAATATGGACTTATTAGATGAGGAAGAGGTTCCTGTTACGGAACAAATAGTTCCACCACCGCCACCGCCACCACCGCCACCAGCTCCTGAGGTTATTGAAATAGTTGAGGATGAGGAAGAAATTGAGGAAACGGTTATTGAATCTACTGAAACAGATCAAGAAGAAGAAATAGATATTGATGATATTGAGGTAGAGGAATTTGAAGATGTTGAAGTTCCTTTTGCTGTAATTGAAAATGTACCAGTTTTCCCTGGATGTGATAAAGGAAATAATGCAACTAAAAGAAAATGTATGTCTGATAAGATTGCCAAGTTTGTCCAAAGAAAATTCAACACTGAATTAGCTGGAGATTTAGGATTAAGTGGAAGACAAAGAATTCAAGTTATTTTTAAGATTGACAGAACTGGAAGTGTTACAGGTGTTAGGGCTAGAGCACCACACCCAAGATTAGAAAAAGAAGCACAAAGAGTTATTAATCTGTTGCCAAAAATGAAGCCTGGAAAACAAAGAGGGAAGGCAGTAATTGTGCCTTATTCATTGCCAATTATTTTTCAAGTTCAGGATTAAAAAAATCAATTACTTTAATCTTATTTAAGTTTGTCTAATTAGATATTAGACTTATATTTGAATTTCAAATTTTTTATTTTTTGTAATCAATAATGCTGAGCATAAAATCTCTATATGATTTAACAAAATTTAGACTTTCACTAAGTGTAGTTTTCTCTTCATTTATAAGCTACATGCTAGGCTACAAAGAGTTTGATATTAAAGTGTTAGCGTTATTAATGTTTGGAGGTTTCTTTGTTGTTGCAGCTTCAAATATTTACAATCAGATTATTGAAAAGGATTTAGATGCATTGATGGTTAGAACTAAAAACAGACCACTTCCTACAAAAAAAATTTCTATAAATACAGCTTTAGTTTTAGCAGTACTTTCAACTATTATTGGATTATTCATGTTATATATGATTAACTCAAAGGTTGCACTACTTGCTGCAATATCTATTTTTTTATACGCTTCTGTATATACCCCACTAAAATTAGTTACACCCTTATCAGTTTTTGTTGGAGCAATTCCTGGAGCTTTGCCTTTCATGTTAGGTTGGGTCGCTGCCACTGGAGAAATTGGTATTGAGGGAGTAATGTTATTTTTAATGCAATTTTTTTGGCAATTTCCACATTTTTGGTCTATTGGATGGATGCAAAATAAGGATTATGAAAATGCTGGATTTAAGATGCTCCCTACAGGAAAAAAGGATAGATCTACTACTTCACAAATATTATTTTATTCTACTTGGGCAGTTCTTATGTCAATAGTTCCGGCATTTAATCTTACAGGAGATTTGTTTTTGAGTATTTATGGATTAGTCATTGTTTTACTTATAGGATTAGTGTTAATTTATTATGCAGTTAAATTATTTAATGATAATACAGATCTAAATGCCAAAAAATTAATGTTAGCAAGTGTATCTTATTTAACTTTGATGCAGATTGTTTTATTGTTTGATAAAATTTTAAGATAAATGGATAATAATAGAAATATGAAAGAAAATAATGCGCGTGCTTTAAAAATGATGGTTTGGCTAGGTATTGCTTCTTTAATTATGACTTTTGCCGGCTTTACAAGCGCCTTTATTGTTAGTAAATCTCGTGAGGATTGGATATTAAATTTTGAACTACCTTCAGCTTTTACTTATAGTTTAGTATTAATTATAATTAGCAGTTTAACTTTAATTTTAGCTAGAAGGGAATTATTAAAAAATAATTATAGAGTTACTACTATCTATTTATGTATTACATTATTCTTAGGGGTTTCTTTTGCTTTTAGTCAGTTTATAGGATTTAATGAAATTATTGAAAATGGTTATCATTTTACAGGTCCAACAAGCACTATAACGACATCATTTATTTTCTTAATTGCCTTTGTTCATCTTGTCCATGTATTGGCAGGAATATTAGTGCTTTTATTTGTAATATTTAACAATTCAAAAAGAAAATATTCATCAAATAATTTTTTAGGATTTGAGTTGGCATCAATTTTTTGGCATTTCATTGATATTTTGTGGATTTACTTGTTTTTATTTTTAGTTTTCTTCAGATAAAATAGTTATTTTTGTGACACTTAAAATAATATGATATTATGAGTTCTTTAGTTAGTGTTTCATCAAGCGAAAATACATGGGGTGGCGGAAATAAACCAATGAATGCTTCTTATGGGAAGTTAATGATGTGGTTTTTCCTAGTTTCAGATGGATTAACATTTTCTGGATTCATAGCAGCATATGGTTTTGCAAGGTTTAAGTTTTTAGATTCTTGGCCAATTGCTGATGAGGTATTTACGCACGTTCCTTTTGTACACGGCCAGGAACTGCCAATGATATATGTTGCATTTATGACCTTTGTTTTAATTATGTCATCGGTTACAATGGTTTTGGCTGTTGATGCAGGACATCAAATGAAGAAATCTAAAGTAGCTTTCTACATGTTGCTTACAATTCTTGGAGGTGCAATATTCGTTGGATCTCAGGCTTGGGAATGGGCAACTTTTATTAATGGAGATTATGGTGCTGTAAAAACAAAGGGAGGTAATATCTTGCAATTTGTTGATTCACATTCGCATCACAGAGTTGCATTAGATGATTTTGCTCATAAACATCATACTGATAGAGTTCAACATGAAGAAACAAACGGTCTTTGGTTTTATGATGAAGGAACATTACCTGAATACTCTATTGCAGAAATAATAAAGGGAATGGAAGCTTCTCCTAATGTTTTGGTAAGAACTCAGACATTAGATGAAGGTGGAGAGAAAACGATTTTATCTAGAGATGAATCTTTAAATATTTTAAAAGCCAATGGACAATCAATTGTTACGGGAGCAAATTTAACTGAGAATGAATATGGAATGCCTTTATTTGCAGACTTTTTCTTCTTTATAACTGGATTCCATGGATTCCATGTATTTTCTGGAGTAGTATTAAATATTATAATATTTTTTAATGTTATTTTAGGCACATATGAGAGGAGAGGTCATTATGAAATGGTTGAAAAAGTTGGATTGTATTGGCACTTTGTTGATTTGGTTTGGGTTTTTGTTTTCACATTCTTTTATCTTGTTTAATATATTTTATAAATGGCACACCAGGAACATAATTTAGAATTATTTAGAGGACTAATTAAGTTTAA
>CABXHU010000003.1 GCA_902512065.1 uncultured Bacteroidota bacterium | reverse complement strand
CTTTAAGTTTGACAATAAGCTCGCCAGGCTCAAAATTCATTAGATCCTGCTGGACCTGAGGTGGGGTTTGTGAAAAAAGTAAATGGGTAAATAATAATAGTAGGGATAGTAAATGTTTCATTTTTCTCTTATTTAATAATTAATGTTTTATTAGATAGATGTTTTAATCCACCTTGTTTATTAGCACTTATTAGAACAATGTAATTACCTGCTTGCAGTTTATCTAATTGCATCTGTGTTTGATTCTGTCCTTCAGCATTATCTAGTGGTTGCATCCACACTAGTCTTCCTAGCATATCATATACTTTAGCAACAACTCCATCCATTTGCTCTGGCAAGTAGTATGTTAATGTCACTACTCCATCACTTGGATTTGGAATCATACTTAAGAACTCTAATTGACTACTTTGTAATGGGGAATCTATATCATCTAGATCAGATCCATCAAATACAGGAGTTAATTTAGAGCCTGATGTAGTTCCAACAACTGCTAGGTCTATATTAATCTCTTGCGCCTGATCTACTCTTGTAAGCAGTTTTGTTCTATTTGATGCAATGGCAGTATTGTTAAAACTATAAAGCATTAAGATCTTTTGATCTTCTTGCTGATAGTCTAATCTCTCTATGCCTGGCATCTCACTTAGCACATATTCAAAGTCTTGATCAAAGGCTAGTTGTATTCCACCAATGTTATGATCAGATTCTACATACAGCTCATTGCCCTCCCAACTAAAGGTCGCATAACCTATTGGAAGTGATGGGTAGAAGTTAATGTTCTGAGAATCTGTAGTTGTATCGCCATCATCACTTAAGATAATATCCACCGTTCCAACAATATCTAGCACGTTGATAATCTGATCAGCATTGACATCTCCTGCTACGAAAATAAACGGCTCTGGATTGTTGCCAAGGATATAATCTACATCATGTACTAGATCTAGTACATTCACAGCAAAGTCTCCATTACTATCACCAAGGGTGGAAGTAAGTGGAGAAGAACTAACTACATTGGAATAATCTGTCTCCTCAAAACTTGTTCTAAGGATTTTATACTTGTAGAAATACGTCTCTCCTTCTAGGACATCAAAGTCTGAATAATAAATTCCTGTGGTGCTCTCATCGGTGTCTTCTACAATAAGAGACTCGTTTAGTTGAACGGGGTCACCCTCATTACCATCACCATCCACCTGATAGCGGTACATGTTATAGCCAAGGACATCTGATACATCATCTTCTGAAGGCACTTCCCAATCTAGGGTAATTTTTCCAAGACCTGGTGTGGCAACAAAGCCAGTTGATAAAGAGCCTGCAGATTGCAGTAAAATATTAAATCTTAATTGATCTTTGATTACTTCAAATCCATCTCCAAGTTCAATAGCTCCAGTCACACGTATTCTATTGATTCCATCGGCAGCACCAACACTAATTTCATGATTAACCGTATAAATCTTACCATCAGTTGACCAAGATCCTTCTTCATTAATCATTTTTTGAGTAAAAGGTTGAGTTACACCATAGGAAATCGTAGGATCAACAGAGGTGTCCATTTCACGATTAAAATATACTTTAAACTCATGAGTACCTATTCCAATAGGATTGTTATACATAGCCATATAATTATCAAAAGAGTTAATTCCATTAACCTCTACCTTCCAAACCACAGCATGTGCTTCTTCGTATGGAGTTAATCTAGGATTGGTATATTCCCAAACACCAGATCCTCCATCAAATGCATCAATATTTAATTCATCCAATTTTTCTATTGTTCCTGCCCCTATCCATAGATTTTCAAATTCTACAAACCCATTAGGGTTCATATACCCAACAGGGCTCCAGAGTCCTGAATCATACCCCTGATTATCAATAAACGTCCATTCTGTTCTACTTAAATTAAAAGTATTGTTATATGTTAAAGGATTATAAAAACCAATTAAGGTAGTTTCGCTCCAGGAATAAGGAGTAATATGAGCGTTAGCTATATTATTATAAATTGTTGGGGAAGCGTCCACTTGGTACTCTAGATTATCTTGCTCTCCATTCGCCATCCTCCCTGAATAGTTAGATTTATATGAAAAACCATTTGTGCTCCAAGTGTTGTTGCCACTACCATAAAGGAATTTACTATTCATAACGCTCATATTCTGCAACCAAAATGCTTCCTCTACTTCGCAATAATTACATATAGATCCTTGGAGTATCGTTGGAGTAGTACCAGTAACATATTCATCACCATTCCACTCGGAGGTAGTCCTATCAAACATTAAAGGAATGTTTTCAAAATCAATTGATTCAATTTGATCAACCCATTCCTGAGTGCTTCCTCCAGACATATAGTACCCGTTAGGGTTTAAAATTTGTTGACCATTTTCATCAAGAACTATATTATTATTAATATCATAAAGCCATTCAGAGACCTGCCAACTTTGGTTATCAGAATAACCATTAATAGAGGCACCAGAAATATAGCTGTCTTTTTTAAAGGAAATAATACTGTCTTTTGTTCCCATAGCTAATACCCTTGAATCTTTTCTATAGATAGCACCAGTTTCTTCATGAGTAAAATCTTCTGAATATAGTTGTATTTGACCCTGTGTACCCAGCACTTCATTTCTCCCAAATTTAATTGTAACCCCAGGCTTGATGATGACATTTGCGTGTTTTACAATTAAAATGTTATCAACTAAATATTCTTTATCTGCTCTTAGAATAGTATCGGTTTCAATAAGTCCTTGAAGTTTAATAGAACTTTTAATAAATAATTTAAAATCTATAGCATCAACTTGATCTGGATAATCTATATCCCATGCTTTTAAGATAAACTCAATTTGCGTATTATGAGCTACATCATCGGCAATAGTAAATTCCAATGGATCAGATAATTGTTGGTAGGTAGCATAGGCTGATACACTTCCAGTAGTGGTTTCCGGCTCAGTAATTGTAATAATAGAATTATAATATTCATTTGCTACTGTAGTTCCACCTAGCTCTAAAGAAATTGTAACACCATTGCTGAATCCCCAATAGTTTTTAATCATAGGGTATAGGTGAATAGTCTCGCCACTGTCAGGTTCAAAATCTTGATAAGTATTCCCTGGAATCGTGTCAGAAATTGCTGCGGTTAATAATTTTATGTCTGGTATGGGAGCAGCATTCATAGCTGCTAAGAAATCTACATAGGTACCCCCAGAGGTATTAATTAGATTCCCAAACATCAGCTCTTGACTGTCATCTGGTTTTTGTTGCCTATAAATACTAAGAGCTCCAGCTACAAGTGGCGTAGCCATAGAAGTTCCTGTTAATGTTCCATAACTACCATTTGGAATGGTGCTTATAATGCCAGTGCCAGGAGCAACTAGTTCGTAGTTTAATAAAAAAGTTGAATATAAGGTATAAACAGGACCGTCTTGATCATAATTTGTATATCCAAATTCTCCTCTTGGATAATCTTCAATACCCAAAATAAAGGAATAAGCAGCTGGATACATTGGGAAACACCCATTACATGGTCCAATTTTTATTCCATCGTTTCCAGCGGCTGCGACTAAAATTGATGTATTATAGGCATTTTCGAGTGCTGCTCTCATGGTAAGGGATTGTGCATAAGAACCAAAGCTCATATTTAGAACTGTGGCTCCATTTACATATGCATATTCGATTCCGAGGGCAATAGTTGCAGCATCTCCAATTCCACTTGCCTGAAATACTTTCAGTGGCATCAGCTTTACATTCCATGCAGCTCCTGCTATTCCAATTCCATTGTTTCCAACAGCCCCTGCAATACCAGCCACGTGGGTTCCATGCATATTATCATCTAGTGGCGTGTTAGTTTGATGATGAAAATCCCAGCCTCTAACATCATCCACATATCCATTACCATCATCATCATATCCTTCTACGCCATTTACTTCTGCTGAATTTGACCATATATTAGCCTCTAGATCAGGATGATTGTAATCTACCCCTGTGTCCAATATGGCAATTACTTGTGATCCGTCTCCTGTAGATTCAGTATCCCATACATCATCAATGTTAGTAGAGGTAATGTTAGTTTGTGAAGAGTATAGCGGATCATCTACATCAATTGTAACATCAGCGCTCATATTATTAGCCTCTTCTGCAGTGATTATTTCCCCTACCTCAAAATCATCAATAGAATACCTGTAATTAGGCTCTGCATATTCTATATTGGGATTGTTCTTAATTTGATCAATTAACATTAAGATGTTCTCTTGCTGATTAGTTGTCTTAAGAACAAAAATGTTTTTCATGGTAAGCGGATCCTTTGGGTTTTTTACACCCTTAGCCAAATAAACCGCTTTCATCTTCTGACTATTGACTATACTAGCCTCAATACCTTTTTTATGAAACATTACATCAGATGATTCTATCTTATCCTCTATCCCTAAGAGTTCTCCAATATTAAAATCTGATACGGCTTTTCCGTTTTCTGCATAGCTTACCCCTGCATCTACATTGTCTTTAAGCTTAACAATAAGCTCGCCTGGCTCAAAATTCATTAGATCCTGCTGGACCTGGGGCGGGGTCTGAGAATACAGTAAATGGGTAAATAATAACAGTAGGGATAGTAGAGGTTTCATAAGTATATTTTTAAAAAAATAGATCTACCTATCAATTTACAAATTAATATGAAGTAATTACAATAATATTCAAGGGAATTATACTGTCCTATATCCTTACAATTCTCTAATCATTATATTTCTAAACCAAACATCATCTCCATGATCTTGAAGACCAAAGAATCCTTCCTTCTCCACATTAGCCCAATTTTTATTCAAATTAGGAAATTTGCTTCTAGAAACATCCTCTTCCCATTTTGGAGTCCATAAATGATATTCTACCACAACCTCTCCATTTTGTTTGTGGATTACTGTGCCATTATAGACAATGATTTCAATTTTGTTCCACTCACCTGCTTTGTTTGCATTTTGCGGTACCGCAGGATAAAGGTCATATAAGGCACCCGCCTGTCTATTTCCATCCTTTCCTAAAAAAGCATCAGGATGTCTATCATTATCTAGAATTTGCATCTCAGGCGCTGTTCTCCAAATAAAATCAAATTCGGGTGTTTCTTGACCTAAGTAGAAAATTCCAGAATTTCCTCCCTCAGATACTTTCCATTCCAGTTTTACATGAAAGTTTGAGAATTTCTGATCATATATAATATCGCCACCATTTGAAGATCCTGCTTCTCCTCTACCAGATGCTTTCATATAGATTTCTCCAGCTTCAGTGATTTCCCAATCAGTAGGAAAAGTCTCTTTTTTATATCCTCTCCATCCATCTGAAGTTTTACCATCAAATAGAAGCTTCCATCCATCAGCAGCTTCCTTTTCACTAAGCGTATTGTTTTCAACAACCACTGCTGTTTCTTGACCTTTTGTTGTATTTGAACAAGCCACAACTAAGCTTATAGAGATTATAGTTAATATGTAATATATATTCTTCATCTTATTTTAATTTATTTTAATAATTCCAGCCGTTTCGATATGCACGTTTTACATATTCGCTAGCAGCCTGTTTTGCATTTATTTTGGTATATTTTGTATCCCATTTAGGATCACCATCAATTATATCGAACTTATCACTAGTGACAACACTAATTTCATCAGAATCTGAAATGTTTGTAATTCTCATATTCTCTGCATCCCAATCTAATCTTCTTTTAAGATCTTGAAGTCTTATCGCTAGATTACCCATGACAACTACCTCATTAAGTGGCCCTGAATATGAGAAATTAGAAGTTGCCTCTACCCTAGAATTTTTATTTTCTTTACATGCTCTTATCCAATCCATTTCATGAGAAGTTTCTACTCTTCTTAGTACATTGGTAACAGCAGGTGGATTATCCTCTCTTCCTATAATAAATGGATCTTTTGCATAAGTGCCACAAACAAGTGTTCCTTTAGTTCCATGAAAAATTGCTCCTCCACCCCAATCTCCAAGATTCTTTCCAGGCTTCATGCCTTTTGGACGCTCTGGTTTATGTCCACCATCATACCAGGTAAATTTAACCTTAGGCATGTTTAT
This sequence comes from uncultured Bacteroidota bacterium, assembly GCA_902512065.1. GTDB lineage: Bacteria > Bacteroidota > Bacteroidia > Flavobacteriales > Flavobacteriaceae. The sequence goes on along the minus strand of CABXHU010000003.1, from coordinate 135,623 downwards.
TTTTCCTTTACTTGGTCGCTCATTAAAATAGTAAGTAACCATTTCTGATATTGGAGCACTTTCAGTGTTTACCTGAGATGAGGTTCCTTCAAATGCATATGGAAATCCTAAGTCTAGTGCCTTATAAACAGGGTCAATAATGTGACACCCCATATCACCTAATGCACCCGTACCAAAATCCCACCATGCCCTCCAATTCCATGGAGTATATGATGGATGATAAGGTCTGTATGGCGCAGGACCAATAAATAAATCCCAGTCTAATGTTTCTGGAGTAGCTACACTTTCGGTAGGTCTTTCAAGTCCTTGAGGCCAAATAGGTCTGTTAGTCCAAGCATCCACTTTTTCTACCTCACCTATTTCACCATTCCATATCCATTCACAAACTTTAGCCATATCATCACTTGAATTTCCCTGATTACCCATTTGAGTTGCTACACCTGTTTGCTCTGCCAGTCTAGTTAATTCACGAGATTCCCATACAGAATGTGTTAGAGGTTTTTGCACATATACATGCATGCCTCTTTTCATACTATCTGCTGCAGCAACATAATGTGTATGATCTGGGGTTGCAATAAGAACCGCATCTATATCTTTTTCCATTGAATCAAGCATTACCCTATAATCCTTAAAGGTTTTTGCATCTGGATATTCAACAAAACAACGATTTGCATATTTCCAATCTACATCACAAAGAGCAACAATGTTTTGATCCTTAATGTTTTTAAGATTCCATCTTCCCATTCCTCCAACTCCTATACCAGCAACATTTAGCTTATCACTTGGAGCAGTATGACCTAATCCAGCTATTACATGGCTAGGGAGAATTGACACACCTAAAAAGGCTACAGAAGATTTTTTCAAAAATTCACGTCTTGACTTATTAATATCTTTTGGTTTGTTTTTCATTTTAATACGATTTTTCTTTAATTATTATCCAGACTTATCCAGACATTTCCTTTATTATGAGATTCCACAACACTTTCAATAAAATTCATCCCTCTAACCCCATCAATAATTGTTGGGAATTCACCTTCATTATAATCTTCTTTATTAATTGCTTTTGCTGCACCATTGTAGATGTTAGCCATGGCATCAAAAATTTCATCAGGATGTCCAGGCGGTAATACTGCATCATCCGATAATAAATCACTATTTATTTTATCTGACTCTATCATCTGAACTTCTTCACCTTCAAGCATATAATGAAGAACTCTTGGATTTTCTTGCTCCCATTTTATACCACCTTTTTTTCCATAGATCATAATTACAAAATTATTATTCTCACCTGTTGCAATTTGACTTGCTCTAATAATACCTTTTACCCCATTAGTACATCTAATTAGAATAGATCCGTCTATATCCATTTTATTATCATCATACAAGTAATTTAAATCTGCTAAAACTTTATCAATTTTAAGATGCGTCAGATATTCTAGCATATCAAAAGCATGTGTGCCTATATCTCCAATACAGCAGCTAATTCCAGATTTTTCAGGGTCTAATCGCCAAGTATCCATTCTTGTATCACTTTGATGAATAATTGGATTAATCCACCCTTGATAATATTGAGCATCTACCTTTTGTACTTCTCCAATGGCACCATTTGAAATCATCTCGCGAATTTTTCTTATCGTTGGATAACCTGTATAAGTATAGGTGACTGCAAAAACAAGTCCAGACTCCTTAACTAATGATCTTAATTCTTTTGCTTGTTGATAAGTAGTGGTTAAAGGTTTTTCACATATTACATGAAATCCGTTTTCTAATAGGCTTTTTGCCATTGAATGATGAAGAAAATTAGGAGTTAAAATAGCAACTGCTTGGATACGCTTATCAGAAGGCAATCCTAATTCCTTTTCTATCATGCTGTCACAATTCTCATATACACGATCTGAAGAAATTCCAATGTTATTAGCAAATTCCACATTACTATTCATATCTCTGCTAAACACTCCTCCAACAATATCATATTTGTCATGCATTGAGGCAGCAATACGATGCAATATACCCACAAGTGAATTTCCTCCACCTCCTAATATTCCTAATCTAATTTTTTCAGCCATTACTTTAATTTCTTAGCAGCATTTAATAATAACTCTCTTGTGGCAATAACACCATTTTTCTCAGAAAGCTCTTCTCCTTCATATTCAATACCAATATAACCATTATATCCAGAATTTTTTACAATTTGAAGCATCTTAACGTAATCAATTGTAGTTTCATTTCCATCCTTATCAAAATTATATGATTTTGCACTTACAGCCATAGCTGCTGGCATCATAAGTTCTATTCCTTTGTAATAATTTTCATATTTAATTTCACAAAACTCGGAGTTTTCTTTCCTTTTAATGCACCAGTTACCAAAATCTGGAAGTGTGCCGCAATTTGATAAATTTAATTTATTAATCACCTGCATTAATTTTTCTGGATGTGATGAAAACCCTCCATGATTTTCCACGATAACATTAATTTTTTTACTCTGAGCATAAGTTGATAATTTTCTTAAACCATCTTCAGCTGCAACTAGCCATAAATCTTCAATTGTAGTCCCATTAGTGTTGACTCTAATAGAGTGACATCCTAGCCTTGCTGCTGCATCAACCCAACGTTTATGGTTTTCTACAGCCTTGTCTCTTACAGACTCCTCTGGATGAGCCAAATCTCCCTCTTTATCAATCATAATAAGCAAACACTCCACTTTGTTTTTTAATAAATTAGTTGCCAAAGAATCAATGGTGTTGTCAAATCCTATTTCTTTAATTTTATTTGAATATAGATCTGAAACTAATTCTACTGCATCAAAATCAAGATCTTTAGCTTCCTTAGGAAAATCTAGTGGGTTCTTACCATCTATAATTATCATTTTATTAAATGACCACTGTGCCAGTGATATTTTAAAAAATGGAACAGGTGATTCTATTTTTTTCTTAGGACTATTGCAAGAAAAAACTACTAATAGAGAAAAGAAATAAAGAAAATAGTAATACTTGCTCTTCATGAAAATTCTATTTTAAAATTGTATAGTGATTTTTGTATATTGTAGCATACAATACTATCTATCCTTGCAAATTAATTAATTTAGATAGGATTAACAATTTTAAATTTAAACTATATTGAAATGACTGACAAACAGTATGATGCTATTGTAATTGGAACAGGTATTACAGGGGGATGGGCTGCTAAAGAACTTTGTGAAAATGGGTTAAAAACTCTTGTTCTTGAAAGAGGTAGGATGATTAAACATATCGAAGATTATCACACTGCAAATCTAGATCCATGGGATATGCCTAATGGTGGAAGAACTACTAAAGAAATCAAAGAAAGAAAATTTAAACAGCACAGAACGGGTTATGTTACTTCTCCCGTTTGTGAACATTTTTTTGTAGATGACATTAAACATCCATATAATGAGGTAAGACGTTTTGATTGGATTAGAGGATATCATGTAGGTGGAAAATCATTAGTGTGGGGGCGTCAAAGCTATAGACTTAGTGATATAGATTTTGAGGCTAATAAAAAAGATGGAACTGCTATAGACTGGCCTGTTAGATATAAAGATATTGCTCCATGGTATAGTTATGTCGAAAAATATATTGGAGTCTCAGGTGAAAATTTAGGATTACCGCAATTACCTGATAGTGAATTCTTAAAACCTTTGCCTTTAAATTGTGCTGAAGAGGATTTTAAAGTTTCTGTAGCTAAAAATATGACTGACAGAGTAGTTACTCCCGCTAGAGTTGCCCATATAACTGAAGGCACAAAGCCAGGTCTTGGAAGAAGTACTTGTCAATACAGAAATAGATGCATGAGAGGGTGTCCTTATGGAGCATACTTTAGCAGTAATTCATCAACTCTTCCTGCTGCAGATGCTACAGGAAATATGACTTTAAGACCACATTCAATTGTGCATAAAATAATATATGACGAAAAAACCAAAAGAGCTTCTGAAGTAGAAGTAATTGATGGAGAGACTAAACAAAAACACACATTTAAAGCTAAAATTATTTTTCTATGTGCATCAACTGTGCCTTCTACGTCAATTTTAATGCAATCAACTTCTAAAAGATTTCCAAAAGGACTCGGAAATGACAGTGGTGAACTAGGTCATAATATAATGGATCATCACCTATCAGTGGCCGCTTCTGCTAAGATTGAAAATTATAAAGAAAAGTATGACAAAGGAAGAAGACCAGGTGGAATATATATTCCTAGATTTAGAAATATTGGTGGAGATTCTGATTCAAAAGATTTTATAAGAGGCTATGGATATCAGGGTGGTGCTTGGAGAAATAGTATGTCAGAAGTTGTAGCTGAATTGAAATACGGACCTGAATTAAAAGAAGAAATCTTAAAACCTGGTGGATGGAGAATAGGTGTGACAGGATTTGGAGAAACATTACCTGATCACAATAATAAAATGTATCTAGATTACAATAAATTAGATGAATGGGGGCTTCCTACGGTGACTTTTGATGCTGATTTTGGCGACAATGAATTAGCTATGAGAAAAGATATGAAAGATCAAGCAGTAAAAATGTTCAAGGCTGCAGGTTATAAAGATGTTGTAGGCTATGACAGTGTTGATTCCAGAGCAATGGGGCTTGGAATTCATGAAATGGGAACTGCCAGAATGGGGCATGATCCTAAAACATCAGTATTAAATAAATACAATCAAATTCATGCTTGCAAAAATGTATTTGTAACTGATGGATCTTTTATGACTTCTTCTGCATGTCAAAACCCATCACTAACTTATATGGCATTTACAGCAAGAGCTGCTAATTATGCTGCAAAAGAGTTTAAAAACGGAAACCTATGAAACGTAGAGACGCATTAAAAAATATTGGACTTTCAGCTGGTTTAATTATTGCTAGCCCTTCAGTTATAAGTTTATTAAATAGTTGTAGCACTGATTATAATCAATGGAGCCCAGTATTTCTTAATAAAGAACAGGCTAAGATATTAATGGAAATAGTAGATGTAATTATCCCTAAAACAGATACGCCTTCCGCAAATGAAGTTAATGTAGTTGAGTTCCTAGATAAATATTATAAAGAAATCTTGGACGATAATAGGCAAGAATGGCTAAAAAACACTTATGCAAAACTAGTAGATCTAATAAAATTAAATTACTCTGAAGACATAAATAGTCTAACCGAAAAAAATTACAAAGATTTACTTGATAAGAATATGATTATTAATGGGGATTCAAATGATATTTCAGATTTATTAAAAAATATAAAATCTGATACGATATGGTCTTATAAAATCAGTGAGTTTGTTGGTGAAAATGTGCTTGCATATGATCCAATACCAGGAGTTGCGTATTGTGGTGATCTACAAGAACTTACCGGCGGAAAATCCTGGTCATTATAATTAAACAATGAAAATACTAATCCAATTACTTTTTGTTTTTACCATTTCAATTCTATATAGTTTTCAAGGATTAAATATTGATAAAAACAAGCAAGATTGGATTCAAATTTTTAATGGTAATGATCTTGAGGGATGGAAAGTTAAAATTAATGGATTTCCTTTAGGAGAAGATAAGTTTAATACATTTAAAGTAAAAGACAATTCACTCGTAGTATCCTATGAAAACTATGATCATTTCAAAGATTATTTCGGTCATATCTTCTATAAAAATCCTTACTCCAATTATAGGCTTAGATTAGATTACCGCTTTGTTGGTGATCAATGTAAAGGCGGAGAAGGATGGGCTACTAAAAATAGTGGCGTAATGATACATTCACAATCACCCAAGAGTATGGAGATTAATCAGGAATTTCCTGTTTCAATAGAAGTACAACTTCTGGGTGGAATACAAAAACCTTGGGAAAGACCTACTGCAAATTTATGTACTCCCGGAACTCATGTTAATATTAATAATAAACTCGTGACAACTCATTGCATGTCATCATCTAGTGAAACATTTTATGGGGAAGAGTGGGTTAATCTTGAAATTGAAGTATACAATGATTCTATTATTAAACATTACATCAATGGAAAGGAAGTTTTCTCCTATACGAATCCAATAATTGGTGGTCAATACAACACATTAAAAAATAAAAAGGGAGATAGGCTTAAGGAAGGTTATATCTCTTTACAAAGTGAAAGTCATCCAATAGAATTTAAAAATATAGAACTGCTTATTCTACAATAAATTTTCCTTTCATCATTGCATAATGACCTGGAAAGCTACATATAAAATCATATACTCCAGGTTCTGGAGGTAAAAACTCAATTGCGGTTTCTTGCCCACCACCAATCATATCAGTATATACAATAACCTCATCAGATCCTTTAGGAATATATTGATTATCCCTTGCTGTAGCGGCTTTATTAGCAAATTCAATTAAATCAACCTTCTTCTTTAATAAAACAAAATTATGCCCCATTACCTGAACATCTAACTGACCAATATGCTTAAGAGTTAATTTTACAATCTTTCCTGACTGAACAGTGATTTTTCGAGTATCAAATTTCATATAATCATCTGATGTAATTAAAATATTATTTACATCATTTTTATCACTGCAGTTTGTAAAAATAACTAAAGAAAAAATAATTAATAAAGTAAATCTTATTCTTGTCATAAAACTGAAAAAACGGTCTTTATCGCTAAATCTAAATTAGCTGAATTAATTTGATTTTTTGCTAAGCTATGGATTTCTTTTATTTGCTGTTTTTTATCTGAGATATTCATTATTTGTGAAATATTATTATCTGATTTATGATAATCTTGAATCTCTTCTTGTGAAGGTCTCTTTTCTAGATTACCTAATCTAGCAAGATTGTTTTTAGATAATATTTCAGTAGAATGTACATGATCTGGCAATTGATCTACTCCTATTCCTTTTGTATGGATTGGTTTAGGAATTTCAAATAAGCTTTCATCAATTACTCTAGTATACCAGCTAGCTCCCATTCTTCCAACTAAGTCAAGTTTTTTAGTATCTAAACTCCCGTTCTCATCTAAATATTTGTTGTTGATATGGATATGTATTATTCTAGAAATAACCAAATTACCTGCTCCACCATCTTTTCCCAATTCAATTATTTGATCTACTTCACATTCAAATGATATAGGTGATTCTTTTACCCTAGGAGGTTTGACTTGATTTGATTTAAGGGGGGTTAACCCGGATTTTTTAAATTCATCAACACCTGTTTCATATTCTGTGCTAGCTAATGATACTGGTTCTACTATAGAAAAATTAACAATATTGATAACAACCTCTTTTACTTGTTTTATGTTTTCTAAGGTATCTTTAGTAGAATTATCTCTAACTCTTCTAGACGGAGAAAATATGAGTATAGGCGGATTAGCACTAAACATATTAAAGCAGCTAAAAGGACTTAAATTAACATTACCTTTCTTATCTACGGTACTAGCCAAAGCTATTGGTCTAGGTGCAACAGACAACAAAAGCATTTTATGTAATTCACTAGTTGAAAGACTATTAGGGTCAATTGAAGTAAACTTATCCATTTTATCTATTTTATTTTGAACCCTTTAATTTCGTTCTGACTTCACCAAAGCCTACCCTTTTTCCATCCTTTTCACAATAACCTCTCATTATAACAGAATCATTATCATTAATAAATACTCTACTACTTCCATCATCTAAAGTTACAGGATTTTTTCCACCCCATGAAAGTTCTAACATTGAACCATAAGATCCTTTATCTTTACCACTAATAGTTCCTGAAGCCATTAAGTCCCCAACATTTATATTACACCCATTTATTGTGTGATGAGCTAATTGTTGAACCATATTCCAATACATATATTTAAAATTAGAAGAACAAACTATTGATTCTTTCGATCCTTCTGGCTTAATTGACACTTCTAAATTAATATCATAATTCTTCATATCACTATATTCTAAATAGGGTAAAACCTTAGGAGTTTGCTCAGGTCCTTTAACTTTATATAAGTCAAGAGCCTCTATTGTCACAATCCATGGAGAAATTGAAGAGGCAAAACTTTTACCTAAAAATGGACCTAAAGGAACATACTCCCATTTTTGAATATCTCTAGCAGACCAATCATTAAATAAAACTTTTCCAAAAATATAATCTTCAGCTTTATCGGTCGAAATTGAATCACCCAAATTTGATTTTTTTCCAATTACAAACCCCATCTCTAACTCAAAATCTACTCTAGAAGATGGTTGAAATACTGGTGTTTTATTATTTGGCAACAGCACTTGACCTTTTGGTCTATATATATCTATTCCACTTACAATTATTGAAGAAGCTCTACCATGATAGCCAACAGGAATATGCTTCCAGTTAGGAAGTAAAGGATTTGAAGGATCCCTAAACATTGATCCAATATTTGTGGCATGCTCTATACTAGAATAAAAGTCAGTATAATCACCAATTTTTAAAGGCAAATGCATTTGAGCATCAGATTGCTTAATTAATACACTGCTATTATTTCTTAAAACAGAAGATGAATCAGAAAGTTCTTTTTGGATAGTTAATCGAACATCATTTGTTATTGATTTTCCTAAAGAAATAAAATCATTAAGAAATTTATTATCAAATACATTAAAATCAAAAGTTAGATGATCGAATACCCCTAACTCTGATGATAATTTTAAGTCAAGAATCATTTCACCAATAGCAACACCTACCCTGTTTTTTAAATTTTTTGTAGAAAAAATTCCAAAAGGAATGTTATGTATTGAAAAATCTGAATTTTTTGGAATATCAATCCATGTTTCCATATTACTTTTTAATAAGTTTTAACGCATTATTAATTAAATCACTGTACTTGTCTTTTTTACTTATTTTGATCAAATAATCATATAATTCATCTTTAAAACTACATTTAGAATCATGTATTATTTCATATATCTCTATAAGAATAAGCCATTCATTTTTATATTTAGATTTAACTTCTAAATATACATTAGCTAATAATTTAAAATTAGTTTTTTTATTTTCTCTAATCTTTCTAACCTTTTTATATAATTTGAATAATTCTTTTTCTTTTATAGAATATTTAATTTTTTTTGTTTTTACCTTAGAAACAGTGTGTATATCATCAAATGATTCATCGGATGCAGGGCCTGCATATACAGACACTATTCCTTCTCCAACTGCCATATCATAAATTCCCCATTCTGGCTTAAACAATATTTCCTTATTGTAAGTAACTGTACAATCATTAAATGATATTAAAAGTATCTTTCCCTGCAGATCCCTTTTACCTGTGATAATTTTACCTGAAACTTTAATACCTCCTTCAAAATTTAATTCTACATATTCTCCTTCAACTATACGATAAGCAACAAGATCTTTTGGTGACATGTCTTCAATTGGCAAATTTACTCCTTCTAATTTCCCTATAGGAGTACCATAGCCTTCTATGTGATATTCCTTTCCATGACCAATTAATTCTTTTCCTTTGCTAGCTAATGCTGTAGGACCATTAGTTTGTATATAAATTGGGTTGTTATTAAACTTTATTACACGAGTAAAAACTCCTGAAATTTGAATTCCAGTACTTAATTCTGCAGTCCCTAATTGTGTGGATTCTATAACTTTATTCATCCCCGATAGACCTCCTTTTCTAAGAGCCATTGAATCGGCAAATTTTTCTAAGACATAACTTAAAAAAGAGAATGTTGGAGTTACAAATAAATGAGGTTGCGGTTTTGTTATATCAAAACTTATTTCGGAAGCCTTAATTGTATAAGGTAATTTTTTAACAGATTTTTTTAAACATTGTTTACTCTCTCCAATGGATGATAATAATCCTGCTCCATAAATTTTTGGATTATCTATCTCACCTATTAATCCATACTCAACAGTCCACCAGTGTAGATTTCTAATTTTTGCCATTTCAGAAAGCTCCCCCATGTTATTTTGTAACTTATTTACATTAGCTGTTGCTTTTTTTATTTCTTGTTTAGAAGAGTTTGGGTTTTCTTTTAAAATTGACAATAATCGAATTGCTTCATACATTTCATTGTCTTTTGGAGATGAAATAGCTTTACTTCCAATATGGCCAAATCTTCTTAAATATTCTGAATATTCTGGATCAGCAATTATAGGAGCATGACCAGCAGCTTCATGAATAATATCTGGAGCTGGAGTATAGGTGATATGCTTAATTGTTCTTATATCTGAAGCAATAACCAGAACATTATGCGCTTGAAATTCCATAAATGCATTTGGAGGAATAAATCCATCAACAGAAACTGCAGCCCATCCAATATCTTTTAGTATCCTGTTCATTCCTTCCATTTTAGGAATATTATCAATTGATATACCTGTTTTCTTTATTCCATCTAGATAAGAATCATGGGAAACATTTTTAAGATAATCAATACTTAACCTCATTACATATCTCCACACTGCTTGATTTTGGGGAGTATATTCGTCGTAAGGTTGTTTAACTATAAATTTGTGTAGATGTTTTGGTAACTTTTTTGTTACAGTATTTAATTCTATCTGATACTTTTTCTTGATCATAAATAATTAAAGGCATCAATATAACTAAAATATCATAAATTACCTCTGTTCTTTTGTTCAGTTTCAATTGCTATAAAAAGGGCTTTAAAGTTTCCCTTTCCAAACGAAACCGCTCCTTTTCTTTGAATAATTTCAAAAAACATTGTTGGTCTATCCTGTACAGGTTTTGTAAATAATTGTAGTAAATATCCTTCATCATCTCTATCGATTAAAATACCATGTTCTTTTAATATGTCAATATCTTCATCAATTTTTCCAACTCTATCAATTAAAGTATCATAATATTCGTCAGGAACATACAAAAATTCTACACCCCTACTTTTCATTTCACTTACCGTATGGATAATATCATTTGTTGAAACGGCTATGTGTTGTGCTCCTGGAGAATTATAGTAATCTAAAAACTCCTCAATCTGTGATTTGTTTTTTCCTTTAGCTGGTTCATTAATTGGGAATTTAACCCTTCCATTACCATTACTCATAACTTTACTCATAAGGGCGGTATATTCTGTAGATATATCACTATCATCAAAAGAAATTATTTGAGAAAATCCTAAAACTTCTTCGTAAAATTTACTCCACACATTCATTTCATTCCATCCCACATTTCCAACAACATGATCTATATATCCTAAACCAATACTTGTTGGATTATAGCTTGATTCCCATTTCTTATATCCAGGCATAAATACTCCTTTATAGTTTTTCCTTTCAATAAATAAATGAACTGTTTCCCCGTATGTATGAATTCCTGAACGAATAACATATCCATTTTCATCTTCCTCCTTAAGTGGCTCCATATAAGGCTTTGCCCCTCTTTTAACTGTCTCTTCAAAAGATTTGGTTGCATCATCAACCCAAAACGCAATTACTTTTACACCATCTCCATGATCATCTAGATGTTCATTAATTTCTCCACCCTTATTATATGGTGATGTCAATACCAATCTAATTTTATCTTGTTTTAATACATAAGAGACCTTATCTTTTATTCCAGTTTCTAACCCTAAATAGGCTTCTGATTGAAATCCAAAAGCTGTCTTATAATAATGTGCACTTTGTTTGGCATTACCAACATACAATTCTATATAGTCAACTCCAAGCAGTGGAAGGAAGTCTTGGGCATTTTCAAAAATTTTGTTTGGTTTTTCTATTTCTTTAATCTGTGACATTTACTTCTTTTTATTTAACCATGATTTAAAATATTTTCCATCAGAGAGTTTTATAGCATCTTTTGTTACTTTAAGCGGCTTGAAAGTATCAACCATAACAGCTAATTCAAGGGTTTCTTTCTTCCCAATACTTTTTTCCATAGTTCCTGGATGCGGTCCATGTGGTATACCAGCGGGGTGTAAGCTTATAAATCCCTTATCAACATTATTCCTGCTCATAAAATCCCCATCAACATAATATAATACTTCATCAGAGTCAATATTACTGTGATTATAAGGGGCAGGAATAGCCTCTGGGTGATAATCATATAATCTTGGAACAAATGAACAGATTACAAAACTATTGGTCTCAAATGTTTGATGAACTGGTGGAGGTTGATGTACCCTTCCTGTAATAGGTTCAAAATCATGAATTGAAAATTTATAAGGATAATTATAACCATCCCATCCTACTGCACTAAACGGATGTGCTGCATAAATATATTCATGAATTGTATCTTCTTTTTTTACTTTAATTAAATAATCTCCTGATTCATCAAATGTTTCTAATTCAGAAGGAGGATGTATATCTCGTTCGCAAAATGGTGAATGCTCCAACAACTGACCAAACCAGTTTCTATATCTCTTTGGAGTATAGATAGGGCTTTTAGATTCTACTATAAATAATCTGTTATCGCTAGAATCAAAGTCAATTTGATATATAACTCCTCTAGGAATTACCAAATAATCTCCATAACCAAAATCAATATTTCCTAAAAAAGATCTTAGTTTCCCTGATCCTTTATGAACAAAAATGACTTCATCAGAATCTGTATTTTTATAAAAATACGATGTTAAGGATTTATTTGGTGAAGCAAGAACAATCTGACAGTCATTATTAAACAAAATACACTTTCTGCTTTCTAAGTAATCATCATGAGATTTAATTTGAAAACCATCAAGCATTAAAGATTTCATATTTTTTGAAACTGCAACTTCTGGAGCAACATCGTAGGACCTAATTATCTCTTTTACCTGTGTAGGAGTTTGAGTATGATACATTAAAGTTGACATTCCATCAAAACCAATCGTTCCAAAAAGTTCCTCATAGTAAAAGTCACCATTTTTTTTCTTATATATGGTGTGTCTTTTTGAAGGAATTTCTCCTAATTTATGATATCTAGGCATAGGCTATTAAAATTTTATTTATATATAATCAACCAAATAAAAACTAGTTTTTAAGTTATATACTGAATTATCCACAAGATAATAAGAAATAATTAATTTTTTCAACAATAAATCACACCCAATCTAATTTCTATCAATGGAATATTTTCCAGGTCCCATCAAGAATATCATTAAGAATCCTACTAAAAAGAGTAATGCCTTTTCCCAAGTTCCAAAAGACATGTCAGAATGAACTAGCACTATTGCAAAAAACATGGTTATTATAGGAAATAGTGAAAATATTCTTGTCTTATATCCAATTAGCACAAAAATTGGAGCAAGGAATTCACCCAGAACAAATAAAATTACAGAGGCTAATGCTCCTAAGCCAAATAGGTCTCGATCACTTATGGCAACATCATTAAAAGGCCATAATTCTAAAAATTTGTTTAATCCATGATTGTAAATTAGCAATCCTGCGAAAAAAATTCTTGCAAGTAATAAGGATATATTTTTGTTCATTTTATTTTAGTTAGTTAATTATGAATCAAAAATAAAAAAAAACATTTAGAATCTCTTACCTATAGATAATCCTCCCTTAAAAGTAACCTCTGGTCTATTATTATAAAATACTTCATCCACTCCAAGTGGCACATCATCTACCCCTCCTGTTTCTCCAAGTAAATATCTTCCAATACCAAGCATTATTTCAAAGGTTATTCCTTTTTTATTAATCCATTTTCTTCCAAGTCCTACTCCTAATCCTATATCAAAATAACTTTCATCAACAAACTCATAATATGGTGAAACAGACTCATCATATAGACCAGAGACATATTCAACCGTGTGATCAGCAAAGGAAAATTTAGAAAAAAGCTCAACAAAAAAACCAGCACCACCAAAATCTTTCTTATTTAAAAAATAAAATCTATAAAATGGTGAGATTGTAAAACGATCAGACCAAGAAGCACTAGAATTATTATTATTAAAATTTATAAAAACATCTCCTCCAAAGGATGAATAAGAATCCGATATTCTCTCATAGGAAAGACTTAAGGCCGGTTGAAATAATAGATCTATTACATCCAACTTAATTTCATTTTTTCCTAATGTATTAACTAACTCAGTTACTTGAGAATCATCTTTTATAACTCGAACATTTTGAACATCAGTTTGTGAGTAAGAAACAATTGTAAAAAGCAGAGGAATAATAATTCGTTTCATAAGTTTATTTTTTATTTTTACAAATATAATATCAATAACCAGACCAAATAGCATAATGAAAAAAATATATTTTTTCTTTTTTATATTTATTATTTTCTCATGTAAGACAACTTATATGACAAAGCCATTTGTCGAGTCTGAAATACCAAAAGAACCTAATTATTCCAACTTAAATTCTTGGATTGCTCATCCAAAAATTCATGACACGATATTAAATAACTTTTATCCTGAAAATATTGATGATCTTAAAGCTGATGTATTCTATATATATCCAACATTAATTACTGATAAAAAAAATATTTCTTGGAATGCTGATATTTATAATAAAGAACAGAACAACAAAATTAAAAACACTGCTATTCAATTCCAGGCATCAGCTTGGGCAAAAGCTGGAAGAATTTATAGTCCATTATATAGACAGGCGCATTATAGGGTGTTCTTTGAACCATATACTAGCAATGGCGGTTTAATTGCAGGTGAAATTGCCTATAATGACATTAAAAAGGCTTTTACATACTATATTAACAATTTAAATAATGGCAGACCTATTATAATTGCTGGTCATAGCCAAGGAGCAGTACATTGCAAAATGCTGCTAAGAGATTTTTTTGATGGCAAAGAATTGAAAGACAGACTAATTGCAGCATACCTAATTGGCACAAGTATTAAAAAAGATTATTTTAAAGATATAAAACCAATGTATAACCCTACAGAAAACAAAGGTTATGTCACCTGGAATACTTTTAGAAGAAATAAAAAACCCAGAAAAAATCTTGATCCTGCATACTTTAGTTGGAGAAATAATTCTGTTGTAGTAAACCCTATAACATGGGATAATTCAACTAAAACAGACTTTAATCAGCATATGGGCCTATTATTTTATGATAGCAACATCTATCCACAGTCAATTAAAATCAGTGTAGAAGATGGGATTATATGGTCTAATGTTCCAAGAAAAATTCCTAAAAGAATTCAACTCTCGCTTATAAAAAATTATCATGTAGGGGATATTAACTTTTTTTGGAAAGATATAAGCGAAAATGCTGTAATAAGGACTCAGAATTTCTATAATTTAAATTCTAAAAAAATCAAATTATAGCCAACAGATAAAAAGATAAAAAAAACAAAAATGTTATTATATGGGTAAACCTTTTGTTTTATCAGAGAAAAAAACTATCTTTAAGCTATTAATAATTTAAAAACTAAAAAGACATGGGTTATACTCACACAAACAGTAAAGGAAAAACTTACCACTTACACTCTAAAGACGTAGTGTTAAAAGGTGGAAGAAATCAAACAATTTATTATTTCGCAAAAGACTCAAGACCTAATGCTTGTGACTTACCATCAGGTAAATCAGTTGTAGAAAACCAAAAAACTGGTCTTCCGTTTTTAAAAGGAAAATAAAAAGTTTTTAAAATATTTAAAAAACCCTCATTTGAGGGTTTTTTTTTGTCGTATATGTACTATCTAGTATTATCTTTGAACTATTAATTTATAAGTATGATTTCTTACCTGAAAGAGGAAATTTCTAGCACTACAGATTTGTACTGGTTTAAATCTTCCAATAAATATGTGGTAGTTGATAAGAAATTTTCTGAATTGCTATCGCTGAAACTAAGTGATAATGATAAATTCATAAGAAAAATTAAAGATTCTCCTGACTTATCTGAAAAAAATTATATAGAAATTAATAACCAAATGAATGAATTTATTAGTGAATGCACTGATACTTTCAAGAATAAAATTCTTAAAACAGAAAGAATCTCAAAAACCATTGAAATTCATGTTAAATATACTTTTAACAATAAAACAATTAAAGTGTGTTTTGATTCTCAGATGACAAAAGATTTAATTAATCCTAAGTTTTTACATCTTCAATCAAATGAAGATCATGAAATATCTGGTGAATTAACAGTTTTTTCTGAAAATAAAGTGATCTACCTCTTTAATAAAGATAGGTGCATTGGTGGATGGACACATGAAAATATGCATGAGTTTCAAGGAAAATTTTCAATGGAACTAACCTCGTTTTTTTATGCAAAGATTGAAGATGATTGGATGGGAGTATTACATGCTTCAGCACTTGAAAAAAATAATGAAGCTATTATACTAACAGGTGATTCTGGAAATGGAAAAAGTTCTCTAACAACAATTCTAATGGCCAATGGATTTAATTTTATATCCGATGATTTTACTCCAATACTATCAGATGACTCATCTATATACACATTTCCATCAGCTATTTCAATAAAAGAGAACTTCTTTAAGAAGGCTTCATCAATTTATAATGATTTTGAAAAATTAAAACCATATTATATTAATAATATTAAAGGTTGGGTTAAATATTTACCTCCAAAATTTAAAGATTTAGGCCCCTTTAATTGTAATAAGGTAATTCATGTCCAATATGATATAAAAGGACCTAATACGCTTAACAAGATTGATAAAGAAGAGGCAATAAAACAATTTTTGCCTGATGCTTGGATTGCATCAGACGAAAAACATGCAAAAAAGTTCATTGATTGGGTAATTAATACAGAATTTTATAGTTTACATTATTGTAATAATGAAAAAGCTATAAATTTAATTAACAAACTAAACTAATTATAATGGTTTTACTAGTAATGGCGGCAGGTAGTGGAAGTAGATACGGAAAATTAAAGCAATTTGATGATCTAGGCCCAAATAAAGAATTTCTATTAGAATTTAGCATCTATGATGCCATTGAAAATGGTTTTAATCATATTGTTTTAATCACAAAAAAGGAAAATAAAGATTTTCTATATGAATATTTAAGACCTAGAATCCCAAGTGAGGTAAAGGTTGATGTGATTATTCAGGAAGTAAGTAATCTTCCAAAGAATATTACTGCTCATCCTAGTAGGATAAAACCATGGGGTACAGCTCACGCCGTCTGGTGTGCAAAGGATGTAATAAACACGGATTTTGCCATAATTAATGCAGATGATTTTTATGACAAAAACGCTTTTAAAAATGCAGCTAATTTTATTAACTCAAATACAAGTAAGTCAACCTATGGTCTTATCACATACCAATTAAAAAATACCTTGTCGAAATATGGAACAGTTTCTAGAGGAGTATGTAAAGAAAAGGATGGTAAATTAACTTCAATCATAGAGCATTTAGAAATTCAAAGACAAGGAGATAAAATAATTGATCATGATAGCGGAAATATTTTAAAAGAAGAGGATTTTGTTTCAATGAATTATTGGGTCTGTAATGAGACAATGTTTGATTACCTAGAGGAATATATAATTGAAATGTACCCTAAATTAGATAACATAGAAAAAGATGAAATATATCTTCCATTTGCAGCTCAAACACTATTGCAGGATAATGTAATTGAAATTAAAGTTATTGACTCTGAAAGTAAATGGTTTGGGGTTACTTATGCCGAGGATAAGATAGCCGCGGTAGAAAATCTAAAAGAATATACGGACAATGGAGATTATCCAACTCCATTATGGAATCAATCTAATTGAATACTGCTGAGCTAAATAACATTCTATCAAATTTTGATGTAAATGCATCTAATCTAAGCTATAAAAGAATTGATACTGGTTATATTAATGACTCATTTTATGTAATTAAAGATGGTGAAAGAAAATATGTATTGCAAAAAATAAACACCAATGTGTTTAAGAAAATTGAGGCGATTAAAAACAATATTAATTTATCTATTAATAAGTTAGATGATATTAATTACCATAAAATAAAATTCATAAAAACATCTACTGAAAGTGTATTTTATAATTCAAAAAAAGATTATTGGAGATTAATGGAATATGTTAGTGGAAGTTACACAAAGGATAATGCGGAAAATATTAATGATGCATTTGAAGCTGGAAAAATCCTTAGTTTATTTCATCTGCTCCTAAAAGATGAAGATGTAAAATTATATATTGACACTCTAGATAATTTTCATAAACTCCCATATAGAATCAATGAATTTGAAGTGGCATTAGAAAATTCTAACACTAATTTAATAAAAGAATGTAGTGAAGAAATAAACTATTCAAAAGAAATGTTTGAGAGATTGAATATTTTTTACAATTCTGAATTACCTGAGAGAATATGTCATAACGATGCTAAGTTAAATAACATTTTATTTAGTAGTTCAAACAAAGGACTATGCATGATTGATATGGATACCATAATGAAAGGATATTTTCATTATGATTTTGGAGATGCTGTTAGAACCATAGTAAATCCAGCTTCTGAAGAAGAAAAAGATCTGTCAAAAATAATTTTTAATAAGTCACTTTTTAAAGCATTTATCGATGGTCTTAAAAGCAATGGTGATTTCTTATCTAAAAAAGAACTTGAACTATTACCCCTTTCCACAGCATTAATGCCATTTATTCACGGCTTAAGAGCGCTTACAGACTATCTTAATGGAAACATCTATTATAAAGTAAGTTATCCAAAACAAAACCTTATAAGATGTAAGAATCTATATGCTTTTTCAAGATTAGCTTTAGAACATAAAGATTATATGAAGGGAATTATAGAAAGTTAATTGATCGTATCGTTAAAGACAATCGCATTACCTTCTTCAATCCACTCTAATATTCCACCCTGGAGATTATATATTTCCTTAAAACCTAGTTTTGAGATTTTATTTGCTGACATTGAGCTTCTCTTGCCAGATCTACAATAAAGAATAATAGGAGTGTTTTTATCTAATTTATCTGCATTAACAGAAAAATCATTAGAAAAATAATCTATGTTTAATGAATTCTCTATATAGCCACTATTGTATTCATCCTCTGTTCTAACATCTACTAAAACAGCATCATTTAGCTCTATAAATTCTATTAATTCATCTGAATTCATCTGATTAATAGATTCATTATTAATTAAAGAGCATGAAAAAATAATAGAAAAAACAACTATAAGGATATATTTAAGTGTACTATTCATAAATTATTTATTTTCTCCTTCAACTTCTCCTTCCCATTCAGTAATTCCACCCATGAGATTATAACTTTTAGAAAATCCCATATCTTCCATTAACAAGCATGTATTTGCACTTCTAGATCCGGTTCTGCAGTATATATAATAGGATTTACTTTTATCTAATTTTTCTAATTCTTGGATAAAATTTTGAGGATTATGGAAATCTATATTAATTGAGCCTGGTATTCTTAATTCTTCAAATTCTTCAGCTGTTCTTACATCAATTAGAGTATAATTGCTATCTGAATCTAATTGTGATTTCCATGTATTTTGATCTAAGTCAGCCATAGTTAAACATTAAGGTGTAAGATAAAAAAAATAGCTTTACCTCTGATTGAGATAAAGCTATTTTTATACTTATTTACTAATATTAAGCTTTAGGATTAATTCCATCCAGGAGGTCCTGGAGGAGTTGATTGAGCCTGTGCTTTTTTAGGATTAAGTATAGCAAATGTTCCTATAGCAGTTAATGCTGCATATTTTCCCATTTTTTTTATTGCCTGTTTTCTTGTTATACCGGTTTTTTTCATAGCTCGCTTAATTATTTAATAATTAGTTTTTTAGTTAGTTGATTTTCTCCTGACTCTAGTTTGATTACATAAATACCAGTAGATAATCCGTTAGTTGAGATCATCTGAGTATTTGATGTATTATCTAAAGTAGCATCCATTACCTTAGCTCCTAAGATATTGAATAAACTAACCTCTGTACTTGTTGATTGAGTTGCAAGACCTTCTATAGTAATATAGTTAGTGTCAACCTTCTTATACGCATTTAATAAATTTGTATTAACCTCGCCATCACTTAGAGCGTTAGCGGTCATATGAATAAAGAATCTTCCGATACCCTCTAGATCACTAGCTGGAGTCATTACAAAGTCTTCATTGTTTATTAAAGTATAAGTTCCTTCTTGCGTGTCCTCTAAATATATTTTTAGATCAGCAGGAGTAGTTTTATGTGTTACACTTATAGTCATTTCTTCTCCAGCTGTTGCATTAATTCCAATTGGAATCACTTTATCCCACATTTCACTATAAGCTAGAGCTTGTACAGAATAATCAACTCCTTGGTCTTCAGAAATTAATCTGGAATAAATAGAAACAGTATTGCCATTCAGTGCAAATGCTGCTCCATCATAACTAGGATTCAATCCGTCTGTAGTATTATCTAAAAAGTATATTTCAGTATCTCTACTAATATCACCTTGAGAAAGACCAATAAAAAGTTCAGCTCTATCATCTGGGTCCATTGCATCACCAGAAATTGCATCATCACTTCCAAGAATTGTTCTCATTGTAACAGTAAACTGTAAATTAGCTGAAGAGGTAGACTCAGCAGCTATAAAAAATCCTTGACCTGGTGCAGCATAAGTTGCCCCTGTTGCATTTGTCATAGTAGTATAACCTGCATCTGTTCCTCCCCAAAGATATACCGCCTCATTAGAAGCAGCTCCTATTACATCATTTGTAGATGTATTATGAGTTAGGAAATCAGTGGTAGCAGTACTTGCTGCTGTATCTGCATTACTGTTAAGACATATATATGAAGCATATGGATTTGAAACAAGGGTAAACCTTGATCCAGATCCACCATTATCTGAGTCGTTATTTTCAATTGCCACCGTAACTGTGCCTGTGGTTAATTGTCCTGTAAAACTTATTGTAGCACCATTTGTTGTTGCCATTTCATATCCATCCCCCTGAGAAATAGTTCCTGCAGAACTAGCCTCTGCAGAAGTGTAAGTGTCCCATGTACCATCGGTATTATCATACTGACCAATGCCATATTCCGTTGATGAGCCAGTACCATTAGATGCAATGTTACCATCATTAATTACATTAGTAAATGTTTCACCAGTTACGGGTGATCCCATTAAGTCCCAACCAACTGCGTTAGTAGTAACATATCTATTATAAGTAAAATCATCGTCATTAGCACTATCAGTGTAAGAAGTACCTCCAAAGACTAAAGATGCAAATTCATCAGCATCAGAGTTTAGAGTAATAGATCCTGTATTTGTGATAGCAGTGCCTGTATCTGAAAATATCATGTCAATTCCTTTGAAAACATTAACTGTTCCCGTATTAGAAAAAGTTCCTGCTGTTTGCGTGTAAGCAGCATAACAAGTCATTGTTCCTGCTACTGATGAGTTTGTTGCAACAGTTAATGCACCGTCTAAAAGCAAAGTTCCTGTAACGGTTACTGTATTAGCAGAAACTCCACCTGCATCATTTTGAGTTACAGTATGCCCGCTTGCAATAACTACATCATCACCACTGGTTGGTTCAGAAGATGTAGACCATACTGCCCCATCGTCCCAATCTCCACTTCCAACAGAAGTTACAGTAGCTCTAGTCTGATTAATTTCACTAGCAGGTTTTTGAGCAATTACACTAGATGTAATAAAAAGCATAACCGCTATTAATAGTAATATTTTTTTCATAAGCTTAAAATTTTAATTTCCACTTGAATTAGCAAATATACTAAATTTGTTAATAAATTAATATTTTACGCTAAAAATTACAATGTCTGGCATTGTTAATACCCTGGGTTTTATCTAGTAAAAACTAATTCTTTATCTGTAGAGAGAGGCTCGGTAAAAAGATAGCCATCAGAGTTAAATCCTTTAATTCCTTCTATAGAATTTATGTTATTGTCAATGATATATCTGGTCATAAGACCTCTAGCCTTCTTAGAAAATATGGCTATTGTCTTATAATTGCCATCCTTTAACTGCTTAAAATTGGCTGTTATCATAGGAGATTTTAAAACCTTTGTATCTATTGCTTTTACATACTCATTACTAGCAAGATTTAGAAAAACCTCCCCATTCTTTAGCTCTTGATTAATAGAATCAGTTAGTTTCCTTCTCCAGAACTCATACAGGTTTTTATTTGATCCTACTGGCATTTTAGTGCCCATCTCTAACCTATAGGGCTGAATTAAATCCAGTGGTTTTAACAAACCATATAAGCCGGAAATTATTCTAACGGTATCTTGCAT
Source organism: uncultured Bacteroidota bacterium (assembly GCA_902512065.1). Lineage (GTDB taxonomy): Bacteria > Bacteroidota > Bacteroidia > Flavobacteriales > Flavobacteriaceae. The sequence goes on along the minus strand of CABXHU010000003.1, from coordinate 113,601 downwards.
AAGCTCAATTTTATCTTCTGAAACACTATAGGCATCTATCCCTTTATAAACATCTCCGTTGAAAGCATAAATAGCTTGCCTAGAGTTTGAAGAATTAAAAGGTAATTTCCAGCTGTTATTCCTCTGATAATTTAAATCTCCTAAAGAAGATGAAATACTCATTAGCGCAGAAAGCTCCTTAGGAGATTTATCTCTTAAAATATTATTAAGACTCTGTGCTTCTTTTAGAAAACAAGCCTTTGAATTTGATTCAGTAGGTAGATTTCTAGTAAAATCTAAAGATTTAGCAGGTGAAATAACCAGTTTCATATAAAATTAATTTTTACTAAAATTACAAAGGATCATTATAAATATCAAGATGTAAATAAAAAAATTATCTATAATTGATGTTTTGCATAAGAGTCCCATTTTTCAAGACATTCTTTAATATCATCAGGAGCCTCGCTATCAAAAGAGACATATTCTTTAGTTTTAGGGTGCTTAAAGCCGAGCGTTTTAGCATGTAAAGCTTGTCTAGGCAATATTTTAAAACAATTCTCAACAAATTGCTTATACTTAGTAAAAGTAGTTCCCTTTAAAATCACATCTCCTCCATACCTGGTATCATTAAAAATTGTATGACCAATATGCTTCATATGCACCCTAATCTGATGGGTTCTTCCAGTCTCTAAAGTACAACTAACTAAAGTCACATACCCATATCTATTTAATACTTTATAATGAGTAATTGCAGGCTTTCCTTTTTCAATATCATCACCTGTAAAAACAATATTTTGCAGCCTGTTTTTAGGATTTCTTCCTATATGCTCATTTATAGTACCAGAATCCTCTTTGACATTTCCCCATACTAGTGCTATGTATTCTCTAGAGCTAGTTTTCTTTGCAAACTGTTCTGATAAGTCTATCATTGCTTTTTCTGTCTTGGCAATAACTAAAAGACCGCTAGTTTCTTTATCAATCCTATGCACAAGGCCAGGTCTGTTAGATGAATTATTAGGAAGATGTTTGAAATGATAAATTAGTGCATTTATCAGTGTTCCAGAATAATTTCCATGACCAGGATGAACTACCATACCGGCAGGTTTATTTACAACCACCAGTTCCTTATCTTCGTATACAATATTTAACTCTATATTTTCAGGAAGCAGCTTATTTTCATTAGGAGGAAATTCAAATAAAACTTTAATCTCATCCATAGGCTTTACCTTATAGTTTGATTTAACAACATCTCCATTTACTTGTATACTTCCAGATTTTGCAGCAGCTTGAATTTTTGTTCTAGTAGCATTTTCAACAAAATTTATAAGATATTTGTCAATTCTAAGAGGAGCCTGCCCTTTATCTACAGTAAAAGAATAATGCTCAAATAATGAATCAGAGTTTTCCATTACCTAGTTTAAAGTCTATAACTGATGTCTTTTTTAGAGTATCTCCAGGGCTTAAGTCTTTTCCCTCAAAGCTAAAAGATATGACCTCGTCTTTTCCTATATCATCTACATATTCTATTTCACCTATAATAAATCCAAGAGATTCTAAAGATTTTCTTGCCTGACGAATAGTCGTTCTTATCACATTAGGAATTTCTAGCATTTTAAAATCAGATGAATTTATAGTTAAATATATCTTTCTACCCTGTTTTACCTGAGAATCAAATTTAGGCTGTTGATCTAAAACTGAAAAAATCTTATAATTGGGATTATAATTGCCTGAATCTAGAACAATATATTTAAGATCAATCTTATCTAACTCTATTGCTACACTATCTAAGGTTTTTCCTTTTAAATCTGGAACTTTAACAAAGTCCCCATGATCAGTCAAAAATCTTAAGGATATTATTCCAAAAAGTGTTATAAATACAACAATTAGTATCATATAAAACATGTTTTTAAAAAACTGCTTGCTAAATAGGAATCTTAAAAAATTCATTTGATTAAAATAATTTTTACAAAACTAAACATTTATTAAATAAATATGATTTAAATACTAACTTTGATAAAGATTTATATTTTTCAGATTATAATGAAAAAAAATATAGCAATATTAATGGGCGGCTACTCTAAAGAGTATAAGATTTCATTAGAAAGCGGAGAAGTTGTCTTCAATAATTTAAAAAATATTTTTAATTGCTATAAAATTCACATTTTAAAGGATAATTGGATTTATGTAGATGAGGAGAATACTGAATTTTTAGTTGATAGAGACGAATTTAAAATACTAGAAAAACCAGAAGTTAGATTTGATTGTGCATTTAATGCGGTGCATGGTTCACCTGGAGAAGATGGGGAATTACAGCAGTATTTTTCTAAATTAAATATTCCAATTACTGGTTGCGGAGAATTTCAGTCTAGATTAACTTTTGATAAAATAAAGTGTTTAGAATTTTTAAAACCTCATGGTATCAAATCTGCTAATTCATTTGTTATTTCTAAAGGTGACAAAGTTGATACTAATAAAATTATTGATCAAGTTGGTCTTCCTTGTTTTGTTAAAGCAAGTAAATCTGGTAGCAGCTATGGAATATCAAAAGTTTCTAAAAAAGAAGGGATTGATAAAGCGCTGGAAATAGCGTTTAAAGAGGACAGTCAGGTATTAATTGAATCATTTCTTGATGGCACAGAGATTTCTGTAGGTGTAATTACATATGATAATGAAATTTTAGCACTCCCGATAACAGAAATTGTAACGGATAATGATTTTTTTGATTATAACGCAAAATACAAAGGAGAAGCAGATGAAATTACTCCAGCTAGGCTATCACATGAAATGACCTTAAAGATTAAATCTATAGCAAAAAAAATCTATCACATCTTAGATATGGAAGGGTTTTCTAGAAGTGAGTTTGTTATTCAGAATAATGACATATTCCTCTTAGAAGTAAATAGTGTGCCTGGTTTAACTAGTGAAAGTATTCTTCCAAAACAAGCAAATGCTTCTGGGATAGAGCTTAAAGACCTATTTGCAAATGCAATTAATGAAGCTATAAATTAAATTCGTAATTTTAGGCCATGAAAAAAGCTGTATTTCCTGGGTCTTTTGATCCATTAACTTTAGGTCATTGTGATATAATACATAAAAGTATAGATCTTTTTGATGAAGTAATTCTAGCTATAGGAATAAATTCTACAAAAGAAAGCATGTTTTCACTAGAACAAAGAACACAATTCATAAATGAAGAATTTTCAAATCATGCTAAAGTTAAAATACTAACATATCAGGGTTTAACTGTAGATTTTTGTAAAGAAATAAATGCTGATTTTATTGTTAGAGGGTTAAGAAATCCAGCCGATTTTGAATTTGAAAAGACTATTGCGCAAACCAACAAAAAGTTAACTGGTATAGAAACCGTTTTCTTTCTAACTTCTGCTGAAACAGCCTACATATCTTCTTCAATTGTAAGGGAAATTATTGCCAATAAGGGTGACTATAATAAGCTTGTACCAAAATCTGTTAGATCAAAAGTCTAATATTAGCGTAACAATTCTTTTTTATTTTTTTAATCTCAGATGGATTTATCCATTCAGCTCTTGTTATTCCTTCTTCTAACTGTGGAATTAATTTATTATCTACTAATGACTTCATTTCAAACCAATATGTGATTTTTAATCTATAAGAACCATTCTTCTTAAAAATATGATAAGTTATTTGCAATGGTTTTGTGATAGTAAGATCTTTAATTCCTGTTTCTTCCTTTACTTCCCTAATGGCAGTATCTGCAATATTCTCATTATTCTCAGACTTTCCCTTAGGCAAATCCCATTTATTGTTTCTAAAAATAAATAGTATTTCTTCTTTTGAGTTTATTACCTTACCTCCACCAGCAATTATATTTGGTAAAAGTTTTTTAAATTTTTTTAATGCCTTATTCTTGTTATTTGCTATTAATCTTATGGATGATTTTTTTTTATCTGAAAGATTTTTTAAAGCAGATTTAAGTTTAAAATTTTTAAACTTAATATTAGACACATTATTGTCTTCAGAAATAGTATCTGTTATTATAATTGGTCTATCTTGATAAAAAATCTGAGGCATTAGTAAAAAAACTAAACAAAAATATTAATTTTGTTTTAGAAAAATGAGTGAAATAGAATTTAATACCTATCAAGAAGAAACAGCTAAAATTCTTCTTGAAATTAATGCAATAAAACTTAGCCCTAATAAGCCGTTTGTATGGGCTTCTGGATGGAAATCACCAATCTATTGTGATAATAGAATTATTTTATCTACCCCAAAAATCAGAAATATTATAAAAAAGTTCTTAGCACAAGCTATAGCTGAAAATTTTGAAAAACCAGATGCTATAGCTGGAGTTGCTACAGGAGCTATTGGTATTGGAATGTTAGTTGCAGACTACCTAGATTTACCGTTTATATATGTAAGGCCAGAAGCTAAAAAACATGGTAGAAAAAATCAGATAGAAGGTGAAATTGAGAAGGGAAAAAAAGTAATGGTTATTGAAGATTTAATCAGCACAGGTAAAAGTAGTATTGGCGCAATAAGAGCTTTAAAATCTCATGGGCTTAATGTAATTGGAATGGTTGCTATATTTACTTATGAATTCAAAATATCCGAAGATAATATTAGTAAGGAGAATTTAAAATTAAAAACTCTTTGCAATTATTCTACTCTGCTAAAAACTGCTCAAAAGACTAAATACATTTCTGAGTCAGAGTGTAAAATTCTTGAAAAATGGAATCAAGATCCTTCTACCTGGAGTTAATTTTATTAATTAAGAATTGAGATTTCTTTTAAATCATATGATTCTAGCTTATTGTCTTCAAGAATAACATTAAGCCTTCCTAATTTGGTGACTCCTTTTATAAATCCAGTAAAATTTTCTCCTTTTGAATTTTTAAAAGTAGAAGGCTTATTTATTCTATAAAGTAACTCTTCATATTTTTTAAAAATCATTTCACTTTTAAATTTTTCTATTTCTTCAAAACCCCTATTAATATTGCTTACTAATTCTTTAAGAATTTCATCTTTGTTATGAGTAGTTCCAGTTAAGTTTTTAATTGATGATGCATTGGGTAAATTATCAAATATTGTTTGGTTTACATTTAATCCTATTCCTATCACACTATGTTTAATATAGTTTTGTTTAAGTATATTTTCAATTAAAATGCCACATATTTTTTTATTGTCTGACATTATGTCGTTTGGCCATTTTATGCGCAATTTTGGCAAATTATTTTTTTTAAGTGTTTTAATAAGAGCTAATGAAACAATAATACTTATTATAAATTGATCTTTTAATTTAATCCCTAAATCCTTCTTATACATACTGAATATCAGGTTTTTAGAATCTTCAGACTCCCAATTTACTCCTAGCTGGCCCTTGCCTTTTGTCTGAAATTTAGCCGTTACTATTGTAGAATCACTAACATCCTTATTTAATATTATTTTTTTTAAATAACTATTTGTTGAATCTATGGCATCAAGTTTGATGATATTCATGTACATAAAGAAAAAAATAATAGATTTGCACAACAAGGTAAAAGGAATTGATGGCGAAAACAAAGAGAAGCTCTAATAATTTAATTTCAACTATAGTTGATGGAATTGAAGAAGTCAAAGGTGAAGAAATAAATATTCTTGATCTAAGAAAGATTGAAGCTAGAGTTTGCGATTATTTTGTAATTTGCGAGGGAACCTCAAACACTCAAGTCAGTGCAATAGTTAACTCTATAAGTAAGAAAGTTAGCAAGAGCTTAAAAGATAAGGCCTGGGGAATTGAAGGTATGGAAAGTGCTGAATGGGTTTTGATGGATTACATAGATGTAGTTGTACATGTATTTCAAAAACACAAAAGAGAGCATTATGACATTGAAGGACTTTGGGGAGATGCTAAGATGTTAGATTTAAAATAATATTAATGAAAAATAAAAAAACAAAAAACAAAAGTTCATTTAACCAATACTGGATATATGGTGGAATAATTTTTATGTTTTTATTAATGAATTTTTTTTCTGGAACATCTGGATCTGATACTTCATCTACTACACCATCTAAATTTTTTGAATACGTGAAGGATGGTGATGTTGAAAAAATTGAAATAATAAATAAAAGGGAGGTCAGAGTCTTCCTTACAAAAGATGCTGAATTAAAAGATATTCACAGAAATACTATTAAGAAATCATTTATAACTGGCACAAGCCTTTCTCCTAATTATAAATTTGAATTTGGAGACTTACAGAATTTTGAGAATAATCTAGCTATAACATCAAAAGAGAATAATTTAAATGTAGAAACCAATTATGTTACTGAACAAAATATGTTGGGCGATATACTTATCTCGTTACTTCCATTTATTTTAATTATAGCAATCTGGATATTTATTATGCGTAGAATGTCTTCTAGCGCAGGTGGTGCAGGAGGTCAAATTTTTAGTATTGGAAAATCTAAAGCTAAGCTATTTGATGCAAAGTCTGATATGAGAATTACATTTAAAGATGTTGCGGGTTTAGAGGGAGCCAAAGAAGAAGTACAAGAAATTGTTGACTTCTTAAAAAATCCAAAAAAATATACTGCCTTAGGTGGTAAAATTCCAAAAGGTGCATTATTAATAGGTGCTCCAGGAACTGGGAAGACTTTACTTGCTAAAGCTGTTGCAGGAGAAGCTAAAGTTCCCTTTTATTCTCTTTCTGGATCTGATTTTGTTGAAATGTTTGTAGGAGTCGGTGCTTCTAGAGTTAGAGATCTATTTAAACAAGCAAAAGAAAAGTCCCCATCAATTGTATTTATTGATGAAATTGATGCTATTGGTAGAGCTAGAGGAAAAAGTAATTTTACTGGATCAAATGACGAGAGAGAAAATACACTAAACCAATTACTGACTGAAATGGATGGTTTTGGCACCAATACTAATGTAATAGTTGTAGCTGCTACCAATCGTGCAGATGTACTAGACAAAGCGCTTATGCGAGCTGGAAGGTTTGATAGACAAATCTATGTTGATTTGCCGGATATAAGAGAAAGAAAAAAAATATTTGAGGTTCATTTAAGACCTTTAAAGAAAGGCTCTAGTGTAGATGTAGACTTCTTGTCTAAACAAACTCCTGGTTTTTCTGGGGCTGATATTGCAAACGTTTGTAATGAAGCGGCACTAATAGCCGCCAGAAAAAATAAAAAATCTGTTGGCAAACAAGATTTTTTAGATGCAGTTGACAGAATAGTTGGAGGTCTTGAGAAAAAGAATAAAATTATTACTGAAGATGAAAAGCAAGCTGTAGCTTACCATGAAGCAGGACATGCAACTGTAAGCTGGATGCTGGAACATGCTTCTCCTCTAGTTAAAGTTACTATTGTTCCTAGAGGAAAATCATTAGGTTCTGCATGGTATCTTCCTGAAGAAAGACTGATCGTTAGACCTGAACAAATGCTTGATGAAATGTGTGCTGCACTTGGAGGTAGGGCTGCAGAAAAAGTAATTTTTAACAAAATTTCAACTGGAGCATTAAGTGATCTAGAAAAAGTCACAAAACAAGCTAGGGCAATGGTCACTGTTTATGGATTGAATGACAAAGTAGGGAATCTAACATACTATGACTCGTCAAATGGAAATGAATATGGTTTTACAAAACCTTATAGTGAACAAACAGCAGAAACAATTGATAAAGAAATATCTCTAATTATTGAAAATCAGTATAAAAGAGCGCTATCAATTCTTAAAAAAAATAAAAAGAAATTAGTTCAGTTAGCCGAATTATTGCTTAAAAAAGAAGTTATTTTCAAAGATAACTTAGAAGAAATTTTCGGAAAACGCCCATTTAAGCAAAGAGGAATTAAAAAAATTTAAAAAAATAATTATTTTTCATTTTAATTAACCTTAGAGTTTCATAATTTTAAGAAACTTTATATAGCTTAATAAATTGAGTCTTTTCAATAACCTCTTTAAGGGAAATACAAACAAAAATAAATCTAAAGATGAGCTTCGGGATGAACAAAGCAAGTTTATGCCAAAAACTAAAGTAGCAATTGAAGAAAGATTTATTATAAAATTCATTGAGAATGGGGGGAAATTTCTTTATAGTGAAAGCTACAATGAGCTTAATGAAAATTTAGGTTTAATCTTAAAAGAAAACAGTTGGACTAATGATGATATTTTAATTACTAAGAATAAAATTAAATCAAATTATAAGCTTCCCAACTCATTAAAAATTAATCAGAATAAATCAAAATGCTTCATAACTGATTGTGAAAATTTGATTGCAGATGATGGTTCTATACTAATCTCTTCTAATCAGATTGAAGAAAATAATCTATCCGATTTTCCTGAAAATTTAATTGTAATATCTGACACAACTAAGTTTAAAAATAACATAGGTGAAGGATTAACTGAAATTAAATCTAAAAGCAAAAAAATCCCATCAAATATTACTACAATCAAAAATTTTCATATTTCAAAAGAAAAAGATTTTTTAAGTTATGGGACAAATGCAAAAAACTTATATTTGATATTATTAGAAAAAGGCACAATATAAATTGAAAGAAATTCATAAAAGATCAATTACTGGCTTTATATATGCATTGTTATTTTTGCTTTCACTAAAGTCATTCTTATCCTTTACTATTTTAATATTTGTATTTGGATTAATTTCTCATGCTGAATTTAACAGATTAATTAAACAAAAGGGGGTTACTCCATATATAGCATTTACATTTTTATTTGGTTTCTTTTCATACTATAGTTATTATTTTAATTCTTTAGATATAATTAACTCATTTTTTAATGAAGCTATACAAATATTACTGGCCTTTTCAATTTTTGTTCTTCTATTTGCAATGAGAGACCTGTTTGTAGTTAAAGATTTACCTGAGTTTCTAACAAAAAAATATATAAACTCAATATTTTATATATCCAGTTCATTCATTTTTATTTTTCTAATTGGAAACTATAATAATGAGTTTAATCCTAATCTAATCCTAGGCTGTTTCATTCTTGTTTGGGTAAATGACACCTTTGCTTATCTTGTAGGAACTAGTATTGGAAAGCAAAAATTATTTATAAATGTATCTCCTAATAAAACTGTAGAAGGTTTTCTTGGCGGATTATTATTTTGTACTATTTGCAGTATTCCTATTTCTAAATATCTATATGAATTAAGCTTTACTAATTGGCTTATTATTTCTATTATAATCAGTGTTTTTGGGACAATAGGAGATCTGGTTGAATCTAAGTATAAACGAAAATCTCTAGTAAAAGATAGTGGTATAATTATGCCTGGCCATGGAGGTCTGTTAGATAGGCTTGATAGCATAATGTTTGCAAGCCCCTTTATTTACTTATTTCTAATAATTATTTCTGATGTTTCATAAAGAGGGCTATACTATAATTATTATTTCTTTTATAATTATAGTTTTAATTATTCTAGGTCTTGATCATTATGCAATCAAATATGATTTAGCTATAAAAATATTTTTATTGATTGTTTTTGTATTAATTCTTCAATTTTTTAGAAATCCTAAATTTGAGATTAATTCTAATAAAAATTATATTTTATCCCCTGTTGATGGAAAAATTGTAATAATTGAGAAAGTATATGAGCCTGAATTTTTTAAAGACGAAAGACTTCAAGTCAGCATATTTATGTCTCCGTTAAACGTTCATGTAACTCGTTACCCAATAAGTGGAAAAGTTGTTTTTTCTAAATATCATCCTGGAAGATATTTAGTAGCATGGCATCCTAAATCAAGTACAAAAAATGAAAGAACAACTATTGTAATTGAAAATCAAATTTTTGGAAAAATACTCTATCGTCAAATAGCTGGAGCAGTTGCTAGAAGAATTGTAAACTATGCAAAAGAATCTAAAAATGTAATTCAAGGAGAAGATGCCGGTTTTATTAAATTTGGATCTAGAATTGATCTTTTTCTTCCTTTAGAAACAAAAGTAAATGTTAAAATAAATCAAAAAGTTAAAGGAGGCATAACGGTAATTACTGAAAATTAGCTCTTTAATTTTTTAACACTTTCTTTAAGTAAATCAATCTTGGCTATTGCATCAGATTTTTTCTTCCTTTCAATCTCAATTACTTTTTCAGGAGCATTTTTTACAAACTTCTTATTTGATAATTTCTTGTCAACTGAATTTAGAAAACCAATATTGTAACTTAACTCGTTTTCTAACTTTAATATTTCATCCTCAATATTGACCTCGCTAGATAATGGAACATAATATGTATTAGTTTTCACCCTAAATGATATTGCATCATTCACTTCACCATCTACATACAATAAAGAACTAATATTGCATAATTTTACAATGATTGAATCATATCTATCAGTTATATTTTCTTTATTTAATACACTTAGCTCTATAGATTCTTTAAAAGAAATATTGTGTTTTTTTCTTAATGATCTAACAGATGTTATAACATCAGAAATAAATTTAAAATCTTCAATAATTAAAGCGTCATATTCTTCAGCTATTGGCCATTTCGAAATAACTAAAGCCTGATCCACTTTTCTTTCGCTAATTGATTGCCATAATTCTTCTGAAATAAATGGCATAAATGGGTGCAAGAGTTTTAAATTATTTTCAAAAATCATAATCAGAGATTCATGTGTTTTTTTGTCAATTGGTTTTGAAAATTTAGGTTTAAGAATTTCTAGTAAAACAGAACAAAAATCATCCCATATTAACTTATATACACACATTAAGGCGTCACTAATTCTAAACTTATCAAAGTGGTCATTAATTTGAGATAATATTAATTGGAATTTATTCTCATACCAGTTTAATGCAACAGAACAATATTCAGGTTGATTTATATCTTTTATATCCCAACCATCAATTAGCCTATATGAATTCCAAATTTTATTTGCAAAAGATCTACCCTGGCTGCATAAAGATTCATCAAACAACAAATCATTTCCTGCAGAGGAACTTAACATTAAGCCTACTCTTACTGAATCTGCCCCATATTCAGAAATTAGCTTCAATGCATCAGGCGAATTACCTAATGATTTGCTCATTTTTCTTCTTTGCTTATCTCGGACTATACCAGTAAAATAAACATTCTTAAATGGTTTCTCTTTTTTAAATTCATATCCTGCCATAATCATACGAGAAACCCAAAAGAAAAGTATGTCTGGCCCTGTAACTAAATCTGAAGTTGGATAATAATATTTAAAATCTTCATTTTCTGGATTATTTATTCCATCGAAAACACTAATAGGCCATAACCATGAAGAAAACCAAGTGTCTAAGACATCTTCTTCTTGTCTTAAATTGTCTTTTGTTAAATTTTTATTTCCTGATTTTTCTTTAGCTAAATCAAGAGCTGCATTAATGTCTTTAGCAACTACAAAATCGTTTTTTTCATTGCCATAAAAATAGGCAGGAATTTGATGACCCCAATAAAGCTGTCTTGATATATTCCAGTCTCTTATGTTTTCCATCCAATTTCTAAAAGTTTTGTCAAATTTATTTGGATATAGATTAATTTCATTATTGATTAAAACGGAATTTATTGCAGGTTTGACTAAATCATCCATTTTTAAAAACCATTGATGGCTAAATTTTGGTTCTATAATTTCATTTGTTCTTTCACTTATTCCAACATTGTGAATAATTTCTTCTTTCTTATCTAAAATACCTAAATTATCAAGCTCAATTATAATATCTTCTCTTGCTTTAAATCGATCTTTACCTTTATGATGAAGTCCATAATCATTTAATGTAGCATCCTCATTAAATATATCTATAAATTGCAGGTCATGCCTGTCTCCAATAGATTTGTCATTAATATCATGTGCTGGAGTTACTTTCAAACACCCTGTTCCATATTCAATATCAACATAATTGTCAAAAATAATTGGAACTTTTCTTTCTGCTATAGGCACTATTACATTTTTTCCTTTTAAATTTTTATATCTCTTATCGTTAGGGTTTACACATATAGCTGAGTCTCCTAAAATTGTTTCAGGTCTTGTTGTCGCAATAGTTAAATAATCCTTTTCACCCTCAATTTTATACTTAACATAATAAAGAAAATCCTTCTTTTCTATATAATTTACTTCTTCATCTGAAAGAGTAGTTTTTGCTTTAGGATCCCAGTTTACCATTCTATATCCACGGTAAATAAGCCCCTTGTTATAAAGATTCATGAAAACAGCAATTACTGATTTATTCATATTTTCATCAAGGGTAAACTTTGTCCTATCCCAATCACATGAACATCCAATTTTTTTCAATTGCTCTAAAATAATTCCACCATACTTCTCCTTCCAATCCCATGCATGTTTTATAAACTCTTCACGAGATATTTTGTTTTTTTCTATACCTCTCTCATTTAAACTCTCCACTACTTTTGCTTCAGTGGCAATAGATGCATGATCCGTCCCAGGGATCCAACAAGCATTTTTATTTAATAGCCTAGCTCTTCTTATTAAAATATCTTGAATTGTATTATTTAGCATATGTCCCATATGTAGGATTCCAGTAATATTAGGCGGGGGAATTACTATAGTATATGGTTCTCGATCATCAGGTTTGGAATGAAAATATTTATTCTTAATCCAATATGAATACCACCTATCTTCAATATCATTAAAATTATAGTTCGAACTGATACTCATTAGATCTGTTTAAGATTGAATACAAAAATACTCATATTTCTTTATCTGAGTAATTATAATTATATTTATCTGCCTAATTTTTTAACTAAACATAATGAAAAAAATATTATTTATTGTTTGTGTTATAGCTCTTAATTTTAATTTATTTTCTCAAGATAAAACTGCTATAATTAATTTTGTAACAACAGAAATAGATTATGGAATAATTGAAAAAGGCTCAAACGGAGTTAGAGATTTCATATTTACTAATGATGGTGACTCACCATTAATAATTACAAACGTAAAATCCACATGTGGTTGCACAATTCCAAAGAAGCCTAATAAACCTATTCTTCCTGGTGAAACTGAAAAAATACAGGTAAAATATGATACAAATCGAGTTGGATTTATAAGAAAATCTATAATGGTTAGCTCTAATGCCGAAACACCTACAGTAATATTAAAAATTTCAGGAAAAGTGACCAACAAAGCTAGCGAGAATGGCTTAGAAAAAAAATCTAAAAGTCTGCTTGAAGAAGGATATTAATACTTTTTTCAAATTAATAACTAGTATAAAATTATTTAAATGCCAAATATTTCTATAAAAGGAAAATCAATGCCTGAATCTCCAATTAGAAAATTGGTGCCATATGCAGAAGATGCTAAAAAAAGAGGCATTAAAGTATTTAAGTTAAATATTGGCCAACCTGATATAGAAACACCTACCCAAGCTATTGATGCAGTCAAAAATTCAGATATTAAAATACTAGCTTATAGCAGATCTGAAGGCTCAGACAATTACAGAAGTAAATTAGCGCAGTATTATTCAAAAAAAAATATATCAGTAAAACAAAATGATATAATTGTTACTAGTGGTGCAAGTGAAGCATTATTCTTCACATTGGGCAGTATTATGGATCCTGGAGATGAAATAATTATCCCGGAACCATTCTACGCTAATTATAATGGGTTTTCAGTTGCAAATGGGATTAAAATTTTACCAATCACTTCATCAATTGAAGATAATTTTTCATTACCAAAAATTAGTGAGTTCAAAAAATTAATAACACCAAAAACTAAAGCAATACTTATTTGTAATCCAAATAATCCAACAGGATATTTGTATTCTAAAGAAGAAATTAAAAAATTAGTTGAAATTGTTAGAGAATATGATTTATTTCTTATTGCAGATGAAGTTTATAGAGAATTCACATATGACGGCTATAAACACTATTCAATAATGGAAGAAGAATCAATCGATCAAAATGCAATAATGATTGATTCTGTTTCAAAAAGATATAGTATGTGTGGTGCTAGAATAGGGTGTGTTGTATCAAAAAATAAAGAACTAATTAAAACAGTCTTAAAATTTGCTCAAGCAAGACTATCTCCTCCTACTTTTGCCCAAATTGCGAGTTTAGCAGCACTAGAAACTCCCGAAAAATATTTTGACGATGTAATTGAAGAGTATAAAAAAAGAAGAGATGTTCTAATTAAAAAACTGAGAGAAATCCCAGGAATCAAAGTGTCTGTTCCTAAAGGAGCTTTTTATTGTATTGTTGAACTTCCAGTAGATGATGCTAATAATTTTGCAAGTTGGCTTCTTAAAAATTTCTCACTTAATAATGAAACTGTTATGGTTGCACCAGCTGAAGGCTTTTACTCTTCAATAGATACTGGTAAAAATCAAATAAGAATTGCCTACGTGCTTAATGAGAAAGACTTAATTTCTGCTACAAATATTATAAAGGAAGCATTAATTCAATACAGGAATTAATGAAAATTCTAACAAACTTTTCCCTTAAAAAATTTAATAGTTTTAATATTAATGCTATAGCAGATAATTATGTTTCTGTGGAAAGTCTAGAAGATCTAACTAAGGCATTAAATTTAAAAGAATACAAAGAAAAATATATTCTTGGTGAGGGAAGTAATCTGTTAATTACTAAGGACATCAAGGGATTAGTAATTCATATAAATATTAATGGAATACATCAGGAGGTCAAATCAAATAATGTTACTGAAGTAATAGCATATGCTGGTGAGAATTGGCATTCACTTGTATTATGGTGCTTAAAAAAAGGTCTAGGAGGCATTGAGAATTTATCTCTAATTCCAGGAAGTGTTGGTGCAGCACCAATTCAAAATATTGGAGCGTATGGGGTTGAATTAAAAGATGTATTTATTTCATGTGATGCAATTAATAAAGAAACTAGAGAAATAAAAACATTTGATAAAAAAGCTTGTGAATTTGGATATAGAACATCATTTTTTAAAAAAAATAATGGTTATATAATAATTAGTATTAAACTAAAATTAACCAACAAGGAACATAATTTAAATATGAGTTATAAAGGAATTCAGGAAGAGCTTAGTAACTTAAACATAAAACAACCAACTATATATGATATCTCAAATGCAGTTATTAATATTAGAAAAGAAAAATTGCCAGACCCTAAAAAAATAGGAAATAGTGGTAGTTTCTTTAAAAACCCTATTGTTTCTAAAAATAAAATTGAAGAGCTAAAATCTAATTTTAAAAGTATCCCATTCTATACTGTTGATAAGAATAACTACAAAATACCTGCAGCATGGTTAATAGAAAAAGCAGGTTTTAAAGCTAAAACCTATGGCGATTATGGAGTGCACAAAGATCAAGCATTAGTTTTAGTTAACTACAAATCTGCTAGAGGAAGTGATATATTAAACCTGTCCATTAGCATTCAAAAAGCTGTTAAATTAATTTTTAACATAGACTTGGAAGCTGAAGTAAATATTATATAAAAAATCTATCTTTGCTATATGAAATTAGCCCTTATTACTATAATTGTTTTAGGATTTTGTGTTCTAGGAATTTCAATTAAACTATGGGCAAAAAAAGATGGAGAATTTGCTGGAACTTGTGCTAGTCAAAATCCATTATTAAACAAGTCTAATGAACCATGTGGGTTCTGTGGAAAAACTCCAGATCAATTCGAAGATTGTAATGGAAAAAATTAATAATCTTCTAAAAAAATTAGGACCAGGTTTATTATTTGCTGGAGCTGCTATTGGAGTTTCACATCTTGTTCAATCAACTAGAGCGGGTGCAGAATTTGGAATGGGATTGCTTTGGGCACTAATCCTTGTAAATCTATTTAAATATCCTTTTTTTCAATATGGACCTAGGTATGCAACTGCAACTGGAGAAAGTCTTCTGGATGGATATAACAAATTAGGAAGAGGTATTCTAATTACTTATGCAATAATAACTCTAGCCACTATGTTTACCATTCAAACTGCTGTGACAATAGTTACAGCAGGGTTAGCTTCATCACTAACCAATGGCCTTTTTACTACTGAAATATGGACAATAATTATTATTGCAATCTGTTCAGTAATATTATTCTTTGGGAAATATAAAGTTCTTGATAAACTAATTAAATATGTAATTATTCTTTTAGCAATCAGTACAATTATAGCAACTCTAATTGCATTTAATAATAATACTGAACAAATTGTTTTCTCTCAAATTTTACCAGAAATTTCAACTGAAATAGCTTTTCTTATTGCATTTATGGGTTGGATGCCAGCCCCAATGGATATTTCTGTTTGGCATTCATTATGGTCATTAGAAAAACAGAAGTCTAATAAAGATTTTAATTATAAATCTTCACTATTTGATTTTAATTTAGGTTATATAGGAACTATAATTTTAGGTATTGCTTTTATGTCTTTAGGTTATTTAGTTATGTTTGGAGGGGAAGATTCATTTAGCACCTCTGCAAGCTCATTCTCTAATCAACTAATTGAAATGTATACATCAAGCCTAGGTGATTGGTCATATTATATTATTGGAATAGCTGCATTTACAGCTATGTTAAGTACTACAATTACTACTCTTGATGCGTCTCCAAGATCTATGGATAAAACAACAAAACTATTACTAAATAATAATTTTAAACATGGATACTTAATATGGCTTGCTATATTATCTATTGGTACCATTTTTATATTTTTTGTCTTTTCTTCTAAAATGGGGCTATTAATTAAAATTGCTACAATTCTTTCATTTTTAACAGCTCCCTTTTATGCTATTATAAATTATGTTTTGATAAGTAGTAAAAATACTCCAAAACAATACAGGCCTTCAATATTATTACATATCATAAGTATTCTCGGAATCGTATTTCTTATAGGCTTTAGTATATGGTTTTTACTAAAAGGGATCTAATTTCAATTTATAGTTTATATCTTTACATTGTTGATGATAGAGCAAAATAAAATACCAGGCAATTCGACTGAAATTAAAGAAAATTCCACTTGGCATAAAGTAGATCTTTCAAAGAAAAAAGTTAAGCATCAGCCTAAGCCTAAATGGCTTAGAGTAAAACTACCCATAGGAGATAAATATACCCAATTAAGAAATTTAGTAGACAAGTATAATTTACATACAATATGTACGTCAGGAAGTTGCCCAAATATGGGTGAATGTTGGGTAGAAGGAACCGCTACATTTATGATATTGGGGAATATTTGTACTCGTTCATGTAAATTTTGTGGAGTTAAAACGGGTAGACCTGATCCAGTAGATTGGGAAGAGCCTGAAAAAGTTGCTAAATCAATCCAGATTATGAAAATTAAGCACGCTGTATTAACTAGTGTTGATAGAGATGATCTAAAAGATGATATGGGTAGTAAATTATGGGTTGAAACAATTAAAAAAGTTAGGGAATATAACCCTGGAATCACAATTGAAGCATTAATTCCTGACTTTCAGGGAATACATGAGCATATTGACAGGCTTGTTAATATAGAGCCTGAAGTAATTTCACATAACATAGAAACTGTAAGAAGATTGACAAAACAAGTTAGAATTCAAGCTAAATATGATCGAAGTTTAGAAGTTTTAAAATATTTAAAAGATGCTGGTCAAAGAAGAACAAAATCTGGCATAATGCTTGGCCTTGGAGAATTCAAAGAAGAAGTAATTGAGACAATGAATGAGTTAAATGAAGCAAAGGTTGATGTAATAACTATTGGACAATACCTTCAACCAAGCAAAAAACATCTTCAGGTTCAACGATTTATTACTCCTGAAGAGTTTGAATCATACAAAGAAATTGGATTGAAAATGGGTTTTAGACATGTTGAAAGTAGTGCTTTAGTCAGATCATCATACAGAGCACAAAAGCATATTAATTAATAAGAATTTATTCTTAAATAGAATTTAATATCTGATTATTAAATTCTTCTTCATTATGAATAAGAAATTCTATAGGTAAATAGAATAATTTAGTTGTAACTCTTGAATATAGCTTAACATAGTCCTTTTCAGTGGTAATAACTATCTCATTATTATTTATATTACTTATATCTGAATCTGAATAATTATGGTGATCCTTAAATGACAAATGGTTGAAATTAAAGTCATTATCTTTTAAATAATTAACCATATGAGAGCTATTTGCAATTCCTGTAACAAGAGTAAATTTTATATTTTTAAATTCACTTAATAGTTTTGAGCTTTCTTTATCATATAACATTTTAGAATACTTGATAGAACTAAAATAAATTTTTTGATTATCACCAATATTAAGTTTTTGAATTATATGCCTTTTTTGATCTTTACTTATGTTCTTATCACATTTTGTTACAATTATAATGTTAGCCCTGTTTGCATTACTTTTTGATTCTCTCAAATTGCCTAAAGGGAAAATATTGTCATCTGAATATAAATCATTAAACTTTGTTAATAATATTGACATTCCAGGTTTTACTCTCCTATGCTGGTAAGCATCATCTAATAAAATGATTTCAGGTTTTGAATTTAATTTAATTAACTTATTAATTCCTCTTACTCTATTAGAATCTACTGATATAGTAATGTTTTTAAATTTTCTATAATACTGCATTGGCTCATCTCCTATTAAATTAGTATCTGAGTTAGAATCAGCTATAATGAACCCGTTTGATTTTCGACCATACCCCCTACTTAATACAGCAATTTTGTAATTTTTAGATAACAACCTTATTAAATATTCAATTGTTGGAGTCTTTCCTGAACCCCCTAGAGCTAGATTCCCAACAGAAATTATTGGAAGATTAAATTGGCGCGATTTTATTACTCCAATGTTATATATAAAATTCCTTATTGATGTAACCAACGAAAATTGGATACTTAATTTCCAAAACAAAATTTTTTTTATCAATTTCATAGCAACTAAAGTAATTATTTATCTTTGAAAAAAATAAAAATATATGATTGTCAAAGATGTAATAGACTATTTAGATGAATTTGCCCCTTTATGCTATGCTGAAGAATTTGATAATGTAGGCCTAATAATAGGAGAGTATAATCAAAAAGTAAAAGGTATATTAGTTACTCTTGACTCTACTGAATCAGTAGTTGAAGAGGCAATAAAATCAAAGTGCAATCTTATTGTAAGCTTTCACCCAATTATTTTCAATGAAATAAAAAGCATAACCACAAAAACATATGTTGAAAGAGTAATACACAAAGCAATTAAAAACAATATATCAATAGTAGCCCTGCATACTTCACTCGATAATTCAATAAATGGGGTTAATAATACAATATGTCAAAAATTGGAGATTAAAAATTATAGAATTTTAATACCAAAAAAAGAAACTATAAAAAAGCTAACAACATACATTCCATCTAAAAATGTAGCTAAATTAAAATCAGAAATATTTAAAATTGGAGGGGGTTCATTAGGCAAATATGATAATTGTAGCTTTTCTTATAATGGAATAGGCTCATTTAAAGGAAATAAAAATTCAAATCCAAAAATTGGAAATAAACTTCATTATACTGAAACAGAAGAAGTATGTGTTAATATAACATTTCTAAAACATCTTGAGAAAAAAATAATTAGTGCATTAAAACAGAACCATCCTTATGAAGAAATTGCATATGAAATTATCACCCTAGATAATTTTAATCAAAATATAGGAATGGGTATGATAGGTGAGTTAAACAAACCAATGACTGAAAATAAGTTTCTAAGTTTTTTAAAAACTAAAATGAAATCCAAATCAATTAAACACTCAAGAAAATTAGGCAATAAAATAAATACTATAGCTGTATTAGGTGGATCAGGAAGTTTTGCTATTGAAAATGCAATTAGTAGCGGTGCAGATGCATTTGTAACATCAGATCTGAAGTATCACGATTATTTTAGAGCAGAAAATAAGATTCTTTTAGTTGATATTGGACATTACGAAAGTGAACAATACACAAAAAAATTAATGTATGATATACTTAAGAAAAAAATCCCTAATTTTGCGATCGTTTTATCAAAAACAAATACTAATCCAATAATGTATAATTAAATGGCTAAAAAGAAAGAAATAACAGTAGAAGACAAGTTAAGATCTCTTTATAATGTACAATTAATTGATTCTAGAATAGACAAGATTAGAGATATTAGAGGTGAGCTTCCATTGGAAGTTAGGGATTTAGAAGATGAAATTGAAGGCTTAAAAATGAGAATTGAAAAATTTGAACAAGGTCTTGAAGAAATTAATGCCCAAATATCAATTAAAAAGAATCTAATTGCTGAGGCAAAAACATTAATAAAAAAATATACTGAGCAACAGAAAAATGTAAGAAACAACAGAGAATTTGATTCACTTACAAAAGAAACTGAATTTCAGCAGCTTGAAATTCAATTAGCTGAAAAAAATATTAACGAATATAAGGTTCAAATTGAACAAAAAAATGAATCTATTGATGAAATAAAATCAATTACTTCAGAAAAAAACAAACATCTGAAGCATAAAAAAAGTGAATTAGATAAAATACTAAAGGAAACTGAAAAAGAAGAAACAGTCTTACTAAAAAAATCGGATGATTATAAGAAACGTATTGAAGATAGATTAGTTTTTGCATATACTAGAATTAGAGCAAGTGTGAAAAATGGACTTGCAATAGTACCAATTGAAAGAGGTGCAGCTGGCGGATCATTCTTTACTATCCCTCCACAGATTCAAATGGAAATTGCTTCAAGAAAAAAAATTATAACTGATGAACACAGTGGAAGAATTTTAGTTGATGAAGTTCTTGCAACTGAACAAAAAAATAAAATGGAGAAGTTATTTTCTAAAATGTAAAAACATCTTCTAAACTATTAAAATAAAAAAAAAGCTTCTATATTTAGGAGCTTTTTTTATAGAATGAAATCACTTCCAATTAAATTATGTTTAATTCTTTTTCTCTATTATAATTATAGTAGTGCACAAAACTATATTGAACAACTCAATCATATTAAAAATCTTGAACCTGTTGAAGTGAATGCTGATGAAATTCACAAAGCATATTTTGCAAGTGGATGTTTTTGGTGTGTTGAAGCAATATATGAAAGCCTAAAAGGTGTAATAGAAGTAAATAGCGGATATTCTGGAGGTTTTACAGAGAATCCAACGTATAAACTTGTAAATACTGAGACAACTGGACATGCTGAGACAATAGAAGTAATTTACAATCCCAAGATTATTAATTTTAGTGATTTAGTTGATGTTTATTTTGGGTCTCAAAATATTGAACAAATTAATGGTCAAGGTCCAGATAGTGGATCTCAATATAGATCAATTATATTTTTCCAAAATAAACAAGAGATGATGATTGCAAAAAATAAAATTTTATATCTAAAAAAAGAATTCTCCTTGAAGGTAGCTGCTGAACTATATCCCTTTCAAAAGTTTTGGATTGGAGAAGATTATCATCAAGATTTTAAAAAGAATAATAAGAACAATATCTATATAATAAAAGTATCCAATCCAAGATTTGAAAAGTTTAGCAATCAATTTAATCACTTAATAAAAAATAAATAATATATCTAAATGAATTTTATAAGTGAAAAATTAAATGATTATATAAGAACTCACTCTAATAAGGAATCTGATCTACTTAAAGAGCTTTCAAGAGAAACTAAATTAAAAATCCTATATCCAAGAATGCTCAGCAGTAGTTATCAAGGAAGAATATTAAGTATGGTTTCAAAATTGATACAACCAAAGTATATTCTTGAAATTGGAACATATACAGGTTATTCCACACTGTGTCTAGCTGAAGGAATGAAAAATGATGGAGAAATACATACAATAGATATAAATGAAGAATTATTTGATTTTCAAAGAAAATATTTCAATAGATCCACCTATGGAAATAGAATTTTTCAGCATCTCGGAAATGCATTGGAATTAATTGAAAGTATAAACATAGAATTTGATTTAATTTTTTTAGATGCAGATAAGGAAAATTATGTAAAATATTTAGAAATATTAGTAAACAAACTAAACACCAATGGAGTTATAATTACTGATAATGTACTATGGAGTGAAAAAGTAACATTGCCTATAGAGGATGATGATTTAAGCACAAAAGAAATAGATAATTTCAATAAAATACTAAATCAAAGATCGGATATGGAAACCATTATGCTTCCCATTAGAGATGGAATAAGTATAAGTAGAAAAAAATAAAACTATAGATCTCTCTTTATTGAAGATGAAATATTTTCTATATCATCTTTTACTTTATCAATTTCATTTTTGATATCAGAGGTTTTCCCATCTATTTCTGAAGAAGATTTTTTGATTTCACTCTTTATTTCATTAGTAGCATGTTTAATTTCATTAATTCCCTTACCTAAAGATCTTGCAAAATCTGGTATTTTATCTGTACCCATAACAAGGACAGCAATAAATATTATAATACCTATCTCTGCTCCACTAATAAATAAAATAAAATTGTTTAATAGCATTATACAAATATAATGAGTAAGTTTATTTGTACTAAACTTAGTTGGATTTTTTTATGAAAAAAATGATTTTGGCAAGTACTTCTACCATTTTTGGAAGTAATTACTTAGAGTATTTATTTTCAGTAATTGAAAGCCTTTTCCATAATTCTAAGAATATATTATTTATTCCTTATGCAAGACCTAATGGTATTTCCCATAAAGCCTATACACGCCTTGTGTCAGACACATTCAATAAAATAAATTTAAGTATTGTAGAAATTGATAATTATGATAATCCAACTGAAGCTATTAATTTATGTGATGGTATTTTTATTGGTGGTGGAAATTCATTTTTACTTCTAGATAAAATTCTGAAATATAACATATCTGAAGAAATCACTAAAAAAGTAAATTCTGGCACACCATTCTTAGGGACTAGTGCAGGTTCTAATGTCTGTGGAATAACTATTGGGACAACTAATGATATGCCTATTATACATCCTTCTACCTTTAATAGCCTAAACCTAGTGCCATTTAATATTAATCCTCATTATTTAGATCCTATTAAAGATAGTACACATATGGGAGAAAGTAGAGAAACAAGAATAAAAGAATTTCATCAGTTTAACAATCAAATAGTAATAGGTCTTAGAGAGGGAAGTTATCTTGAAGTAGATGAAAATAATATAATTTTAAGAGGATCAAAGACAGCAAGAATTTTTAAAAAAGATCAGGATTCATTTGAAATAGAACCTAAGTTTAATTTAAATAAACTTCTCAATTAGGTGGGATTTATTTTATCTTTGAACTTATTTTAGAGTTCTATGGATAAAAAGGTTATTCTAATGATTTTAGATGGATGGGGTAAATCAAATGACCCCAATATTTCTGCTATTGATAGGGCAAATACACCATTTATTGACAACTTATATAAAAAATACCCAAATGGTAATTTAAAAACCGATGGGATTAGTGTTGGCCTGCCAGATGGTCAAATGGGAAACAGTGAAGTTGGTCATTTAAATCTTGGTGCAGGTAGAATTGTTCCTCAAGAACTCGATAAAATCAACAAATCAATTAAAAATAAGGAGTTTGAAAAAAATACAATCATACTTGATTCATTTAAATATGCTAAAGAAAATAATAAGACAGTTCATTTTATAGGTCTAGTTAGTGATGGAGGTGTACATTCACATACAAATCATTTATATGAGTTAATAAAATTAGCATCAAAACATAATTTAAAATCATATGTACATGCATTTACAGATGGAAGAGATGTAGATCCAAAATCTAGTTATAATGATATTAAAAAACTTGAAAATTTTATCAATGATAAAAAAACACATTTAGCTTCTGTAACTGGAAGATACTATGCAATGGATAGAGATAATCGATGGGAAAGAACAAAATTAGCATATGATGCTATAATTAATGGTCAAGGAGTTAAAACAAAAAATATTACTAAAGAAATACATTTAAATTATTCTAATAATTACACGGATGAATTTTTAAAACCTATAATTAAAGTTAATGAATCCTTAGAGCCTGTTGGAATGATAAAAAAAGAAGATGTAGTTGTCTTTTTTAATTTTAGAACAGATCGAGGAAGACAAATTACCCAAGCATTGAGTCAAAAATCTTTTTCTGAATTTAAAACCATTGACTTGAATCTATATTTTGTAACAATGACTAATTATGATACTTCCTTTTCAAATATTAAAGTTATATATGAAAATGAAAATATTAAAAACACATTAGGAGAAGTATTAGAAAATAATAATAAGAAACAACTTAGAATATCTGAAACTGAAAAATACCCTCATGTTACATTTTTCTTTTCAGGGGGTAGAGAAAAACCATTTATTGGTGAAAAAAGAATACTTAAAGACTCTCCTAAAGTTGCTACATATGATTTAAAACCTGAAATGAGTGCGTTTTTAGTTACAGAAACATTAGTTAAAGAAATCAGAAATCAATCACATGATTTCATCTGCTTAAATCTTGCTAATGGTGATATGGTTGGACATACAGGAGTTATGAGCGCAGCAATAAAAGCATGTGAGGCTATTGATAAATGTGTGAAAGAAATTGTAAATAATTCTATAAGTAACAACTATACTGTTATATTAATAGCAGATCACGGAAATTGTGAAATAATGACAAACTCTGATGGCACTCCAAATACTGCACATACCAAGAATTTAGTTCCAATAATTTTAATAGACAAAGATTTAAATCATATAAATAACGGAATTCTTGCAAATATTGCTCCAACGATTTTGGAGTTAATAGGGATTGAAATTCCTAAAGAAATGACAGAAAAATCTCTTTTGAATTAATTTTTATGGGAATAATTAAAGAAATAGAAGAAATAAAAAAAATAAGGGAAAGTGCTCTTCTTGTATCAAAGACTCTTGGATTAATTGCTAAAGAAATAAGAGAAGGAATAACTACATTAGAATTAGATAATATTGCTGAAGAATTTATTAGATCTAGTAATGCTGTTCCTGGTTTTTTAGGTCTTTATGGGTTTCCTAATACATTATGTGTAAGTCCAAACTCGCAAGTAGTACATGGAATTCCAAATGACAAACCATTAAGAAATGGAGATATTGTCTCAATAGATTGTGGTGTTTTAAAAAATGGTTTCTATGGCGATCATGCTTATACGTTTATTATAGGAGAAGTAGATAAAGAAACTAGGAGGTTACTTGAAATAACAAAAGAATCACTATATATAGGAATAAGAGAATTTAAAAAAGGCAATAGAGTTGGTGATGTTGGTTTTGCAATTCAAGATCATTGCGAAAAAAATGGATATGGTGTAGTAAGGGAGTTAGTTGGTCATGGTGTTGGTAGGGAGATGCATGAAAAACCTGAAATGCCAAACTATGGGAGAAAAGGTATTGGAAAAAAATTTAAAGATGGAATGGTTGTAGCAATTGAACCAATGATTAATCAGGGCACTCATAAAATATTTCATCATAAAGATGGATGGACAATTACTACCCAGGATAATAAACCTAGTGCACATTATGAACACAATATTGCAATTATAGATGGCAAACCGGAAATACTATCTACTTTTAAATTTATTTATGAAGCGCTAGGGATTGAATCTGATGAAGAAAAAGAATTTCATAATTTTTTTTAAACGATGAAATCAATAATTAGACTTATATTAAACTATATCCCTAGAACTCTATTAACTAGAATTAGCATTCTTGTGAAACCACTCATTAGGTTATATTTAAAAGGGAACCAATATACTGATCCAATTGATGGTAAAAGTTTTAGAAAGTTTATTCCCTACGGATATAATAAGGTTAGAAAAAACGCATTATCTCCTTCAACATATTCATTAGAAAGACATAGAATGTTATGGCTCTATTTGAAAAATGAAACAGAAATATTTACTAGAAAAATTAAATTATTACACTTTGCTCCTGAGCCTGCTTTTCATAGAATATTTAAAAAATCTAGTAATATCTCATATGATACAATTGATTTAAACTCACCTTTAGCCAAAATAAAAGCTGATATATGTAATCTTCCTCTTGAAGATAATATGTATGATTTTATTCTATGTAATCATGTACTTGAGCATATTGATGACGACATTAAAGCAATGAGTGAATTATATAGGGTTCTAAAAAAAGGTGGAATCGGTATTTTTCAAATCCCTATAGATATAAATAGAGATAAAACATTTGAAGATAGTTCAATAAAAAATCCAAAAGAAAGAAATAAAGTATTTGGACAATACGATCACGTCAGAATTTATGGAACGGACTATTATGATAGGCTTAGATCAGTTGGTTTTAGTGTAGAACAGGTAAAATATTCAGATAATCTTACTAAAGATGAGATTAAAAAGTATTGCTTAAGTTCAACTGAAATTATTCCGGTTTGTAAGAAGTAGTGAAATTATTATAAGACTTATCTACAATTTCATTTTTTTCATTTTCATAAATTATATAAGCATCTAAATTGGTATTTATTGTAAGAAAAATATCAATTTCTGCTAAACTCATTGCATGCAATGCTGTAGCATATGCATCTGATTCAATACAATTATCTGAAATAACTGAAACACTCAATATGTTTGTTTTTGTTGGGTATCCAGAAATAGGATCTAGTATATGAGCATATCTATTTCCTTTGGAATCAACTTTATATTTTCTATATACACCTGAAGTAGCCATTGCTGAATTTTTTAATTCAGTAGTATTGAATATCTCCCGAGTGATATCATATTTTGGAGCATCAATTCCTACTATCCAAGGATCATTTTTTGATAAATTAATTCCTTTAACCCTGATCTCACCACCAATTTCTACAAGATAATTGTTAATATCATTATTTTCCAGAAAAACCGATATTAGATCTACTGAATATCCTTTTGCAATAGCATTAAAATCTAAAAATGAATTTTTTGGTCTTATAATATGATTAGAATTATCAATTTCAAACATATCAAATCCAACAAGTTTTTTTTAAGTTAATAAACTCTAGTGAATCAATTGGTTTTTTAATATAATTTGGACCAAAACCCCAAAAATTTACCAATACCCCTACAGATGGATCGAATTTTCCATTTGTTTTATTGAATATTTTTTTTGAAGTATTAAATACATTAATAAAATGATTATCAACCTCAATAGATTCATTACTATTAATCTTAGATATAATTGAATTATCAATATATGTTGACATAGAACTATTTATTAAACCAAATATGCTATCTATTTCATTAGAAAAATTTGTTTGATTTTCTGAGAAATACTGAACAGAGTATGAAGTTCCAAATTCTAATCCCTGAAGAGTTATTTTATTGTTTTGATTACAAGAAAATATGCATAAAAGAAAAATAAAGATTCTATTCATTTACTTATAGTTTTCCTATACCAGTTGGGTTTTAATGCTATTTTTTCTGATATACGTTGTCTAATAATTTTTATATCGTTTTGGTTAGGAGACCAATCATTATATAAATTATTATTTATAAATATATCTTTAGGAAATTTTCTTCCCTTATCTGGATTAAAGCCTCTTAATTTCATTTCCTTAATAATCAAGCTGTATCTTTTATTTAAATATTTTCCTTTATTATAAAAAAAATAAACATGTCCGCTATTTAAGGTATATTCTTTAGGAACCTTTGATTGAAGATAGCCATTTTTACTAATTAAAGTACGTTTAAGAGAACCTGCAACCATAAAAATCTCTCTATATTCAGCAATTAAATGTTGATCTGTTAGTTCTGAAGGAGATATAATATTAATTCTAGTCATAAACTTTTATGCTTAGACTAACCTCCAAAATCATCAAACCTGATATTCTCATCTGGAATACCAAAATCTTCACCCATTTTTTGAACGGCTTGATTCATTAGTGGTGGTCCACAAAAATACAGCTCTATATCTTCAGGTGATTCATGATGATTTAAATAGTGTTCAATAACACAATTATGGATAAAACCTACAAAACCATCTCCCTCAGAGTTAAGATCCTTCTTAACCTTCCAATTATCTTCTTCGAGTGGTTCAGAAAGTGCTAGATAAAATTTAAAGTTTGAAAAAGTTTTCTCTAATTTATAGAAATGGTCTAAGTAGAATAATTCTCTTCTAGATCTTCCTCCATACCAATAGGTAACTTTTCTTCCTGTTTTTAAAGTATTAAATAAATGATATAAATGAGATCTCATTGGAGCCATTCCTGCTCCACCCCCAACATAAAGCATTTCTGAATCTGATTCATTAATAAAGAATTCACCATACGGTCCAGAGATCGTGACTTTATCTCCAGGTTTCTTTGAAAAGATATATGATGATGCTATGCCTGGATTAACATCCATCCATGAATTTTTGTCTCTATCCCATGGTGGAGTAGCTATCCTTACATTTAACATAATCTCACGTCCTTCAGCTGGATATGATGCCATTGAATATGCTCTTTCTACTATTTCAAAATTTTTCATTACTAATGGCCATAAATTAAATTTATCCCATTCTGCTTTAAATTTATCTGGAGAATCGTGCTCTTCTGGATGTGCAGTAATATCCATATCAGCAAATTTTATTTCACTGTCAGGAATTTCAATTTGTATATACCCCCCTGCCTTATATCCCATGTCTTCAGGAATCTTAACAACAAATTCTTTAATAAATGATGCAACATTATAATTTCTAACAACAGTTGCCTCCCATTTCTTTATACCAAAAACTTCTTCTGGTATACTAATATCCATGTCTTGTTTTACTTTTACTTGACATGCAAGTCTTGCTCCAGACTGGAGTTCTCCCCTAGTAAAATGTGGTGTTTCTGTAGGTAATGCCTCTCCTCCTCCAGAGTTGACATGACATTCACATTGAATACATGTACCACCTCCTCCACAAGCAGATGGTAAAAATATTTTTTTAGAACTAAGAGTAGTAAGCAATGAATCTCCTGATGCAACCTCAATTTCTTTCTTTCCATTAATCTTAATTTTTACAGGACCCGAAGGAGATAATTTTTCCTTTACAAATAATAGCATTAATACTAATAATAAAGTTACTACTAGTAGTATACCTATTACTAGTATAATTGATTTTGAAATAGAAACTTCTAATAACATCTTATTCAATTTCTTTATTTATATCTAAAACCGTTTGATCACCTTCTTCTATATCATCAATTTCAGATTCTAAAATTATTTCTTTTGCAGCAGCTTCTGGAGCTTCATCTCCCCCAGTTAACATTCCACCAAAGCTCATAAAACCAATTGCCATCAATCCAGTGATAATAAATGTAATTCCTAGACCTCTTAAAGGTGATGGTACATTTGAGTATCTTATTTTTTCTCTAATAGCTGCAATTGATAAAATTGCTAGCCACCAACCTATTCCAGAACCAATTCCATAAGTAAATGCTAATTCTAAAGATGGAATTTCCCTAGATTGCATAAATAACGAACCTCCAAGAATTGCACAATTAACAGCAATCAAAGGCAAAAATATTCCAAGTGAATTATATAAGGCTGGTGAAAATTTTTCAACAATAATCTCTACTAATTGAACCATTGTTGCTATTGTAGCAATAAATAGTATAAAGGATAAAAAGCTAAGATCATATTCTTCAAGACTAGGATCTAACCATTTCATTGCTCCATCTTGTAGAACATATGTGTCTAAAAGCCAGTTCAAAGGAACTGTAATAGTTAACACAAAAATAACAGCTGCCCCTAGACCATTAGCAGTAGAAACTTTTTTTGATACAGCTAGATATGAACACATCCCTAAGAATGTGGCAAATACCATATTGTCGATAAAAATAGATTTAAATAATAATTCTATATGTTCCATATTTAATCTTCAATTAAATGAGTGCTTTTTGATCTTTGTATCCATATAATAATTCCAACTACAATTAGCGCCATTGGTGAGAGTAACATAAAGCCGTTATTCTCATATCCCCAAGCATATAACCCTGTCTTATCTATAGCATCTCCAAATACTGGATAGCCCCATAGTGTTCCTGCACCCAATAGTTCTCTAAAAAATCCTACGATTATTAATATAATTGCATAACCAAATGCATTACCGATACCATCTAGAAATGATCTCCATAAGCCATTTCCAAGAGCAAAAGCTTCAAACCTACCCATAATAATACAGTTTGTTATTATAAGTCCAACAAAGACAGAAAGTGTTTTACTTAATTCATAAGCATATGCCTTTAAGACTAAGTCTACAATAATTACCAGGGTTGCAATAACAATTAATTGTACAATAATTTTAATTCTAGATGGAATAATGTTTCTTATTAAGGATATTACCACATTTCCTACCCCCATAACAAATAACACTGCTACAGACATTACCACAGATGCTTCTAGCTCAGCAGTAATAGCTAAAGCAGAACAAATCCCTAGAACCTGTATAGTTATCGGATTATTATCTGATAATGGATCTAATATTAGCTTAGCATCTTTTTTTGATAACAGTCCCATTTATTCTTGTTTTAATTTTTTAAAATATGACATGTATAATCTCAAATCACTTTTAATCATTGCTGAGACACCATCTCCTGTAATAGTAGAGCCAGCAATTGCATCTACTTCGTGGTCATCTTTATCTTCATTTCTAGGATCTAAATTACTTTTAGAAACTTTTATGCCTCCAAAATTACCATTAGAATCTAGAAGCTTTTCACCAATAAAATCATCCATAAAAAATCTTTGATTAATGTTTGCTCCTAATCCAGGAGTTTCACCCTTGTGATCAAAATAAGCTCCTAAAATTGTCATGTTTTCGTCCATAGCAATATATGCCCAAATAGCATCCCATAAACCTTTACCTCTTATTGGTGCAACATAATATCTAACACTATCTTTTTCAGCAATAAATAAAGGAAGTCTTCTATCGTATGTTGGGTCTTTAGCAAGAGTTTTTTCCTTTTTTACTTCAATTAAATACGCCTCATCATCCTCAACTATTTTATCATCTTGAATATATATTTGACTTACTATATACTTATCAAATAAAGAAGGCGCCTGATCTGTTGAAACAAAACTCACACTATTGCCTTCATTATTGTTCATACCTATAGCATATAAAATATTTTGTTGTTTTTCAAGAATTTTATTTGTCTCTATTCTTTGTTTTAAAGAAGAATCAATAGCAGCAAGCAGTGTCCCTACAATAATTACCATACCTATAGCAAAGAGTATTGTATATGAATTTTTATCTGTATTAATTGCCATTGTTAACTACTTTTTATTTTTAATCTATTAAGCCTATTCTTAATATTTGCTTCAATTACATAATGATCAATAGTTGGAGCAAAAACATTCATTAATAATATTGCTAAAAATACTCCTTCAGGATATGCTGGATTAAATACTCTAATCATAATTGAAATAAACCCAATTAAAAATCCATAGATCCATTTTCCTTTTAATGTTTGAGCAGCTGTCACTGGATCGGTGGCCATAAAAACAGCTCCAAACAAAATACTTCCTATTAGTAAATGCTCCCAGAAAGGCACATTCATTAAGCCATAGAATTTGCTAGTTTCAGTAATCCAACCAAAATCAACTACCTGATTAAAAATTAAGCCCATAAATAAAGCACCAAGGATTGTACTTAACATAATTCTCCA
This sequence comes from uncultured Bacteroidota bacterium, assembly GCA_902512065.1. Lineage (GTDB taxonomy): Bacteria > Bacteroidota > Bacteroidia > Flavobacteriales > Flavobacteriaceae. Next base: position 82,150 of record CABXHU010000003.1, on the reverse strand, counting down.
TGAACCAATCTTTGTAAAAATTAAAAACAGTGCTCCAAAGATTATCAGTATTTTAGAAGTCTCACCAACTGATCCTGGAATGAAACCAATAAACATATCATAAAGGGAATACATAATTTCTTGGTTTTGAGCATAAGACCCTAATATCGTTTCTCCTGAAATTGCTTCAGGTGTGCCAGTTCTTTCAACAGCCCCATGAACCCATACTTTATCTCCACTCATCCAAGTTGGATAAGCAAAGAACAGGAAGGCTCTAATGGTCAGTGCTGGATTTAAAATATTCATTCCTGTCCCTCCAAATACTTCTTTTCCAATGACAACACCAAATATTACTGCAACCGACAGCATCCATAATGGCAAATCAACTGGAACTATTAATGGGACTAGCATTCCTGTAACTAAATATCCTTCTTCAACTTCATGCCCTTTAATCACAGCAAAAATAAATTCAACTGTAAGACCTACAACATAGGAGACTACCACAAGTGGAATCACTTTGGTTGCTCCCAATATAAAATTCTCCCAGTTTATAAAATTTCCGAATAATGAAACTTCTCTGATCACTCCATTAGCTGCATCTATAGCTGCATAGTGCTGATAGCCAGCATTGAAAATCCCAAACAAAAGGCAAGGAACAAGTGAAAGGATAACCATATTCATTGTCCTTTTTAAATCATCGGCAGCTTTTATATGCGTTCCGCCTTTAGTTACATCATTTGGAGTATAAAGAAATGTATGAAAGGCGTTGAATGCAGGAGCAAACTTATTGCCTTTAAATTTTTCTTTTATCTGATGTAAACTTGATTTTATATCCATTATCCTAATTCTTTTTTCATTTCATCTAATCCTTTTCTAATAATTTCTTGATGTGGTTGCTTGGAAACACAAATAAATTCTGTTAATGCAAAATCTTCTGGTGCCACCTCATACATTCCTAAAGCCTCCATTTCTTCAAGATCATTATACATACATGCTTTTAATATTCGCATCGGAAATATATCCAATGGAAAAACTTTTTCATAAGAGCCTGTCACAACAAATGCACGGTGCTCCCCATTTGTATTTGTATTTAAATCAAATTTTTTGTTTGGCAAAAGCCATGAAAAGGTTAATGCTCTAGAAGTTGAAATTTTATCAAATATTGGTCTAGTCCATCCAAATAGATCATAATCATTTCCCTCAGGAATAGCTGTAATAGTATTGCTATAATAGTCAAGATGGCCATTAATAGATGATTGTTTTCCAGTAAGCACATTTCCAGAAATTATTCTACTATTATCCTTAATTCCTTTACCCAAAATTGTTGACATCTCAGACCCAATAGTTGTTTTAATGTATCTAGGATTATCAATAGATGATCCTACTAATGCCACTATTCTTTCTGAAGAAAATTTACCAGACTCAATTACAGATCCAATTAAAATAAGGTCTTGTAAAGCTATTGTCCATGCCGCCTCTCCTTTATTAATAGGTGAAACCTTATTAATTAATGTTCCTACATTTCCTGCAGGATGAGGTCCTGAAACATTATGGATGATTATATTTTTTAAGTCAGAAAGAATGGAATCAGAGTTTTTTCTAATTGACATATGAATTTCTCCATCAGTTAGTTTTGATAAAACATCTATTGCTATTTGAATCTTATCTTGATAATCTTTAGAAATAAAATCTAAATCTGCAGAAAGTGGTGCTGATGAAAATCCCGAAACAAAAATTGCTTTTGGTGATACCTTGTGATTAGCTATCACATCATATGGTCTTTGCTTTATAAAAGGCCATAGACCAGCGTTTAAAAAATACTCAACGATCTTTTCTTTACTTGCTTTACTATCTAACTTACCTAAGTTTTTATACTCAATGTTTTTATCTGCAAGAATGTTAATAGAAATAACCTTCCTTCTCTCACCTCTTTTTATTTCAGAAATCTTACCTGAAACAGGCGAAACAAATTTTACCTCTTCATCATTTTTATCATAAAATAGTACATCCCCAGCATTGACTTTATCATCAGCCTTTACTATTAATTTTGGGTATACTCCATGAAAATCTTCTGGATAAACTGAATAAAACTTGCTGTCTTTTGAAATGTCTAGAGTCTTTTCGGCATCACCAACTAAATTGATGTCTAAACCCTTTATAACAATAATGTCTTTTGACATAGTAGGAGAATAAAATTAATGCAGTTTTTTTATTCGATGCAAAAGTAAATCAATATTAAAGATTTTACAATATTTTTTTGATTATTTTTAGTGAAAATTAGCTAGTAATATATAACGCTTTTATATGATTAATTTATCAAAGTTTGCAATTCTTGGAATTTGTCTTAATTTTCTAATTGTCAATTCAATATTTGGTCAAGCTGAAAGAGAGTTAAATCCGCCAGATTATATTAAAACTGTTGGTTTCAAAACTTCAAATGAAAATTATTCTATAAGTCTTCCAATTATAAAACTAGGCGAAACATTTACACTTGATTTTGATGTATTAAATAATGAAGAAGCAGATTACTACTATACAATTGATCAACTTAATTTTGACTGGTCTAGATCTCAATTAATTAAGTCAGAATATCTAAGAGGATTTGATAATGTTAAGATTCAAAACTATAAGACCTCATTTAATACCTATCAAATATACTCTCACTATAAGCTTCAAATTCCAAATCAAGATATGAGAATTACAAAATCTGGAAATTATATTTTAAGAATTTATGATGAGTATCAGGATTTAGTATTTAGCAGAAAATTTATTGTTTATGAAGGTCTTTCAACTGTTCCAACACAAATCAAAAGGCTTAGAAACCTAGCATACATTAACACAAAGCAATCCATAGAATTTGAAGTGAATCCAATATCTATACAATTAAACAATCCAAAGAACACGATAAAAACATTAATCATTCAAAACAATAATTTACATACTTCAATAAGTGATTTAAAGCCTCAATATACTATTGGCTCTAAACTTATTTTCAAGTATGATCAGGAGTCAAGTTTCTGGGGTGGCAATGAATATCTGTTTTTTGAAAATAAAGAAATAAGAGCTGCAAATGTTAATGTAAGATCATTTAATCTTTATGAAATTTATCATAATTATCTCTATTCAGATTACCCTAGAATTAATAGATCCTACACCTATAATCCAGATATTAATGGAGGGTTTTTAACAACAGTGTTAAATGCAGATGACACTGATATTGAAGCTGATTATGTAAACATTCATTTTTCATTAAAAAACGGCACTCCTCAGCCTGGTGAGTCAATATATGTTGTAGGAGGTTTTAATAATTATAGTATGCTGCCTGAATATAAAATGATTTATAGTCAATCTTCAGATTCACATAAATTGGAATTAAAACTAAAGCAAGGGTTTTATAATTATAAGTATGTAGTAGTAAATGATTATGATGAAATTAATCAAGGCGGGGTAAGTGGTAATTATGATGAAACTGAAAATGACTATAAGGTTTTAGTGTATTACAGAGGTTACGGATATAGGTATGATAGGGTTATTGGGATGGGCCAAGCCAGTTCTATAAATATTACTAATTAATTATTGTATATTGTAGGTATGACAAAAACACTTTACCTATTACTGTTTATTCTTTGTATTGTTTATATAATAATATCCATATATGGATTATTTTCTGATCTTCCAATTAATAGACACAAGTCTATCACTATATTTTTAATATTGTCTGCTTTATCAGGAGCATTTTATTCATTTAAAAAAATGAAATGAAAAAGCTAATACTATTACTATTTATTCCTCTTGTTTCTTTTGGGCAAGTATCTTATGATGATACTATGTCTATAAAATCTATTTCTGCAAAAGATTCTTTAGCTATAATGAAAGTAATGGAATTTCAAGAAAATGCTTGGAATAGTGGGGATATCAATTCATTTATGGAAGGTTACATAAAATCTGATGAATTAGTTTTTTCAGGAAAATCTGGTCCTGTTTATGGCTGGAATGAAACTAGAAATAGATATCTAAAAAACTATCCTGATACTCAAACAATGGGTCAGCTAAAATTCACTGTAAACAAAATACGATCAGTTTCTTCTGATGTTGCCTTTTTAATAGGCGAATATTATTTAACAAGATCTACAGAAGATAGTTATGGACATTTTACTTTATTTTGGAAAAAAATAAATAACAAATGGCTTATTATTAGCGACCATACATCTGCTGCGAAATAATATAAATTATCGTAACTTGTAAGTATGAAAAAACTTTTATATAATCGCTCATTATTTATTATTACATCAATATTAGTCTTAACTGGCTTAATTCTTCAAACTGCAGAATATATTGACTTATCAATTATTATAATTCCAGCATCAGTATTATATATTATATGGTTATTTATACTTATAAAAAATAAAAATCAATAAATTAAAAATTTAGTTGATTTTCTTCTAAAAAATTAATAGCTAAATATTATTATTTTTTATACATTTAAAATAGTATTTAAAACTATGGTTCAACAAGTCACAAGAGGAATAAAAATTTCAGTCAAAACAGATTTTGAAGGAACATTTTATAAAAACAATAAAACTCATTATGCCTTTAAATATAAAGTGACTATTGAAAATTGCAGTAAGGATTTAGTTCAATTAAACTCACGTCATTGGGTTATTTTAGATTCACTTAATCAAGAACAAGAGTTAGATGGTCAAGGGGTAATTGGACAAAAACCTGTAATAAAACCAGGGGAATCTCACAGCTATAGTTCTGGATGTTTACTCCTTTCTCCATTTGGAGCAATGTATGGTTATTACAAAATGGTTGATTTTTCTACAACCAAAAAATTTGATGTAGCCATTCCTACTTTTAAATTAAGTGCACCCTTTGCAATGAACTAATAATTTATTTCTCGAAAAATAAATTGTAAATTCACAAAAAATTAACAGCTAAATATTTTAATTATGAGTACAGGATTTTTCAAAGTTCCAACACCTATAAATGAACCTGTTAAGTCATATTCTCCAGGTTCAAGTGAGAGGAAAGAAGTATTGGATACATATAAAAAGATGATTAAGAAAACCATTGAAATTCCTATGTACATCAATGGGAAAGATGTTAAATCAGATGAAACTAACTCTATTTCACCTCCTCATGATCATAAAAATATAGTAGGTAAATATTATTTAGCTAATGAATCTCACGTAGATCAAGCCATTTCAACTGCATTAGAAGCTAAAGAAAGTTGGGAAAATATGTCTTGGGAAAATAGAGCTGCAATATTTCTTAAAGCAGCTGAGCTTATTGCTGGCCCATACAGATCAAAAATCAATGCTGCAACTATGATTGCGCAATCTAAAACTGTTCATCAAGCTGAAATTGATGCCGCGTGTGAATTTATAGATTTCTTAAGATTTAATGTTCAATATGTTACTGATATATATAAAAATCAACCCGATAGTGATTCTGACGCTTGGAATCGTGTAGAATACAGGCCTCTAGAAGGTTTTGTTTATGCTGTTACCCCATTTAATTTTACTGCTATTGCTGGAAACCTAGCGGCTTCAATGGCAATGTTAGGAAATGTAGTGGTTTGGAAACCTAGTGATAGTCAAGTATACTCTGCAAAAATTATAATTGATGTATTTAAAGAAGCAGGACTTCCCGATGGAGTTATAAATGCTGTTTATGGGGATCCAGAAATGATTTCAAATAAGGTATTGGAAAGCAGTGCTTTTGCAGGACTACATTTTACAGGATCAACTACAGTATTTAATAGTTTCTGGAAAAAAATTGGTAGCAATATTTCAAATTATAAAACCTATCCAAAAATTGTTGGAGAAACTGGTGGAAAAGATTTTATTCTTGCACATAAATCTGCAGATCCTAAAGAAGTATCTACAGCAATTACAAGAGGAGCATATGAGTTTCAAGGTCAAAAATGTAGTGCTGCCTCCAGAGGATACATTTCAAAATCAATTTGGAATGAGGTAAAAGAAAATGTAATTGAAGATCTCAAATCTATTTCTATGGGATCACCTGAAGATCTAAGTAATTTTGTTACGGCTGTAATTCATGAAAGTTCATTTGACAAAATTGCGAGATACATTGATGATGCTAAGGCTGATTCAAAAGTTAAGGTTGTAGCTGGTGGATCTTACGATAAATCAAAAGGATATTTCGTTGAACCAACCCTCTTGTTAGTTGAAGATCCTAATTATGTTTCAATGAGAGAAGAAATTTTTGGTCCAGTAATGACAGTATATGTATATGATGATAAAGACTTTGATAAAACATTAAATTTAATTGACACCAGTACTAAATATGCATTAACTGGTGCTGTTTTAGCAAAAGATAGGAATGTAATTGAAAAAGTAACAAAAGCATTAAGAAATTCTGCTGGAAACTTTTATGTAAATGACAAACCAACAGGTGCTGTAGTTGGAAGACAACCATTTGGTGGAGCGAGAAGCTCAGGAACTAATGATAAAGCTGGAAGTATGTTAAATCTATTAAGATGGGTCTCTCCTAGATTAATAAAAGAAACATTTGTTACCCCAAAAGACTACAGGTATCCTTTTCTTGCTAAAGACTAGTTAGTTAAAATCCTGGAAAGAATTTATTGTTGAAAATTGTGAATTAATTGCAGTGTTATTTTGATTCACTACCATCACAACTATTCCTAAATTTTCTGGAGAAAATTCAGAATCGATTTCAAAAGAATAATTATAAAAATTATCTGTCAATGCCATAGTGGGATTCTCCATAGGATTTCCTATAGCATCTGTAAATGAGTGTCTTAGCACATCGTTATGAATAAAATCTACTATTGGATTTCCCATTCCATAGAAGTAACTATTCTGATCGAAATTATAATAATTGGTCTGGTCATAGATTAAATTATCCTCTACTAAATAGGCAATTATTTTATGGTCACTAAGATCTTGCTCAGAAACAACTCTAAGCTGAACTTGTAACAAAGGCCAATTAGTATTACTATCAATCGAAATAGCAATTGAATTATCAGCTTCAATTAGTGATTCAATCTGGCTTGAGTTATATGGATATGGCCAATCCGTTGTTCTATTTATTCTTGCTGTTGGATAACCGCTAATATTAAATTCATTTATAAGATCAATTCCTGTTGAAATTGTCATTTCGTCTCCATAATGAATAGCTACAACTGAAATATCGTCTGTAATCATACGCACTTCATCAATAGCATGGCTAACATTTGGACAATATCCACACCAGGTTCCTGTATAATCTTCTAAAACAACGCGTGTTTTTGGAACAACAATATTAAATGTTTTTGTGTCACTATTATAGAGTGTTGACTCAATACTATACTCAGCAAATACCTCATGAGTTCCTATTTCAGGATAACTGATTTGATTTCCTACAATTGATGTGCCATCAACAATAAAATTAGAGTCCATTGTAATATTGTTACCCTCTGAATCAAAAACTTCAAAAGTAACCTGTTGATTTCTTAGATATGATGAATGAATTGATAAGCCAGTTACAATTTCAGGCTCGACAACCTCATAAAAAAAAGATTCAGTTTTACTACAGCTTAATGTGATTATAAGCATAAGTAAAATTGTAGAATACCTTATAAATGAGTTCATGGGAATTGCTTATAGTTGAGGCCAAATTTACATATTTTTGAAATATTTATAATTATAATTAAAAACAAAACTATCTTTACAGTAAATTATATCTTATGAGGAATCTTATTTTCTTATCTGTTTTTCTAATATCAATTACTGGATTTTCACAAAAAACACTTCCTAATATCAGCCTTAAAACATTTGAAGGTGACAAGGTAAGTGTAACTGAATTAAGCTCAAATGATAAGATTGCGGTAATATCTCTTTGGGCAACATGGTGTGTGCCATGTATTAAAGAGTTAGATGCAATAAATGAGCTATATGACGAGTGGAGAACTGAAGTTGATTTTGAAGTTTATGCTATATCTGTAGATGATAGTAGATCAGTAAAAAGAGCAAAAGCATTAGTAAATGGAAAAGGATGGGAACATAATATACTCCTTGATACAAATCAAAATTTAAAAAGGGCATTAGGAGCATCTGCAATTCCTGAAACAATAATTGTTAAAAACAATAAAATCCTATACCAACATACTGGTTATAGAAATGGGGATGAATATGAACTTTTTGAAAAACTCAAAAAACTTTCTAAAGAATGAAAAATATATTTTTTATAATATTTCTATTTTTCTTTACAATCATTTATTCTCAAGACCAGCCCTATATATATGGTAGTTTTGAAAGTAATTCACAATTATTACAAGATGATGAATCTATAGGATTTTTATCTCCAGAAGATAACTTTAGATCAAATAATTATTTTCAAATCAACTATCAAACAAACAATATTTTAGCAGGCATTCAATATGAAGGTTACTTGCCTAGTTCACTTCTAGGATTTTATCCAGAGCTTGATAATCAAAATAAAATAACCAATTACTTTATTAAGGTGCAAAACGAAAAAAGCGATGTAACAGTAGGATCTTTTTATGAGCAGTTTGGTAACGGATTGATTTTTAGATCATGGGAGGATCGTCAACTAGGCATAAATAATGCCATTAAAGGAGTTAGATTAAAATATTATCCATCAGATGATATTGAATTAACTGCATTAGTTGGTCAACAAAGAGATGGATTTAATTACACTGAATCAACTATGCAAGGATTAAACACTGAAATAAGTTTAAATCAAATGCTTAATCTAAAAGATACTGATTTATCAATTGGCACTAGTATTGTAAATAGATATCAAGAAAATGGATCTAATGATTCTATTCCATCAAATGTATCAGCCTATGGAGGTAGATTGAATATGTATTCAGGTAATTTTTCTCTTAGCATAGAGGGTGCAATTAAAGATCCTGATGTGATTGCTAACGAAAATACCCTAGTATCTAATAGACTATATGATGGAACTGCCTTACAGGTTGATTTTGGATATTCTAAAAAGGGAATTGGATTAAATACGACATTTAGAAGGCTAGAAAATTTTAACTTCTATAGTGATAGGCTAGCAGAAGGCAATATCTACAATCAAAAAACATTAAGCTTCACTCCTACTCTTAGCAAGCAACAAGACTATCTATTAACTAATATTTATGTATACAATTCACAACCTAGACTGGTAATGAATTCTATTGAGAAAAGATCAGGTGAAGTAGGTTTTCAAAACGATTTTTACTACACCTTTGAAAAAGATAATTTCCTTGGAAAATATAAAACAAAAATTGCTTTTAATTTTTCATACTGGAGTGGTATAGAATCTACATTTAATGAAGACAACTCATATAATGTAAAATTTATTGGAAATGGACCAAGATATTATAGAGATTTAAACTTGGAGATAAAAAATAGGTGGAATTCTAAATTAAGAACCGCCATAACCTTTTTAGATGTGATTGTAGATAAAGGGATTACCTTAGGTGGACCTCTTGGAGTTCAAGGAGATATAAAAGCAAAAGTTGGAGTTATTGAAGCGAATTATCTTCATGCAAATGGAAAATCTTCTAGAGGGGTAATCCAACATCTTTGGACTAAGAATGATAGAAAAAACTGGCTAGGTCTTGTATATGAATATGGTATTTCATCAACTGTAAATCTTTTTGTTTCAGATGGATGGAATTATGGAGGAGCTGATAAAGTACATTACTATAATCTAGGTGGTAGTTATTCAAAAAACAGCACTAGAATAAGCTTAAACTATGGAAGACAAAGAGGTGGGCTTATATGTATTGGTGGAGTCTGTAGATTTGTGCCTGAGAGTAATGGTTTTAACCTAAACCTTACTCATTCTTTTTAATTCAAGATTATTTTCTTAGATATTAAATTGCCATTTTCTTCTCTAAAATTCAGTAAATACAAATGATTTGATATCATTGATGAATTAATGTAATTATCTCCTATTTCAATTTTCTTTTCTAAAATTAAAGATCCTCTTACATCATATATATTAAGTTGATACTGTTTTTCAGAATGAATTTTTAATCTGCCATTAGAATGAGATATCGTTCCCTCAATCTGATTAAGATAATTAACATTCATCGTTGGACTATACACATAGTTTAGTCTGAATTCAGTAATTAGTTCAGCTTGTGATACAACAGGATTTCCATCTTCATCCGCAATATAAAATTTAAACGTATACTCAATTGGGGTGGTACCATCACCAGGGTCAGAATTAAAAAAATGATCTCCAGCAGTTGACTGTGTTTCTCCTGGATTAATATCTACATTGGGTTGAGCATTATTGTCGGGATAAGAAGTTCCTGCAGTTATACCAGAATAGCAAAGCCCAAAACACAATTCCATCATACTTCCATCAGTTCCTTCCATTGATTCAACTTCAATTCTAACGCCAATTACCTCAGAGGTTAAATTTCGTATTAAAAATCCAAGTGAAGCTTCAGGATATGTAAGTTCTGAAAATTCTATTGTTTGATTATCAGTATACTCAACTCCTTCAGGAGATTCAACTGATAATGCATACACAACCTGTGAAGAAAGATTGTATGTGTTTATAAATAATAAAGCAAATAAAAGAGAGTGCAAATTCTTATAGTTCATTATATCAATGTTTTAATTAATATAAAAATAAACAAATCTCCTTATATTTGAAAAAAAATCACAAAAATGAAAAAACAATGTATTTTAATTACTACTCTTCTATTATTTAGTTTTAACTATGTTTTAGCTCAAACAATTGTTTCTACAAATCCAGAAAATAAAAATGCAATAATTGAGGAATACACTGGAATGAATTGTCAATATTGTCCAATGGGCCATTCGATTGTCCAATATTTAATAGACAATAATCCAGATGATGTTTTTGTTATAAAAATTCATACAGGAAGCTATTCGACTCCTGGTACTGGCCAACCAGATTATAGAACTCAATGGGGGACTGCATTGGCAAGTCAAGCTTCAATAAGCTCATATCCTTCCGGAACTGTGAATAGACAATATTTTTCTAATGCAAGTTCAAATGGTGATACAGGAATAGGATTAGCCTGGAATAATGGAAACGGTGTATCTTATTCTAACCCATTTACACAATCAGTAGATGAATTATTAACTCAAAGTGCATATGTTAATGTTGGTGCTGAGGCTACAATTGATTATGAATCAAATACACTAACTGTTCATGTAGAAGCATATTATACAGCTGATAGTCCAGCAAGTACAAACTACCTAAATGTAGCTATTTTACAGAACAACACTATTGGCCCTCAAACTGGTTCATCTTTTGCTGCAGGGAGCAGCACATATAATCATGAACATAGGTTAGTTGATTTTTTAACAGGGCAATGGGGTGAAGAAGTTAATACCACTAGTTCAGACAGTTTCATTGACAGAACATATACATATAGTATCCCGTCTGACTATAATGGAGTCGATACAGTTTTTGAGGATCTTGAAATTGTAGCATTTATTACTGAAACATATGAAGAAATCATCAATGGCACCTCTACTACCCCAACATTAGACCTACTAGACTATGACATCGGTATTACTTCAATAAATTCTCCAACATCTCAATCATTTTCATCAAATGAAACAGTAAATGTTACAATAACTAACTTTGGAGATAATACTGTTTCAGGATTTGATGTTTCATATCAGATTGATTCCAATACGGCGATTACAGAAAATTATTCTGGCTCTATTGAACCTGGAAATTCTACTGATTATTCATTTAATACAACAGTAGATTTATCTAATATTCAAGACTCATATGTAATAACAGCATATACTAATCTTTCAACTGACCAAGACAATTCAAATAATTCAATTTCAGAAGTAATATATGTGTTAAATTACTGCCAGCCTGCAGCAGGATCATGCAATTTAGATGGAATTAAACAATTTATTTTGAATACTATAAATGTAGATGATGGTGGTACTGGATGTAACACTGAGCCTGCTACAAATCCCCTTGGATATTCAGATAGAAGAAACCTCTCTACTGATTTAAGCAGATCATCCGGAGAGAATGTTTATACTGTACAAGCTATGCATCTTTGGGGTATAGGAAGCCAAGCATATATTGCGAATGGCGAAGGTTTTGCTGTATGGATTGATTTTGATGATAATGGCGAATTTGATTCAAATGAATTGTTAATAGATGATACATTTGCTTCCTATGGAGCATTAGAAAGTTTTGTGCTTACCATACCAAACGATGCAAATGTGGGTCAGCATACATTAAGGGCAAAAGCTATAGATGTTACTGGCGGTGATGTTCTAACAAATCCGTGCGATGATTTCTCATATGGTGAAGTTCAAGACTACACAGTTAATATTGTTGAAAATCTTGGAATTAATGATGTAGATGATATAAAAATATCTTTATTCCCAAATCCTTCAAATGGAATTTTTAACATTACATCTCAAGAAAACAATTTAGAATATCAAGTGTTTAATGTAATTGGACAAAAAATAGTAGACGGAAAATTAAATTTTGGAAATAATTTAATTGATCTTACTAGCTTTGATAACGGTATATATTTTATGTCTATTAAATCAAATAAAGGAAGTTATTCCGAGTTTAAGTTAATTAAGAATTAACAGGAATATAAACTAACTTTTTATCTACAAAATAGTGGTCATCAAAATAATCATTGATGGCCACTATTTTTTTATTTTCAATTTTAAAGAGTTCCTTATTAAGATCTCCACCCTTTAAAGCAATTATTCCATTTAAAACTGAATTATTAGAATTTGAATTGATATTATTTAGAGTCCACTTAAGAATTTTTGACATCTGAGCCACTGCTCTTATTAGGATAAAATCAAATTTATCATCCATATCTTCTACCCTATTAAACTCAGTAGTAACGTTTTTTAAGCCTAATTCATTTGAAACTGCATCCACTACCCTAACTTTTTTTTGAATACTGTCAACTAAATGAAATTTACATTCAGGAAATAAAATTGCCAGTGGTATTCCTGGGAAACCACCTCCAGTTCCAACATCTATAATTGTAGTTCCGTCATTAAATTGAATAAATTTTGCTATAGCTAATGAATGTAAAACATGTTTTAAGTATAAACTCTCAATGTCTTTTCTAGAGATTACATTTATTTTATTATTCCAGAATTTATATAATGAATCTAGTTTTTCAAATTGAATTAATTGATCCTTAGATAAATCATTAAAATATTTCTGAATTATTTTCATAAAATAATCTTTCAACAAAAATAAGGTTTTTGTCCACAATTGTTTCAAAATGAATGAGAAAGAAATTACATTTGCCTTGTACATTAATTAAACTCAATTCCTAAAAAATGAATTCCAAAAATATACGTTTTAATAGAAAAAATTCTTCAGACTTTTTTAGAATATTAAACAAAAGAGTAAACTATTATTTTAAACAAAAAAATATTAGAAAAACAGGTAACTGGAAAATATGGGTAAAAACATTCGTAATGTTTAGTCTGCTTATTACCCCTTATGTTTTAATATCTATTTTTACGATTCCTGGATGGACACAAATTCTGTTTTCAATTATTATGGGGATAGGTTTAGCAGGAGTTGGAATGAATGTTATGCATGACGCTATTCATGACTCATTGTCTAGTAAAAAATGGATTAATAGATTAATGGGTAGTAGTATATATTTATTAGCAGGTAATAGATATAATTGGCAAGTACAGCATAACATCTTACATCATACCTACACAAATATTCATGGTCATGATGAAGATATGGAAGCTGGAAGAATAATAAGATTCTCTAAACACTCTGAATGGAAATGGTATCATAGATTTCAGCACTATTATTCGGTTTTATTATATGGTCTGCTAACAATAAACTGGGCAATAACTGCAGATTTTCTTCAGATGAAAAGATATATGAAAAGAAAATTGTCACAAGGAAAATTTCCAAACCCTTTTGTAAATTGGACTAAATTATTAATATCTAAAATTTTATATTTTACATTTTGGATTATTATTCCAATATTCATTTTTAAAATAGTTTGGTGGAAAGTTCTGATTTCTTTTGTTGTAATGCATTATACTGCAGGTCTAATTCTAACTATAGTATTCCAATTAGCCCATATAATGGATGAGGCTGATATGCCCCTTCCAGATTCTAAAGGAAATATTAAAAACAGCTGGGCTATACATCAATTAAAAACAACAGTTAATTTTGCATGTGATAATAAAATAGTCAATTGGTTCACTGGAGGCTTAAACCACCAGATAGAACATCATATATTCCCTAATATTTCTCATGTTCACTATGATAAAATAGCTAAGATTGTAAGGAAAACAGCAAAAGAATTTAATCTTCCATATAATGAGTTTAAAAATACAAAAGACGCCATTGTTGCTCATTTTAATCACATCCGTTTAATGGGAATAAAACCAATTGTTTAATATGAAGGGGCTTCTATCTGATAGAATTAATAGTTTAGCTGTATCACAAACCCTAGCAATGGCTGCTAAGGCAAGAGAATTAAAATCTCAGGGCAAAGATGTTATAGGACTTAGTTTAGGAGAGCCTGATTTCAATACTCCAGACTTTATAAAAGATGCTGCAATAAAAGCGATTCAAGATGATTATAATTCTTACACACCAGTTGATGGGTATGTAGAATTAAAAAAAGCCATCATTAAAAAATTTGAAAGAGATAATAAACTAACATATGATTTATCACAAATAGTTGTTTCAACTGGTGCTAAACAATCTCTATCAAATATTGCTGCCTCACTAATTAATCCTGGAGATGAAGTAATTCTTCCATGTCCTTATTGGGTTAGCTATAGTGATATTATTAAGTTAAATGGCGGCATAACTGTTGAGGTTAAAACAAATATCTCTTCAGATTTTAAAATGACTAGTGAAGATTTAAAAAAAGCTATAACCGGAAAAACTAAAATGCTGTGGTTTAGTTCACCATGTAATCCAAGTGGTTCAGTTTATAGTCACAATGAGCTTAAAGAAATTTCTGAGGTGCTTATGGAACACCCTGAAATTTATGTGGTTTCAGATGAAATATATGAGCATATTAATTTTTCTGGCGGCCATTCTAGTATTGCTACATTTGGTGACATGTATGATAGAACAATCACTGTAAATGGTGTTTCAAAAGCCTTTGCAATGACTGGTTGGAGAATTGGATATATTGGTGGGCCTGAATGGATTGCTAGAGCATGTAATAAAATGCAAGGACAAGTTACCAGCGGTGCAAATTGTATTGCGCAACGAGCAGTAATCACAGCATTACAAGAAAATCCTTCAAAAATTCAATATATGGTAGATGAATTTAAAGAAAGAAGAGATTTAATTCTTGAATTACTAAATGATATAGAGGGTTTTAAATGCAATAAGCCGGAAGGAGCATTTTATGTGTTCCCTGATGTGTCTCATTACTTTGGCAAGACAATTAATGGAGTAACTATTAATAATGCTTCAGAAATGTCTATGTTCCTTCTTGAAAAGGCATTGGTTGCAACAGTAACTGGAGATGCTTTTGGTAATCCTAATTGCATTAGAATATCATATGCAGCAAGTATAGATCAACTAACTGAGGCTGTTTCAAGAATAAAGAATATTCTAAATTAACTATCTATTTCTCCAAAAATAAGGTGTAATAATAATTAGAACTGTATAGAGTTCTAACCTACCCAACAACATTAAGAAAGATGACCACCATTTAGCTAAGACTGGTAAATCATAAAAAGTAGAAGAAGGTCCAAAGTCACCTATAGAAGGTCCCACATTACCTAAACTAGATGCAGAAACACCAAGAGATGATGAGAAATCAAGGCCTAGGATTGATAATACTAATGTCCCAGCCATAAATGATAGCATATAGACAATGAAAAATCCTAGTATGTTATACATAATTTCGCTAGAAACAGATTTCTTATTATATCTGATTGGCAATATTGCATTTGGATGAAGTATTCTTTTAAATTGTAATAAACCATTTTTAATAATCAGTAAATGTCTCATGACTTTAAATCCACCTGCTGTACTTCCAGCAGATCCTCCAACAAACATTAAACCAAAGAATATTAAAAGTAGCATAGGAGTCCATGCTGTATAATCAGCTGTAGTGAATCCTGTAGTCGTTATAATAGAAACTACTTGAAAAAGTGCATGTCTAAAAACTCCTTCAATTCTAGTAAATCCATCAGAAAAATCAGATAAAAAATCAGTGTTAAAATATATTACTGATCCTACTATAACAGTACATAATGCAATGAAAAGACTGTAGATTCTAAATTCATCATTCTCAATTATCTTTTTAAACTTACCCTTAAAACCAAAGTAACTAAGCACAAAATTAGTTCCAGCTATAAACATGAAGAATATTACAATGTATTGGATCAAAGGCTGATCATTCCAAAAACCAATACTTGCATTTTTAGTAGAAAAACCTCCAGAAGCAATGTTACTCATTGAATGATTAATAGCATCAAATAAAGACATTCCAGCAAAAGTTAATAGAACAGTTTCTACAAGAGTAAATGATAAATAAAGCAACCATAACCTCTTAGCTGTATCTGTGATTCTAGGATGTAATTTATCCATTTCCATTCCTGGAGATTCAGCGCTAAACAGCTGCATTCCTCCAATTCCAAGTAGAGGTAAAATGGCAATAGCAAAAACTATTATTCCCATACCTCCTAACCAATGTGTAATACTCCTCCAGAATAGAATTCCCTCTGGTAAAATTTCAATATCATTTATAATCGTTGCACCTGTAGTGGTGAATCCTGAAGTTGTTTCAAATACTATATTAGAAAACCCATCTATTGTGCCGGTAAGAATGTATGGTAGCGTACCTGTAAAAATCATAGCCAACCAGCCTAATACTACAACTAGATATCCCTCTCTTTTATTTAATTGCTTATCATGATTCTTGTTGAGAAATAAAAGCAATCCCCCAATAAGAGTAACAATTAATCCAGAATAGATTAAATCCATAGTAATGCCATCTTTATAGTAATAGCTTACCATAGATGAAATAAACATAAAACCACCGTTAAATAGCAGTAAAAAGCCTATAAAATATAATATGATTTTATGATTAATTTTCATTAGAAAAACTTTTCTACTTCTTTAATAGAATCCATAAGACAACATACAACTACTCTGTCATTTTCAAGTAGTTTAAAATCTCCTAAGACTATAAGCCCTTCTCCATCTCTTATAACTCCACTAATAATTGCAGATCTAGGGAATAATAAGTCTTTAATCTCTTTATCACATATATTAGAATCTTTTCTTACAACAAATTCTAATAATTCTGCATTCATGTTGCTAAGTTGTGAAACAGCTACTACCTCACCTCTTCTTACATATTTTTCTATAGTATTAGCTGCTAATAATTTCTTATTTATCAGGGTGTCTATTCCACTTATTTGGGAAAGCTTATAGTAATCAATGTTTTCAACTAAAGCGATGGTTTTTCCAATTCCTTTTGATTTAGCCATCAAACATGACATTATATTGGTCTCAGAATCACCTGTTACAGATATAAAAGCATCCATTTGATCGATACCTTCGTCTTCTAATAACTCTACATTAGTTCCATCTCCTAGAATGACTAAACAATCACTAAGTTCATCAGCTAATTCTTGAGCTTTATTCTTATTTGATTCAACTAATTTTACATTCAAATTACTCTCACTAAGTTCTTTTGCTACCCTCTTTCCAATTTTACCTCCACCAAGAATCATTATATTTTTTATTTCATGATTATCTTGTCCAGATAATTTAAGTAATTCTTCATCTCCTCCAGGGGTAGTCATAAATACTATTCTATCTCCCACTTCAAAAATTGTATCCCCTCTTGGTATAATGGTATTATTTCCTCTTTTAATTGCTATCGGGAAAAAGTGCATTTCAGGTAAGATTCTTGCAGCTTCAACTACAGATTTACCAATTAAAGCAGCAGATTCTTGCACTTTTAATCCTAAAGTCATCAATGCTCCATCTTCAAATTCAAATGCGTCATTAAATACAGCTTGGCTAATGACTAGCTTAATTTCATCTGAAGCTAATGTTTCTGGTGAAATCAATTCCTCAATTCCAAGTATACTGATATCAACACCATTTTTTTCAATTAGTTCTGTATTAGATATTCTTGCAATAGTTTTATTAGCACCTAATTGTTTTGCTAAAAAACAAGAGGTTAAATTAACTGATTGCATCTCTGTTACAGCAATAAATAAATCTGCAGAAGAGACGTCTGCATCTCTTAAAGTTGAGATTGATGAGCAATCTCCATGAATTACCTTAATATCTAAATGTGAGTTAGGAAAGGATAAATTCTCCTTATTAGAATCAATTAATGTAATTTCTTGAGATTCGTATGATAATAACTTTGCTAAATGAGATCCAACTTCGCCAGATCCCGCAATTATTATATTCATTGTAGTAATAATTCTAGAGAACAAATATACTTCATTTTGGACAATTGTTACTTTATTGTGATTATTTTTGCACAATAATTAAACTACTATAATGAAGAATCAAGAGACTTTTGAAAATGTTAATCCATATGAAAATAGCCCCTTATCAAAAAAGTCCCAGGTAATAAAGCTTTTTAATTCTATATCTGATGCATATGATATAGTGAATAAAATATTATTCTTTGGATTGCACGGCGTGTGGAGAAAAAAAGTAGCAAAAATCTTAAAAAGAAAAAAACCTATTAAAATTTTAGATATTGCCACTGGAACTGGTGATTTAGCCATTGATTTATTAGAAACCAAAGCCGAAGAAATTATTGGAATAGATATAAGTGAGGATATGCTTAAAATTGGTCAAAATAAGGTTAATAAGAGAGGATTAAATGATAGAATTAAAATTCAAATAGGTGATGCTGAAAACCTTGATTTTAAGGATAATTATTTTGATGCCATTACCTGTTCTTTCGGAGTAAGAAATTTTGATAATTTAAACAAAGCATTAAATGAGATTAATAGAACGTTAAAACCTAATGGTACCTTTGTTGTATTAGAAACCTCTAATCCAGAGAATTTTCCTTTCAAGCAAGGTCACTACATGTATATAAAATATATTGTTCCTTTTGTTGGTCGACTGTTTTCAAAAGACAAGTATGCTTATAAATACCTATCTAAATCCCTAACAAAATTCCCTAGTGGGATAGATTTTAACAATATTTTAGATAAAATAGGGTTTATAAATATTGAAAACAGACCTCAAACTTTTGGAGCTACCACAATTTATGTAGCAAATAAAAAATAATATGAAAAAGCTCTTATTAACATTAATTTTTATTCTTTCAGTAAATATGGGGTATTCCCAGCTGTTTACTAAGAAGAAAGTTATTAATAATGAGAATTTTGATAAACCCCAAATAAGTTGGGGATACTATCTTGGAGTAAACAACTATGACTTTAATTTTGATTATAAGGTGGATTTAGAAGATATTCAAACCCAGAAGAGTTTTGGTTTTAATGTGGGTTTAATTGGTAATGTAAGAATCAATGATTATTTAGATGTCAGATTTGAGCCTGGACTTGTAATGTCTAAAAGAAGTCTTATTTACGATCCATTATATTTTAATGAATCAGAATTTAATCAACTTCAGCACCAAAGAGATCTTAAATCAACCTATATACATTTTCCAATACTTCTTAAAATATCAACTAAAAGGGTTAATAATTTTAAGCCATACATAACAGCAGGAGTTTCAACTGCAATAAACTTATCAAGTAAAGAGAATAGCCTAGATGATAATACCCTTGGACAATTTAGAATGAAAAAGAATGCATTCTTTTATGAATTGGGGTTTGGAATTGATTTATATCTAGAATGGTTTAAGTTCAGTCCTTCTATTAGAGGAATTTTTGCTATAAGTGATGAATTAGTGCCAGATGAAGATCCAATGAGTCCATGGACTAGTAATATAGATTTTATGAAAACAAGTGGAATTGTTGTAAACTTTACTTTCCAGTAGATCTGTTTTTTAGTTCAGCCAAAACTATTGCAACTGAATTTGCCACATTTATACTCTCCACATCAAGATTAGAATTATAACGAGGAATTGTTACCCTGTCTTTTACCATACTTTTAATTTCATCACTTATTCCCATAGATTCATTGCCAAAAATTACTATCTGATTCTTTTGAAATTTAAACTCATTCAATGGGTGACCATCAAGATCTGCGGCTACAGCATTTAACTTCTTATCACTAAACAAGTCCTTAAAATCTAAATAGGTAATATTAACTCTTGAAATTGAACCCATTGATGCCTGCACCACTTTAGAATTATAGCAGTCAACTGATTTTGTATTACAAAGTAAATCTTTAATCCCAAACCAATCACAAAGCCTTATTATTGTGCCCAAATTACCTGGATCACTAATATTATCTAAGGCTATAATTTGTGAAGAAAAATCTATCTTTTCAGGTGTTGGAATCCTAAATATTGCCAGCACTTTATTAGGTGTCTTTAAATTACTAATCTGAGATAAATTAGTTTTTGAAATATTAATATATCGATTCTCTAAAGACTCGTATTTTGAAGAAGTAGAATAAAGTTTTACTAATTCCATAGATGAACCTATTAATTCATCAACTACTTTTTCTCCTTCAACAATAAATTGCTTAGACTTTATTCTGTTCTTTTTTATCCTTAAAGAACGAATGAATTTAATTTCATTTTTTGTAATCATTTTACTAACAAAATAAGTAACTTCGTAAAGATAAAATTTATACTTTTTAAAACCTAAATCAAAGCAAATTACCATGAGTCACAACATAAAACCTGGAGTTGCTACCGGAGATCAAGTTCAAGAGATTTTTAGACTTGCTAAAAGCAAAAATTTTGCACTCCCTGCTGTAAATGTTATTGGATCAAGTAGCGTTAATGGCGTATTAGAAACTGCAAAAGAATTAAATTCCCCTGTAATTATTGAATTCTCCAATGGTGGATCAGTTTTTAATGCTGGTAAAGGGTTAGATAATACCGATCAAAAAGCTGCTATTTCTGGCGGTATTGCTGCAGCAAAACATATACATACCATGGCACTTTATTATGGAGTTCCCGTGATATTACACACAGATCATTGTGCAAAGAAATTACTACCATGGATCGATGGACTTATGGATGCAAATGAAGCACATTTTAAAAAACATGGCATTCCTCTTTATAGCTCTCATATGATTGATCTATCTGAAGAGCCGATTGAAGAAAATATAAGAATCTGTAAAGAATATTTGGCTAGAATGTCAAAAATTGGAATTACTCTTGAAATTGAGCTAGGAATTACTGGAGGTGAGGAAGATGGCGTAGATAATACGGATGTTGATGATTCTAAGTTATACACTCAGCCTGAAGAAGTAGCCTATGCCTATGAAGAATTAAGTAAAATTAGTAACAGGTTCACAATAGCTGCAGCATTTGGAAATGTGCATGGGGTATATAAGCCAGGAAATGTAAAATTGACTCCAAAAATTCTTAAAAATTCTCAGGAATATGTTTCCAAAAAGTTCAATCTTCCTGAAAATCACATTGATTTTGTATTTCATGGTGGATCAGGATCTAGTGTAGAAGAAATAAGGGAAGCTATTGGATATGGAGTAATTAAAATGAATATCGATACTGATATGCAATATGCCTATATGGAGGGAATAAGAGATTATTTTAAAAAGAATTCAGATTATCTTCAATCACAAATTGGTAATCCAGATGGAGAGGATCTTCCAAATAAAAAGTATTATGATCCTAGAAGATGGATCAGAGAAGGTGAGAAAACTTTTGTAGAAAGACTTAAAAAGGCATTTAAAGACCTTAATAATGTCAATACTTTATAAATTTATGTAGATTTGCTTATTATCTTTTAAATAGTTTCTAATGGCTTGGTTCAAAAGAAAAAATAAAGGGATTCAAACACCTACCGAATCCAAAAGAGATATTCCAAAAGGTTTATGGTATAAATCACCTACTGGAAAGATAGTTGATACGGAAGAATTAGAAGAAAATTTTTATGTTAGCCCTGAAGACGACTACCATGTAAGAATTGGTAGTAAAGAGTATTTTGAAATTCTATTTGATGGTGACTTCAAAGAAATTAATTCAAATCTAAGATCTAAAGATCCATTAAAGTTTGTCGATAATAAAAAGTATTCTGACAGATTAAAAGAAGCTAAAGCTAAAACTAATCTAAAAGATGCTATTAGAACAGCTGTAGGAAAATCAATGGGGGAAGACATTGTCATTGCGTGCATGGATTTTACTTTTATTGGCGGATCAATGGGAAGCGTGGTAGGAGAAAAAATAGCCAGAGCAATTGATTATTCTCTAAAGAAAAAAATTCCATTAATTATAATCTCTAAATCAGGAGGAGCAAGAATGATGGAAGCTGCTTTATCACTTATGCAACTGGCTAAAACCTCAGCTAAACTTGCACAACTTGCAGAAGCAAAAGTCCCTTATATATCCCTATGTACAGACCCAACAACAGGTGGAACAACAGCATCCTTTGCAATGCTAGGAGATATTAATATTAGTGAACCGGGAGCATTAATTGGTTTTGCAGGCCCAAGAGTAGTTAAAGACACCACTGGTAAAGATCTTCCAGAAGGATTTCAGAAATCAGAATTTGTCTTGGATCATGGATTTCTAGATTTTATAAGTCATAGAAAAAACATGAAGAAAAAGATTAACCTTTATCTTGATCTTATTCTTAATAGAACCATAAGAGAATAAATATTCCTAAATAAATCGAAGTTTCCTTATTTTTATTATATTTGCGCCTCTGTTTATAACAGATTAAATTGTACATAATAATTATTTAAAACAATGTTTGAATGTATTTAACAAAGAAAATTAAAGAAGACATATTTAAAAAGCACGGCACAAAAGCCGAAAATACTGGAAGTGCTGAAGGACAGATTGCACTATTTACCTTCAGAATAAATCATCTAACAGAACACCTTAAGCAAAATAAAAAAGATTTCAACACAGAAAGATCTCTTGTAAAATTAGTAGGAAAAAGAAGAGCGTTGTTGGATTATCTAACTAAGAAAGATATTTTAAGATATCGTGCAATTGTAAAAGAGTTAGGCTTAAGAAAATAATATAGATCAAATCCTATTATAATAATTATTCATTGGTTTAAGATAATATCAACACAAATTTTATTTAACCAAAAATATAATTATGAAACCAAAAATTTATAAAGAGCTAATTGACCTAGGCGATGGTAGAGAGATTTCTATTGAAACAGGGAAGTTAGCAAAACAAGCTCATGGATCAGTAGTGGTTCAAATGGGTAAAGCAATGCTACTTTGTACAGTAGTCTCAAACTATAAAACAAGTCCAGTGGACTTCTTGCCTCTTACGGTTGACTACAGAGAAAAATTTGCTGCTGCAGGAAAATATCCTGGCGGTTTTTTCAAAAGAGAAGCAAGACCTAGCGATGGAGAAGTGCTAACAATGCGTCTTGTTGATAGGGTCCTTAGACCACTATTTCCAAAAGATTATCACTTTGAAACACAAGTTATGATTCAACTTATGTCTCATGATGAAGAGGTGATGCCTGATGCATTAGCAGGTTTAGCTGCTTCTGCTGCAATTCAATTAAGTGATTTTCCATTTGAATGTCCTATTTCTGAAGCTAGAGTAGCTAGAATCAACGGAGAATTTGTTATTAATCCATCTAGAGCTCAACTTCAAGAATCAGATATTGACATGATGGTTGGAGCTTCAGCTGATTCAGTAATGATGGTTGAGGGTGAAATGGATGAATGTTCTGAAGAAGAGATGGCTGATGCAATTAAATTTGCACATGAGGCTATTAAAATTCAAATTGATGCTCAAGTTAAATTAGCTAAAGCCGTAGGGAAAAAAGAAGTTAGAGAATATGAAGGTGCAGTTGAAGATGAAGATCTTTCTAAAAAAGTTCATGACTTTACTTATGAAAAATGCTATAAGATTGCTAAGAAAGGTTCTTCTAAAGCAGAAAGAAGCCTGGCTTTTAGTGAGGTCAAAGAAGAATTAATTAGCACTTTTTCTGAAGAAGAAATCGAAGAAAAAGGCGATTTAATAAAAAAATATTTTTATAAGTCTGAAAAAGAAGCCATAAGAAACTTAACTCTTGATGAAGGATTAAGGTTAGATGGTAGAAAAACTACTGATATTCGTCCAATTTGGTGTGAGGTAGACTACCTTCCATCAACTCACGGATCATCTGTCTTTACTAGAGGAGAAACACAGGCATTAGCTACTGTTACTCTAGGAACTTCTAGAGAAGCAAATCAAATTGATATGCCTTCTTATCAAGGTGAAGAAACATTCTACCTTCATTATAACTTCCCACCATTTTGTACAGGTGAAGCTAGACCCATAAGAGGAACTTCTAGAAGAGAGGTTGGTCATGGTAATCTTGCTCAACGAGGGTTAAAAGGAATGATCCCTGAAGATTGTCCTTATACAGTTAGAGTGGTTAGTGAAGTACTAGAGAGTAATGGATCATCATCTATGGCTACAGTATGTTCTGGTACAATGGCGCTTATGGATGCTGGTGTTCAATTAAAGAAACCTGTTTCTGGTATTGCTATGGGATTAATTTCAGATGGTGATAAGCATGCTGTACTTAGTGATATTTTAGGTGATGAAGATCACCTGGGTGATATGGATTTTAAAGTCACTGGAACTGCTGATGGTATTACTGCTTGTCAAATGGATATTAAAATTAAAGGATTATCCTATGATATTCTTGTCAAAGCACTTAACCAAGCAAAAGATGGCAGACTGCATATCTTATCTAAATTAACAGATACTATAGACAAGCCTAACGCTGATGTGAAGGCTCATGCTCCAAAAATGGTTACCAGAACAATTCCTGGGGACTATATTGGATCATTAATTGGACCTGGTGGTAAAAACATACAAGAACTTCAAAAAACTACTGGATGTACTATTGTAATTAATGAAGATCCAGATACTGAAGAAGGAATTGTTGAAATTTTAGGTACGGATCAAGAAGGAATTGATGCGGTATTATCTAATATTGAATCCATGCTGTTTAAACCAGAGGTTGGTAGCATTTATGAAGTAAAAGTTATCAAGATTTTAGACTTTGGTGCAGTGGTTGAATACAATGAGGCTCCTGGAAATGAAGTACTTCTTCATATAAGTGAATTAGCTTGGAGTAAAACAGAAAAGGTAACTGATGTAGTTAATATGGGTGATGTGATAGATGTCAAGTACTTTGGAGTAGATCCAAGAACTAGAAAAGACAAGGTTTCTATGAAGGCGTTACTACCAAAACCGGAAGGTTATGTAGAGCGTCCAAAAAGAAATTTTGACAGAAATAACAAAAGAGGCGGATATAATAAAAATAAATCATAATTTTGCAAGAATTTGGTATAATTTTTGACTAATTTAAAGCCCAATATCCCCCTAAAAAACTATGAGACAACTAAAGATAACAAAACAGGTTACCAATAGAGAAACAGCATCTCTAGATAAATACTTACAAGAAATTGGAAAGGTTGACCTAATTACCGCTGAGGAAGAGGTAGAATTAGCTCAAAAAGTAAAACAAGGTGACCAGTTAGCTCTTGAAAGATTAACTAAAGCTAACCTTCGTTTTGTTGTTTCTGTTGCCAAACAGTATCAAAATCAAGGATTAACACTTCCAGATTTAATAAATGAGGGAAATTTAGGCCTTATTAAAGCCGCACAAAGGTTTGATGAGACAAGAGGATTTAAGTTCATCTCCTACGCTGTCTGGTGGATTAGGCAGTCTATCTTGCAAGCATTGGCGGAGCAATCAAGAATTGTTAGGCTTCCACTTAACAAAATTGGATCAATCAATAAGATTAATAAAACCTATGCATTTCTAGAGCAGTCTCATGAGAGACCACCTAGTGCAGAGGAAATTGCTAAGGAGTTGGATATGACCATAAACGATGTTAAAGAGTCAATGAAAAACTCTGGGCGTCACGTCTCAATGGATGCACCACTTGTTGAAGGTGAAGATTCAAATCTTTATGATGTCCTTCGAAGTGGAGAATCACCAAACCCTGATAAGGAGCTAATCCATGAATCTCTTAGAACAGAGATTGTACGTGCATTAGAAACTCTTACGCCAAGAGAAGCAGATGTGATTAAACTTTATTTTGGACTAGGTGAAAACCATCCTATGACATTAGAAGAGATTGGCGAAACATTTGATCTAACAAGAGAAAGAGTACGTCAAATAAAAGAAAAAGCCATAAGAAGGCTGAAACATACTTCAAGAAGTAAAATTCTTAAAACATACCTTGGATAATTTATAATGGGTAATCACTTAATAGCTCCATCAATCCTAGCAGCAGACTTTGGAAATCTAAAATCTGAACTAGAAATGGTAAACTCTTCCGAGGCTGACTGGTTTCATATAGATGTAATGGATGGGGTATTTGTTCCAAACATTTCTTTTGGGATGCCTGTATTAAAGGAAATTAGCAAGCATACTAAGAAACCCCTGGATGTACATCTTATGATTGTAAAACCACAGAGGTTTATCAAGACTTTTGCAGATCTAGGAAGTAATATCCTTACCGTTCATTACGAGGCATGTACACATCTACACAGGACCATTCAAGAAATAAAAGATAATGGAATGAAAGCTGGCATTGCTATTAATCCACATACTAATGTAGATTTACTCTCAGATATTATAAGTGATATAGACCTAGTATGTGTAATGAGCGTAAATCCAGGTTTTGGCGGTCAATCCTTTATTGAATCGACATATAAGAAAGTATCCAAGCTAAAACAAATGATTTCTAATGCCAATTCAAACTGCAAAATTGAAATTGATGGTGGAGTAAGTGATAAAAATGCTGAAAAGCTTTTAGAAAAAGGGGCAGACATCTTAGTTGCTGGGAATCATGTATTTAAAAGTGAAAATCCTATCCAAACCATAGCTAAATTAAAGAATTTTTAGACTTCATTTTTTTATTAATTACTGACATTTTATTATTTTAACAGAGAATAATACCTGACATATAATAGACAATACCTGACATTCTATTATTATTTTTATATATTTGTTTTTTATTTTAATAAAATGAGAATAGTTAATTTATTATTAGCATTATTGATTGTAATATTTAACAATCTAAGCCTTTTCTCAAATCAAGAAAATTTTAATGGAGAGGTAAATGGGAATTTCATCTACCATCATGATAATCATAACAATCTTCTTTACATTCTAAGCCATGAATTAAAATTAACAAAAATTAATCTAGAGAATAACTTGAGTGAGACTTCTCAACTCAAAGTAACTAATAACAAGAGGCTATTTGATTTCAACTCCAACTTCGGAGATGAAAAAATAAATAATAATAATAATAATAATAATAATAATATATTACTGTTATTTGAAAAAACATTAAATAATATCATTAATGATTTTACTCTACATCATTTAAATGAAAAGCTGCTTCTAATTCATAATGGTGGCGGCGTGGTGTTAGAAATTAATGAAAAGAGTATTACAAGAATAGATGACAGCTTTGCTTCAATGCAAAAATTTGGTGGCGATATATTTACGCATGCTGGAAAAATCCATCATTTTGGAGGGTATGGGTTTTGGCGAACTAATAATACCATGATTAAATTCTATAATGGAGATCGCCAATCAAACCAGTGGGAAGAGGTTATTTCAAATAATGACTTTCCAAATGGACTAAATAAAGGAATTAGTGGTTTTACTTCTAGTAAACAAGATGAAAATTACTATATATATGGAGGTCGATCCATCTACAATTTAAAGGATATTTATAACAGCACATTGTATAAATATAATTTTAGCAATGATACCTGGAAAAATTTAGGGGTGGTTAATTACACTAGATCACCGGATGATATCATTTTAAATACAAAAAATTTATTTTATGTATTTAATAGATCATCCGTGTATATTATTGATGTAGACAAACTAATACAAACAAAGTATAATTATTCAAATGAATTTTCATACAATAAATTAAGCAGTGAACCATCGTATAATTTTACCTCTCACTTCCATAAAGGAATTAAATTTGATGATGTGCATGTAAATTATACCTGTAATAAGAATAAACTTTATACCATAACTCAACATAATAGCAAATATGGAATGCATCATATTAATTCTTATGATATTAAAGATGTAATTGACTTAGATTCCGCCAAAGTAATTTCATTATTTTCCGCTCAAAGAGACAGAAATAATTTCTTTATTCCAATAATAATTATAATTGCAGTTATTATAACCAACCTGTTGTACAAAGGGATAGCTAAAGAGAAAAAGTCAATAAAAGAACCGCTATATGATTTTGAAAATAATGAATTAAGGTTTTTAAATACAAAAATTGAATTGGATAATAACTCTATAGAAATACTTAAAATGCTTCTTATCAATGAAAAAACAACTAGTAATGATGTAGTGGCAAAACTAGTAGAAAATGGACTCTCATATGACTATGCATCTAAGGTGAAAAATAAAATTATTGAATCCTTAAATGAAAAATTTAAGTTCATTACTAATTCAAAGACTCCATTCATATCTATAAACAAGAGTACTGAAGATAAGAGAATTCAAATACTAAAAATACTTAAGTACAATAAAGAAAATTAATTTCTGTTTTTTAATATTTCAAAAAATCCAAACCAAATTAAACTTATTGCTATATAAACCCCTGTCAATTCAATAGAATTAAAACTAGGCTCTAATAAAAAGATGAAAATTAAATTTAAAGCATTTATAAGACATAAAATTAAAGAAGTTCTTAAATGAGAAATGTTTTTATCTATTAGAATATGATGAAGATGATTTCTATCCGCTGAAAAAGGTGATTTTTTTCGCAAGACTCTAACTGCCATTACTCTAAGAGTATCAAGAACAGGAACATTAATTAAAGCAATAGCTAAGACAGGAATATTTTCAAGCTTAATAGAAAAAGTACTTACAATATTAGCTACTGGAGCAGAAGTAATAAATAAAATAAGGAAATTAGCTATCCAAAATCCTAAGAAAAGTGATCCCGAATCTCCAACAAATAATTTTTTTCTTCTAGAAAAATTGTGTTTTAAAAATACAATCATTGATGCAATAAAAATTATAGAAATAATTGAGTGAGTGTAGTATCCATTAAGATCATTTATAAAAAATAAAATAGCAAATAAAACAGATGAAAAAATACTCATATATCCATCTATACCATCAATTAGATTAATGGCATTCATTATAGATAGATAGATAAAACAAGTAAAAAAGAATCCTGGGAGATATCCTATATCATATATTCCAAGAAATCCATTTAGATTTGTAATTATACCATAATCTCCCTCAGGAGATTGACCAGAATATACGGTCATTGCTACTAAAAAACCTAAAGCTATATATTTTTGAAATGCTCTTAAGTCCTGAAAATCATCATATAGGCCAACTACAGCGATAAGTACAGAAGCGCCTATAATAGTGCTTAGCTTTTCAAAAAATAGGGATTCTACGTTATTCAGTACTATTGCCGATAGTAAAATAATAAAAGCTATTACAAGCCCCGCACCAGTATATACCTGTCCTTTATGGGATGCTCTACTATTATATCCCTTAACTAGATTATAATTCTTAGCCAATATATAGTGTCTAGCAAATCCGAATCTTGCAAGAAGCAAAATAAAAAAAAACGTAGCACCGTATATGATATAAATACTATTCATAACTAATATGATGGGTAAAATTAATGAAATTAGTCTATTAATAACTCATGGATGTGCAATAAAACTAGGAATTATGAGTTTTTTAGTATATTTGTTCTCCAAATTATAAGATATGAGACTATTATTTATTCTTTTTTTTGTTTCTTGTTTTAGCTTTTCACAGACTAATGAAGTGCTTGTTAACCAAGCAGTTCAAACAGCTAAATCTCAAGATATTACAACCCCAGCTCAAGCAGCTCAGGCACTTGAAGCCAGTGGATTGACAGAAACACAAGCTAGACAATTAGCTGCTCAAAGAGGTCTCAGTTACGATCAATTATTAAATGACTATTTCGCTAACGAGAATTCTGAAAATACTGATTCTGAAGAAAATCCTGATTCTGAAGATGGTGAAGAAGAAGAAAATGAAGAAGAAGAAGAAGAAGAAGAAGAAGAAGAAGAAGAAGCAGGTGGAAATAGATCAGCCGAAGCTAAATATTTTGGGTACAATATATTTGACAATAATCCTTACCTAGATAAAGAATATTTACTTGGAAATATTGATGAGGGATATCTTATAGCTCCAGGAGATGAAATAAAAATTATTACTTATGGTGATAATTCTTTTCAGCAAAATGTTAAGGTCGATAGAAATGGCAACATTAATATTAGAGGTTACGGTTTATTTTTTGCTTCTGGAAATTCATTTAAAACATTAAAATCAAGATTAAAAATATTTTTAGGTAAATATCTTTCTGGATTAGCTAGTACACCACAAAAAACCTTCATGGACGTATCGCTAACCCAACTTAGACCTGTAAAAGTTGTAGTGCTAGGTCAAGTAAGCGCACCGGGACCACATATTCTTAACACTTCAGGTTCAGCCTTATCTGCACTTTATGCTGCGGGTGGAGTAAAAACAAGTGGATCCTTAAGAGAAATAAAAATATACAGGAATAATAAACTTTACAAAACGATTGATCTATATGATTACATAACAAAAGGTCAACTCAAAGAAGATGTTAGACTGACAAACAATGATATAGTTTTTGTCGATACAAGAAAAAATAGATTTCTATTACAAGGAGAGGTTTATAATAATGCAATATTTGAATTAAAAGAAAATGAAGGGCTTTCAGAATTATTAAAATACTCTGGAGGGTTGCCTGTTACTGCCCAAACAACTAAAGTAAATATTAGTAGAATTACTCCAGCCGACAAAAGAACTAAGGATGTAATTGCTGACAGAGAACTTATAACCTTTAATTACCAAGATGCTAAAGTTTCTGGAAAAAAAGTTACTCTTTCTGACGGGGATAAGATTACATTTTTTCCGATTTTAGATATGGAATTAAATCAAGTAACAATTTCGGGTCACGTTGTTGAAGCTGGCATGTATTCACTTGGGACATTTAAAGATCTAAAATCATTAATAACAGATGCAGCAAAAGGTGTTTTACCTGATGTTTACACAGAAAAAGTTGATGTTACTAGTATTTCAAATGGTATAACAGTTATCAATTCCTATAATTTGAATGATATTTTAAACTCTAATGTTTCTGTTCCATTAAATGATATGGATCAAGTACAAGTTTATAGTAATGAAAGAGTTGAAGGAGCTAAATCCGTATCCATTAGTGGTTATGGAGTCGATACTTTTACCACAACTTGGAAAGAAAATTTAAGTATTTATGATCTGATTTTCAGTGCATCTCAGATTAAAGATCCTGATTTTCTTAAAAATTTATTAAAATCAAGAATAGATATTAAAAGATTTAATGATGACACAGGGGAGTTTAATACACTAAGATTTGAATTTAATAATAAAGAAGAATTAAAATCTACTCTATTATACCCAAGAGATAAAGTTTTATTATTTAGCACTGGCACAACAGAGAATATTGATAAAACGGTTGGGATGTTTGGCTACGTTAAGAATCCTGACTTATACACCCTAGAGGAAAATATGTATGTAGAAGATCTTTTACTACTTTCTGGAGGATTTCAAATAAGTTCCGATCAAGAAGAATTAATTGTAAATAGACCCGAATTAGACGTATTAAACGAAAGAATTGTCAGAAAATACAATGTTAGAATAGACAAAGATTATCTACTTGGGTTAAAAGATAAGCCAGATAACGGATTTTTACTAGAAGATAGAGATATTGTAGTTGTTAAACAAATACTTGGCTTTCAAGAAACTGTAAGAATTAGTATTTCTGGAGAAGTTAATTTTCCACAAACTGTGGTTGCTGAATTTAAAAATTCAACTTTAAGGGATGTAATTGATTATGCTGGCGGATTATCATTATATGCTAATTTAGAGTCTTCATCTTTAATAAGAGACGGAAAAGTAATTACACTTGACTTTAGAGATTTAAATACTGAGGAAATATTTGAAAATGGTGATATAATTAATATCGCATCAAATAAAGGAATTGTTTCTACTACAGGAGCTGTACAAACTGAATCAAACTTTATTTGGAGAAAAGGCTTAAAAGCAAAAAAATATATTAAAAATTCTGGAGGCAAATCTAAACGAGGAGGAAAGTCATATGTTGTTTTGCCAAACGGTAAAACTAAGAAGATTGGATTATTTAAAAACCCTAGAGTACTTCCTAATTCGATTATAGTAACTGACTTTAGACCTGAAGGTGAAGACGGTAAAGTAAGGATCCAAAGATTTATAGATGAATTAACTGGAACTCTACAGTTTATAATTACCACCCTGACATCTGTTTTGATTGCCACAAAATTATAATAAATATGAAAGAGAATCAGACTGATTTATATAGTAATATGGAGGAGGATTCAATTGATATTATACCTCTTTTAAAAACAGTTTGGACTGATAGAAAGCTAGTTTTGAAAGTAGTTTGTATTTCTTTTGTTATTGGATGTATAGTAGCTCTAACAAGTCCAGTAGTCTACGAATCACAAACAACTTTTGTACCACAAACATCTGAACAAAATAGCACTAATTATAAGAATCTTGGGTCAATAGCTTCCCTTGCGGGGATTAACCTAGATACAGAAGCATCATCACTTGACAGTTATATTTCTCCACTATTATACTCTAAAATAGCGGAATCGGAGGAATTTTCAATTAATTTAATGAAAGAAGAACTAATATCCCTAAACGGAGATCGCTTTTCAATAAAAGACTATATGTTAGCTGCTGATCAAAAAAGCTTTAATATCATAGGCTTTATAAAAAAATACACAATTGGTTTGTTTACGTTTAGCAAAACAAAAGAAGCAGTCAATAGTCAACTTCTTGAAGGTTATAATTTTATAAGCGAAGAAGATTATGGGCTTGTTAAAGGATTTAAAGGAAAATTTTCAATAGAAATCAATAAAAAAGAAGCATATATTCAAGTAATAGCTAATGATAAGGATGCTTTTATAAGTACACAACTTGTAAAACTGGTAACTAAAAACTTGCAATCAAGAATTATTTCCTTAAGAACTAATAAAATTAAAGAGCAACTAGTTTATTCTAAAGAGCAGTATAAGCAAAAACAAGACGAATTTGAAATTTTACAAAACAATGTAGCAGCCTTTAAAGATTCCAATAAAAATATCTCTACAGCTGTGTTTTTATCGGAGTTAGAAAAGCTAGAAGCTGAGTATGAGTTACAACAAAACATATTGATGGCATTGGCCTCTGAATACAACAGTAATAAAATAAAACTGAATAAGGATACTCCTATATTTTCAGTCTTAGATGAAGTGTCAGTGCCAAATCAAAGATCTAAGCCAAAAAGAAAACAAATAGTTTTGATTTATATGTTTATAGGTGTAATTATTTCAATAGGATATATATTCGTTAAAGATCCTTTTAAAGAAATTATTCAAAAAATAAAGGAAAATTAATAATCATTTTTCATAATATGCTATTATTAATTAGGATGTTACGGAGGGAGATGGAGTTTTAATCGATAATATATTATGGAAGAAGAAATAAAAATTTTTTTCAAAGATTTGTTTCCTATAAATAGAAGTTTAACAGGTGATGGGAATAAAAAAACAATTGAATATTTAATTGATAACATCATTGATGATGGTGAAATTAAATCAGTCAGATCAGGCACGAAGGTATTTGACTGGAAAGTTCCTCCCGTTTGGAATGTTAATAAAGCTTATGTTAAAAATAATTTTGGTGAGAAAGTAATTGATTTTAAAGAAAATAATCTTCATTTAATTTCATATTCTCAACCATTTAAGGGCGTTATTAGTAAAGAAGAATTATTAAAACATATTTATACTCTTACAGAAATGCCTGATACGATTCCTTACAGAACCTCTTATTTTAATAAAAATTGGGGATTTTGTTGTTCAGAAAATTTAATTAAAAGTAAAAAATTTAAAGGACCATTTAGTGTTTGTATTGATTCTTCTTTTGATGAAATGGGAGATTTAAATTGGCTAGAGGCTGTTAAGAAAGGTAAATCCAAAAAAGAAATATTAATTTCAACTTATTTATGCCATCCATCTTTAGCTAATGACAATCTTAGTGGAATAATTTTGTCTTGTTTATTGTTTAGAGAATTAAAAAAAATTGAAACATATTTTACATACCGTTTAGTCGTATTACCCGAAACAATTGGGGCTATTTCTTTTTTGTCTCAATCTGTAACTAAAAATATAATTGGTGGTATGGTTGTAACATGTGTAGCAGGACCTGATAAGTTGTCTTTAAAAGAGGGGTTTGATTCCTCTCACTGGATTAACCAAGCTGCACATCTTTCTTTAAGTTCTTTAACAAACAATAATTATATAACATATCCATTTGTTCCAGACGGAAGTGATGAAAGGCAATATTCTACCCCTGATTTTAGAATAGTAACTCCATCAATTCATAAATCAAAATACTATGAATATGATGAATACCATAGCTCTAGAGATAATTTGGATTTCGTTTCACCCAAAAGTTTAATTGAGTCTTTAGATGCTCATATTAAATGGATTGAAAACATTGAGTCTTATTGTTTCCCTGAACGAATAATGAAAGCTTGTGAGTATCAACTAGGAAAAAGAAATATGTATCCAAAAATTGGAGGAACGTTAAATCAAACGATTCATTTTGAAAACAAAGAAGGTTTTCATCAGAGAACATTTGATATGAATAAAGATATTGAAATAAATGGAAAGCATATTGATGCATTTCATTGGCTAATGCACTTAGCGGATGGAAAAAATTCAAACTTTGATATTTCAAGAATATCAAAAATAGAAATTAGAATAATAAATGAGGCAATAAAATTATTTAAATTAAAAAAGTTAATAAAAACAAAAAAATGAAACTAGTATTATTTTCCGGATCTCATCCAAGACATCTATTTATTAATAGAGAATTGCTTAATTCTTTCGAAGACATTTTAGTAATTATTATGCAAAGAGAAGAACTTTTACCCTCACCTCCTAAAAACATAAGTGAACTTGATAAATCTCTTTTTATAAAGCACTTTAAAAATAGGGATATAGTAGAACGAAAAACATATGGTAATTTAAATTATGAAGAGGTATATAAAGATCAAAAAAAAATATTTGTAAAGCCAGACCAGTTAAATTCATTACATCTTGCAAAGGAGATAGAAGAGTTTGACGCTGATATTGCATTTATTTTTGGAGTTGATCTAATTCTTGATCCAGTAATAAGTAAACTCCCAATAAATAAAATAAATTTACATTTGGGTCTTTCTCCTTGGTATAAAGGGGCAGCAACTTTATTTTGGCCATTTTATTTTTTACAACCTCAATTTGCTGGAGTTACTTTTCATCAAATAACTAAAAACCCAGATGAAGGCGAAATCATCCACCAATCAACACCCAGTCTTAAACTTGGTGACACGATACATGATGTGGGTGCAAAATGTGTAATACAAGCAAAAAATGACTTAATGGTTTTAATGAATAAATTTAAGGATGAAAAGAATTTTGTAGGAAAAAAACAAACAACAAGTGGTAGGGTTTGGCGAAAAAAAGATTTTGATGTATCACATTTAAGGTTAATTTATGATTATTATAATGACGACATTGTTGATCAGTTTTTAAATGGTTTTTTGAGTCAAAAAAAACCTTTTTTATTTAGTTGTTTGAATAAAAATTAATTTTAGTATTTAGTTAACTAAAAATTAAAAGACATAATTAGAATATATATCATTAGTTTTCTTGTGTAGAAGAAATCATATGGGATATGAGTTTTAGGTTTAGTTGTTGAAAATTTAGATGAAGTAATTGGCATCAAAATTCATAATAAATTAAGTGAAATATGAGATAAAATTAGTTGGTTTGACTGATAATAAAAAAGACTTACATGTAAAAACACACACTTAATGTATGTGGATATAACAAAAATGAAGTATTCTTTATTGGAGATGTTTTAATAGAATAGAGATGCTGATAAAACTAATCACATCAGGTTTATAGGCAGATACAATAGAGGAATAAATTAAAAAAGAATTTTTTTTAAATAAAGATTTTTCTGAAATAAAAAATGTTCTAAATAAATAAATAAATAAATGAAAGAATCAGAAATAAGACCAAGAAAATTATTCGAAAAATACCTGAATCTTGCAAAAAAAGATGCAGAATCTTTTGATAATTCAAATTTTGAAACAATCAATTGTGTTTCGTGCGAATCTGCATTAGTAAAATTGAAGTATAAAAAAGATGGATTTAAGTACAGTATTTGTGAAAGTTGTGGAACACTTTTTTGTAATCCAAGGCCTTCTCTTAAAACTTTAAATAGTTTTTACAAAAACAGTTCGTCTGCAAAGTTTTGGTTTGAAGAATTTCTACCTAAAGTAGAAGAAAATAGAAGAGAAAAAATATTTAAAAAAAAAGCAATTCAATTGTTTAATCTAATTAGTGAAAAGAAAATACCGATTTCTAATTTGTGTGATGTGGGTGCTGGATCAGGTGTTTTTCTTGAAGAACTCCAGAAAATAAAAGAAGACATTTCTTATTTTGCGATTGAGCCAGGAGAATTATCTTCAAGTATAATAACTGACAAAGGATTTTCTGTTCTTCAAAAAAGTGTAGAATATTCAGAAGAATGGAATAATAAATTTGATTTTGTTGTTAGTCTTGAGGTTTTAGAACATGTAAATAAGCCTGTGGATTTTGTAAAGTCTATAAATAACTTATTGAAAAAAGACGGTTATTGTCTAATAACCACACTTGGATATGAAGGATTTGATATTTTAACTTTAGGCGAAAATTCAAATAGTATCTCGCCACCACACCATTTAAACTTTCCAAGCTTAAAAGGGTTTGAATTATTATTTAAAAGGGCTGGGTTTTCTGAAGTGGATGTATTGACACCTGGTGTGTTAGACGTAGATATTGTCTTAAATAGCGGAAGGATCACAGAGTTTATTAAAGTTTTAAAATCAAGAGGAGATTCTGTAGTTCGAGAATTTCAAGAATTTTTAATAAAAAACAGATTAAGTTCTCATGTTTGGGTGTTTGCTAAAAAGTAGTTATAAAGTTGATAAAATGTTTAAAAAAGGTAATCAAAGTAAAAATTTTTATTTACCAATTACATTTTTTTTTTACATTCAAATTTATAAATTTGAGATATAATTGATATATAACATTCATTATTTTTATCATTTAAATTTATACTAGTTAAAAAACAAAAAATGAAAGGAATAATACTTTCTGGAGGTAACGGCACCCGTATGTACCCAATCACAAAAAGTGTTTCAAAGCAATTATTGTGTGTCTATGACAAGCCTATGATTTATTATCCGCTTTCTACTTTACTCTTAGCAGGCATTAAAGACATTCTTATTATTTCTACACCTGAAGATTTGCCTAATTATGTAAAATTATTAGGAAACGGTAGTAATCTAGGTATCAAGCTATCCTATATTGAACAATTGAAACCAGATGGTTTAGCACAAGCTTTTATAATTGCTGAAGATTTTATTGGTTCTGAAGATGTTTGTATGATACTTGGAGATAATATTTTTCATGGTAACGGCATTAATAAACTATTAGTTAATGCTGTTAAAAATGTTAAAAAATCTAAAAAAGCAAAAGTTTTTGGTTATTATGTAAATGACCCGAAGCGCTATGGAGTTTTAGGTTTTGATGATAATAAAAATGTTAAATCTATTGAAGAAAAACCGTTATACCAAAAGAGTAATTATGCTGTTGTGGGCTTGTATTTTTATCCCAATTCTGTTGTAAAAATAGCGAAGCAGATAACACCAAGTAAGCGTGGAGAATTAGAAATTACTTCCATTAATAATACTTATTTAAAAAATAACGAATTAAATGTTGAGCTTATGGGAAAGGGATTTACTTGGTTAGATACCGGAACCCCAGATTCTTTACTAGAAGCTTCTAATTTCATGCAAGCTATCGAAAAACGTCAAGGTTTAAAAGTATCTTGTATTGAGGAAATTGTCTTCAATAAGGGCTATATAAATTCTAAACAATTAAATAATTTGGCTCAAAATTTATCAAGTAGTGAATATGGTCTGTATTTATTAAATCTCATAAGTAAATGAATTTAATTAAAAGAACTATTGATGGTTTAATTTTATTAAAGCCAACTATTTTTAAAGATGGAAGAGGTTATTTTATGGAGTCTTATAATCAGAAAAATATAAATAAGTTATTTGGTGATATACATTTTGTACAAGACAATGAATCAGAGTCTTCTAGAGGTGTTTTAAGAGGTTTGCATTTTCAAAAGCCACCATTCGCTCAAGCTAAATTAGTTCGATGTTTAAAAGGAGAGATATTGGATGTAGCTTTAGATTTAAGAAAAAAATCTAGAACATATGGCCTATTTGAAACTACTTTATTATCTGATAAAAATAAAAATAAACTTTTTATTCCAAAAGGTTTTGCACATGGTTTTGTCGTTCTAAGTGAATCGGCAATTGTTTCATACAAGGTAGATAACTACTACGACCCTAACTATGAGAGTGGAGTCTTATGGAATGATACAGATTTAAATATAGATTGGAAAATTAAAGCTGACGAAGTTATTCTATCAGAAAAAGACAAAAACTTATCACCATTAGCTCAAATTATTAATCCATTTTAATGAAGATTTTAGTTACAGGAGGAAATGGACAATTAGGTTCTGAAATAAATAAAATTTCTCCAAAGTATAATTATAACTGGGTATTTACAGGCCATGATAATTTTGACCTATCTGACTTGAAGAATATAAATGTTAGTCTGGATATAATTAATCCAAATTTAATTATTAACTGTGCTGCATTTACTTCTGTAAATAATGCTGAAGATGATTTTGAGCTTGCAAATATTTTAAATCACAAGTCAGTTAAATCTATTGCAAAATGGTGTAATTATAATAATTGTAGGTTAATTCATATTTCTTCTGATTATATTTATGATGGAAACTCAAAAACGTCAATAAATGAAGATGCTCCAACTAACCCAATAAATAATTATGGAAAAACTAAATTATTAGGAGATATAGCTTGTAGTGCTATGAACCCAGATTCAATTATTATAAGAACTTCATGGCTGTATTCTAGCTTTGGCAATAATTTTGTCAAAAAAATGATTAATTTAATGCAACAAAAAAAACAATTAAATGTAATAAATGATCAAATTGGTTCTCCAACATATGCTGCTGACTTGGCACAGGTAATTCTAGACATAATTAATATTAATCACTGGAAACCAGGTATTTATAATTACACAAATAAAGCTAAAATTTCGTGGTATGATCTAGCGAATGATATAAAAGTAATCTATGGTTTTAATACTATTATTACTGCTATAACAACAAAAGAGTACTCATCCATAGCTAAACGACCAAAATATTCCTTATTGGACAAAACAAAAATTAAAAACACATTTAATGTAATATTAATACCTTATAAAGATAGTTTGAAAAAATGTATTAAAATTTTAAAAAATGAAACATAATATTTTAATAACTGGAGGTGCAGGCTTTATTGGTTCTCATGTTGTTCGCCTTTTTGTAAATAAGTATTCTGATTATAAAATTTACAATCTAGATGTCCTTACCTATGCAGCTAATCTTAAAAATTTAACAGATATAGAGAATAAAAATAATTATAATTTTATAAAAGCTGATATATGTGATTTTGAATCAGTCAAAGAAATATTTATTAAATATAAAATAAATAAAGTTATTCATTTTGCTGCTGAATCACATGTAGATCGCTCAATTAAAGACCCATTTTCTTTTGCCAAAACTAATGTAATGGGAACTCTAAGTTTGTTGCAAGCAGCAAAAGAAGCTTGGAGTAATGATTATTCTGATAAATTATTTTATCATATTTCTACCGATGAAGTATATGGGTCTTTAAATCAAGATGAGCTTTTCACTGAAACTACAAAATATGATCCACATTCTCCCTATGCTGCTTCTAAAGCATCTTCTGATCACTTTGTAAGAGCATTTGGTGACACCTTCGGAATGCCAATAGTAATATCCAACTGTTCTAATAATTATGGTCCTTATCAATTCCCGGAAAAATTAATCCCACTTTTCATTACTAATATTATAAATAATAAACCCCTTCCTATTTATGGAAAAGGTGAAAATATTAGAGATTGGCTATATGTTGAAGATCATGCCAATGCTATTGATACTATTTTTCATAAGGGTAAATTAAATGAAACCTATAATATTGGAGGATTTAACGAGTGGAAAAACATTGATCTAATTAAAGTCATTATTAAAGTTACTGATCGATTACTTGGGAGGGAAGAAGGTTCATCTGAAAAATTAATAATGCATGTAAGGGACAGGGAAGGACATGATTTAAGGTATGCAATTGATGCTACAAAACTAAAAAATGAATTAGGCTGGGAACCTTCATTACAATTTGAAGAAGGATTAGAAAAAACGGTAAAGTGGTATCTTGATAATAAATATTGGATTGAAAAAATTCAATAAAACTACGGGGGGGGTGTGTGTGATTGGGGAGCTTATGTTTACTTCCTTTTTTTAAGCCCCAATTGCACCATTTTTTCTCGTTGCCAGTTTTTATCTAAAATTCTTTTTAGCAACCAGTCTCTATATTCTTTATCAAATAGAGATTTGTAAAGAATAGACAGTCTATTTTTAATAAAAAGTTCTCTATATTTTAATTTT
Organism: uncultured Bacteroidota bacterium; assembly: GCA_902512065.1. GTDB lineage: Bacteria > Bacteroidota > Bacteroidia > Flavobacteriales > Flavobacteriaceae. Next base: position 41,333 of record CABXHU010000003.1, on the reverse strand, counting down.
ATTCTTGATTTTCTTTTCCTTTCATTCAGAAGAAGTGAATCAAAGAGAGATAAATAATTATCTGTTTCTTCTGTTTTATGGTATTCTAAAGAATCTATTTCACCAAAAGCAACATAACAGATGGCTAAAAAACAATTTAATGGATTTTTTAAGGTCTTAAACTTTGAAAAAGAGTTTTTACCATTTGTTTTTTTAGACAACAAAAAAACATCATAGGCGTTTCTTAAAGCCATCGTTTTATAATAAAATCCACTATCATTTATTTGACTTGAAATGATGGATAAGTTTAGTTTATTCGCATAGCTCAAAACCATGAAGCCGTTTATAAGCTGACTATCTTTTTCTACAATGCTATAATTAAATTCACTGGTATATTTTTCTACTAAAAGCTTCTTATGAATCTCTACCGCTGCAATATTATTTTCTTTCTTAATTCTTCTATAATGTATTTGCGCAGGAAAATGATATTTGTACTTTTCTACATCAGAATATCCATTATCCCTTAAAACTGTAATGGTTTTCAGATAATCTTCCTTTGAGAAAATAAAATCAATATCTCCAACCATGCGCTCCGCAACATCCTCATATAGATCTGCTAACAAGTTCCCTGTACCTTTTAGAAATAGAGGCGTAATGTTATTGGCTAACAAAAGGGTATTAAGTTTTTTTGCTTGTGTAATTATTTGTTGGTTCCGCTCTCGGTTTAAACTGGTAATATGCTCCATATAGAGAATCAAATCTTGGGGAAGATATTGTAAGAAATCTGCACGCATTAAATTACAATACAATGCAGGAAGCACATAATGTTTGGTACTTATTTTTACAACTGCTTCCCAATCGATTTCTTCCGACTGAAGTTTTAACAATATGACTTCTTTGTTTTTTTCTTCCAAAGAGATTGTTAAACATTGTGCAATAAAAAAAAAGAGTTCTTTATAAGTCATCGAGAAGATTTAATATATTCTGGATTAATTTAACAAGAAAATGTAAAAAACAAGAGGCTTAAGTTCCTTTATTTTTATGATTTTCATACACGAAACTATTTCATACATTTTTAAATATAGCTTCAATTTTATCAAGGACTGATTTTCTTGAGAATTCAATTTTGAAATAATTCTGAGCATTTCTACCCATACCATCCAAAACTTCTTTATCAGTTTCGAGTGCCAACAAAATATTTTTAACTAAGGACTGTACGTCTTCAGCTGGACTAACAAATCCAGCTTTTGCATCTTTAATGATTTTTGCAACTTCACCATCAATGGATGCAATAATTGGTTTTCCAAAAGCCATATATGACTGTAATTTTGAAGGAATAGTAAGAGAAAAAATGTCAGTTTTTTTTAATGACATTAACAGTAAATCAGCTGAGGAAAAAAAACTGGACATTTCATCAAAAGGAAACTGTCCTAAAAGAAAAAAACAATTTTTTAAGTTAAGTAATTCTACCTGTTTAATTACTTCCTGCTTCATTCTTCCATCACCCAGAACTATCCAGTTTATTTTTTTTCCTTTTTCTTTTAATATTTTGGCCGAATCCAAGAGTGTTTGAAAACTTTGTGCGTTTCCAATATTTCCTGCAAATATAATATTGAATCCTTTTGGAATACCAAAATGACTAAGTTTATTATGGTTAACAACTGTTTTAAATAATTTAACAGTGTTGGGAAGATAGAGTATTTTTGTTTTTTTAATACCCTGATTTTCCATAATATACGGGATAAAAGCTCTAGACTGAACAAGAACATGAGAGGCACTGTTATAAATCAGCTTAGTAACTCTGTTAAAGAATTCTAAAACGAATCTGTTTTTAACTTTGGAGGCTGCTTTAATACTAGCAGGCCATAAATCCTGAACCCAGCAAAAAAACGGTATTTTAAAAAGCTTACTTAAAATAACTGCAGGAACACCTACAGTGACTGGAGAAGTCTGAAAAACAAATGCACAGTCAAATTTTTTTTTCATAAATATAACCTTACAGGATGAAGTGAAAGCAAATGAAATATAATTTAGAAAAAGTCTGACTCCGCCTCCCTTTCCACGAGTTATTAAAGGCACCCTATAAATATCTAAACCTTTCCACTGCTCTTTAGATCTATTAAACATATTATAACCCTTAAAATAAGACCCCCCCGGATAATTTGGTTTACCTGTTAAAACTGAAACATGATAACCTCTTTCTTTAAGACCAAGTGCAATGTCATTAATTATAAAAGATTCAGGCCAGAAATATTGAGTAATTATCAGAACTCGCATTTAAAGAATTGATTTGTAGTGAGAATACAGATTACTATTCTTTATAATCCAAGTTTTCATTTCATCAATCATAGATTGGTATGAATTCACTTTATAATTCAGATCTGAACGGGTATTGACTAAACTTTTATCATAATTATAATGCATTTCTGCATTAATTTTAGTAACTAATGTATTTGAAAAAGTATTTTTAAAAAAATCTAAAAGTTCAAATTTCGATATTTTAGTTCCATTAACCATATGATAAAGACCAACAATATCTTCTTTAATACAGGCTATAATTGAATTGGACAATTCTAAAGTTGTAATACCTGTCCAATAAACATTACTGAAACCAGAAATTGATTCTGATTGAAGAGAAAACCAATTAAACAAACCAACACCATCTTTTTTGAGTTCAGGTCCAATAATAGATGTCCTTATTGTCAAGTCCTTATTGTTCCTAATTTCACCCATTATTTTGGACAAACCATAATAATCTCTAGCATCTCTAAAATCAGTTTCAATATAGTTTCCTTTTTTTCCTGAAAAAACACAATCGGTGCTTATTTGAATTAATTTACAAGTCGTATTCTTCGTTATTTTTTCCAAAAAGCGAGGCAAATAACTATTCATTAGAATAGTATTCGAAGGATTTTGATTAGCATCTTTATTAAGAATACCAATACAATTAATTATTACATCAGGGTTTAATCTATCAAAAAGGTCTTTTAATGATCCAAAATCAGATAAATCCATTTCTAAATCAGGGTTAACAAAGTTTCGATTTCGTGCAACATCAGTAACTCTAAAGATTTCAGGCATTGACCTTAATCTTAAGTTTAAGACATGACCTGCCATTCCTGCAGAACCTAAAAGAAGTACGTGCTTTTTCATAAAAGAGTCATTTATTCCAAATTACCCTATTAATAATATTTGTATAACTTTGAATAATTCTTAAAACTCTATTTGAGGTATTCATTACTTTATATTCCCATGGAATAATTTTATTGTCATTTAAGAATGTAGTCTTACAAAGCTTCACACTATTTAATACACTTTTTTTAGTTAATCCTCCCAAAATAATAGTTCCAGCATCAATTGCTTCGGGTCTTTCCGTACTATTTCGAATACTTACTGCAGGAAAATTCATTATAGCCGACTCTTCACTAATTGTTCCACTGTCAGACAATACACAATATGAATTTAATTGTAATTTAATATAATCAAAAAAACCAAAAGGTTTACAAATTCTTACTAAAGGGTTAAATTGTACTGAACTATCGTTAATTTTTTTTTGTGTTCTTGGGTGGGTTGAAAATATAATAGGCATCTTATAAAAATCAGCTAATGAATTTATAGATTCACACAATTCATCAAAATGACTACCCAAATCAATATTCTCTTCACGATGGGCACTAACCAAAAAATATTTGTTATTTTCTAATTTCAATTTGTTCAATATTAAAGAGTTGTGAATTTCTGAACTAAAATTATTTAAAACTTCGCACATTGGAGAGCCTATTACAAATATATGATCTTTTCTAAATCCCTCTGATAATAAGTACCTTCTAGAATGTTCAGTGTAAGCAAGATTAATATCACTAATATGGTCTGAAATTTTTCTATTTATTTCTTCAGGAACATTCTGATCAAAACATCTGTTGCCTGCTTCCATATGAAAAATTGGAATTTTCAATCTTTTTGCTGCAATAGTGCATAATACGCTATTTGTATCTCCAAGAACAAGAAGAGCATCAGGCTTTTCAGTTAATAGAATTTCATAAGATTTTGAAATTATATTTCCAATAGTTTTCCCTAAATGCTTGCCAACAACAGATAAAAAATAATCAGGTTTTCTTATGCCTAAATCAGAAAAAAATATCTCATTAAGTTCGTAATCATAATTTTGTCCTGTATGAATCAAAATATGGTTAAATAATTGATCTGCTTTTTTTATTGTTAATGCTAATCTTATAATCTCAGGACGAGTACCAACAATTGTGACTAATTTTATTTTATTTTCCATAAGCTTAGTTCGTTTTTAATAAAATCTAATTCAAGTAATTTTTCTTTGACTTGCTTTACTGATAAATGAATTGTATTGTTTGAATTATAATCTTCAATTTTAGATGTATTTAAATTTCCAAAATTGAAAAATTTAGAATAATTTAAATCTCTATTATCTGATGGAATTTGATAAAAATTTCCTAAATCTCTAGCTTTTGATATTTCTTCTCTTGTACACAAAGTCTCATGTTCTTTCTCCCCATGCCTAGTCCCAATGATTTTAATTGGATTGTCAACATTAAACAGTTCCTTTAAAGCTTTTGCCAAATCGTTTATTGTACAAGCAGGAGCTTTTTGAACAAATAAATCTCCTTGATTTCCATTTTTAAAAGCATAGAGAACTAGATTGACTGCTTCATCTAGTGACATAAGAAATCTTGTCATTTTTGGATCAGTAATGGTTATTGGTTTTTTACTTTTTATTTGTTCAACAAAAAAAGGAATTACTGATCCCCTAGAACACATAACATTTCCATATCTTGTCACACATACTTTTGTTTTATTTTTTGAAATATTTCTTGAAGCAGCAATTGCAACTTTTTCCATTAAAGCTTTAGAGATTCCCATAGCATTTATAGGATATGCTGCTTTATCAGTACTCAAACATATAACATTTTTTATACCATTATAAATGGCTGCTTTAATTACATTATCAGTGCCAATTACATTAGTATAGGTGGCTTCCATTGGAAAAAATTCACAAGATGGAACTTGTTTTAGAGCGGCGGCTTGAAAAACAAAATCAACTCCTCTCATTGCTAAATTAATGGAATCATAATTTCTTACATCTCCAATATAAAATTTTATCTTATCACTTGAATAAAAAATGCGCATATCGTGCTGTTTTTTTTCATCTCTTGAAAATATTCTAATTTCTTTAATATCTGAAGATATAAACCTTTTTAAAATTGCATTTCCAAAAGAGCCAGTTCCACCTGTTATGAGAAGTGTTTTATTTTTAAACATATTATTTATTTATTTTATTAATCAAAAATATCACTAAATATCAGAATATTTATTAAAAAAATAGTTATTTAAAAGTTTATACTTGATTTCATATGATGGATAACTAATTAAGACAGCTTTAAAAATTCCCTTAAAAACAAATAAACTACCAGCAGCTGCACCTATAATTCCGTGATTACTAATAAGCTGACCAATGTCAGATAAATTTCCTGCTCCTCCTAAAATGGTAAGTGGTAAATTAATACTTGATCGGACTTTAGCAGCTAATTCAAAGTCATAACCAGTCATCATTCCGTCATTATCAATTGAATTTATCACTACTTCACCTGCTCCAAATTCTTGTACCTTTTTTACGAAACTTAAAATTTCAATTTTTGTGTTAATTTTACCATTATGCGTCCACACATTATAGTTTCCAAGTTTATCTTTTTTCACATCTAATACTACTACTACGCTTTGACTTCCTACATTTAAAGCAATTTCTTTAACTAATTCGAGATTACTTATTGCTGAAGAGCTTAAAGCAATTTTTTCAACTCCTAAAGAAAAAATTTTTTTTGCTTGTTTTACTGTTTTAATTCCACCTCCATAACAAAATGGCATTCTACACTCAGAAGCAAGGTTTTCAATCATCTTATAATCTGGGTCTTGATTAAGGATTGTTTTATCAATATCTAAAATGATAATTTCATCAACTTTTTTTTCATTAAAAATTTTAACACCATTAATTGGATCTCCAACATATTTAGGATCTTTAAACTGGACAGTCTTAACAAGTCCTTTGTTTTGAATAAGCAGACAAGGTATAATTCGGGGTAATAACATAAAATTATAAGGATGAAAAATTTTTTAATAATTCAATTCCATTATTGTGACTTTTTTCGGGGTGAAACTGAACTCCATAAATATTATTATGATTTATACTACATGTGAATTTCTCACCATAATTTACCTCTGAAATTATGTTTTTTTTATTATTTGCAACAAAATAATAAGAATGTAAAAAATAGAAAAGAGGACTCTTGTCGAAATCAATAAAAAGAGGGTTATTTTGGATAATGTTAATATTATTCCAACCCATATGTGGGAGCTTTGTTAAGTGATTTATTTTTGAAACATTTAATAATTTTACATTTCCATCAATGAAAGAAAGTCCTTTTTTCTTACCTTCTTCACTAGATTTTGCAAGCATTTGCATTCCAACACAAATCCCTAGCACCGGCACTTCTTTCTCTAAAACCATTTCATTAAACAACTCATAAAAAACTGAATTATTTAACTTACTCATTGCTTGATCAAACGCGCCTACACCTGGAAGAATTATTTTATCAGCCTTGACTAACTGCTGTTTAGTTGTAACTAATTCTGCAGCAATATTAAGTCGCTTATAAATATTTATAAACGCTTTTAAGTTACCAAGACCATAATCAATTATTGAAATCATTTTATAATTTTTCTTTCCAATCCTAGCATACGCATTATTTTAACTCCTATATCTATTAAAAACATATAATTCTTGTAATCTCTGTATGACTTATTTGGACCTTTAAAAATTGTTTGAAATTCTTCTAAAGAAAAACCAAGCTTAGTGGCGACATATTCAAAATCTGATTTAGCAGTAACAGAATCAATTGAGGGGGTTTTTATTTTTTCTAATGCTTCTGATCTATTCATTTGGTTGGTTAATATTAAGCTTGAATAGTGCGCACGCCTAATGTCATAACCAAATTTAGTTGGCATCCAATAACCTTCATAAAATCTAGTGAATCTTGATTCATAATGTTTTTGTGGGTAACGTTGCCATCCAAATTCAGATTCAAGAAACTGAATAACTTTTTCTTTCTCAAAAGGAATATAGTTTAAGGGCTGAATAACCTTGATTTTTTTAATATACTTATAGTAAAATCTATATTTAAAAATATTTGCAAAAGGAAAAGTTTTGAGTGGGATTGTTCCAAACTTATCGTGTATATCTTTAATCTGACGTAAATCTGACGCATGATAATGCCACTCTAATGGCTCACGAACACATTCTGATGATATATTTCCGCCATTCAAAATATACTTAAAGCCGTGCTTGGCTGCAAAATTATATAAAGCAGCAACAAATGCATGATCTTGAGGAGTGTCAATATGACAAACTTGAGCCTTAAAAAAAGCCGCCTGCAAATCCTTCATTTCTTCCCAATTAATCACCTCAGTATGAAGGTCTAAGTTTAATTTTTCTATAATTTTTTCAATATTATTAACTGCTTGTTGAGAGTTCCAACCTGCATCAATATGAAATATCAACGGACGTAAGCCCAATTTTTTTTTAACAAGATAAGCCATATAACTACTGTCAACTCCTCCGCTAATTCCCATTAAACAGTCATAATCTTTATCTTTTCCTTCTTCTTTGATTCTATTAACAATTTTCATCAAAGAATCCATACCGATTCTATCAGTTTTCCAATTTGGAAGTATATTATTGTAAAAGTTAGTGCAATACTCACATTTGCCATTTTTATCAAAAGTAATAAGAGGAGCAGATGTGTCCATTACACAATTTGAACATATTTTATAATCGGTATCTTGAATCTTTTTCATATTTATTTTTTAATTTTTATATTGAACTTTTGATTCAACAGTTGATGATTTAGAATTAAGACCTTGATACATCCAGCAAGAAAATAGAATATGAAATAACATCTTTGAAAATAAAAAATTTATGGAGTTTGTCAACTTAAGGAAATTTCTTAACAATTTTTCTAAATATGAGTTTAGAACAAATTTTAGCATTATTTTGATTGCTTTAGTGAATAAATTGTCTTTTAAACTAATTGGCAAAAGAAATCTAAAATTTGAATTATCAAAAAAATTTGAATCTATTAATAATATTAGTTTAACTCCTTCTCTACCAGCTTCATTGAACTTAACTTTATAACGCTCTATTTCTACCTCATCATAATGATCTGCTTTAGCTAGTGGGGCATAGCAAATACGCACTCCCATTTGTTTCAGACTAAAGCCCATTGCATTATCTTCTCCACCATAATATTTAAAAGATTCATTAAAACATCCTGCACTAATAAAATCAGATCGTTTAACCCCGCAAATACCACCTCCGAAATATTGTGCACTCAGATCATTTAATAATTTTTGATTAAAATTTCGTTGCCTTAATTCTCTTGAGTTAAGATACTTCATCAAATTATTAGAATCTGTTAGTTTTTTAGGGAAGCGTAAACTTCCTACAGTTGCAATTCTACCGCCTGACATTAAAACTTCCAAATGACCCATAACATAAAATGAATCAACCATGATATCGTCATCCAGAAATAACAAATAATCGCTTTTACTTTGATTAGCACCTATATTTCTAGAACTGCTTAAACCCATGTTGACAGGGTTAATAATTAATTTTATAAAATTGCTATAATTAGCTATTGACTTTACTTTTTTTTGGTTACTTACAGATGAATTGTCATCTACTATTATTATACTAAATTTTATATCATTTCTTAAATCTTGATTTAAAAGTAGCCGAATATTATTGTCTAATTTATTTGGCCTATTATATGTGGTTACAATAACTGATATTGATTTTTTAGACATGAAAAGAAAAAATATTAATTAAATAATAATATTATAAATTTAATTGCCGTCAAAAAAATTTAAAATTTTAACTTTTAAAAAAAGTAAAATTAAACTAAAAAAGCTTATTAATGATTTTATTTTTATAAGAAATTTACCGTATGTAATACAAAAAACAAGGTCTTTATAAAATAGTGCCAATCGCTTTGTTTGAATTAAAGTTCTTAATCTTGAAAATCTAATAAAAGATTCAACATAGATTTTTTCTTTATCACTTAAATCAGAAAGGAAACCTGATACTGCTTTTCTTAACTGTTTGCTAGTGTCTCTTTGTGAAAGACCCTGATTATGTATAGCATAGTAACCTAACTTTTCAGGTATATGTAAAAATCTATCACTCACTTTTGATATCTTTAACCACAAGTTATAATCTTCACATGTAACCATTTCAGGATCTTCATTTAATCCTTCCACTTTATTTAAAAGTGATTTTCTTACAAGAACAGATGAATTTAATATAGTATTTCCATTAATAAGTAAGTCTTTTAAAACTGGTGATTTTAAGGTTCTTGAAATTTTTCTCTTGTTAATCATGTAATCTTTTTCCACTTCAAACAATTGCATATCGTGATAAATTAAGTCCACGTTCTTACAATTCCTTAAACATTTTTCTAATTTTTCAGAAAACCAAAAATCATCAGAGTCTAAAAAAGCTATCCATTCTCCTTTAGAAATTTTTATACCCAAATTACGAGATTTAGCAACTATTCCTTTATTATTAATATTTACTAATTGTATTCGCTTATCATTAAAACTATTAATTATCAAACTTGAGTTGTCTGTTGAATTATTATCTATAACAATCATTTCCCAATTAATAAAGGTTTGATCAATTACAGAATTAATCATGTTTTTTAAATAATTGCCATGATTAAAATTTGGAACAACAATAGAGACCAGAGGGGAATACAAAATTAACTTTCAATTTTAAAATTATGTTGACAATAATCTAACAAGGAATCTATCTCTGTTTTACAATCATTATTAACAGAATAACCAATACTATCTAATAATGAAGTTTCAATTTTAAAAGATTTGAACGTTTCATTATTTAATTCATTTTTAACAGTTAAAGGAATCTTTTTGTTTAAAAAAATTTCGGCTCTATCTTTAACGAGATGTGACATAGCTAAAACTGTAATTGTATTTTTTGATGCTAAATTGATTATTGGAAACTTGTAGGAATTAAATTCATTTTCAAAAAGGAAACAAATAAATCTACAAACTTCATTTATTGAAATAAAATTCCGAAATTGATTTCCACTGCTATCTAAACTTATTTTTCCTTTTACATAAGCTTGTCTACATATATCATTAACGACTAAACTCCAACAATTCGCAGATTCATTAATTGGAAAACCAAAAGAATTAGACAGCCTCAATACTATTCCTTGAATCTTTTTTTGATTATTAGCAAATAAAACAGCATCTTCTCCCGCTCTATGGCTAGTTGCATAGGGATGAGTGTTTGTAATACAATTATTTTCATTTACTAGTCCACTTAACTTGCTTGAATATACATGTAATGTAGATAGATATATAAACTTTGGGACACCACATTTTATTGATTCATTCAATAATTTGGCTGTTACTAATCCATTAAAATACAATGCTTTTATAGGGTCTTTTAAAGAATCAGCTGCATTCATTCCCGCTGCATGAATAACTAAAGAAACTCCGTGAAGGTACTTTTTTAAGTCTACTGACTCGCTTATATCCAAATTTATAACTTCAACGGACTTTTCCCATTCAACAGATCCTTTAAAATGACGACTTATTGCAACAATCTCATACCCCTTTTTATTAAAGAAATCAATTATTCTTCCACCTAAAAGTCCGCCTGCACCTGTTATAAGAATTTTCATTTCCAAGGAGCTTTTCCTTTAATCCATAAATTTTCTAAAAAATCATGATCACGCTTATTATCCATACATTGCCAAAAGCCTTCATGAATAAATGCCATCAATTCATTCATTTTTGTTGCTTTCTCAAGCGGTTCTCGCTCTAACAATGTTGAATCTCCATCAATTAAATCAAAAAAATCAGGTTCTATAACAAAAAATCCGCCATTTATCCATCCTTTATGAAGTCGAGGTTTTTCTTTAAAACTTTTAACTAAATTACCCTGTAATTCCAATTCGCCAAAACGGGCATTTGGGCGTACTGCAGACATTGTTATCATTTTTCCATGACTTTTATGGAACTTTAACAGTTCGGTCAAATTAATATCTGCAACACCATCTCCATAAGTTAATAAGCAGGGCTCATTTCCAATAAATTTTTGAAGTCGCTTTAATCTTCCACCTGTCATAGTTTTATCTCCTGTGTCTATCAATGTCACCTTCCAGTCTTCAGAATTAACTTCATGGTGTTCAATATCACCAGAATTAAGGTCTAAAGTAAAATCAGAATTAAGTTCTCTATAATTAAGGAAATAATCTTTAATCAACTCTGACTTATAACCCAAAGCAATATAAAAATCTTTATGTCCATATTTTGCATAAAATTGCATAATGTGCCATAAAATTGGTTTTCCTCCAATAGGGACCATTGGCTTAGGTATTACATTGGTGTATTCAGATAATCTTGTTCCAAATCCACCTGCTAAAATAATTACTTTCATATTTATTACCAGTTATAATTAATTTCTTGAACTGTACGTCGATTAACTTCTTTAGGATCGTGCAGTATATTTGCAATATTTAATATTTTACTTGTTTCTTTATCAATTCCTTTAAATCCAAACCATAGTCCTGGTTTTACAGTTATTCGCGCATAACGATGATCGCCAATTTCTTCTTCTCTAAACTCAAACTTTCCATTATTATCATTACAAAATACAAATTTAACTCTTCCTTTAACAACAATAAGATTAAGTGTCATTTTATAATGGAGTTTCCATGCTTTAACTATACCAGGTAAGACTTCAGAAATATAGGCTTCACCAAAATCATTAAACGAATTCTCAGTTTTCATCAAAACTTTTAACACATCTCCGCCTGGTGTATTAATTCGTCTAAGCGGAGTAACTTCAATAAAATCTCTAAGATTTGAATTCATGTTATACTTTTTTTCTACCTATTTCTATGTATTGATTAATTTGATTGGTGGTAAATAGCTCCATTTCCTTTCCACTGTAATAGCTCTTATACCATTCAGATGTGAATTCAACAGTTTGGTTAAAATCCATTATTGCATTCCACCCCAACAAATGTAAAGCTTTATCACAATTTAATTTTAATAATCCTGATTCATAAGGGCCTTTTATTTTATCTGAAATATCCTCATATTTTACTTTATTCCAAGTTTTCTGCATGGAAACTACTAGTTCAAGAACACTTTTATTTTGTTGTGATTTAGGTCCAAAATTAAATGCCTCGCCATGCAAATTCATATTCTCACTCAGTTGTGAAGCTAGGGAAATATATCCGCTTAGAGGTTCTAAGACGTGTTGCCATGGACGTGTTGCATGAGGATTTCGCAGTTCAACCACTTCACTTTTTGACCATGCTTTTACACAATCAGGTACAATTCGATCAATTGACCAGTCCCCTCCGCCTATTACATTACCTGCTCTAGCTGAAGCAATCCTAATATTAGTGTTTTCTTTAGGAAAATATGACTTTACATAAGACTTTATTAATAACTCAGCAGCACCTTTTGAAGCACTGTAAGGATCTGGGCCCCCTAAAGCATCGTTTTCTCTGTAACCCCAAACCCACTCAACATTATCATAACATTTATCACTTGTAATTAATACAGCAGTACAGGGATTTTTTAACTTACGCAATGCTTCAAGTACATTCAAGGTCCCTATTACATTAGTTTGCCAAGTTTCAGTAGGGTCCGTGTAAGACTTTCTTACAAGGGCTTGAGCTGCAAGATGAAATACAAAATCAGGATTTGTGTCCTCAAAAATATTACTAAGCCCATCTTGGTCTTTTATATCGTGACGTAAATCACTGATATTGGTTCCAATTGAGGAAGCTTCAAAATTGGAAGGTTTCGTATAAGGATCTAAACCAATTCCAGTTACTTGAGCACCCATAATTTTCAACCATGCTACTAACCACGAGCCTTTAAAACCTGTATGTCCAGTGACTATTACCCTTTTGCCTTTGAATTTATCATCTATTTTCATTTTTCTATATTATTTTATTTAAATCATTTTAATCCTAACTGCATTAGTGTTGTTTTCCACCTTTTTAGATTTTGATCCGACCAAAAAAAAGTTTTTAAATATTTTTTTTTATCCAAAATATGTTTACTTGACAGCAATTTCTTTAATTCATCGCTTGTACTAATAAATGACACATTTTTCACGCCCTTTAGTGGACTAAAATTAACTCTTTCTAAATAAAGAAATAAAATAACCTTTAACCCAAGTTGATATGCTTCTACCGCTGCTGAAGTAGAATCAGGGGCTATCATTAAATCATAAGAATTAATAATCTGTTTTATACTCTTATTGGTAACTTTTAGGTTGGGAATTTTAAATTTACTAAGATCTAAATTATTAATCGGATGAGACTTGTAAGTAATTTCTATTTGATCAATACTTAACATTTTTAACTCAGTCAATGCTTTCTCAACACATCGAAGCATAGCACTTGTTGATTCAAAATCAATATCACCACACAATAAAATTTTAATTTTAGTGTCAATTTGTTTAGTTTTAAATACAGTTTTATTATAATTATTTAAGTAACGAAGTGCCTCAGTTTCAACTAATTCAGACTCGCAATATCCATAATTCATCAATATTCCTTTTGCTATTGGGCCATTTACAGCTAACTTATCTGGTCTAGGAATATTTGATTTTTTTGTAAAGACTCTTAGGTCTTCAAAATATCTTAAATCCCAATAGCGTATAGTTGCATGTTGTATGCCAATTAAAGGAGCTTTTTGATACTTTTTCCATGCCTGAATAAAAGCTCTTTCGCATCCACTATTTTCATGTAAATAAAGTCCAAGTATTTGTTGATCTAATTTCTTAATTACTTTATCTATTAGAGCAATTAGAATTAGGTTTTCTGAAAGTACCGTACCCTTAGTAGAATTTCCCCAATCATTTTTTAGCAAGTACCAGAAATTAAGATTAGAGCCCTTCGGACTAAAAGCATTAAAGACTCCCAAAAGTAATGTACTAAAAATTTGAATTTTTATAAATTGGAATAATACTTTGAAAAAAATGGTAAAATCTAAAAAACTATACAAAAATTGGTGTTTCTGTCCGTGTTTATCAGAATTACTATTTATTTTATTTATTTGTGAAATTGCATTAGGTCTGTTTGGAAATTTTGGAGTAGCAAAAAAATTATTAAGGAAATTCATTTTCAATTTTTTTTGTTGAAAAAGAAGTGGAAGTGTACCTAAATATGTAGAACTAACATTTGAATTGTTTGTATATTTTTGATCGAAATTTATTAAATTGGAGAAAATAAAAATTTGGTTTTTTCCTGAGTTCCATTTTTTTTTGACTAGTCTTAATGACCAGTTAACAAAAAAACTCTTTAAAATATAAATAAACCCTTGAATTATTTTTGGTATTTTATTTTTTAGAGAATTTGATTTATGTATTTGATAATTTGAATTAAATTCAATTCCTCCATTTTTACAAAATAACTTTAAAGTCTTTAGCAATTTATAATTACTAGTAATCATTTTAATCTGTACTGGTTTATATTCTTTAACCAGTTCCTCAAATGCAAAAAGCTTTAAACAATCAGAAATATCTCTTGACTTAACTAGATTTTTTTCAACCAATAAACTCATCCACCATACATTATATCCACTTTTAAATTGAAAATGATTTATAATATTTGTTCCTCTTATTAGTTTATATTCTCCTAAATCATGAATGAAAGTAATATATTTTTTTCTGATACTATTTTCATTTTTTTCTAAATATCTTGATATAGAAATTCCATCATTTTCGAACTTTACTGAATTCCAATAAACTTTCAAAAAATCAGATTTATTTTCTTTCTTTAAAGTTAAATTTAGTACCGTACTATTCAAATTAACTAAGTTTTAAAAAAGGTTTTAGCTTATTAAAAATTAATAAATTTCCCTCTTTCGTATAATGAATTGCGTCATAAGTCTCATCAATTGTAAATTTCGGTAAATCTATCTTTTCTAAGAAATTTTTTATTTTATTATGAAATAAAGACGTCTTCTTTAAACCGTCATAAAATGCTTTTGGTCTAGCCCTTTTAAGTTTAATGTCAGATGAAACATAAGGAGTATCTATTAAAACCACATTAAAAATTTTAAACAACGACTTCAATTGTTTTAAAAAAGATTTCGGATATTTTTGTTCAAATAAAATTTCACTTTTACCATGTTTATTTAGAAATTTTCCAGCTTTATTTATTTCCACTTCAATTGAATTAAAAAACAGTTTGTATTGATATGTGTATAATTCAACTATAGTTCTTTTTTTTGGTGTAAAATCAACAAAACCCATATTAGTAATGATTCTTTTTGAATTTAATTTATTTAGTTTGAGAAAATTAAATAAGGTAACCCAAGTTGTAATTTCGATAGGCCTTGATACAATTAGATAATTAGTATCATATTCTAATTCATCCAAAATCATTTTAACTAATGAAGTATCAAAACTTGCAGAAATTCCTCTAGAATCTAGAAAAAAAATTAAGTCAACTTCATTTAAATTACAATTAATTTTAATGAAAAAATCATCACGTGTATTAAATGCTTCACCCCAAAAAAGCAATTTTTCAATTCGGTTAACTGGATATTCGAGTAGCATCTAATAATTCAGTGTTTATAGTTTTAGAAAAAATTTTTTATTACAGTTGTTTCAAGAGGAAAAGAAGTTGTTTTATTAAGTACTCCAATAAATTTTACCTTAGTAATATTAGCTGCGTTATAATCTGTCATTGCATCCCCATAAAACTCGAGTTGATCTCTTTTAATCTTAAAGTTATTTATTATTAAATTAATAATTTCTACTTTACTTTTTGGAGATCCATAAATTCCAGTGAAATATTTTTTAATTTTTTTACTTTCAAGAATTTCTAAAATTTCTGTTTCGGGTGTTCCAGTACAAATAAATAAAGCCGTATTCTTGAATCTTGACTTTATAAATTCAATGACCCCTGGAATATAATCTGAATCTATAACTTTCTGTAATACTATTGATGAAAAAACTTCAGCCATTTTGAATACTTCATCCTCTTTCAATTTAATTCCTAAAAATTCTTTATGGAAATAACGAAATTTTTCGTAACGTGAAATTCCTCCATGTTCATTGTGGTATTTTTCTACTTTTTCAACAACTTCTTTTCCATATTCTTTATACATTAATTTAAATGCTTCTGTTTTTACATTGACTGAATCACATATTACTCCATCAAAATCAAATATTATTCCTTTATTCATTTTTTTATTCGTGCAATTATACTAATTGGAGCGCCATCAGCATTTTTTAATAATAAAGGAATTCCTATAACTTGAATTGGGCTTTTATTTAAATAATTTAAGTCCATATCCTCAATTAATAAAATGGGAGATTTTCCTAAAAACTCACGGTGTGCAACCCTTCCAATTTGACGGTTTTGAAATGATGTAAGTGAAATAAAATCCATACCGATTGCTCTTAATTCTGGACAACGTTTTCTTAACTTATCTGCAACTTCTGGACTAATACCTGGATTATTCATCCAGTACTTTTCTTCATTTCTAAATTCATAAAATCCTGTTTTAATTATTATTAACTCTGTATTTACAGGAATAGATGCTAAATCTTCTTCACTTAACTTGATCAACTCATCTGAGCTTGCAGATTGTATTTGCAAGTAAACGTTATTAAAAATCCAAAATGAAGCATCATAATCCTGGGCAACTTTTCCTAAATCAAAAAAGTGATTTGGAAAATCGATATGGGTCCCTGAATGATTATGAAATGAAACTCTTTTGGTATTCGCACTATCCCCATCTTTAATAGATCTATCTGCAAACATTTTAATACCCCTTTCACCACCATAAAGCGGAGTATTTTCATCAAGAAAATACGATAGATAAATGAATGAATTATCCATTTTTTTTAATTTTATTATATAAAATGGATTGCCCCTCTTTTTTAAGAGTTTGGTAATTTTCATAAATACAGTCTAAAATTCCCTGACCAAGATCATGATGATTTTTTGATATCATTTTTAGAGCTACTTTTGGACGAAAAGAATATGGTGTAAGTTGATAATGTCCGTCATAATTTTTACTGTCATATGTGATTTTTATTTCGTTGTTCATCATTTCATTAATCATTTCTAACAATTCATTCACTTTTCTAGTTTGATTACCAGTTATCATCACATATTTATTGATGTAATCTTCACTTAAAACATCTACAGATGAAATAGCTGCATCAATAACATTTATATAATCTCTGGTTTCTTGTCCATCTCCTTTTCTAATAATCTCTTTATTTAAAAGAGCTTGTTTAATTACATTATTAATGAAATTAAAATTATTTGCCCTAGTTCCATATAATGAACCATATCTTAAAATAGTATATTCTAATTTATATTCTTCAAAATAGTTTTCAATGAATAACTCACAAGATTGTTTTGTAGATCTATAAAAAGACCCATGATTTGAGTAAACATAAATAGAGCTTGAAAAAATAATTCTTTTAATTTTGTATTTCACACAAGCATCTAAGATGTTTAACGTTCCTATAATATTAAATCTTGCTGATTTAATGGGGTTATCTTTAGCTTCTTTAATATCTGCAATTGCTGCAAAATGATAAACATAATCTACTTTTTCAATAGATTGGTCAATCAAATCCTTATTCAGGATATCTCCAATAATCATTTTTTGATTGGGTAATAAATATTTTGACTTTACTAAGTCGAAAATATAAACCTCGTGACCTTTATTTGTTAAAACATCAGAAACATGACTTCCTAAAAAGCCTGAACCTCCAATAACTAATACTTTTGACATTATTTTATGTTTTTTGTTAAATTTTCAACAGCCATTAAACCCTGTCTCTGGACACTTTCATAAGTTCGAGAGCCAATATGAGGGGTAATAATAACATTTTTAAAATTATTTAATGGGTGGTTTTTTATCATTGGTTCTTCTTCTAAAACGTCTGTTAAATAAGCCTTGATTTTATTATTTTTCAAAGATTTAATTAAACTTTTTTGATCAATTATTAAAGCCCTTGATGTATTTACAATCACTATTTTATTACTAGCAGAGGAAATTACATTCTCATCAATCATTCCTTTCGTCTCTTCATTTAATGGTAAAGTTAAAGCTAAAATGTCAATATCTTTTACAAGTTCATTTATGTTTCTTATAAAATCAACCTTACTATCAATTATCAATCTATTAGTTACGTATGGATCATAAGCTTTAACGATTAAGCCTAAAGCTTTAGAGCGTTTAGCTAATTCATGTCCTATTCTTCCATATCCAACAATACCTATTTTTTTTCCATAAATCTCATGCCCAATTAGTCTTTCCCATTTTCCGTCTTTGGTAATATTGTATTCTAAATGAATATTTTTATAATAAGAAAATAATAATGCTAGAATATGTTCAGAAACTGTAACATGATTTACACCTGGTGTTTTACAAACCTTTATTCCAAATTCATCTGCAGACTTTAAATCAATTTTATCTAACCCAATACCA
Source organism: uncultured Bacteroidota bacterium (assembly GCA_902512065.1). Lineage (GTDB taxonomy): Bacteria > Bacteroidota > Bacteroidia > Flavobacteriales > Flavobacteriaceae. The sequence continues at coordinate 22,751 of CABXHU010000003.1, read as the reverse complement.
TATTTTGATATAACTTTTAATTTTCCTTTTTTTCCAGAAGCAATAACTTTTCTTGTAATTTCATCATCTCCACAAATTATGCCATCATAATTACTTATTATTGGTAATAATATTTCTTCCTTTAGAGGACCTCTTAAAACATCAATTTTATAATTTAAGCTTTTTAATTTTTCTTGATGTTCACCAGGTGTATCTGTAAAAGAAGTAGTTGTTAAAAGAATTCTCATTTAATATAAGATTTTACTAATTCATCTTTCTTCATCAATTCAATTACATTTTCAAGATCTTCCTGAGTATCTACTGAAAAATTATCTTCTTGAATATATACCATTTTAATTTTGATTCCATTTTCTAAAACCCTCATCATGTCAACCGATTCAATTATTTCTAGTTGTGTTTGTTCCATTTCGTTATATTCTAAAAGAAAGTCTCTTTTAAAAGGAATTACACAAACTTGCTTAAACATAGGAACATCAGTAATTCCCTTTTTTCTGGATGGAATAGGCTCTCTTGAAAAATAAAGTGCATTGCTTTCACGATCTATGACCACTTTTACTTCGTTTGGATTTTCAAATTCCTCAATGCTACCTATTGTGGCATATAAATTTGTGATTTTTAAATTATTATCATCTAATAAAGGCTTAATAGCAGATTCTATCATTGAATCATTAGTCATAGGCTCATCACCCTGAAGTAAAACAACAATATCAATTTTTTCTCCAATTTTTTTTTCAATTTTCAACATTGCTTCTGCAGTTCGATCTGATGCTCTTTCATGTGTATCTAATGTCATTATTGCTTTACCACCTATACTTTCTATATAATCATATATTATTTTATCACATGTAGCAACATATACGTCACTAAACATATTACACATCAAACTTCTTTTTAAACAATGTCCAATCATCGGCATTCCTAAAATATCAGCCATTGGCTTATTCGGAAACCTTGAAGACGCCATTCTGGCTGGAATAATTCCTATTATATTCATATACTTTCTAAATTTTTAATTCCAGATTTAACTATTATTGTATCCATTCCTAAAGCAATAAATCCATATTGTTTAAACTTATTTCTATATTCATTTTCAATATTAGAAACAATATGAACTCCTCTTTTTTCAATTGGGATTTCATTATTAAACTTTTCAATTAAATCTATATACTTTTTATTTTCCCAATCTGCCACACAGCCTAAATCTGCGGTTAAATCGTAAGGTCCAAGTACATAATACTCAAATAAATTAGTTTTAACAATGTTTGGTAACTGATAAATAGATTCTTTATTCTCAATTTGAGCTATTAACTTAACTTTATTTATCTGTAATTTGTCATCACCCCAATTATTTTCAGAAACTAAACCTTGACCTCTTTTACCAATGGGAGGGAACAAACACCATTCTCTTATTTTACTAGTTTGTTCAATTTCAAGAGTTGAAAAAATAATACCAGAAACATTACTATCAAGTAATAATCTAATTTGAGATTTTGAAGGTTCTGTTACTCTCACAAAAGAGAGCTTATTGCTCGCGTTAATTAATTGGATTAAAGAATATAGAGTTTCATTATTAAAAACTCCATGTTCTAAATCTAAAACCACAGCATCAAAATCTGTATTACAATAAATTTTTGTAATTTCTGTGGATGGTATTTGTTGCCATAATGCTTTCATAATATGTTTTTTAATTAATATTTTCTTAGTATTTCAATGTAATTTTAATTCCTATATAAATAAACAAAAAAGGAAATATAAAAGCTTGAAAGAGTTCACTTATAATAAAATCTATCCCAAAACTCCTTAACCATATCCAAAAAAAGTTTAAAATAATTCCACCTACCAATAATCCAAAAAGTTTATTTTTAACAATAATTGTAAAATAATTATAAGTTTTTTTTAAAAAAAAAGCAGTTATAAAAAATAAAAAAAGTGAAAAATATTTTCCAAACAATATATAATATTCTGAAAAAATATTTATTTGATCAGAGTGATAATTTTCTGAAACATATTTTCTAGTTGGTTTATATGGAAAAGAAGGTAAATAAACAGCTCTTAAAGCATGTCCAGTTAATGGCTCATCAAAAACATCAAAGCCAGGTGTATAGGAATCAATTATACTTTTTCCGTATCTAGGTAGGTTTATAATTCGCTTATATTCTTCATTACTAACTAATTCAACAGAAAAATCTAAAAAGGCAGCTCTAGCAAATATATGGCTCATTATGAAATTATATTGGTCAAGTTCAATTTCTTTAAAATCACTTATCAATTCTGTACTTATTTTTTGATTTGAAAATTTTATAAAAGTTCCAAAAATACTAGTAAAAATTACTAAAAATGTAACAACTATTAAAACTGATATTTTTATTTTAATACGTTTTATCATTAATAGAGCAAATAAAAACGGAAATCCAATTCGAAAAATAGGTCCACTTCCGCCATTAAGTGCTTTTATAAAAAAGAACATAAACAAAATAAATATAGCTAAGCGATTATATTTTTTTGGGATATCATCCTTGTAATAAAAAACCATTATTGTTATTAATATTACAAAAACCTCATAATTCAAAAAGCCAGAAAGTAATCCGATTAAAATACCTGCTTGAGAAAAAGTGGTGAATACATAAGATCCTATTGTAAAATAAATTAAACATACAAGAGATAGAAATAATAATCTTTTATATTGTTTTGAATTTATTAAGTTTTTTTTTGATTTAATTTTAAATTTTTTATCAGCTAATTTTAAACCAAAAAATATCATCCAAAGCGATAAATATAAATAAATTAAGAAATTAAAAAATTCATCAGGACCAATATATTCTGCGTTAGATCTTGTGAAAACTAAACTAAAAGTATACTCGTCAAATAAAAGAGTAAATATCCTTGTTAAATAAAAAAGTAATATTACTAATGATAATATAACTAAAAATGGATCAGAGTTGTTTTTTTCATTTTTTAAAAAAAAATATAATTGAGCATGAATTAAGAAAGAGACAATAAATACATTTATATCAATGTAAGGATGATTATTAGTTTTAATATACCATACAGTTGTAAGAAATAAAATTATAACATTTAATAGGTTAATAAGATCGGAAAGATCAAACTTCTTGCTCAAATTCAATAGTATTTTTTAAAGGGTTTTTTTCAAAATATTCTTCATAAATTTTGAGGGTTTATGTAATAATCTATTATAATTATAATTTTTCATTACGTTAATCCCTTTAGAATTAATAATCGTATTTTTAATAATAAAAAGTATATCTAAAGAATATAAAAAAAACTTGGCAATTGTATAATTTATATTTGTTGACTTATCTTCATTTTCATTACTTACAACATCAACTATTTTTACAATTGGATCAATTTTATTATCAAGACTGTAAAAAGAATTTAAAAATTCATCAAGCACTTTTGAGGATTTAGCTACCAGTTCAGGGTTTGTACATAGCTCTACCATTTCATCAACAGTTTTAGGATGATAAGCTGGAAGATCAAAATTATCATGGAACTGATAATCTCCAGAATAATGAAAATTTTGAATTTTTGAAGTTGAAATAATAGGAATTTTTGACAAATATGGTTCAGTAAATGCTGATGATGTTGTACCAACTACGACAGATACATTATTTAACCACTCACTGATACTTAGTGATTTATCTATTTCAAAAAACTTTCCAAATTTCTTTTTTAATAATTTATACGAATCTATACTTTCATTTGGATGAGCTCTCATAGAAACATAATGGCCAAGTTTAATTAACTTACTTATTAGTTTAGATACTATAGAAAAAGCTTCTGAATCTACAGCACACCTTTCATAATACCATTTCCAATCAGGATGCTCGGGATCTAAATCAATTAGATTTACAAAAGGATGACGTTGATCGAAAGTATTAATTATTTCAAACCTACTAATAATTCCTACTACAACTTTATCATTTTTTCTTTCTGGTCTACTTAAAACACTTTGACGAGTTGATCCGTTTAAATAAACTTTTCCAGAATCAATTTTTCTATTCTTGATTACAAAATTATAACTGTAATCTGCCCATACAAAAATACCAGAAAAAAGACTGTAATCAATTGTTTTATTATTATATGTTTCAGGATAAGTGGTAGAAACTCCATGTAAATGATTGGTTCCCTCCGCTTCATTTATATAAACTTTTGTTCCTTTACTTGTTATATTTTTCCATTGCAAGGGAGTTAATAAAAAAACATGTGAAGAAATAAAAATATCAGGTGTCAAAAATTTTAGTATTCTTTTACTAGAATGCCTAGATGTTAATAAAACGTTATATCCTTTTTTCTTAAAAAATTCACCAAGTAACCATCCACTCAAATACTCTCTTCTTAGAGCATCAATATGTATAATTACCGTTTTTTTATTTTTCATAAATAATTATCAAATTAAATTTCTACCATATTTTTAAATTCCTTATTCTTTTTTAAAAGTTCATCATATGTTCCGTCTGCTATAATCTTACCATTTTCTAATAAATAAATATTATCACATTCAGAAACAGTAGAAATACGATGAGCTATTATAATGATTGTTATGTCTCCACATAAACTGTTAACTGCTTCCATTACTTCATTTTCAGTTACATTATCTAATGCACTAGTTGCTTCGTCAAGTACTAAAAGTTGAGGGTTATGATAAAGTGCTCTAGCAATTCCTATTCTTTGTCGTTGCCCTCCAGATAATCTAACTCCTCTTTCACCAACTTCAGTAAGATAGCCTTCATTTAACTCATTTGTTACAAAATCATGCAAATTTGCAATTTTAGATGCACGTTCGACTGCTTGCATATCGATGTCATTTTTTGAAAGGCCAAAGGCAATATTAGCTGCTATATTATCATCTATGAGAAAAATTTCTTGAGGAACATATCCAATAATTCTTTGCCATTCTTTTAAATTAGATTTATTAATTTCAATACCATCAACTGAAAATGATCCTGATTTTAGTTCTAATAATCCAAGAATTAAATCAATAGTTGTTGTTTTACCACTTCCGCTTGAGCCCACAAATCCAATGGTCTTTTTGACGGGAATTTCAACTGAAATTCCGTTAATTGCCATTTTTTTTGCAAATGGATATTTGGCATAAATATTTTTAAGACTAATGTTATTTCTTATTTTAAATTCGGATTTAATTACATCTTTGTATTCAAATGATGGTAAAGATTTTAAATCTTCGTACAAAACATCAAGTGCTGCTAAAGATGATCGTAGTGTGGCAATAGATGAATAAACCATTTGCAAGGAAGGCATTAAACGATACCCTGCTAATGCGTATACGGCGACAATTGGGAGCCCTGAAGAAAAGCCATCATTTCCAGACAAAAAAAATAAAACAACTAATATCATTCCAACAAATGCAAAACCCTCTGCAACAAATCTAGGAATTTGAACAAGTGTTTGAATTGATGCATGACTTTCTGCAAATAGTTTAGCGGATCTTGAGAATTTTTTTATGTAAACCTTTTCTAAACCTCCTAATTTTATTTCTTTTATTCCATTAAAGGCTTCACTAACACTCCTAAATCTAGATTTATTTGCCTCTACTCTTTTTAAACCTGTATTGAATATTGACTTTCGAATTAGAAAGTAAATTACAAGGTATATTGTTCCAAATGTTAACCCAACAGCTAAAGACATGATTGGATCAACAAAAATTAATAGTGATATCATTGCAATAGCAAGAATTCCATGTGAAACAACCAATATAAAAGGCCCAACTGCACTACCTACCACCTGGTTTACTTCAGATAGTATTTTATTCACAAGATTCGAACTGTGATTATTTAAAAACCATGTATATGGCTGGTTTAGATAACTTTCGATGAGTCTTTTGCCAATTGAGTGTTCTCTCAGTAAATTAAATCTTAATTGTACATATGTTACATATGCCTTAAAAGTAAGTGATGATATTAGAAAAATCATTACAATAATACCAAGAAAAAAAATAAAGCTTTGAGGATTAGTAAATTTTAAATTTATATACAGGTAATTAAGAAATTTATCACTCTCAATTATAGTAGGATCTCCAACAGTTGCCATAAAAGGCATGATTGATGCAACCCCAAATACATCAAGTAATGCAAACAATGTTACTAACAATAATAATTTGTAAGCTTCAGTTTGCTCCTTTTTATTTAAAAGGAAAAAAATTTTTTTAATCATTTTTTTTTAACATTATAGAAATAAATTATAGTTTTTAAAATTTATCTCAACAGTTCACACTTTGTTTAATTTTATCATTTTCTATTATAAATTAAGTACATTTCACTTCCATTTATTGATTGATTTTTAGACTTCCATTCTTCATCAGCCTTGAAATTAATGAAAGTGTAAAAAGGATAAGAAATTAATGAAGGAATTAAATTTATAACAATTAGACAATAATGATATATCTTTTTATTTCTAATGAGTTTTATTCGCTTAGCAAGGTTCATGGGCAATTGAAGAGCAAATAATAAAAGAAAATTTAACTGAATCCAAAACAAAAACTTGATTGCTTTATTGTTTTTACCTTTAGACGGATTTGTAAACTCTAAAATAAATTTTGGGTGTGATTGAGAAATCCATTTAACAGCACCATAATATTGATTGCTATAAAACTCTTTATTTAAAAAAAATGAATATTTTCTCATTAATTTATTTGTTTCATCTGTTGTCAATCTTCGAACATGACCTTCGTCTTCAAAAAAGAATCTATTTTCCATTTTCTTATTTATCCCATCTTTTCTCATACTACAAACCTCATATTCAAAGCTTCCTTTGTTTCCGCAAGGAAGCACATGAAAAGTAAAGGATTTAGGTTTTAAAAAATTATTTATATCCTTAATAATTTTTTTAATGTCAAAAACATGTTCAAGTACATGGTGAGAAAACAAAAAATCAAATTTGATATTTGGGACTTGATCAGAATCAGAAACAAAAAAAGAACACTGAGGGAAGCGGTTTTTAGCATTTTCAATTGCATTATTGCTAATATCACAACCATAGACTTTCCATTTTGGAAGTTGCTTTTGTATAACATTTGTGAAAACACCACATCCGCATCCAAAATCCAATGCAACACCATAATCAGGTAATTGTAAACTTTGAATCACATATGAAATTCTTTGTTTTTTTTCTAATGGCCAATCATCCATATAATTATCCTCATATCTATTTTCGTAAAATTGTTTAGCTTCATTTTTATTATACAAATCTTTATTATCCATACGACTCAATAATTTACATTTTATAATTAGGCAATATATCTATTATTAAATTTTTGTGAACACATAAATAACTTGAAAATTTAAATTGATTATGATTAATTTAATCTCTTAAATCCTGAGTGACAAATGGGTCCTTCCAATATTTTATTAATATCTATTTCTTTTTTTTCACATTTTTTTATGATTTTATAAACCTCGTTAAGTTCATTAAAATACTTTTCCATGTAAGAACTTTTATGTGCAATTGAGGCATAAAAACTAGTACTTGCTAAAATTCCTTTTTTTAACATTTCTTGAGTGATTAATGTTTTGTAAGCAAGTGAATTAATAGACTTAAATGAATAAGAACTCATTGCTGGAATTCCATAAATTTCTATTTCTAAATTATTTTGAGATGCTAAATCTTTCCATCCTAATTGCATTTTTTTACCTATTTCAGTAATTATTTCCCATGACCTTATTTCTTCCATGACCTTAAGAGTCGCTAATGATGCAGTTGGCCCAATTCTTTCAGTCCAAAACGTACTACTTATAAATGTTTTTTGGGCAGCTTCCATTATCGGTTTCTTTCCTAATACTGCTGTCAAGGCATACCCGTTTCCAATTGTCTTTCCGAACATAGCCATATCAGGCTCTACTCCGAATTTTTTATGAATGCCGCCAAATGTTTCTCTAAATCCAGATGAGCACTCATCAAAAATTAAAATAATATTTTTATCTGTTGCTAGTTTTCTTACTTTTTGAAGAAAGTTATCTTCAGGACTAAAATTTCTAACAACTTCCATTTTTATTATCCCGATATCATTATTTTTAACTAAACTCAATAACTCTTCATAGTTGTTGTACTGAAAAGTCAAAACTGAGTCTTTTAATGTACTTGGTACTCCAGCTGTGTATAATCCAGGTAACAAATGTCCAGATAAATTATCCCCAGATTTGAGATTTGCTGATAAATACCAATCATGCCATCCGTGATAACCACAAATAGCAACTTTATCTTTTCCGCTTGCAGCCCTAGCAATTCTGATAGCAATCGAATTTGCTTCTCCCCCAGATCTAGCAAATCGAACCATTTCTGCCCAAGGATTTATTTCTACTAATTTTTCAGCCAATTTAACTTCTTCAGGGCAACACAATGTGCTCATATTTCCCTTTTTTATGACTTCAAAGACTGCATTGTCAACATCATCATGACCGTAACCCAGTGTATTTGTTCCAATACTCATAATAGACATGTCTATTAACTCTTTTCCTTCAAGATCCCAAATTTTACAGCCTTTTGCTCTTGAAAAATAAGAGGGCCAATTTTCTGGTAAAAACATTTCAGGTCTTTTAGAAAGTAACATTGTTCCACCTGGAATCAGTTTTTTTGCCTTTTTATATAGCTTTTGTCCTTTACCCATTTTTATCATTTTTTAAAGATTTATAGAAACCTTCATTTCTTATTATCATACCATTTATTTTATTTAAACCTTTTAGAGAAATGTAATTAGCATAATCTAGCCAAGTTTTATTACTTCCCAAATTTTTAATCAAAATTTTAATGACTTCTAAGTCTTCCTTCTCATCAACTGTCATTCGTGTTTGAGAAAAATCTAATTCTGTATTGTAGTTTAACGCAGAAAATAAGTTTCCGCCATTGAAATTTGAATTATTCTTAATAAATGAAGTGACGTGTTCTCTATCAGATATTAATTTAGATTCTTTCCAAGCCTTTTTAAGTGCTGAAAACTTAAAAACCTCAATATCTTGTCCATCTGGAAATTTTTCAACAAGAGTGTTACTCCCATAATCACATCCATAATTCAAAATTTTTATAATGACTTTATCAATAAGTTCAGGATCAATCAATGGGCAATCTGAAGTAACTCTAACAACCCAATCAGGAAAGTAATGCTTAACTGATTGATAGAATCTATCTAAAACATCATTTTCAGAACCTCGATAAACTTCAAAACCCAATGATTCAACATGATTAACTAAACCATCATCTTTTTTATTATTAGTTGTTGCAATAATGATTTTTTCAACATATCTAGCTTGAGATAATCTTTCGAGGTGATAGTTAATCATTGGTTTGCCACGAATTTTCATAAGGACTTTTCCAGGCAGTCTTGTGCTAGATGTTCTGGCTTGAGTTACAAGAATAATTTTGAACTTCATGAAAAAGAATTAAAACTTCAAAAACAACTTTTAATGTAGGATTTAACAATTAATATTATTGAATAATAATAGACAACCCATAGCTGTTTTTAATTTTCAAATGCCTATGAATACTAAACCCATTTTTATTTATTTTCATTGGATCCAAGTACCTTCCAATATAAATTTGATCTTTATTAGAATCAAAATCCGCACACCAAACATAATCATGTTCCCACAATATTTTATCACGTGACAAAAAATAAATAAAAAATATATAAGTATAAGTCAATGAATTTTGCATCTTACCAATTGCATCATTGAGTTTGTCAGGATCTTTTCCTCTAGTGGATTCAGATATTTCTTTTTGTACTAAAACCCATTTCAGTTCTAATTTTGAATTAATATAAAATGGTTCATTTAAATACCAATCTTGATTATAAAAACATGGTTGCTTAAATTCTGGGTCAAAACCAAAATAGTCTCTAAAATCTTTAAAATTTAAATCCTTTTTGTTAAAATTTTCAGGGATTATCAGAATTAATAAATGTGTTTCTTTTTTTTTTTTTAGGTATTCTTTTCCAAATGGAATTGATCTTAACTTTTTTTCTGAAATCAAATCAAGATTTAAAAATAAATCTTTCTCATTTATTTTTTTAAGTTCATCTGGACCAATCATGTTTAAGCCCATGATTTCTTTAGCCTCTTTTAAAGTTGTTGTTCCTTCCATTTTTGATAAGTTATTACATCTTCATAAGTTGCTAAATGACCTAATTTTTTATATTTTTCAATTCTGATAAATTCTTCATATAATCGATTAATTCTTGTACCCCATCCTGTTTCTTTAAACCAAGGTAAATTTCTAGCTGGAGAATTAAATATTAGTATTGGCTTTTCTAATTCCAGATTGTTTTTTAAAAAAGTTAAATATGCTCTATATTGATGGTCATGTGTAGCAACTAAAATTAGTTTTTTCCATTTATACTTTTTAACCAAGTCCATAACAAATTCTGCTTGCTCTTTTGTATTTAAAGACTTGTTTTCTACAATTATTGCACTTTCTGGGACCCCCATTTCAATTAATTGAGGTAAAACATTATATATTGGAAAACTGCCATAACTAAAATCACAAATACCTCCACTAAAAAGAATTTTATCAGCAAATCCTGCTTTATATAAATCTACAGCTTTTTGACAACGGTTCAGACCATCACCCTCTAATAATACAATCACATCAGACTTGGAAATCGAATCGTTATCAACAATAGCAATAAATTTTTCTCTTAGTGTAATCATTTTAAAAATTTTTCCAATAGATTGGCTGTCCAGCTTCAATATGAGTTTTAAACTTTTTTCCAATTAGAGTGCTTTTATACTTTGGAAGAATACCAAGTGCTGGCCGAAGCTCAATAAGGTCTGAATTATCTATAACCTTACCTAAAGGAATATCTTTTGCTGCATATAATCCTCTACGTTGAACCAAAACTGTTTCATGTTCTTCCTCAACAACAAACTTTTTAGTGCTTCCCATCGCTTGCTCAAGCTGTCTTACTCTGGAAACCATAGATTTGAATTCTTCCACATTCATTGAATGTGGGTGATCAGGGCCTTTATCTTCTTTATTAAAAGTAAAATGTTTTTCTACAAAAACACCACCTAGTGCAATTGAACCAAGTATTACAACATCTCCAGGTGAGTGATCAGAATAACCTGTTAATACATCAAATGCATTCTGGTATGTTTTTAATACATTGATATTTGCACTCTCGATCATTGAAGGATAATTTGTAATACATTGTAATAATATTAAATTTTTATTTCCTGTAGATTCAATAACTTTAATTGCTTCGTCTATTTCTGATAGAGTTGCATCACCTGTTGCCAATACAATCGGCTTTTGTTTAGATGCAATTTTCTCTATCATTTCTAACCATGTAATTTCACCAGATCCAATCTTTATAAAGGGTAAATCTAAATCCATACATAAATCAACTGCTTCAAAATCATATGGTGAAGTGGAAAAATGAATTCCAATATTATCACAATGTTCTTTTACAATAGGATGCCAATCTCTAGGAAATTCAACATCTTTAAAAACTTCACTTACTGGTCGGCCCCATGATCCATGAACACCTTTTAATTGCATCTTCTGAAAACCTTTAGGGGCAACTATTTTTTCGGATTTAAAGCTCTGAAATTTTGCACAATCAGCTCCAGCTTCTTTTGCTGCATCACAAAGTTTTTTTGCTTTATCTAGTGAATTATCAAAATTTGCACCAATTTCAGCGACAAAATATGCAGGATGATTGATGCCAACTAATCTATCTTTGAAAGCGATTTGTTTTGAAAAATTTATCATATTATTTATTTTTTTATTAAGTATTTTAAAATCTATTATTAAAATTTAAAAAAAGTAAAGAATGCTAAATCATTGATTAACTTTACATTTTTAAATATAGTTCTTTAATCTTTTCACGAGTCAAAGTTTCTTTCCAATTATTACTAAGTGCGTTAGTCAATGGTCTTTCCATTTCCAATGTCATGTTTATCATTCTTTCAATTGCATCTTCATCTAAATTTTTACAAACATTTTTTGGAAAATTAATACTTTTAATTTCTATTTTATTACTTGAAATAATTTATTTATTAGATCTTTTGATTTTTTATTGTAATTATTGTTAAAATCGTAAATAGCAGATTTAACTTCAACTGAATTCCACCACTCATCAACATTCTCCCAAATTAAGTTTATATGAGCTGCTGCAGATGAAGGACTGTCATGAAAGATTCCTGCTTTTCTAAATTTATTAAAAAAGGGAATAGCAGAATCTTTAAGTTCCCAATAATTTATATCCCAATATATTACAGTAGGAATATTCATGGCAATTGACTCTAAATAGGTTGTTGAATTGTATGTAGATACAAATAACCTACATTTTTTTAATTGAACTAAAATATTTTTTTTTGCATTATTGATTTTAATATTTGGAAATTTATCCTTCCATCTTTTGGCTTGATTCCACTTATAGTCGTTTTTATGTAATCTTACTATTGTTTCCCCTTTAATTGCATTATCTAAATTATCAAAAAACTCACACTGATCTTTAAAATAATATAACCATTGAGATGCTATCGCAACACAATAAATAAAATAACTATATCTAGGAAGAGTTGCTGTAACTAATAGTAAGTGTTTTTTTTTAAAACTTTTAATATTAATTGATTTTTTAAATATAAGTTGTCCTATTGGCAATACTTTTTTATCGTCTGATTTCCAACCCCAACTTAAATATTTATGACATATTTCTATATCATGTTTTTCAGTAAAACCATATTCTCCGATTCCAAAATAACCTCCGTGTTGACCTATAATTAATTTTGTATTACTATTCTCAATACATCTTGCGGCATACTGCTTAAAGACATCATCTGAATTATGTGAATGGGATGTAAATATAGTCTTAGGTGACCTTGGCCAATTTAATGTACGAGACATCTTACTCAGTTCTGAAAAAGACTCAACATAAGAAATTGGTATTTGCTTGACTATTAGTTGTCTTAGAATAGCTTCAAAATCATTACTTTTTGAAACCCTATTCTCAGAGTTAATTTTAAAATTTCGAAAGATTTTACTAGGCTTACTAGTCTTAATTGAAAAAACACCATTTGGAACTGGGATTACTTTTAATTTAAGTAATAATTTAAAATAGTTTAATTTCGATAGAGATGTATTAATTAATAAATACGAACTATTTAATGAATACTTATTTATAAATTTTGAGTATAAAAATTTAATTTTTTCTCTAAATGTTTTTCTGATTTTATTACTCTTTTGATTTGTATTTGATTTTTTATAAAATACATTAGAAATATTTAATTCATTAATTATTTTTCCATAAATAAAGTGGTTCCATAAATCTGAAATAAACAAATTATTAAAATGAGTCATATCATTTGGAACTAGTTTAGTCTCATCTAGCTCAAGAATAATAGTAGATAATTCTTTAAAATTTTTAAGTGCAGTATTTGCCATATACCAACGATCATAAATAATATGAGTAAAGTACCCTAACCATGGTCCAATTAAAATTCTCCAATAATTAACTGTAAATTTAGTTTTATGTATATTATTTAAATCTGTAGCAAGTTCAATTAAAAGTTTTTCAAATAACTTATCCAGGTATAAATAATCTCTCCTTAATTTTTTTCTGTCATCCCAATGATATTTTAATGTATAATATTTATTTAAAGTATTTTCATTCTGTGAATATATTTTACACCATTCTCCTAAAAATAAAATTTCTTGATTTTTAGGCCATGTTTCTTTTAAGGCGGTTGTGACTAAAAACCTACCAGCTGCTTCTACCACCATCTGCTGCAATTGTTGCTCCATTAATATAACTTGATGCATTAGAAAGAAGAAAAACAAGTAGGCCTTGATATTCATGTTTAAGTGCCATTCGATTCAATGGAATTCTTTTAACAACTTCATTTATAAAATCCTGATTTTGATTGTTTTCAACTCCACCAGGACATATTGTATTACATCTTACGTTTTTTTCAGCCCAATATGTAGATAAGTATCTAGTAAGTCCTATCATACCAGACTTAACAACTGAATAAGTAACTGGTTTTACAGGCTGTTGGTCTTCGCTTAATCCTTCGACCTTATAAAGTCTTTGATCAGGTGCAATTAAACCAAGATCAGAAGATATATTTATAATAGTTCCACCATTTTTGTTGTTTGATATTACAAATCCATAATGCTTAGCACATAAAAAGGAACCTTTAAGACCTACTGCTAAATCTTGATCCCATATAGAGGTTGGAAAATTTTCAAGCCTTGAAAAATTCTTTTCTGATGAATTCTCTACTTTTGGATTATTGGCCGCATTATTAACTAAACCATCTATTTTTCCAAAATCTTTTACTATGACTTGACAATTTTTTTCAATTTCGTCTTCATCTGTAATATTAACAGAGTATCCACGTGCATCAATACCATATTTCTCTTTAATTTGTTCAATCTGAACGTTTATTACTGATTGATTTAAATCAAGTAGAATTGGTGTTCCTCCACTAGAAGCAATTGCATCACAATGCTCTCTTCCCAACAAACCAGAAGCTCCAGTAACAACTATTACTTTTCCTTTTAGTGAAAAAATATTTTTATTCATAATTTCTAAAAACTAATTGTTTGTCCTCCATCTATTACAAAACATGATCCAGTTATAAATGATGCTTTATCAGATGATAAAAATAAAACAAGATTAGCAACTTCTTCCGGTAATCCAAATCGCTTTAAAGGCACTTTCTCATTTAACATTTTCTGAACCCCATCTGGATTTTCTTTTTGCTTCAAGTCCCAAGTCCCATTATTAACAAAAATATTCCCGGGAGCAACCACATTAACTCTAACATCAGGTGCCAATTTATGAGAAAGTGTTTTAGCAAATGAATTTAAAGCAGCTTTTGCTGTAGAATATGAGATAGGTGCGCCAACAAATTGAATACCAGCAATTGAAGAAATAAATGTTATGGATCCATTATTTTGAGTAATTACATTTGAAAAAACCCTTGTTACATTTAATGCACTTGTAAAATTAGTATTCCAAGAATCTTCCCATTCTTTGTTTGAATATAAAGGGTCTAAATCAACTGAACCTTTTCCTACATTTGAAATTAAAATATCTAATTTATTATTTGTTTTACGTAAAATTTTTTTACTAGCTAACTTTAAAGAATCAAAATTTGTGGCATCAGATTGATAAAAAAAAATTTTTGAGTTATATTTTTTTTCCAACTCATTAATTAAATCTACATTTTCATTTCTTGCAATAATATGTACAATTGCTCCTTCATTAAGAAAACCTTTAGAAATTGACAGACCAATTCCGTTAGTTCCTCCAACTACAACAACATGAGCATTATTTAAATTTAAATTCATATAAAATCATTTTTCAGCGTAACCAATTAACATTAATTCTCTAGACCATCTTAAAAATTTATTTTGTGTTCTTACTGGGATAAATGGAGAAATAAATGAACAAAAAATATTAATGAATGGATATTTCCATACTATAGGTAATTGTCTGAATTTAAAAACTTTAATATTATTAAAATCAGATATTTGATAAATATCATTTAATGATATACTAGTGAAAGGAGTTCTGTGAGTGAAGTCGTCAAAATAGATCTTGTAATTTGCTTCCCAATCAGGAATTAAACAAAGTATTTTACCTCCAGGCTTTAATACCCTTCTAGCCTCTAACAAAAATTTATCCGGATTCCTCAGATGTTCCATTAAAGATTTATTATAAATAATATCAAAATAATTATCTGGAAATGGCCATTTATCATTTTCTAAATCTACTTTCTTTTTTATTTCAATTTCAGGACACATAGTTCCAGCATGTTCAGAAAGATCAATTCCATAACAATCCAATCCGTTTTTTTTAAATTCAGACAAAAATTCGCCTCTCCCACAACCAGGTTCTAAAAGCTTTTGACCTTTTTTCATTTCAAAAGAATGAAAAAGATATGATACGAGTTTTCCTGGATATGTTGTTTGTGGGTGTGATTTGGTATCATATATAACCTTTAAATAGTCTGCCATTTTAATTTAATTTAATTCTTCCACAATTTCTAAAATATTTCCCTCTATATCGTAACAATATGCTACTTTTACTTTTCCATCAGGAGAAATCTGATGATTATTTTTTATCGCTCCGCCATTAGAGCAAACATAGTCTATTGTCTGCTGAATATTTGAAACAGTAAAAGCTATATGTGAACACCCTATTCGATTTGCGTTTTGATAATAATTTGGTTCATTAATTAAATTAGGATGAGAATGATATTTTAGAAGTTCAATTACTGAACTATCAGGAAGCGCTAATTTTGCCCATTCTAATTTGACATTATTTAATGAAACTAAATTATCAATATAATCTCCTTCTTCAATCATTCTGGAAATTAGCTTCAAACCCATACCTTCATAAAAAGAAATAAACTTCTCTAAATTATTAACTACAAATCCGGTATGCCTAGTGTTAAGAACCATATAATTCATTTATACTTTGATCAACTGCATCTAAGAAAGTCTCTACTCCCTCATTTAATTCCTCTTCGTTAATAACTAACGGAGGAGCTAACTTAATTGATTCTCTACCAGTATGAACCACTAAGAGGCCAGTTTGTAAACATTTTTCACTTATTAAATCGCAGAGTTTACTCAAAGGCTCTCCATTTGGATTTGTAAAAATTACTGCAGCTAAAAGTCCAATGCCTTGAATTGACGATATATAATTTGGATGTTTTGTTAATAATATGTTGAGTTTTTTATGAAAAATTTTACCAAGGTTTTTTGAATTTTCAATTAAACCGTCTTCAATCAAGGCTTTCATATTTGCTAATCCAGCCGCGCAGACTAATGGATTGGCGGAATGGGTTGAACTCATAGATCCTATTTCAGGCAAATCCATAATTTCCTTTTTTCCTAAAACTATTGAAAGGGGTAGGCTTGAACTAGCGCCTTTTCCACAAGCTAAAAGATCTGGCTCTACTTCATAATTCATGTAACCAAATAGCTCGCCTGTTCTCCCAAAACCAGCTTGCATTTCATCAAAAGTTAAAAGAAGATCGTTTTCTTTCGCAAATAAAGAAACTTCTTGTACAAACTCTTTAGGATAAAAAACTGCACCCCATCCCTGAAAAGTTTCCATCATTATACCACACAAGTCAGTTTTAGGATTAATATTATTCTTTTCAATTAATTTTCTTATACTATCACGAAAAAACTTTCTTGGATTAGAAATCGCATCCTTTAACCATGGATAAGGAAAAGGAGTATGGTAAATATTTGGATCTAAATATCCTATCCATTCTTTTTGATTTGGACTCCATCCCATCATTTGAGCTCCTAATGTTCTTCCATGCCAATTACCTTCAAAACATAAAATTCCTCCTTTATTTTTTCCAAGCTTAATGCCATTTAATCGCATTAATTTTAATGATGCTTCTGTAGCCTCAGTACCTGCTGATAATAAAAAAGCTTTTTCAAATTGTTTGGGTGTATTTGAAATTAAGTAATTCAAGTATTCATGTCTTTCAGGTGAAGTATATGTATAAGTATGTAATAACGGTTTCTTTATTACTTCACTTAATGCATCAATAATTCTTTTATTACCATGTCCTGCATTTGTAACAAAGATTGTACTTGAAAAGTCTAACCATTTGTTTCCCCAAGAATCAAATACTTGAACTCCTTGTGCACGATCCCAAATTATAGGCAACTGACCGTGCATAGAATGCGACTCGGTATCATAAACTCTTTCTAATATTGGAATACTTTCTGGAACAGGTATTTTTGTAACTATAGTTCTATACTTAGTATTTATTCTTTTAACTTTCTTAGGTGTATGTGAAAATCCTAATCCTGACATAAAATTTATTTTGTTTTAAAGTAATAATTTAAGATACTCGATTCCTGATTTTCAATTTGATATTCCAAATATTTAAAATCATCTATTGTATCAATCTCAACACAAAATGGTGATTCAAAAACTAACATTTTATCCCCATGTAATGTGTTTGTTTTTAGAATTGTTGAACTTTTTAGAATATCTATATATCCGTCTGGAACATAAACTGAAGGAAACGATTGTCTAGGTTGATTAATTTTGTCTGGCGTTAAACCCTCTTTTAAGCCCTTATAATAATTATTTGAATCTTTCAAAAACCACTTGAAAGGAGATTCAGGAGCTAAATGACCTGATCTTAACGATGAGGCAGTTTTTTTGTTTTCTAAAAATAATTTTATTGCATTTTCTATTACTAAAGGTTCTCTCAAGGGAGTTGTTGGTCTTAGATGTAAAATATACTCAGGTGTATAATTTTCATTTTGTTTAAACCAATTAAGTGCATGTGAAAATAACTCGAAATCAGTAGACTTATCTCCTGAAATTTTAACAGGACGAAGAAATGGAATTTCTGCCCCAAATTTTCTTGCAATTTCAGCATATTCTTCAGAGTCAGTAGAAACTATTATCCTATCTACATTAGGTGTCATTTTAGCTATAATAATACTATATGCAAATAATGGAATTCCACCAATTAATTTTATATTTTTTTCAGGAACCCCTTTAGACCCACTTCTAGCTGGAATTATTGCTATCATAATTATTGTAACTTTTTTTAAACCAATTAAATTGTTTCTTAAATATTTCAATTCCCTCATCATCTCTAAATGCCTGCATAATTATCGGTCCTTTAAAATCTATAGTTGATAAAATTTTAAAAAATAGAGGAAAGTTTACAGCTCCTTTTCCAAGTAAAACAGAACCTCCTCCTAATTCTCTATCTTTAATATGAATATCAGTAATTCTTTCACCGTAACACTTAAATTCTTCTAGCATTTCGTAACCTAGTGAAGCGCTATTTCCAGTATCATAATTTACTGTAATTTGTTTTGAATTAAATTCATTTAATAAATCAGTAAAGTTTTTAGGTGGTAAATCGGTCTCCAAAGCAAGGTTAATATTATATTTAACAGCTAAATCGATAGATTTCTGTAAATTAATTATCAATCTCTTCTGATCTATTTCATTTTTTAGTGAAGATTGATCAACACAAGGGATTACAATATTAGAAACCCCAATTTTATTAGCATTAATAATTAATTTATTTAGAATACTAGTGCTTTTTTCACTAACCGTCTTTGAACTTGAATGTAAAGGTGCTTGCATAAAATAATCAGCACAAATAGATTTTACTCCAATACTTGTTTTTTGAATTATATTTAAAATTTCATTAATGCCTGATTCAAAAATCAAAGGGTTTTGCTCAAAATCATTATAATCCAATATAAATTCAATATATTTTAAACCAATATCTTTTGCAATAAAGAATTCATTTTTCCAGTAGCCTAATGGATGGGCTTGATATCTGCCTTTAAATTTAGGCAATAACCTTCCTTGCATAATACCAACTTCTTTCAAAATTATTTTTTAAAAAATTTCTCTTCTATTAAGTAACAAATAATATGTCCAAACATAATATGCACTTCTTGAATTTTCTCAGTACTTTTCGAGGGAACAATAATAGCGTCGCATAAACCTTTAATTAAGCCGCCGTGGCCTCCAGTAAATGCCATTATATAAATTCCTTTTTCTTTAGCAGCTTTAATTGCTTCAATTACATTTGGGCTATTCCCACTTGTACTAATTGGTATAAATACATCATTTTTATTTCCTAGTGCCAATATTTCTCTTTTAAAAACTTGGTCATATCCATAATCATTTCCTATTGCGCTCATATTTGAACTATTAGTCCCCAAAGCAATTGATGCCAAAGGTGCCCTGTCAAATCGCAATCTAGAAACAAATTCTGCTGCCAAATGCTGAGAATCTGCAAAACTTCCTCCATTTCCACAAAAAATAATTTTTCCTCCTTTTCTTAAGGATTCTAAACATTTATTAACAAGAATTTCAATTTGAGAAATTATCTCACTATTGTTAAGTACTTCTAGTTTTATATCAATTGAATTTTGTATTTCTTTTTTTATTAATTCTATCATTTATAATAAATTTTCAAGTTTTTCTAATGCAATCCAAAAACCTTCGCCATTATTTTTATGTCCTTGCCAAATTTCTGGTATAAAACTGGCGTTTGGACAGCCTTCATTTAATATTTTTCCGAGTTTAGTAAAATCTATCTCACCCTCTCCAATTTGAAGTCCCTCTCCATTAACCCCCGTAGCATCACCCATATGAATGTGTGCTGTATAGGGAGCTATTTTTTCAGCAAATTCATAAAAGTCTTTATTAAAATGATTACATGTAAGCATGCTGTGCGAAACATCAAAACACATTCTTATACCAAATTTTTGACAATACTTAGCTATTTCATCTACATGAACAAAAATATTTTGATATCTCTGTCCACCAAAATGCCATGGAAAAGGAGCCATAGTTTGAGGGATTATTTCAACACCTTCTAAATTAAGTTCATTAAGGCTTTCAAAAAATTGTAAATAATATGATTCTTTTATATTCTCTTTAAATGGAGCATCCATACTAATACCACCTATATTAGCTACAATTTGAGGTTTTAATTCTTTTGGGAAATATTTTTTTAATTTTCTAGTAATATCAATAACTTTTTGAGTTTCAACCATAGAAATTTTTCTATATTCTATTTCAGGTGTTGCTAAATCCATTAAATGACTTCCCTTAAATAATTCTGGAGCATGAACTACAAACCCGCAATCATAAGTTCCTGATAAGTATTTATCAATATCTAAATCCATATCTGAATAAGATAAATGAAATTCAAACATCGGAGGTTTAATTAAATTAAGGTAATTATTAAAATCATGAAATCTGACTGGTATTCCCCAAGGGCGCTTAAATTTATAGTCTTTTATAACTTGATTTGAGCTTTTTAAATCAGAACTGAAAAAGTAATCTTCTTTTGCCATGTCTCTTTTTAACCTTAACCCAATTAATGAATCATAGTTTTGTGGAGACAAGCCTTGTCCAGGACTAAGAACTTTTATATCATTATGAGTCATAATATGACCTTTTACTAATTTTTTAGAAGCAACTAAACTTTTGGCTAAATTTTCTCTATTTATCATCTCCCCTTGACTAAATTTTCTTTCACTTGTGTCTGAACTACCCATTGCCAATTCAATTTCTCTACAACCCTCAATCAAATTTTTAAATTCATCAAATTCCAAACTTGCGGCATGATCAGGGCCTTCCATTTTTCTGTCTAGTGTAAAATGTCTTTCTATGACCTTCGCTCCAAGTGCAACTGCACCCAGAGATATGTTTATTCCTCTTTCATGACCAGAGTAACCAACTAACTTATGAATCTTCTTTAACTCGTTAATCCAATTCAAATTTATATCTTGAACTGGTGCGGGATAGGTACTATTACAATGCAATAAAACAAATTTTACTTTTCGCTTATTTAAAAATTCAACTGTTAATTTAATTTCATTATTATTACTCATTCCAGTTGAAAGTATCAATGGTTTTTTTGTTTTTGCTAGACTATCAAGTAAAGGTAAGTTTGTCAAGTCAGCAGAAGCTACCTTATAAGCTGGGACTTTAAATGTCTCTAATATTTCAACACTTTTAGTGTCCCAAGGAGTACACATATATAATATTCCTTTTGACTTGCAATAATTAGATAAATCTCTCTGCTGTTCTATTGATAATTCAAATTTATTTAAAAGATCTATTATGTATTCTGTTCCTAAATCTTCACCCGTTTTTTCTAAACTTTTTGATCGATACAGCTGTTTAATTTGTCTCATTTGAAATTTAACACAATCCGCCCCCATTTCAACAGTTTTATCAATCATTAACTTTGCTCTATCAAAATCGCCGTTATGATTATTGCCAACTTCTGCAATAATAAACACCCTTTTATTCCCAATTTCAAATTTATCTATATTTATTTTCATTTTTTCTGTCTTACTGTCCAAGATTGAAGACCATTACTTTCGAACTTAAAAGTAGTGTTGTTAAGGTTTTTATTTTTTAACCATTTTAATAGATTATGTACTTTAAATGGGGGTACATAAAACAAAAAATAACCACCTCCCCCAGCACCTAAAAGTTTTCCGCCAACAGCTCCATTTTTTATGGCACCATCATATATTTTATCTAAAGCGGGATTACTGATTTTGTTGCTAAAACTTTTTTTATTCATCCATGCATTATGTAAATTTTTTCCAAAGTCCGTTAATTTACCTTTGAGTAAATTATCTCTCATTTCATAAGTCAGCTGTACATTAGATCTAATTCTATGTTTAACATCATCTTTGTTAGTTTCTTTTTTTTGATCATTATGAATATTTCCAGAATCATGAGTAAGTCCTGTATAACATAATACTAAACTTTCCTCTAACTCAAGTAAAATATCTTCACTGAGTCTAATTGGATTAATAATATTTTGATCTTTATTAAATTCAATGAAATTTAATCCTCCAAATACTGTGGCATATTGATCTTGCCATCCGCCTGAAACTCCAAGATGTAATCTTTCAGCTTGAAAAGCTAGTTCTGCAATTTCATACTGATTCCACTTGTCAGTTCTAAATTGATTAAAACAACCTAAGATAACAGCGGTCACTGTAGCTGAGCCTCCCAATCCTGAACTCATAGGATAATCAGAATGTATAAATAATTCAAAACCAAAATTGGGTTTGATAGCCATAATTGCGCACTTAATTAAAGAAAAACTTCCTTCATATTTTAGTAGTTCTTCAATATCATTAAATTTTATATTATCATTAAGATCTAGAGAGTGTAAATATATATTTTTATCATTTCTTACTTTTAGAGTAGCGTGAGTGTA
>CABXHU010000002.1 GCA_902512065.1 uncultured Bacteroidota bacterium | reverse complement strand
TGTCTATTCTTATTATGCTGATTTACCAGCTTTTCTTCTTATATGTTCGCCAACGAACCTAATTCCTTTACCTTTATATGGCTCTGGTTTTCTAAAAGATCTAATCTTAGCAGCAACTTGACCAACTAATTGTTTGTCAAATGATGATAATTTAATTATAGGGTTTTGACCCTTCTCTGTAATAGTTTCAACTTTTATTTCCTGAGCTAAATCCATAACAATATTATGAGAAAACCCAACTGCTAAATCTAGTTTTTGACCTTGAGCTTTAGCTCTATAACCAACACCAACAAGTTCTAATTCTTTTGTCCAACCTTCTGAGACACCTATAACCATATTATTTATTAAAGATCTATATAGTCCATGCTTTGATTTATGATCTTTAGATTCAGATGTGCGTTCAACATTTATAATGCCATTTTCAAACTTTATCAGAACATCAGAAAATGTTTGTTTAATTTCTCCTAATTTACCTTTAACAGTAATAACATTGTCTACAACATCAACTGTCACATCTTCTGGCACTGTTATTGGGTTATTTCCTACTCTTGACATTTTGTTTTTTTTTAATGTACATAACAAATTAGTTCTCCACCCACATTCTCCTTCTTAGCTTGTTTTGCAGTCATAACTCCTTTTGAGGTAGAAATAATTGCAATTCCCAAACCATTTAAAATTCTTGGCAAATCATCCGAATTAGAATATTTTCTTAATCCAGGCGTACTTATTCTTTGAATCTTAGTAATTACAGACTCATTATTCTCCTTAGTATATTTTAAGGCAATCTTAATTTCACCTTGAACTTTAGAGTCTTCAAACTTGTAGCTTAAAATATATCCTTGATCAAATAAAATCTTAGTTATTTCCTTTTTTAAATTTGATGCAGGAATATATACAACTCTTTTATTTGCTCTAATCGCATTCCTAATTCTCGTTAAATAATCCGCTATAGGATCTGTATTCATTTTCTTTAATTTATATTATTACCAACTAGCCTTTTTTACTCCAGGTATTAAACCTTTATTGGCCATTTCACGAAATAAAACTCTAGAAATACCGAAAGTCCTCATATAACCTTTTGGTCTACCAGTTAATTTACATCTATTATGCATTCTAATTGGTGATGCATTTTTAGGAAGCTTTTGTAATCCTTCAAAATCACCAGCTTCTTTTAAAGCTTTTCTTTTAGCTGCATATTTTGCTACAGTTTTAGCTCTTTTAACCTCTCGGGCTTTCATTGATTCTTTAGCCATAGTCTTATTTCTTTGTTTTATTATTTTCTTCGTCCTTGTTTGTTTCTTCTGATTCATCTTTTGATGATTCCTCAACAGGTGCTTCCTCAGCAACAGTCTCTTCAGCAGGTGCTTCTTCAACAACAGCCTCCTCAACAGGTGCTTCCTCAGAAACAGTCTCTTCAGCCGGTGCTTCCTGTTTTATTTCTTTTATTTCTGATGATTTTTGTCTTTCATCAACTTTCTTAAATGGCAGCCCTAATTCTCTTAACAGAGATAAAGCCTCTTTATCTGAATTTGCATTTGTAACAAATGTTATATCCATTCCAGATATCTTATTAATTTTATCAATATTAATTTCAGGAAATATAATTTGCTCTATAACTCCTAAATTGTAATTACCTCTTCCATCAAAAGCAGTTACTTTTACTCCAGTAAAATCTCTTACTCTTGGAAGAGCTGCTGTAACAAGTCTATCTAAAAACTCATACATTCTCTCACCTCTTAGAGTTACTTTAACTCCTATTGGCATACCTTTTCTAAGCTTAAATGACGCCACATCTTTTTTAGATATAGTTGCTATAGCTTTTTGGCCAGAAATATTAGTAATTTCTTCCATTGCATGATCTATAAGCTTCTTATCATTAACAGCTTCTCCAACACCCTTAGAAATAACAATTTTTTCAAGTCTAGGTACTTGCATAATATTATTATATTCAAACTCTTTTTTTAAGTTTGAAATAACTGTTTCTTTATATTCTCTCTTTAATCTTGGTATATAACTCATAACTAAATTACTTCATTCGATTTCTTAGAATATCTAACTTTATTTTCTTTTTCCATTCTATATCCAACTCTAGTGACATCACCTTTTGATGTTATCAATGATATATTTGATATATCAATAAATAACTCTTTTTCAGTTACGCCTCCTTGAGGGTTATTAGCACTAGGCTTATTATGTTTCTTAACTACATTAACACCTTCTACAATAGCTTTATTTTTCGCTGCAACAACCTTGAGAACCTTTCCTTGGGTTCCTTTTTGGTTTCCAGCTATCACTTTAACTATATCTCCTGTTTTAATTTTTACTTTTTTCATTTATTAAATATTATAATACCTCAGGTGCTAATGACGCAATTTTCATAAATTTTTTATCTCTTAATTCTCTGGCAACAGGACCAAATACTCTCGTTCCTATCATCTCGCCTGCAGCATCCAATAAAACGCATGCATTATCATCAAATCTAATGTAAGAACCATCTGATCTTCTAACTTCCTTAATTGTTCTTACTACAACTGCTGTTGATACAGCTCCTTTTTTTATTAAACCATTAGGTGTTGCATTTTTAATAGAAACAACAATCTTATCTCCAATAGAAGCATATCTTCTCTTTGTTCCTCCTAACACTCTAATGGTCAAAACTTCTTTTGCTCCTGTATTATCTGCTACTTTTAATCTTGATTCTTGCTGTACCATAATTTATTTAGCTCTTTCAATTATTTCTACTAATCTCCAACACTTAGATTTACTTATTGGTCTTGTCTCCATGATCTTAACCGTATCACCAATATTGCAATCATTCTTTTCATCATGTGCAACATACTTTTTTGTTTTTAAAACGAACTTACCGTACATAGGATGCTTTACCTTTTTTACTTCAGAAACTACAATAGATTTCTGCATTTTATTACTGGTAACCTTACCTATACGTTCTTTTCTTAAATTTCTTTTTTCCATCATAAAATAGAATAATAATTATTTACTTTCTCTATTAGTTATTTCAGTTACTATTCTAGCAATTGATCTTCTTAAAGATCTTATCTGAATAGGGTTTTCTAATGGAGAAACTGCATGAGACATCTTTAGCTCATTATATTTCATTTTTTGCTCAACGAGCTGTTCTTTAAGCTCTTCATTCGATAATTTTAATACTTCACTTTGATTCATATAATACAAATTATTCTTCTTCGTAATCCCTCGCTATTATAAACTTTGTTTTAACTGGCAATTTTTGTGCTGCAAGTCTTAATGCTTCCTTTGCTACATCTATTGGAACACCACCTACCTCAAATAGTATCCTTCCAGGCTTTACAACTGCTGCCCAATATTCAACTGCTCCTTTACCTTTACCCATACGAACCTCAAGAGGTTTCTTAGTTATAGGCTTATCTGGGAATATTTTTATCCATATACTTCCTTCCCTCTTCATATATCTTGTAGCTGCAATCCTAGCAGCTTCAATTTGCCTAGAGGTTAAGAATTTAGAATCTAAAGACTTAATCCCATACATTCCGTTAGATAGCCTATGACCTCTACCGGCATTCCCCTTCATTCTTCCTTTTTGAACCTTACGATATTTTGTTTTCTTTGGTTGTAACATTTACAGTATAATATATTTAGTCTTTATTTATTATTTTCTTTTTCTTCTATTACCCTTACCTTGTTTTTTAGATAATCCAACTAAAGGATTTAAATCTCTTTTACCATATACTTCGCCCTTCATTATCCAAACCTTAACTCCTATTCTTCCATATGTAGTATGAGCTTCTACAAGTGAATAGTCTATATCTGCTCTAAAAGTTGATAATGGAATTCTTCCTTCCTTAAAATGCTCACTTCTAGCCATTTCTGCACCGTTTAATCTTCCACTAACCTGAATCTTTATTCCTTCTGCATTCATTCTCATAGATGCAGCAATAGCCATTTTTACAGCTCTTTTATAAGAAATTCTACTTTCAATTTGTCTGGCAACACTACTTGCAACTAAAAAAGCATCTAATTCTGGCCTTTTTATTTCATAAATATTTAATTGAACATCTTTAGATGTAATTTTTTTAAGCTCCTCCTTAAGTTTATCAACTTCTTGTCCTCCTTTACCTATTATAATTCCTGGTCTAGCAGTTGTAATAGTTATTGTTACTATTTTTAGTGTTCTTTCAATAATAACTCTAGAGATACTAGCCTTGGCTAAACGAGCATAAATATATTTTCTGACTTTTTCATCTTCAGCTAGCTTATCTCCATAATCATTTCCACCATACCAGTTAGATTCCCATCCTCTAATTATTCCTAATCTGTTCCCTATTGGATTTGTCTTTTGTCCCATTTAATTAATTAGTTTGAACATCATTATTTTTTGAATCTAATACTATCGTAACATGATTAGATCTCTTTCTTATTCTATGCGCTCTCCCCTGAGGAGCAGTTCTTAATCTCTTTAGCATAGAGCCGCTATCAACCTTTATCTCAGAAATAAACAATCCAGCATCTTCTACATTAGAATCTTCATTTTTATTCTGCCAATTTGAAATTGCAGATAATAATAATTTTTCTAATCTTCTTGAAGCTTCCTTTTCACTAAATCTAAAAATATTAAGTGCTTTATCTACTTCTTTACCTCTAACTAAATCCGCAACTACACGCATTTTTCTAGGAGATGTAGGGCAATTTTTTAATTTGGCAACAACCAAATTTTTCTTGCTTTCTTTAATATTTTCCGCCATTTTAGTTTTACGACTTCCCATAGTTTACTTATTACCTTTATTTCTTGCTCCAGCATGACCTCTAAAAGATCTTGTCGGAGAAAATTCACCTAATTTATGTCCTACCATATTTTCAGTTATATACACAGGAATAAACTGTTTCCCATTATGAACAGCTATTGTCTGACCTACAAAGTCTGGTGTAATCATGCTAGCCCTTGACCATGTTTTGATTACACTTTTCTTGTTTCCCTCAATGTTTTTTTCCACTTTTCTGTTCAGTTTATAATGAACATATGGTCCTTTTTTTAATGATCTAGACATAATTTTTATTTATTTCTTCTTTCAATAATATACTTATTACTCTCCTTAGATTTAGATCTTGTTCTATATCCTTTTGCAGGAATTCCTTTTCTAGATCTAGGATGACCACCAGAAGCTCTTCCTTCACCACCACCCATTGGATGATCAACTGGATTCATTGCTACAGGTCTAGTTCTGGGCCTAATTCCTAGCCATCTTTTTCTTCCAGCTTTACCAGAAACTACAAGCTGATGATCAGAATTTGATACTACACCAATTGTAGCGTAACAATTAGATAAAACCATTCTTGTTTCTCCTGATGGTAATTTAATTGTTGCGAATTTTCCTTCTCTAGCCATTAACTGAGCAAAAGAACCTGCACTTCTAGCCATTGAAGCACCTTTATCAGGTCTTAATTCAATACAAGAAATGATTGTACCTAAAGGAATTTTAGAAAGAGGCATTGCATTCCCAACTACTGGAGATGCATCTTCTCCAGAGATTATCTTTTGACCAATTTTTAATCCCTTTTGAGCAATTATATATCTTTTCTCATTATCATCATATTTCAATAATGCTATAAAAGCCGATCTATTAGGATCATATTCTATAGACATTACTTCAGCTGAAATACCATGTTTGTCTCTTTTAAAGTCAATAACTCTATATCTTTTCTTA
This sequence comes from uncultured Bacteroidota bacterium, assembly GCA_902512065.1. Taxonomy (GTDB): domain Bacteria; phylum Bacteroidota; class Bacteroidia; order Flavobacteriales; family Flavobacteriaceae. Next base: position 150,497 of record CABXHU010000002.1, on the reverse strand, counting down.
TGACCACCACCTTTGTAACGCATTGTCATCCTACCCTGATTGTTTCGTCCCCCAGTTCTTTTTAAGGGAACTAACAATGACTTCTCTGGCTTAGAAGTAGTAATAGCATCATACTCATTTACTACTCTAAAGCGTTGTCCTGGTGTTATTGGTTTTAATTTTCTTACTGACATTACTATTTATTTTTAAGCATTTGCATATAAATCAATCGATTCACCTTCAGCCAATTGAATAATTGCCTTTTTTATTGCATTTGATTTACCAAATTGAATTCCTGCCTTTGTATATCTCATTCTTCTATCTGAACGGACATTAATAGTTCTTACTTTAAGAACCTTAACTCCATATGCAGACTCAACAGCCTCTTTAATTTGAACTTTGTTAGCATTTTTTTCAACTTGAAAGGTATAACGATTGTTTAATTCACTATCGTTATTAGCTTTCTCTGTTATTATTGGTTTAATCAAAATACTCATTTCCTTCTTATTTACTTAAATTAGTCTTTATCTCATTTAACGAACTCTCTAAAAGCACTAATTGATTTGCATTTAAAATATTGTAAGTGCTTAATTCTGAGTATATTACAACATCTGAGCCCTTTAAATTTCGCGAGGACAAATATACATTATTATTTGGTGCTCCAAACACAAACAAAGATTTTTTATCTTCTAGTTTAAGTGCTTTAATAACAGATATAAAACTTTTTGTTTTTATAGAATCAAATTCAAAATCTTCAACAACTGTTATCGCTTTATCTTTTGCCTTAATTGTTAAAGCAGATTTTCTAGCTAATCTTTTAAGTTTTTTATTCAATTTTGAATCATAATCTCTAGGTTGAGGTCCAAAAATTCTTCCACCACCTCTAAAAACACCTGATTTTATACTACCAGCTCTAGCAGTACCTGTACCTTTTTGTTTCTTAATCTTTCTTGTACTACCAGTAATCTCAGCCCTTTGCTTTGATTTATGAGTACCTTGACGCTGATTTGCAAGATATTGTTTAACGTCTAAATATAATGCATGATCATTAGGGTCTATTTCAAAAATATCCTTTGAAAGCTCTACCTTTCTTCCAGTGTCCTTGCCTTTATAATCTAATACTGCTACTTTCATTATTTCTCTATAGTTAAATAAGAGTTTTTATGTCCAGGAACACATCCTTTAAGCACTAACAAATTCTTTTCAGGGATAACCTTTAAAACTCTTAAATTCATAACTTTTACCTTTTCTCCACCCATTCTTCCAGCCATCTTCATTCCTTTAAATACTCTAGCTGGATAAGAGGCCGCTCCAATTGATCCAGGGGCTCTTAATCTATTGTGTTGACCATGTGTTGCTTGTCCAACACCAGCAAAGCCATGTCTTTTTACAACACCCTGAAATCCTTTACCTTTTGAAATTCCAGAAACATCAACAAATTCACCTTCTTCAAAATGGTCTACTTTAATACTGTCACCAATTTTGTATTCCTTATCATAACCTTGAAATTCAACGACTTTTTTCTTAACAGTAGATCCAGCCTTTTTAAAATGACCTTGTTCTGCTTTTACAGCATTTTTCTCTGTCTTGTCATCGAAACCTAATTGAAGAGCTTTATAACCGTCAACTTCCTCAGTTCTGACTTGGGTAACAATACAAGGGCCAGCCTCAATAACAGTGCATGGAAAATTCTTTCCACTGTCATCAAAAATGCTGGTCATTCCTATTTTTTTTCCTATTAACCCAGACATAATATTTTATTTATATTCAACTTTATTTTAAAAATTTAGGGTCAAAAATAATTCAACCCTTAAATTATTTTTTTACCATCTTTCCTTTGCGAAACGCTCCGGACATGTCATCAGAACAAGTTCTGATTTTATTATTATACTTTAATCTCAACTTCAACACCGCTCGGCAATTCCAACTTCATCAATGCATCAATAGTTTTTGAAGATGTGCTATATATATCAAGCAATCTTTTATATGAGCTCAACTGAAATTGTTCTCTAGATTTTTTATTCACATGAGGTGATCTTAACACTGTAAATAGTTTCTTGTGAGTAGGTAATGGAATTGGTCCATTAACTATAGCTCCTGTACTTTTAACAGTCTTTACAATCTTCTCAGCAGAATTATCTACTAGATTATGATCATATGATTTAAGTTTTATTCTAATTTTTTGACTCATAATTTATTTTAAACTTCAATAGTTCCTGTTGCATTTTTAATTACTTGTTCTGCAATACTAGAAGGAGTTTCAGCATAATGAGAAAATTCCATAGTAGAAGTAGCTCTACCAGATGATAATGTTCTCAATGAGGTTACATATCCAAACATTTCAGATAATGGAACATCAGCTTTAACAACCTTTGATCCAGCTCTATCTCCCATATCATTTACTTGACCTCTTCTTCTATTTAAATCTCCAACTATATCTCCCATATTCTCTTCAGGAGTAATAGCTTCTAATTTCATTATTGGCTCCATGATAACGAACCTCGCCGATTTTGCAGCTTCTCTAAATCCAATTTTTGCTGCAAGCTCAAATGATAATTGATCAGAATCAACATCATGATAAGATCCGTCTTTTAAGGTAACCTTCATAGAATCAACTTCATATCCAGCTAAAGGACCATTAGTCATTGCAGCTTTAAATCCTTTTTCAACAGAAGGAATAAATTCTCTTGGAACATTACCACCTTTTATAGTGGAAATAAATTCTAATCCTGGTTTTCCCTCTTCAGCTGGTTCTATAGTAAATACTATATCAGCAAATTTACCTCTACCACCAGATTGTTTTTTATAAACCTCTCTATGATCAGCCAACTGTGTAATTGCTTCTTTATATTCAACCATTGGTTCCCCTTGGCTAACCTCTACTTTAAACTCTCTTCTTAATCTATCTACAATAATATCTAAGTGAAGTTCTCCCATTCCAGAAATAATCGTTTGTCCTGATGCTTCATCAGTTCTTACAGTGAATGTAGGATCTTCTTCAGATAATTTAGCTAATGCCATTCCTAGTTTATCAATATCAGCTTTAGTTTTTGCCTCGACTGCAATACCTATTACAGGATCTGGAAAGTTCATGCTTTCAAGAACTATTGGAGAATTTTCTGAAGATAAGCTATCACCAGTTTTAATGTCTTTAAAACCTACTGCAGCACCAATATCTCCTGCCTCAATACAATCAATAGCGTTTTGTTTATTTGAATGCATCTGATATATTCTTGAAATTCTTTCTTTTTTGTCAGATCTATTATTTAACACATATGATCCTGCATTTAATTTACCTGAATAGACTCTGAAAAATGCCAATCTTCCAACAAAAGGATCAGTAGCAATTTTAAAGGCTAAGGCAGAAAAAGGCTCTTCAACTGAAGGTTTTCTTGAAATTTCTTCATCATTTTTAGGATTTGTTCCAACAATAGCATCTTTATCTACAGGTGAAGGTAAATACCTACATACTGCATCTAATAAAAACTGAACTCCTTTATTTTTAAAGGCTGAACCACAAATCATTGGAATAATAGACATATCCATAACAGCTGCTCTAAGAGCATTGTGAATTTCATCTTCAGTTATTGAATCTTCATCCTCCATATACTTTTCAAGAAGATTTTCATCATAAGTAGCAACTTCTTCAATTAATAATCCTCTGTATTTCTTTGCTTCTTCCTTAAGATTATCAGGAATCTCTATAACATCAAATGTAGCTCCCATAGATTCTTCATGCCATACAATTGCTCTATTTTTTATAAGATCAACAATGCCTTTGAAATCTGATTCATCACCAATAGGCAAGACAATAGGAACTGCATTAGAACCAAGCATTTCTTTAACTTGCTTACAAACCATCTGGAAATTAGACCCTTGTCTATCCATTTTATTTACAAATCCCATTCTTGGAACTTTATAATTATCTGCAAGTCTCCAGTTTGTCTCAGACTGAGGCTCTACACCATCTACAGCGCTAAATAAAAAAACAAGACCATCAAGAACTCTTAATGACCTGTTTACTTCCACTGTAAAATCTACGTGACCTGGAGTATCTATAATATTCATATGATATGAATTAGAATCTTCAGTTGGTTCTCCATTTTCACTTGGAAAATTCCAGTTACAAGTTGTAGCAGCAGAAGTAATTGTTATACCTCTTTCCTGTTCCTGTTCCATCCAATCCATTGTAGCAGCTCCATCATGAACTTCTCCAATTTTATGGGAAACACCTGTATAATATAAGATCCTTTCGGTAGTAGTAGTTTTTCCTGCATCAATATGTGCAGCAATACCTATATTTCTAGTATATCTTAAATCTCTAGCCATAATTAAAATCTAAAATGTGAAAATGCTTTATTGGCTTCTGCCATCTTATGAGTATCAACCTTTTTCTTTACAGCAGCACCTTCTTCTTTTGATGCAGCTAAAATTTCTGCTGCAAGCTTTAAGGCCATAGATTTTTCATTTCTTTTTCTAGAATAATTAATTAACCATTTCATAGCAATTGAAATTTTTCTATCTGCTCTAATTGGTGATGGAATTTGAAATGTTGCTCCTCCAACTCTTCTACTTCTTACTTCTACATGAGGCATCACATTTGATAAAGCATCCTTCCATAGCTCTATAGCTTCCTTTTTATCCTCTCCTTCACCAGTATTTTTTGATTCAACAGCATCAATAGCGTCATAAAAAACTTTAAAGGCAGTAGATTTCTTACCACTCCACATCATCATATTAACAAACCTAGTAACAAGCTGATCATTAAATCTAGGATCTGGTAATAAAGGTCGTTTCTTTGCCTGTTTTTTTCTCATCTATATAATTACTTTGATTATTTTTTTGGCTTTTTTGCGCCGTATTTAGATCTTCTTTGTGTTCTACCTTCTACACCAGCAGTATCAAGAGCTCCACGAATTATATGATATCTAACCCCTGGTAAATCTTTAACTCTTCCACCTCTAACTAATACTATTGAGTGTTCTTGTAAATTATGTCCTTCACCAGGTATATAAGCATTCACTTCATTACCATTGGTAAGCCTAACTCTAGCAACCTTCCTCATAGCTGAATTAGGTTTCTTTGGAGTAGTAGTGTATACACGAGTACAAACGCCTCTCTTCTGAGGACATGAATTCAAAGCAGCCGATTTACTTTTCTTAGTTGATTTGGCTCTTCCCTTCCTTACTAATTGCGATATAGTTGGCATATATTCTATATTTATTTCCCCCTCGTATTTCTCGAGAAGGCGTGCAAAGGTAAAAATTAAAATCAATTATTCAAATGTTAACAGATATATTTTAAATGTTTTTTTAATTATTCCTGTAAATTATATTAAAATGATAAAATTATCGTTAGTTGATAAGAGAATAATCTATGAAAATTAAAAACAAATTATTTTTACTATTTGTGCTGATTTTCAGCATAAGTTTTTCACAAAACTTAAAGCTTGAAATATATTCCAATATTGGTCAAGAAAATGACATAATTTCAGGCATTAATTATAACAAAACTTTTGATACTTTTGAGGAGTTAAAAAATGAGGTTGATAATACAATTAAAAATCTTCAAAAAACTGGATTTTTAAATGCATCTATAAATCAAATTCAACAGATTAAAAATAATGAATATTTAGCTGAAATTACATTAAAAAATAAAATTAAATATATCTATGTTTTAGGGGTAGATTCAATAAGCTTAAAAGGGTATGAAAATTATAAAATAATTGATGGTAAAAAGACTGTTAAATTACCTATTGAAAATATTCAAGATTTTTTTAAAAAATTAAACCAATATGCATCACAAAATGGCTTTCCTTTTAATTCAGCAAAGTTTGTAAATATTAAGACATTTGAGCTTAATAATTTACAAGCCGAAATTCAAATTAATTATGAAAAACAAAGAGAAATTGACAAAATAGTAGTTAAAGGTTATGAAAAATTCCCCAAATCCTATCTTAAACATCTTACAAAATATAAGGTTGGAAAGAAATTTAACATGGAGCAAGTACAACAAAGCAGTAAGTTATTAAATCAGCTTGTCTTCATAAAACAGACTAAAAAACCAGAAATTCTGTTTACTGCGGATTCAACAAGCATTTATTTATACATTGAAAAGCTGAAAAAGAATAGTTTTGATGGATTTATTGGTTTTTCAAATGATGAATCAGAAAATAATATTCAATTACAAGGATATTTAGATTTTGAACTTGTAAATAATTTTAATTTTGGTGAAAAAATTGAGTTTTTATACAAAAGTGAAAAAAATACAGATAGAATATTAGAAACCAACATTGATCTACCCTACATATTTAAAAGTCCAATAGGAATAAACCTTGGTCTTAAGCTAACAAAAAAGGACTCATCCTTCGTATCTAATGAGCAGTTTACTAATTTCTTCTACAAAAATTCTAATAATCATAAATTTTCATTAGGACTACGTTCAATAAATTCAGACGAACAATTAGAAGTACCAAATAATAATTTTCAAGATTTTAAAACTGTATTTAAAGATTTTCAATATGAATTCATGGAATTTAATCTGGAAAGCCTATTATTTCCAGTTAGACAGAGTTATTTATTTAAAATTTCTCAAGGAAATAGAATCTCTGATGATCAAGAAAACAAACAGGTGTATGCCAATATGAATTTTATTAAAATCTTTGATTTTGATTTTAAAAACAGTCTTTACATAAATTTCAAATCTGAAATCCTAGAATCTGACACATACTTATCTAATGAATTATCTAGATTTGGAGGTGCCAAATCAATAAGAGGCTTTGATGAGAATAGTTTATTCTCAAATAAATATTTTCTTTTAATAACAGAGTATAGATACGAATTAAGCAACTCCATATATATTAATAGCATATTTGATATTGGAAATTATGAAAATAAGCTAATTAATTCCTATAGTAATATATATGGTGTAGGAATTGGGGTTGGATTACTTACTAAGGGAGGTTTATTCTCTATAAACTATGCTGTAGGTTCTGATTTAAAAGAAAAAATAAACACTAAAAATGCTAGAATACACATTAATTTTAGATCTTTTTTCTGATCATCTAACCTGTTAGCTGATAAAAAAACGTAAATTTTTACATAATTGTTTTGTTTTATTAACATTTTATTATGATTTTTGCAGTTGGACTAATTCAAATAAATTAAAAAATGAAAACAAAGTTTAGTGGAATTTTGACGCTTATATTGGCGTTAGTCGCGCAACTAACGTTTGCGCAGGGACAAGCTGTCTCAGGTAATGTTTCTGATGATTCAGGAATGCCTGTAGCCGGTGTAAATATTGTAGTTCAAGGAACAACAACGGGAACTCAGTCAGATTTTGATGGTAATTATAGCATCATGGTTGACGAGGGAGCTGTATTATCATTTACATATGTTGGTTATACTTCTGTTACTGTAACAGTAGGTTCATCCAATACAGTAAATGTTACTATGAGCGAAGACGTTGCTCAACTTGAAGAAGTAGTCGTTACGGCACTTGGTATTAAAAGAGAAAAGAAAGCTCTTGGATATGCCGTTAGTGAAGTAGCTGGCGAAGAAATGGAACAAAGAACTGAAGGTGATGTTGCTAGAGTATTATCTGGTAAGGCATCAGGTGTAAATATTACCTCTCAAGGTGGTACATCTGGTTCTGCAACAAATGTTGTTATTAGAGGTTATACTTCTATTAATGGTAATAACCAGGCATTATTCGTAGTTGACGGAGTACCTTTCAGTAGTGATACAAATGCACAAGGTGGGTATATCGGTGGTAACATCGGATCTTCAAGATTTTTAGATCTTGACCCAAACAACATTGCTAGTGTTAACGTTCTTAAAGGTTTAGCAGCTGCTACACTATATGGAACAGCTGGTAAGAATGGTGTAATTGTAATCACAACAAAATCTGGATCTTTAGGACCTAAAGGACCTAAGAAAACAGAAATAACTGTTAATCAATCTTATTTTGTTAATGAGATTGCATCAATGCCAGAGTATCAAAATCAATACGGTGGTGGTTTCGACCAATCATTCGGATGGTTCTTCAGTAACTGGGGGCCTGCTTTCGCAAGAGACGGTGTTGACGGATGGGCAAATGACCCAGCTGGAACTATTGTTGATACTGATGGTGTAGGGACTGTAGAGCATCCATATGGATCAGGTGCATTCCTAAATGCATTTTTAGGTGGTAATAACGTATTAAATCAAGAGTACACTGGTCAGCGTTATGTATGGCAACCTTACGAAAGTGTTGAGAACTTCTTTAGATCAGGTGGTGTTTCTAACACATCTGTTAATATAAGAGGTGCTTCAGACGATGGTAAAGTTTCTTATAACGTAAACTGGGGTAACCTTGATGAAAAAGGATTTACACCTGGTAATGCACTTAAAAGAAATACAATTTCTATTGGTGGACGTGCTGAGCTAAGTAATAAGTTTACTGTTAGTGGTTCTATGAACTACAGTAACACTCAGATGGTATCTCCTCCGGTTGCTTCTTCTAGAGGTAACGGAACAATGGGATGGTCAACATTTGGTAATGTATTCTTTACGCCAAGAAACGTTGACTTAATGGGATTACCATATACTATACCTGAAAATGGTGGTAGTATTTACTATAGAAATGGTAACGATATCATTAATCCAAATTGGTCAGTAGCTAACTCTCAAGGTGGTCAAACCACTAATAGAGTATTTGGTACTGCTACTTTAACTTATGATATCAATGATAATCTGTCTCTTACATATCGTGCTGGTATTGACTGGTATAATGAAAGAAACAAAGCATACTCTAACAAAAATGGTGTAAACTTTAGCCAGGCAATTTACGGTTATCTTGATACTTGGGATAACAACGTAACTATCTGGAACCATTATGTTGGATTAAATGGTAGTGCTGATTTAAGTGATGACGTTGGTCTTACGTGGACAGTTGGAGCTGAATCAAAAATGAGAAACTACGATCGTGAAGGTGTTTCAAGTAGCGGACAGATCGTATATGGTGTGATTCAACACTTTAACTATGAGAATCAAACACCAATGTCATACCATGGTCACCAAAATACTTTAGGTGTATTTGGTAGTGCAGATATCGATTATAGAGATTTCTTATTCGTACAAGTTTCTGCTAGAAATGACTGGGTTTCTAACCTACCAACAGAGAATAATAGCATGTTCTATCCAAGTGCTAGTGTATCATTCTTGCCTACATCAATGGATGAAAGCATCAAGTCTGATGACTTAACTTACTTGAAAGTAAGAGCTGGATATGGAACATCAGCTGGTTTCCCAGGTGGTTATCCTACAGTTAATAGTGTATCACAATCAACAAACCAAAATGGTGGTTTAAATGGTGGTGTTACAACTAACTCTGTAAGTGACTTCCAGGCTAACCCAGATCTTAAACCAGAATTACTTGCTGAACTTGAAGTTGGAGTTGATGCAAGAGTTTGGGGGAACAGGATTGGAATTAATGCTTCTTACTTTGAAAGAACAAGTAATGACTTAATTGTATACAAGCCTCTTCCAACATCTACTGGTTCTACTCAAACACAAGATAACATTGGTAAGATTGAAGGTGATGGTATAGAAGTTGATGTTGATTTAGAAATGTTTGATATCATTCCTGTGAATGTTGATGGTCTTAGCTGGAATGCAAGAGTTAACTTTACTACAGGTTCTAATGTTGTAACAGAGCAATCAGATGATCAAATTATATTTGGTGGTTCTACTGCTACTTGGTTAGGTGGTAATGCTGCTATCCAAGGAGAGCCTTTAGGGGTTATCGTTGGTACGAGAATCGAAAGAGATGATAACGGGAATATGGTTGTTAATGCTTCTGGTAACTACGGTTCAGAAGGAGTTATGGCAATCGATGCTAACGGAAATGAAGTTCCTCTAGGAACAGAAGGTTCAAGAACTATTACACCTATTATTGGTGATCCTGAACCAGATTACGTTATGAATGTTATAAATACATTAAAGTATAAAGACTTTACACTTGGATGGCAATTAAGCCATACAGCTGGTGGAGATATAGTAGCTAAAACAGTTGCTACATTATTAGGTCGTGGTGGAATCGTTACTGACAGAAAGAATACATTTATTCTTCCTGGTGTTTTAGCTGACGGTACTCCTAACAACCTACAGGTAAACAACTCATCTTATTATTTCAATAATGTGTTGTTTGGCCCACTTGAAATGTCTGTTTATGACGGTTCTGTTGTAAGACTTCAAGAAGTATCATTATCATGGTCAGTTCCACAAAAGATGTTAGATAACACACCATTTGGTGCATTATCATTAACAGCTACTGGATTTAACCTATGGTATGACGCTTATAATGTTCCAGATGCTACTAATTACGATCCTAATGTTGCAGGTACCGGTGTCGGTAATGCAAGAGGTTGGGACTTCCTTAATGGACCTAGTTCAAAAAGGTGGGGTGTTAGTCTTAAAGCATCATTTTAATAACGTAAAATCAATTAATTATGAAAAGAATATTTAAATATTTAATGATGATGGTGTTAGCTTCGGCTACGATGTTCTACTCATGTGAAACCATGGAATTAGAAGATCTAGCGAGTCCTAACTCACTATCTCCAGATCTAGCGGATGCTGATCTGTTATTAAACAACATCCAAATAGCATTCCTAGGCGCTATGCAAGATATGCAGTATAACGGTGCATCATTAGGAAGAATAAGTTATATGGGTGGTAGAGTATACTATAACAATTTTGGTAGTGGAACTATAAGCAGTGCTTGGTATCAATTATATGCTAGCATTATGCCTGATATTGCCGCTATTGAAGGATTAAACGGTGAAGACAATTTATTGGCTTTCCACGTAGGTATTTCAAAAGCAATGGCTGCTCACATTATGATGGGTATTGTTGATTCTGTGGGAGATATTCCATGGGCTGAAGCAAATAACCCTAATGAGTATCCTAGCCCAAGCGTTTCTGATGATGCAGAAGTTTATGCTGCTGCAATGGCAATGCTTGATGAAGCTCAAGGTTATCTTGATGCCTCAGGTGGTGGAAGTGATATGTTTTTTGGAGGATCAACTTCTTCATGGACAAAATATATTAACACTTTAAAAATGCGTTCAGCACTTACACAAGGTAATTATTCAGCTGTATTAGCTCAAACAAATGTTATTGAGACTGCTGCTGATGATATGCAGTTTAATTATGGTACGCAAGAATTACAACCAGATACACGTCACCCTTGGTATCAAAGTGACTATACTACATCTGGTGCTAATATTTATCAATCATCTTGGTTAATGGACCTTATGGATGGTGAAACTGATGATTGGCACGATGTTACTGAAGCTGATCACTTAGCTGGAAATCATCCAGTGAATGACCCTAGAAGAAGATATTACTTCTATAGACAAACATGGAATACTCCTGGGAATTCAAGTATGCTTTATTATGATAGAACTGATGATGGTGTACTGAATCCAACAATCGAGATGTATCCATATGATTGGAATGTTCCTGATTATACAGCTAATGGAGAAACACTTCAGTGTTCATTACAAGATCAACCATTCCATTTAGAGTTTACTGCTGATGGAAGTACTATGTATGGTGATGGAAGATGGTGTTCAAACTTCCTGGGATACTGGGGTAGACATCATGGTAATGATGAAGGAACACCTCCTGATGGATTTACTAGAACTGCTACAGGGGTTTATCCTTCTGCTGGTAGTTATGATAATATGCCTGATATTGGGGGAACTGACGGTGTTGCCTGGCAGGGAGCTTCGGTAGAATTTAACCCAGGTCAAGTATGGCAAGGAAATGGTGGTGGTGGACAAGGTATGTGGCCAGTATACTTATCATCATATGTTAAGTTTATGAAAGCTGAAGCTGCTTTAGCTTCAGGTGATGCTGCAATGGCTGCAACATACATGGAAGCTGGAATGAACGAATCAATTACGAAAGTAATGAGCTTTTCAGCTGTTGATGCTGAGGCTGATGCAAGTATGTTCCCTACTTCTGGTATGGTATCTGCTTTTGTTGCTGATGTAATGGCACAATTCAACGCTGCTCCTACAACATCTGGTTTAGATGGATTAGGATGGCCTGTTGAAAAAGATAAAATGGATATACTAGGAGAACAATATTTTGTTGCTATGTATGGAGGTGCGAATGATGCGTGGAACTTCATAAGAAGAACTGGACACCCGAGAACGTTGTCTAGAGGACTTATGGATAACACTGAATCAGGACCATTCCCTAGAACTGGTACTTATCCTTCTAGCGAAATAAGTGCTAATCCTAATATCTTACAAAGACAAGATAATTCAACGACTGTCTTTTGGGATTCGGGAGTAACTAATCCTTCTAATTAAAAAAAATGAAAACTATGAGAAATATATTTAAATTTTTATTTGCTTCTCTTTTAGTAGTTTCTTGTGTAGATAGTGAAAACACTATTGACACAGTTCTGGACTACGAGACTGGAGCAATACTAAGAACAATTTCAGTGAATAACGCTGTCTTGAATTCTAGTGATCCTATGAGCACATTTAGTGTGGAAGTAGAGGAACAAGATGAAGCAGATGGTGCCTTATTTGCTCAAGTTAACGTTTATGTACAAATGAAGGACCTTAGTCCCGATAACGGTGATAGCAGTACTGACTTTATATATGTAAGGTCAATGACTGCAAGTGAATTTACTACAGGACCTGTTGGACTTCCTAGAGGAACAGTTGAGCTTACTTTTGGTGATGCTACTGCTGCTATGGGATTAATGGCAAATGGAACTGATTATGTTCCTGGTGATGTATTTGTAGTTGGACTAGAAGTTGAATTAACTGATGGAAGATTATATGATTGGACATCAGCTGCTGGTATTATTACTGGTGGATTCTTCTCTTCACCATTCAAATACAATGCATTATTAACTTGTTCTCCAGCAGATGGTGGCTATGTTGTTGATATGCAAGACAGTTACGGTGATGGATGGCAAAGTAATGGGATTGTAGTAAATGTTGATGGTGTAGAGCAAGTTGCTTCGCTTTGTGGCTACTGGGGTGATTTTACTCCTACTGGTTGCCAAGCTGTTCCATTTAATGCAGCTGGAGTATCAGGATCAGTGACTATAAATATTCCTCCTCTAGCAGAATCAGCAATATGGACATATACTGGTGATGCATGGCCAAGTGAGGTATCATTCCAAATATATGCGCCAGACGGATCACTGATTTACAATCATGCTCAAGGAGCAGGTGGTTCTGGACTATTACCAATTGCAGTTTGTGCTCTGTAATTATAGAGTAACTGATTAAATAAAAAAAAGAGCTTTATTTTTAATAAGGCTCTTTTTTTTATCTTTATCCCTAATAAAATCAGATAATGAGAACTAAAAACGGGATACTATTTATACTAATCATTCTTCTTTATACCTGTGAAAACAATACAGGTAGTACTGATAGTACATTTGAAAAATATAATAACTACGAGAAAGTTCCCAGTTCTTCTAGTGGAATCAGTTTTATCAATAGAATTGAACATAATTTAGCTTCAAAATCAAATTTATTCGATTATGACTACTTTTATAATGGTTCTGGTGTCGGAATAGCAGATATTAACAATGATGGCTTAAAAGACGTCTTTTTGTGCGCAAATCAAGCTAATAATAGGCTTTATTTGAATAAAGGCAACCTAACTTTTGAAGATATCACCCAAACAAGTAATATAAATACAAATAAAGCCTGGTCAAGCGGGGTTACATTTGCAGACATAAATCAAGATGGCTGGATAGATATATATGTTTCACAAGGAGGTCCTTATCAAAAAGGGAAACGAAAAAATTTACTTCTAATAAATCAGGGAGATCTAACTTTTAAGGAAAAAGCTACAGAATATGGGCTAGCTGATACTGGTATAAGTACTCAGTCAGCATTCTTTGACTATGATAAAGATGGAGACCTAGATTGTATTGTAATGAATGAAAATGATTATTATGGCCTAGATCCTGCAAGATTTTACAAATTATTTCAAAATAAAGAGCTTTTAAAAGAAAATTCTTCTCACCTATATGAACAAATTGATGGGAAATTTATTGACATAACTGAAAAAGCAGGCCTGCTGAAGCCAAGTTTTGGTCTTGGACTATGTGTTAGTGATTTAAATAATGATAACTGGTTAGATGTATATATAGCTAATGATTACTATGTCCCTGATGCAATGTATATTAATAATGGTGATGGCACATTTACAGATAAGATAAAGAGCGCTACAAAACAAATATCATTTTATGGGATGGGTGTAGATATTGCAGATATCAACAATGATAACCTAAAGGATATATATGTGCTAGATATGGCGTCAAGTGATCATGTTAGGTCAAAAACACTTATGGCCTCAATGAGTACATCTAACTTTGAGCTAATAACTAATAAATTAGGTTTACACTATCAATACATGTTTAATTCTCTTCAGCTTAATCTAGGTAATAATAATTATCATAATATTGCACAGCATTCAAAACTAGCTAAAACTGATTGGAGCTGGGCTGGACTTATATTTGATCATGATAATGATGGATATGAGGATATTTTAGTTACCAATGGATATAGAAGGTATGGTTCTGATAATGATTCAAGAATTAAAATAAATCAGACAAAAAGATTATATAATGGAAAAGTACCACTTGAAATCAAAGAACAATTATACGAAAAGCTTCCTTCAGAAAAACTACCAAATATTCTTTATAAAAACTCTGGGAACTTAAATTTTAAAAACATATCAAAATACTCAGATCTAAATGAGCCTACCTTCTCTAATGGAGCAGTATATTCTGATCTAGATAATGATGGAGATCAAGATCTTATAATTAATAATATTGATCAAGAGGCCTTTATCTATAAAAATACGTCTATAGAGAAAAATTTAGGAAACTATATAAAAATAATTCCTAAAGGAAATGTATCAGAAAATTTTGCTAAAATAACTATAAAATACAATGATATTGTAAAAACAAAAGAATCCAAAAGAGTTAGAGGATACCTGTCAGCAGTAGATAATGACGTGCATTTTGGTATTGGAAATAACAAAAATATAGATTCAATTATAGTTGAATGGACTTCTGGTAAAAAAGAAAAAATCTCTAATGTAGGAGTAAATCAAACAATTAATGTGTTTGAAAAAAATGCATCTAAAGAAGTCTATACAGCTCAACAAACCAATTACTGGTTCAACAAAACTAATTCAACAGGGATAAACTACAAGAATATTGAAAATGATTTTGACGATTTTAAAAAGGAAATACTTCTACCCTACAAACAATCTACATTAGGACCATCAATTTCATCAGGTGATGTAAATAACGATGATTTAGATGATATTTTCATTGGAGGATCTTCTGGGCAGCCAGGACAATTATTTATTCAGAGAAATAACAGGTTTGAAAATAAAATTATTAGCTCCTTTGTTGAAGACAGAAAATATGAAGACATGGAATCTATTTTTATTGATATAGATAATGATAATGACCTAGATTTATATGTGGTAAGTGGAGGAAATGAATTTAATAATAGATCTAATTTACTTCAAGACAGAATTTATTTAAATGATGGAAATGGCAATTTCACCAAAGACAAACAGCCTGAGTTATCAGATTATACTATCAGTGGAAAGTCAGTCTCTAAAATTGATTATGATAAAGATGGAGATATTGATTTAATTGTGGGTAA
Source organism: uncultured Bacteroidota bacterium (assembly GCA_902512065.1). GTDB lineage: Bacteria > Bacteroidota > Bacteroidia > Flavobacteriales > Flavobacteriaceae. Next base: position 134,806 of record CABXHU010000002.1, on the reverse strand, counting down.
TAGAATAATACCTCAAAAATATCCATTATATGAGCCATCAATAATATATGAGAATGTTAATGGAGTATTCAAAAATGTAACCTATAAAATAGCTGCTGAGTTTGAAAATTTTGGTATTGTCAATAAAGTGATTACAACAGATATAAACAATGATGGATGGGAAGATTTTATATGTGTTGGTGAATGGACCAATATTGGTGTATTTATAAATAATAAGGGAAAATTTAAAAATATTTCAATAGAAAATGGACTAGATAAAATCTATGGATGGTGGTATAACATACAAGAAACAGATGTAAATAATGATGGATATAAAGACTATATAGTTGGGAATATTGGTACAAACTCAAAATATAAAACAAATCAATCAAAACCATTAAAAGTATTTGCAGATGATTTTGATGAAAATGGAACACATGATCTGGTATTAAGTTATGAGTATAAAAATGAATATGTACCATTGAGAGGCAAAGAGTGCTCAACTCAACAAATGCCATTTATAGGTGAGAAAATACCAACATTTGATGAATTTGCGACAGCAAGTATTGAAGATATATATGGAGAAGTAGTAACAACAGCATATCAGAAAAAAGTAACCGAATTTTCTTCAATTCTACTAGTAAATAATGGAGATATGACATTCCAAGTAAATAAACTTCCAGAACTTGCACAAACTATACCTATTCTATCAAGTCAAACATATGATATTAACAAAGATGGTTACGAAGATATAATTATCGGAGGAAACATATATAATACTGAAGTTGAAACGCCTAGACTAGACAATCAATTTGCAATTGTACTGCTCTCAAATAAAACAAACAATTATAAAGCGATAGGGCCAGAAAAGACAGGATTATATACAAATGGTAATACAAAATCAATTAAAATAGTAGGAAAGAAAAATCCTATGCTTATAATTGCAAATAATAATGGTAATTCTGAAGTTTTTAGAATAAATGATAATAAATAATTACTCTATACTATAATCTATAATATATTTAATAGTACAGTGTATAACGGATAAAAGTTAAAAATAAATGGATAAAACATTAGATATTTACGGAATTAGAACAGTTATTGAAGCAATAAAATCAGGAGAGAAAACAATAGATAAAATTTTTATTCAAATTGGGCTAAAAGGAGGTCTAATTAATGAGCTAGAAGCACTAATAAGACAAAACAAACTAAAATCTTCTTATGTTCCATCACAAAAACTAAATAAGCTTTCAAAAAAGAATCATCAAGGAGTAATTGCAAGAATTTCGCCAATTAAGTTTTATGAGCTTAATGAAATTATGGAAAAAATAGAAGGGAAAAAGGATGCATTAGTACTAATTCTTGATCAAATTAGTGATGTAAGAAATTTTGGAGCAATTATAAGGACTGCTGAAGTTTCAGGAGTAGATGCAATTATAATTCAAAATCAATCATCTGCTCCAATTACTGCAGATACGGTAAAAACAAGTGCAGGCGCTGTATTTAATGTCCCAATATGTAAAGTAAGTCACATAAAAGATGCTATTTACCATCTAAAGTCTTCTGAAATAATGGTTGTTGCTGCTAATGAGAGGTCTGATAAGACTATATATGATGTAGCATTAAAAAAATCTATTGCATTGATTATGGGATCAGAAGAAAGAGGTATTGCCTCATCTATACTTAAATTATCAGATGAGCAGGTTAAACTTCCTATGTTTGGTAAAATTGAATCATTGAATGTCTCTGTTGCGTGTGGTATTTTGCTATACGAAGTTGTAAGACAGAGAATATAAACCAACTATCATATATAGGATTTTAGCTCAGACAAGCAATTAACTGATATAATGCCTTTTCCTGGAGTAATATTATGATAATTAAATAAAATTGCATTTAACCCTACATTAATCGCTCCTAATATATCAGCCTGGTAACTATCGCCTATCATAAGAGAACTATTGCTTGTTGTAGCTGCCTTTTTCAAGGCGTAATTAAAAATTATTGGATTTGGCTTCTTATATCCCACCTCTTCTGAAATTGTAATAGTATTAAAATATTTAATGATTTTTGATTTCTCTAATTTCTTCTTCTGAACTTCTTTAAAACCATTAGTAATAATATGCATTTGATATCTATTACTTAAATATTCTAAGAGATCAATTGTTCCAGGAATCATATGGTTGAAAGTAGACAGATGATCTATATAGTCGACAGAAAGCTTGTTGACCATCTTATCATCAACCTTAATGCTAAGCTTATTGAATGTATCCGACAAACGATAAAACCTTAATTTTTCTTTTGAAATTTTGTTTTCTCTATAAAGACTCCAATAATTATTATTTATAGGATGATATGCTTTAAGAAAATTCTCAATGCTAATATTTAATTTATTGAGTTGAAAGATCTTTATAAAAGTTAAATTAGAATTCTTGTCAAAATCCCAAAGAGTATGATCTAAATCAAAAAATATATCTGATATTTTACTTATATCCATATAATCTTATTTAATACGTTCCTTTATGAATTCAAAATCAATACCTTCAAATTTTCCTGAACTCATCAATAGTAAAGCTAAATTATAAAATTTCATTGATGACAAATAAGCAACTAAATCATCTGAATTACTTATAATTTTTAAATTCTTATGCTTAAAAGCCGCAGAAATTTCATCATTAACAAGAGGTTTCATTTTTTTTAATTTAAGCGCCTTTTTTGAATAAAAAATTATAGCTTCATCTGCAGAATCTAATGCATTTTCATATTGTTTAATGAAATCAATATTTAAACTGCTATAGGTATGCAATTCAAAGCACGCTATTATTTTCTTGTCAGAATTTTGACTTTTTACAGCAGATGTAGTTGCCTGAACCTTACTTGGTGAGTGTGCAAAATCTTTATATGCGACTGAATTAGAGTTTTTGCATATTAATTCTAATCTATTACTTGCTCCATCAAATGATTTTATTGCATTATAGAATTTCTCTTCAGAAACTCCCATTTGTCCACAAATAAACTTAGCTCCCATTAAATTGCTAAGATTATGTTCTCCAAAAATCATTAAAGGAATTTTTTTATCACCTAAATGAAGATATGTAACATTATTTTTTACTGAATAATCTGGAATACTATATGGAATGATAGAAATTTGGTTAGTGGATTCATTTACCATATTGACTAAATCAACATCATCTGTATTATAAACCAATGTGCCGTTGTCATTAATTGAATCAATAAAAATCCTAAACTGATCTAAGTAAACATCATAAGTTGGAAAAACGTTAATATGATCCCACGCTATACCGCTTATTAAAGCTAAGTCAGGTTTATATAAATGAAATTTTGGTCTTAAATCTAAAGGAGAGGTTAGATATTCGTCTCCTTCTAATACAATAAATTTATTCTTTTCAGTTATTTTAACCATTACTTCAAAGCCTTTTAATTGAGCTCCAACCATGTAATCCACATCAATATTACTAAAGTTCATCACATGAAGAATCATAGATGTAATAGTAGTTTTACCATGGCTCCCTCCTATTACTACTCTAAATTTTTCAGTTGACTGGTTATATATAAACTCAGGATATGAAAATATTTTAATTCCTAATTCCTTGGCTTTTAATAACTCAGGGTTATCAGATTTAGCATGCATTCCTAGAATAACAGCATCTAAATCCTTAGAAATATTTTTTGTGTTCCATCCAAATTTTTCAGGCAATAAACCATGCTTGTCTAATCTTGATTTTGAAGGATCATTAATTACATCATCACTTCCTGATACATTATAGTTTTTGTTTTTTAATGCTATAGCCAAGTTATGCATAGCAGCGCCGCCTATTGCTATAAAATGAACTCTCATTTATCAAGATTTTTTTTTAACATTATCATTTCTCTGTACACACTTTGATTGTCAATTTGATTAGAATTATAATAAGAAATTGCATTATCTAGCTGCGCTTTTGCATTAGAAAAATCATTATTGTAATAATATATTTTTGCAAGCAAATAAAATGCTTGGTCAGGTGTAGACCTGTCTCTTGAGGTAAAATTTTCTATATAATATTTTAAATATAATATCCCCTTATCTAAATTAGATTTATTTGCTTCACAAAAACTTCCAATACTATAGTTTAAATAATTGTAATCATATTGTGCATTGAAGCTTTCTAGCTTTTCCAATATTTGCGTGTTGAATATTTTTGACATCTTATTATCATCTTTAAAATCATAAATATATTTCTTAGCAAATAATCCATCTATTAGAGACATCTCTTCTAATTCATTAGCATATTGCAAAGCAATTGATTTACTACCTCCTAAAAACTGAGGTAATTCTGTAAATATTTGAATTAATGCCCATCTTGCTGGCTTATTTTTCTTATCTATCTCAACAGATTTGATTAAATATTTTTTTGCCTTATTAATTAAAGCTAGAGATTTAAATTTGTTAGTGTCATTCGCCTTAGCAGCTAAAGTTCCTCCAAGCTTATAGTTGTATGTGGCATTATTATTGTCTATTTCTACCAACTTTTCATATTGTATAATTGCTTTATCCCAATCTCTCATATAACCATAACAATCTCCTAGTTTTTTTATTAGCAATTCATCATTTTCATTTTGTTGTATAGAATTTATAATAGCTTTTTCAGCAGCTATGTAATGCTTGTTTTCAATTAAAGAATCTATTTCATATTCTTGAAAATGAAGATTAATTATTAGCAAAAAAAATAGTAAAATCTTGTACAAGCTCATATTAATAATGTTCAACTAATCATTTAGCAAATTCCATAGCCTATCCTTTAACTCAGAAATTCCATTATTAGCTACAGACGATATAAAAATATAATCAATATCCAGATCCTTGTCTAATTCTAAAGAAATATCACGTCTTAACTCTTCATCTAATAAATCAGATTTAGTAACAGCTATTAGCCTATCTTTGTCTAGCATTTCTGGATTATATTTTCTTAGTTCATTTAAAAGAATTTTATAGCTGGAATTAATATCATCTGAATCAGCAGGAATTAAAAAAAGTAAAATTGAATTTCTTTCAATATGCCTTAAAAAATAATGACCTAATCCTTTTCCTTCAGCTGCACCTTCAATAATTCCTGGAATATCAGCCATTACAAATGTTTGATAATCTTTGTATTTAACAATTCCTAAATTTGGCTTAAGGGTGGTAAATTCATAATCTCCAATTTTTGGCTTAGCATCCGTAATTACAGATAATAATGTTGATTTACCTGCATTCGGAAATCCAACTAAACCAACATCTGCAAGCACCTTTAATTCTAATATTATTTGATTTTCTTCATTTGGCATTCCAGATTGGGCATATCTAGGGGTTTGATTTGTTGAAGATTTAAAATGCCAGTTACCTCTTCCTCCTTTTCCTCCATGACATACAATTTTCTCATCACCATCATTAGTGATTTCAAATAATTTCTTCTGAGTTTTTGACTCTTTAACAACAGTCCCTAATGGGACATCAATATATACATCAGCACCATCAGCTCCAGTACTTGTGCTTTTTCCTCCATCATATCCTTGTTCAGCCTTAAAATGCCTTTTAAACTTTAAGTGATATAATGTCCAATAATTTGGATTCGCTCTAATGATTATATGGCCTCCCCTACCACCATCTCCACCGTCTGGACCACCTTTAGCAACATATTTTTCTCTTCTTAAATGAACCGAGCCCTTTCCTCCTTTTCCAGAAGTAACATTTATTTTTACATAATCGACAAAATTACCTTCTGTCATAGCAATATTATTTTATGTTTAAATTAATTATAAGGAATCTATTAATTCTTTCAGTCTAAAACTGATATCATTTACCTGGCCTTCTCCATTAATTCCATAGTATCTATCCTTCTGCTGATAATATTCTTTTAAGATTGATGTCTTTTTATAATACTCACTTATTCTGTTTTTTATAATTGATTCATCAGAATCGTCAGATCTACCGCTAGTTTTTCCTCTTTTTACTAATCTGGAGATAAGGGTTTCATCTTCAACCTCAAGGGCTATCATTGCAGATATAATTGTGTTATTTAAATCCATTAACTTATCTAGAGCTATTGCTTGACTGGTAGTTCTTGGGAATCCATCAAATATAAATCCATTGGAATCTAAATTACATACAACTTCATTATTAAGCATTTCTATTGTTACATCATCTGGAACTAATTCCCCTTTATCCATATAGCCTTTGGCAAGTATTCCTAATGGGGTGTTGTTTTTAATGTTGTTTCTAAAAACATCACCAGTAGAAATATGAAATAAATTATAAGAATTTTTAATAATCTCTGCCTGCGTTCCTTTACCAGCTCCTGGAGGTCCAAATAAAACTATATTTTTCATTAATAATCTGTTTATTGTTATGAAGATGATTTATTAGACAAATATAATCAAATCAATAGGTTAATTTCTAATTGATTAAATATTAAAATGTATTTTTGCTCTAGTTAAATTTAATCACAAATGCAGTACTTCTCTACTAATTTTAAACTTGGCATTCTAGGTGGAGGTCAATTAGGTAAAATGCTTCTATCAGAGTGTGCGAAATTTGACATCTATGCAATAGTACTTGACCCCAGCAAAGAAGCTCCATGCAGCAAGCTTGCATCAGAATTTTTCGTAGGTGATTTAATGAACTATGATACAGTATTAGAATTTGGAAAAAAAGTAGATGTTATAACAATTGAAATTGAAAATGTTAATGCTGATGCATTGGAAAAATTAGAGAGTTTAGGGAAAAAAGTTTATCCTTCTTCAAAAAATATAAAGACTATTCAAAACAAGGGTCTGCAAAAACTATTTTACAAAGAAAATAATCTTCCTACCTCAAATTTTAAAATTCATTCCAATATAAAATCTATTGAACAGGATGTAGCATCAAATAATCTAACCTTTCCTTTTGTTTGGAAAAGTACTCAATTTGGATATGATGGAAAAGGAGTTAAAATTGTAGAAAATAAAGATGAACTAAGTGACCTTTCAGATGTAGAGTGCATAGTTGAAGAAAAAATAAAGATCAAAAAAGAACTTTCTGTAATTGTTTCAAGAAATGAATCAAATCAAGAATCAAGCTTTCCGGTCGTTGAAATGGATTTTAATCCTAAATCAAATTTAGTTGAAAGAGTAATTTGTCCTGCTAATATTTCAATGTCAATTGAAGAAAATGCAATTCGTATTGCAAAAAATCTATCCAAGTCTCTTGATCATATTGGTCTGTTAGCTATAGAAATGTTTTTAACTCATGATGATAAAATACTTATTAATGAAATTGCTCCAAGACCACATAATTCTGGACATCACACAATAGAATGCTGCTTTACCTCACAGTTTGAGCAACATTTAAGAAGCGTGCTTAATTTACCACTTGGTGATACATCTATTAAAATTCCAGGAATTATGTTAAATTTGGTAGGTGAAAACAAAAATGAAGGAGAAGTATTGTATGAAAATATTGATATGATAATGAAGATTTCAGGGGTTACCCCTCATATATATGGTAAAAGAAAATCAAGATTGAACAGGAAAATGGGGCATATTACAGTTGTAAATAAAAATATTAATGATGCAATTGAAATATCTAAGGAAATTAGAAAAATAATAAAAGTAACATCAAAATAGAATGCTAGAAGTTGGAATTATAATGGGGAGCAAAAGTGATCTTCCAGTTATGCAAAATGCAATAGATATATTAAATGAATTTGAAGTAAATTCTGAAGTAGAAATTGTTTCTGCACATAGAACACCTGAAAAAATGTTTAACTATGCTCAGAATGCTAAGAAAAAAGGAATTAAGGTAATTATAGCTGGAGCTGGCGGGGCAGCACATTTACCTGGGATGATTGCTTCAATAACAACACTTCCAGTTATAGGAGTCCCAATTAAATCACGGAATTCAATAGATGGGTGGGATTCTATACTATCAATTTTACAAATGCCAGATGGAGTCCCTGTAGGCACTGTAGCGCTTAATGGATCGAAAAATGCAGGCATACTTGCTGCACAAATAATCGCTACAACTAATGATAAATTAAGTCAGAAAATCGAGGAATATAAAAAAGAGCTTAAAAGCAAAGTAATATCTTCAAACAAAGACCTAAATCAATAAAATAATTAAAAAATTCTTTTAATTTTTTCATCTAATATTTGTTTGTTAATAAACTTATAATCTTGTTTAAAATTAATAATAGATATTATTATAATAATATGATTATTTAAGTATTTTTACATCCACTAATTCATCATTAAATGAATACTGAATCTTTTCTAATAAGACATATTGGTCCACGAGATGAAGATATCAAAAATATGCTTAAAGTTATCAAGGCTAAATCACTTGACGAACTTATTGATCAGACCCTTCCTAATGATATTAAATTAAAAGAAAATATAAAGCTTGATAAACCATTAAGCGAATCAGAATATTTAACGCATTTAAAAAAAATATCTGCATTAAACAAGGTTTTTAAATCATATATAGGACTTGGTTATAACAGATCATATTTACCAGCAGTTATACAAAGAAATATTTTAGAAAATCCTGGATGGTATACAGCATATACTCCATACCAAGCAGAAATATCACAAGGCAGAATGGAAGCACTACTTAACTTCCAAACAATGATTACTGATTTAACGGGAATGGAAATCTCTAATGCATCTCTTTTGGATGAAAGCACTGCTGCCGCTGAAGCTATGACTCTGCTTTATGCAATAAGAGATAGAGATCAGAAAAAAAACAATGTATCAAGGTTTTTTGTTTCTAAAGATATTTTCCCTCAAACTTTATCAGTTTTAAATACAAGATCTAAGCCAATTGGAATTGAGTTAGTAGTTGGGAGTATTGAAGATTTTAAATTTGATTCTACATTTTTTGGTGCACTAATTCAATACCCTGGTGCATCTGGAGAAATAAAGAATATCGATTCGTTTATTTCAAAATGTATTTCAAATAATATTAAAACTGCTGTTGCTGCTGATATTTTAAGCTTAGTATTATTAGAATCTCCTGGTAAACTAGGGGTAGATGTTGTAGTTGGAACAACTCAGAGATTTGGAATACCATTGGGATATGGTGGGCCGCATGCTGGCTATTTTGCAACCAAAAAAGCATATAAAAGGAATATACCTGGTAGAATTATTGGTGTATCAATTGATTGTGATGGTGATAAGGCTCTTAGAATGGCTCTACAGACAAGAGAACAGCATATTAAAAGAGACAGAGCTACATCAAATATTTGCACAGCACAAGTTTTACTGGCAGTTATGGCTGGAATGTATGCAGTGTACCATGGGCCTGAAGGTTTAAGAGAAATTGCTAATAAAGTTCATCATACTGCTAGAACATTGTCAAAAAACCTGAAATTATTTGGACTAAAGCAGTTAAATTCATCTTTTTTTGATACCATAAGAATCGAAGCAAATAGAGGTAAAATAAAAAAAGAAGCCGTAAAAAAAGAGATAAATTTTCATTATCCATCAGAAAATATTGTTTCCATTACTATTAATGAAACCACCACTATTGATGATCTAAATGATATTATATCAGTTTTTTCTATAATCACAAATAAACCATTTACAAAATTAGATAAGATAGAAGAGAATATAGATGATAAATTGTTTCATAGAAAAACTGAATTTTTAACAAATTCTGTATTTAATTCCTATCATTCAGAAACTGAATTAATGAGATATATAAAATCTCTAGAAAACAAAGATTTAGCTCTTAATAGGTCTATGATTTCATTAGGATCATGTACTATGAAATTAAATGCTGCTGCAGAGATGCTTCCTCTTAGCTGGAATAGATGGGGAAACATACATCCATTTGCTCCAAATTCTCAAACTAAAGGCTATGATTATGTCTTAAAAAGACTTGAAAATCAACTTAAAGAGATTACCGGATTTTCAGCAACATCATTACAGCCCAATTCTGGTGCACAAGGTGAATACGCAGGTCTTATGGTGATTAAAGCATTTCACGAAAGCAGTGGTGATTTTAATAGAAATATATGTTTAATTCCTTCTTCAGCTCATGGAACTAACCCAGCAAGTGCAGTAATGGCAGGAATGAAAGTTGTAGTAGTAAAAGCAAATGAAAAAGGGAGTATTGATATTGATGATTTATGCGCAAAGACTATTGAACATAAAGAAAATTTAGCAGCACTAATGATAACGTACCCATCTACTCATGGGGTTTTTGAGTCAAACATAATTGAAATAACAAATCTTATTCACAATAATGGTGGTCAAGTATACATGGATGGAGCAAATATGAATGCTCAAGTTGGTATAACAAATCCCAAAATAATTGGTGCTGATGTATGCCATCTTAATCTTCATAAAACTTTTGCAATTCCACATGGTGGAGGTGGGCCTGGAGTTGGGCCAATTTGTGTAGCTGAACACTTATCTCCATTCTTGCCCTCAAATCCAATAATTAATGTAGGTGGATCTAATGCAATTAATGCTATATCATCAGCTCCATATGGTTCAGCATTAGCTTGTTTAATATCATATGGATATATATCTATGCTAGGTACAAAAGGACTTACTACAGCAACAAAAGTCGCTATTTTAAATGCCAATTATATAAAAGAAAGATTATCAAAAAAATATAAAATTTTATACTCTGGAGAATTTGGAAGAGCTGCACATGAAATGATAATTGACTGTAGACCATTTAAAGATAATGGAATAGAGGTTAGTGATATTGCTAAAAGATTAATTGACTATGGATTTCATGCGCCTACTGTTTCCTTCCCAGTAGCAGGTACTCTTATGATTGAACCAACAGAAAGTGAAAGTAAAAAAGAATTAGATAGATTCTGTGATGCTATGTTATCAATCTGGGAAGAAATATCAAAGTGTTCAGAAAATGATAAAAATAATATTCTAAAAAATGCACCTCATACTCTTTCAATGGTTACATCTGATAAATGGAGTCATAATTATTCTAGAGAAAAAGCTGCGTTCCCTATTGAATACTTAAGAAAGAACAAGTTTTGGCCGTCAGTTAGAAGAGTAGATGATGCTCATGGGGATAGAAATTTAATATGTAATTGTATTTCAATCGAAGAATATAGTAGTTAATGTTTTAATTAATTATTAATATTTAATAAGTTTAACATAGAAAGTATTATAAAAATAAAATGGGAATAAAAATTATAGGGAGCGGAAGTTGTATTCCAGAAGCTATTCAAGAAAATTCTAAATTTATTAATAATTCATTTTACAACTCTGATGGAAGTGAAATTGATACACCTAATACTGAAATCATTGAAAAATTTGAGAAAATCACTGGAATTAAGGAAAGAAGATATGCGGAAAATGATTTAAATACTTCTGATCTTGGATATATAGCTGCAAAGAATGCAATTGAAAATGCTTGTATTGATCCTGAAACTATTGATTACATTATTGTTGCTCACAATTTTGGAAACGTTAAATATAATACAGATGAAATTGATGTTTTTCCAGGAATAGCTGTAAGAATTAAAAATTTATTAAAAATTAAAAATCCACAATGCGTAGCGTATGATATTCTATTTGGATGTCCAGGTTGGCTAGAAGCAGTTATTCAAGCAAAGAGTTTTATAAAATCAGGAATGGCAAAACGTTGTTTAGCCATTGGTGCAGATACGCTATCACGAGTTGTTGATGAATATGACAGAGATTCAATGATTTTTGCAGATGGTGCTGGAGCGACTATTATTGAGAATTCTGATAAAGAAGGTGGAATTTTATCTCATAAAACTGAATCATATACAGAAGATCAGCTATATTATTTATTTTATGGAAAATCAAATAAAGAAATATCAAATAATACCAGATATATAAAAATGAATGGTAGAAAAGTCTACGAATTTGCCCTAACAAATGTTCCAAAAGCAATAAAAATGTGTATTGATGAAGCTGGAGTGAAAATATCAGATGTTAAAAAAATATTACTTCATCAAGCCAATGCAAAAATGGATACAGCTATGGGTAAAAGATTATATAAATTATATGACATGGAATTTGATGAAGATATTATGCCATTAACTGTTAAATATTTTGGAAATAGCTCTGTTGCAACCATTCCCACAATGTTTGATTTAATTAGAAGAAAAAAATTAGATAATCATGTTTTTAATTCTGGTGATATTATAATTTTTGCTAGTGTTGGAGCTGGAATGCATATTAATGCAATGGTTTATCAATATTAAAATTGATAAATGTATAATGATAATTTTCCATATAAAAGATTTAAAATAACACTTGAGTTTTTACAAAAACATATAGAAAAAGACGAATTAATTTTAGATCTTGGAGTTGAAAATCCACTCTCATCATTAATAAAAAAAAATGGGTATAATATAAATAATACTTCTGGAGAAAATCTTGATATTGACAGATCTACTATAAAAAATTCAAATGCTGAGGTCATCACTGCATTTGAGATTTTTGAACACCTACTAAATCCTTATAGTGTGCTGAAAGATATTAAAGCAAAAAAACTTGTAGCAAGTATTCCTCTAAGATTATGGTTTGCAGGTGCTTATAAAAACAGTAATGATGACAGAGATAGGCATTTTCATGAATTTGAAGATTGGCAATTTGATTGGTTACTAAATAATACGGGTTGGAAAATCGTAGATTATAAAAAGTTTACAAATCCTGTTAAAAAGATAGGTTTAAGGCCAATGCTTAGACTATTTACTGATAGATACTATTTAGTCTACGCAGAAAAAATCTGATTGAATCTATGAATATTACCATTATAATTCCCGTATTTAACGAAGAAAAACATCTTGACAGATGTATAGAATCCATAATAGAACAGACTTTGCTTCCAACTAAACTTTTACTAGTAAATGATAATTCAAGTGATAACTCAGAAACTATTTTAAAAAAATATGCTAAAGAATTTTTATGGATTGAATACATAAATATAAAATCAAATCAAGCGCATATTCCTGGAGAGAAAATAATTAGAACTTTTTATAAAGGCTTAGAAAAAATTGATTCAAATTATGATATAATATGCAAATTTGATGCTGATATTATATTGCCTGAAAATTATCTTGAATCAATTATAAATATATTCAATACTGACCCAAAAGTCGGAATAGCTGGAGGAAATCTATATATAAAGAAAAAAAACAAATGGGTATATGAAAAAATCTCATCAAAAAATCATGTTAGAGGGCCAATCAAATCCTATAGAAAAAAATGTTTTGAAGATATTCAAGGATTAAGAAAATCGATAGGCTGGGACACAGTAGATGTGTTAATTGCGCAATATCATGACTGGAAAATAAAAACAGATAAGTCACTGGCAGTTAAACATCTAAAACCCACAGGAGCAAACTATAGTTATCATTCTAAATTTCTTCAAGGAGAAGCATTATATAAAATGAGATTTGGCTTGCTTTTAAGCATAGTTTCTGTATTAAAAACTTCAATCAATACTGGAAGACTCCTAATGATATTTTTTGCTTTTTTTGGATATATTAATGCAATTATTAAAAGAAAAGAAAGAATTGTTACTAAAGAACAAGGTCGGTTTATTAGAAAACATAGATGGCAAAAGGCTTTCTCTAATCTGTTAAATATTTAGAGCGTTTAAATCTACATTTCCGCCAGAAATAACTACACCTATTTTTTTATTTTTATAATATTTTTTTTTTCTAATCAATCCAGCTAATGCTACAGCACTTGAAGGCTCAATAATAACATCTAATCTTTCAATAAAAATTTTCAATGCACTTATAATCTCATCTTCACTGACACAGATAATATCTTTTATTAATTTCTTAATTATTGGGAAATTAATATCTCCTAAATTAGTTCTTAATCCATCTGCAATGGTGTCTGTGTTTGTGTTGTATTCAATGATACCCGACTTTAAAGACCTGTAAGCGTCATCTACTTGTTTCGGCTCAACACCCACTACCTTACATTTATTAGAAAAAACATTTGAAGCAATAGCAATTCCTGAAATTAGTCCTCCACCTCCAATTGGAGAGAAAATAAAATCTAAATCTGGAATTTCTTCTAACAATTCAGTGCCTATTGTTGAATTTCCTAAAATTACATTAAGATCATTTGACGGATGTATAAAATGTAAGTCATTTTCTATTAAAATTTTTGAAGTAGTTTTTTCTCTAGCTTCAATAGTTGATTCACATTCAATCAAATTTATATCATATTTTAGTACAGAATGTTTTTTAAATTCAGGAGCATTTTCTGGCATAACTATATAAGCATTTATATCCTGAAGATTAGATGCGCATGCTAATCCTTGAGCAAAATTTCCTGATGAATGAGTTATAACTCCCTTTTCTTTAGACTCTTTAGGTAAACATCTTAATGCATTTGAAGCTGCTCTAATTTTAAAAGATCCTGTCTTTTGAAAATTTTCACATTTAAAATAGACATTACAATCACATAGCTCATTAATAAAATCATATTCCAATACAGGAGTTTTATTAATAAAGGGTTTAATATTATTGTGAATTTCTAACAGTAAATCCTTAGAAAATTCCATAAAATTAATTATTAAATATTTTTATGATAATTTGAGGATGCTTTAGAAAGCTTATCGACTCCTTTTAAGTAATCTCCTCCAGCAGTAGCATAAAATGCTTGTCCCCCACCATTTGCCTTTACATGTTTTGATAACTCATTGATTACTTCACGAGCATCATAGTTTTTGCTTTCTGAAAGTTCTTTTGAAATATAACAACTTATGTATACTTTAGAATTATACTCAGAAATTAGAATAGCAAATAAATTATCTAATTCATTGCCTAGACTAAAAATTAAATCTTTCATTGCAGAAGGATCTAAAGAAATATTTTTTGAAATAAATTTAATTCTCTTTTTTTCCTTTATCTCAGATTTAATTTCATCTTTTATAAAATTTGTTTTCTCTTTTATAAACTTATCTCTTTCTTTTCTTAATCTATTATTTTCATCAATTAAATCTGAAATAGATTTAACAATATCTCCTGAATTATTTAATAATTTTTTAGTCTTATTATAATCAGTTTCTTTATCAGCATAATATTCTTTAACTGAATCAAATGTAATAGCTTCAATTCTTCTTATACCTGAAGCAATTGCTCCCTCAGATTTTATTTTAAATTGCCATATATCTGAAGTGTTTCTTACATGTGTTCCGCCACAAAGTTCATAAGAGTTTCCAAATTTAACAGTTCTTACGGTATCACCATATTTTTCATCAAATAAGGCAATAGCTCCATTAGAAATAGCTTTGTCAATTGGGACATTTCTCTGTTCTTCCAAATCAAGTTTACCATCAATTCTTGAATTCACAAAATTTTCAATCTCACTTAATTGATCTATGTTAACTTTAGAAAAATGTGAAAAATCAAAACGCAAATGATCAGAGCTTACCCTACTACCCTTTTGTTGTACATGTTCACCAAGGACTTCTCTTAAAGCTTGATGAAGTAGGTGGGTTGCAGTATGGTTGCATTGTGTTCTAAATCTTTGCTTTTTATCAACTACAGCATTAAATGTCTCTGACATGTTTTTTGGAAGGTTTTTTACAATATGTACAGATAAATTTCCTTCTTTGATAGTATCAGTTATGTATATAATATCGCCATTAGGAGATTCTAAATAGCCTTTGTCCCCAATTTGACCTCCAGATTCAGCATAGAAAGGTGTTAAATTAAAAACTAATTGATACAATTCTCCATCCTTTGAAGAAACTACTTTTCTATATTTTACTAATTTAACTTTAGAATCTAATGAATCATATCCTACAAATTCTTGAACTGGATCATCAATTAAAACTACCCAATCATCAACAGATTTTTCACTAGCAGCTCTTGATCTATTTTTTTGGTTTTCTAATTCCTTCTCAAATCCTTTTATATCCAGTTTAAATCCTTTTTCATTTAATATTAAAGAAGTCAAGTCAACAGGGAATCCAAATGTGTCATATAATTCAAATGCTTTTTCACCAGAAATCATCTTTTTCTTACTTGAATTAATTATTTCATCTAAAAGCACCAATCCTTGGTCTAATGTCTTTAAAAACGAACTCTCCTCCTCTTTAATTACATTCTCTATTAATTTCCTTTGAGATTTAATTTCTAGATATGAATCTCCCATTTTTTTAACTAAAACTCCAACTAATCTGTATATAAAAGGTTCTTTTTTCTCTAAAAAAGTAAAGGCATATCTAATAGCTCTTCTTAAAATACGTCTTATAACATAACCAGCTCCAGTATTACTTGGAAGCTGACCATCAGAAATTGAGAAAGTGACTGCCCTTAAATGGTCAGATATTACTCTCATAGCTATATCTATATTTTTATCTTCTCCATAATCAAATCCAGTAATTGTCTCAATTTCTCTTATTATAGGAGTAAAAACATCAGTTGAATAATTTGAATCCACCCCTTGCACAACCATACATAATCTCTCGAATCCCATTCCTGTATCTATATGTTTTTTAGGCAAATCCACTAATTTACCATTAGCCTTTCTGTTGTATTGAATAAAGACTAAATTCCAAAGCTCAACAACCATGGGATGATCCTTATTAACTAAACTTCTTCCAGGTACTTTTTTCTTTTCTTCTTCACTCCTTAAGTCAATATGAATTTCACTACATGGACCACAAGGACCTTGTTCTCCCATTTCCCAAAAATTATCTTTCTTTCCAAAATTTAATATTCTCTCTACTGGTATTATTTTTTTCCATATTTCAAATGCTTCAGTATCTAATGGAACATCATCTTTATTGGATCCAGCAAAGATTGTTACATATAGATTTTCAGCATCAATCTTATATACTTTTGTTAAGAGTTCCCAAGACCACTCAATTGCTTCTTGCTTAAAATAGTCTCCAAAACTCCAATTGCCTAGCATCTCAAAAAATGTATGATGATATGTGTCTATTCCTACTTCTTCTAAATCATTATGCTTACCTGATACTCTTAGACATTTTTGACTATTAGCAATTCTACTATTTTTAGAGACAGATTCACCTAAAAAGAATTCCTTAAACGGAGCCATCCCTGAATTAATAAACATTAAACTAGGGTCATTCTTTGAAATAATAGGAGCAGAAGGGTGTATTTTGTGATTTTTACTAATAAAAAAATCTAAAAACTTATTTCTTATAGTTTGAGAATTCATTTTTCAGATATAAATTAGATTAAATTACACATAATTAAAACTATTATTATATTTGCATTAAATATTTTTGTAATCATAAGGGTATACAAAAGTACAATTTTAAATTATGCCTAAAGTTAAATATTATTACGATTCTGAAACACTTTCGTATAAAAAAATTAAAACAACAAAAACAACTGTTTTAAAATACGTTTCAGTATACCTTTTGGGATCTGCATTGTTTGGGTTTTTATTTATCCTAATTGGAAGTACATATTTTGAATCTCCAAGAGAAAAATCTTTAGCAAGAGAGCTTCAAAATTTACAAATGCAATTTGAAGTATTAAATAAAACAATGGAAAATGCAGAAAATGTATTATCAAATATTGAAGAAAGGGATAATAATATCTACAGAATATATTTTGAAGCTAACCCAATTAGTGAAGATAAAAGAAAAGCCGGTATAGGTGGTGTGAATAGGTATAATAAATTTGATGGGTATGATTACTCTTATTTAATCAAAGAAAGTTCTAAAAGAATAGATATTCTTCAAAAAAGAATGATTATCCAGTCTAAATCCCTGGATGAAATAACCAAACTTGCGTCTAAAAAGGAAAAATTATTAAAGTCAATTCCAGCAATACAGCCTATTAATAATAATGATTTAACTAGAATTGCATCAGGATATGGAAAAAGAACTGATCCATTTACAAAAGTTCTAAAGATGCATTTTGGAATGGATTTTACAGCTCCTAGAGGAACACCCGTTTATGCAACTGGCGATGGGATTGTTAGAAGGGTTGATAGTAGGTCTTCTGGATATGGTAAACATATTAGAATTGATCACGGTTATGGATATACCAGTTTATATGCCCATCTTTATAAATACAATGTAAAAAGATATCAAAAAGTTAAAAGAGGTGATTTAATAGGATATGTTGGAAGCACAGGAAGATCTAATGCTCCTCATCTTCATTATGAAATTTTTAAAGATAAAGTAAGAATTAATCCTGTTAATTTCTATTATGGTAATTTAACTGCTAGAGAATTTGATGAGCTGTTAAAACAAACTTCTGTTGTAAATCAATCTCTTGACTAATGAAAGTTGATCTGCCTGAAAAAAGATATTACTCGATTGGAGAAGTTGCAGATGCATTTGAGGTGAACCCTTCATTAATTAGATTCTGGGAAACAGAATTTTCCATTTTAAATCCAAAAAAAAATTCAAAGGGTAATAGAAAATTTACAATACAAGACATTGAAAATTTAAAACATGTCTATTTTTTAGTTAAAGAAAGAGGGTATACTATTGAAGGTGCAAAGACTTATATAAAGGAGCACAAAAAAAAGTCTTTAGACACATTAGGAATTATAAATAAATTAAAAGAAATCCGATCTAGATTAATTAAGATAAAAGAGCAATTATAGTCTATTTCTTTCTCATATATATATCAATTTGAGCTCCATTCAAATCAAAGTTTTCTCTTATCTTGTTTTCTAAAAATCTTTTATAGGGCTCTTTTATATATTGGGGTAGATTGCAAAAAAATGCAAATTGAGGATGTGAAGTTGGTAATTGAGTAATGTACTTTATTTTAACATATTTTCCTTTATTAGATGGAGGTGGGTATTTTGCGATTATTGGCAATAGAACATCATTTAGTTCCTTAGTCTTTATTTTTTTTGATCTATTATTATATACTGTCACAGCTGCCTCAATTGCCTTAAATATTCTCTGCTTGTTAATTATGGAAGTGAAAATAATTGGAACATCAACAAATGGTTCAATTTCCTTTCTTATTTGAGATTCATAATTCTTAGTTGATTTGTCATCTTTTTCAACTAAATCCCATTTATTGACGATAATAACAATTCCTTTTTTATTTCTTTCGCAAAGCCAAAAAATATTTTTTACTTGTGAATCAAATCCTCTACTTACATCATAAATTATCAAACAAACATCAGAATATTCTATTGCTCTAACACTCCGCATTACAGAGTAAAATTCAAGATTTTCTTTTACCTTAGATTTCCTTCTAATACCTGCTGTATCAATCAAATTAAACTCAAATCCAAATCTGTTATATCTTGTATGAATTGAATCTCTAGTGGTTCCAGGAATTTCAGTTACAATATTTCTTTCTTCACCTATCAAAGCATTAATAAATGATGATTTTCCAGCATTGGGTCTGCCAACAACAGCAAATTTTGGTAAATTATCAGAAAGATCAACATCATCAGAAAAATCTTTAACAACAGCATCAAGTAAATCGCCTGTTCCAAAACCATTAATACTGGCAATAGGATAATATTTATCAAATCCTAATTCAAAAAATTCACTAGCATCATTAATTCTGCCAGAATTATCTACTTTATTAATTACTAAATAAACTGGTTTATCAATTTTTCTAAGCATATTAGCAATGTCTGTATCCATAGATGTTACTCCAGTTTCCACATCAACCATAAATATGATAACATCAGATTCATCGATTGCTAATTCTACTTGTTTATCTATTTCCACTTCAAATATATCTTCACTCCCTACAACATAGCCTCCCGTGTCAATTAATGAAAATTCCTTTCCATTCCAATCACCTTTGCCATAATGTCTATCTCTAGTAACTCCACTAACTGAATCAACAATAGCTTCCCTTTGCTTTACAATTCTGTTAAACAATGTTGACTTCCCAACATTAGGCCTTCCTACTATTGCTATTATATTGCTCATAATATTAAAATGTGTGCAAATGTAATGGTAAAATTATATTAAAAAAAAAGAGCAGCTTAAAATTAAGCTGCTCTTTTAAAATCATATAAGAATAAAATTATTGATTTGAAGTAGACATTTCAGGTCTAAATTCTAATGTTTCTACAACATCACCTGCGTAATCTCGTATAGCCTCATTTCTTTTTCTTCTATCATATTCTAATGCTCTCCAACCAAACATTTCATTATATTTATCTTCATAATCAAATGAGTCATTCTCAAATGTCCCCAATCTAGTTCCATGTGAATCATAAGGTTCAACTACATGAATTTCCCATTGACTACCAGAAACAACATAAAATACACCTCTTATTCCAGTATAACCATTGTCTCTCTTAAGTTTTGCATCCCTTCTCATAAAATCAAACCAATCACGTGAATCTTCAGATTTTAATCTGACAGTTGTAAATTTGACATACTTTTTTGGTGCTTCAGAACTGTCCCAATTATATGATAAATCTCCAAGTCTTGCAGTTCTTACATTACCCATTTGATCTTTTACATAAGGCATAACATTTTTCACCCAATATGCATATTCATCTGAATCAGATAAACTTTGATTAAAAAAATCTGCAGTTTTTGGTCCAACTACTCTCATGTATTTTCCTGAATCTTGTCCAGTAGATATTTGAAAGGTTAAAATTGCAGTTTCTTCAGAGTTATTAAATTTCTGAGTTTTTTTAGAAACAGCTGATTCAAATTCTTTTGCCATTCCTTCTTTTGCTTCCCATCTGTTTAATTGCCAATATTCCGCATTTGGATTATTCTGAGAAAAAACAAATAATGGTAAAACAAAAACTAATAAAATTATTTTTTTCATTTTCTATTTTTTTAAGTTATTAATTAATTGATACTGCTGGCGAACTTAATTCAGGTAACCATCTCCATATTTCAGAATAATTTCCCCAAGGATTTAGACTCTCATTGAAAGCTTTTTGGTCAGTCTCAAAAGATTCTTCACCATATAGCTCTTTGTATGCCTGAATTACCTTAGGCCATGTTTCAGTTTCATTGTCAATTCCAGACATATCTTTACTGCCATAACCCACTATTACATGACCATTAGGCCCGCCCAATGATCCAGCCCAAACATTTAAACTCACATTGCCAACTTTTTCTGCAGCCTTTGCAACTCTTCTTCTAAATTGCCAAAAATCTGGACCACCGTTCCTGCTTACATTATAGTGCAAAACCTTAGAAATTCTATTCGATCCAGCCACAGCATCATCGAAACTTGCATTAGTTGAATATTGCATGTATTCTGTTCCCCCAACATTTGATATTAAAGGCGAAACATTTTCAATCCAATAATCATATCCTGCATTGTCCCATGAATCAAGTTGAGCTAAAGATTCGCCAAATCCTACTCTAACTAAATAATTAGCTCTTTCACCAGCTACAATTTCATAAGTGTATATTAATCGTTCACTTTCAAGAGTATTGAATGTTTTTGTCTTTTCAGCTATTGCTTCTCTTGCCTGTTTTGTATTTGATGGATCTACTTTATAAGCAGACATCCAAATTTGTTGACCAACCGCATTAAAAGTAAATGCAACTAGACATAATAATAAAAATATTTTTTTCATTCTTCATTTTTTTAATTAAACAATTTGATAATTAAGAATTATTAGTAAATAGTTCTTAATTATCAATATACAAAATTTTTATGTACGTGATTTTACTAAAAAAGAATTTTAAATGACTAATGTTATTTATAACCGAATCTCTTAAGTTGATTTTGATTGCTTCTCCAGTTTTTATTGACCTTTACAAATAGCTCTATATGAATTTGTTTGCCAAAGAAAGCTTCTAAATCCTTTCGTGCCTGAATTCCAATTTTCTTTAGTGCACTACCCTTATGTCCAATTATAATCCCTTTCTGACTGTTTCTCTCAACCATTATTATAGATCTAATTCGAATTATTTTATCATCTTCTTTAAATTCTTCAGTAAGTATTTCAACAGAATAAGGGATTTCTTTCTTATAATTTAATAGAATTTTCTCACGAATAATTTCATTAACAAAAAATCTTTCTGGCTTATCTGTTAATTGATCTTTTGGAAAATAAGGTGGTGACTCTGGCAATATTTCTATTATTCTTTTAAGAAGACTTTCAACCTGAAATTTTTCCAGAGCTGAAATCGGAAATATTTCAGCATTTGGAAGCTTGTTTTTCCATTTTTCAACTTGATCTTCTAACTCATTTTGATTAGACAAGTCAATTTTATTAATAACTAATAGCAAAGGAAGAGTTGAAGATTTAATCTTATTATATAAATCTTCATCTTTTAAACCTGATTCTCCAACTTCTATCATATAAATAATAATATCAGCATCATTAATAGCAGTTTTTACAAAATCCATCATTGAAGATTGGAGATCATAACTAGGCTTTATCACTCCAGGCGTGTCAGATAAAACTATTTGAAAATCATCACCATTGACTAAGCCTAAAATTCTATGCCTAGTTGTTTGAGCTTTTGAAGTAATAATTGAAAGTTTTTCGCCAATTAAAGAATTCATTAATGTTGATTTTCCAACATTAGGGTTACCAATAATATTTACAAATCCAGACTTATGCATCAGGTAAAAGTATTAATTATCTTTTTAATCTAAATAATAACAGAAATGAGAGAGAAAATAAATGTGTATTGTATATATAAAATACATCAAATATGCACACTAAAATATACCAAATTAAAAGCGCACTACTTTATTTAGTTTGTCTTTCGTTTTTTCTGACTGGCTGTAATTCGAAGTTAGATTATACTATAGAAACTACTTTAAATCCTAATCAAATTGCGCCACTAACAGCAATGTTAAATATTACCTCTGAAGTGCCCGTCCAAGCATCGATAAAGGTTTTAGGTGACATTCCAGTAGAACAATCTTTTGAAGAATCAAATACAAGTTTAAATATACCTGTTTTAGGACTTTATCCTAATAAACTTAACAAAGTTGAAGTAACTCTTAATTATGATGGTGGTAAACAAGTAGAAATGATTGAAATTCAGACTTCAGAAGTGCCAAGTTTTTTCCCAGAAATTGGAATAAATAAAATTGAAAAAGAAAAAATGGAGCCAGGTATGCATGCACTGGATATTCATTTTGCAAACTTTGGTAAATTTCGATCAGTTCCAATAATTTTTGATGATAATGGTCAAATAAGATGGTATTTAGATTTAAGTTTTCATAAAGCTATGGCTGGACCATTTCAAAAAGTTAAAAATGGTAATATTTTAGTTGCAGGAAGGAATACTATATATGAGTTAGATATGATTGGTAAATTACTTAATATAACAGAAATAAATAGCAACTATGGTATCCACCATGATGTGCTAGAATTACCTAATGGTGATTTATTACTATGCGTTGGAACAAGGGATGCGTATATAGAAAGTGGTGGTGAAATTATATTGTCTGACAGTGATTTCATGATACATTTTGATAGAAAACAGTCTAAAGTCATAAAGGAATGGGATTTAGCAAAGCATTTAGATGTTGATAGACGTGTGAGCATAAATCAAGCTCAAAATGTTTTTACAAATGGAGATTGGCTGCATATGAATTCTTTAGAGTTTGATGAAAGAGATAGTACAATTATTGTTTCTGGAAGAAACCAAGGATTAATTAAAGTAACATGGGATGATAAATTAAAGTGGATTATGTCTCCTAAAAAAAATTGGGGTAAATCAGGTAGAAAAGGAAAGGGCTATGATACAAAACCTTATTTACTTACTGCCATTAATCAAGAAGGAAAACCATATAATAAGGATATTCAAAATGGCATAAAAAGTGCTGAAGATTTTGATTTTCCATGGGGGCCTCATGCGCCTTATCTTATGCCTAACGGGAATATTATTGTCTTTGATAATGGCCCTTATAGAAATTACGGTAATGACAATAAGTATTCTAGAGCTGTAGAGTACCAAGTGAATGAAAAAAATAAAACTTTTAAACAAGTATGGGAATATGGGAAAGCAAGAGGCTTTGATTTTTTCTCAGGAATTGTTAGTGATGTAGATTTACTTCCTGAAGCAAAAAATATATTAGTTACTTCAGGTTTTATAAGCCCTAGAAATGTTCATAGAGCTAAAGTTGTTGAAGTCTCAACTGAGAATAATAAAGAAGTTTTTGAAGCAACCATATTTTTTAAAAATGTCAATAGAGATTTAAACAAGCCTGGTTGGGGACAATCAGATGTTTTATATAGGTCTGAAAGAATGGAATTGAAATTTTAGAGTTTATTGTTCATGAATATTTTAAATTAGCTTAACTCCTTGATCCCCTATTTTTGAAACATGTGTTGAAAATTCTATTGAAGTTCCTGAATATACTTTATTCATAGCTTGTTCAACTTCCATAGATCTATCAATTCCTTGACTCAAAGCAAAAATTGAAGGACCTGATCCTGAGATTGAACACCCTAAAGCTCCTGCCTCTAAAGCTGCTGATTTAACCTCATAAAAATTAGGTATGAGCTTACTGCGGTGTTTTTCAATTAAATGATCATTCAGAGATGTTTTGATTAAATCATAATCACTAACATGCAAACTGTGTATAAGACTCCCAAAATTTGCTATCTGCTTTGTAGCATTTACTAAACTTACATCCTTTGGCAATATACTTCTTGAGTAAGCAGTTTTTATTTCAATGTGAGGGTGAATTACGGTGCAGTATAAATCATCTGGAGTTGGTATTTTTATTATTTCTAAAGGAGAAAGACTTTTAACTAAAACAAACCCTCCCAATAATGCGGGAGCAATATTGTCTGGATGCTCAAACATACCATCATTCTCCATATCCTTCATTGCAAACTTTATTAGATCTGCAATGGTAAACGGGTCTCCCATTAATTTATTTATAGCAAATACACAACCCGATGCGCTTGCACCACTACTACCAATTCCACTACCAGGTTTTATTTTTTTTATTATTTCAATTTCAAAACCAAAATCTGGGTTTAAACTATCAATTAGCGCCAATGCAGAAACTGATGCCGCATTTTTAGAAATATCTAAAGGAAGTTTATAATCAGAAAAGTTCTTAATTTTTATACCCTTTTCAGTTGTTTTTCTAACAATCATTTCATCTCCAATAGACTCCAAAGGGAATCCAAGAATATCAAACCCACAAGCAACATTAGAAACTGTTCCTGGTGAAAAAACTCTGACTTCACTTTTCATAATGAATTGCTTATTTTATTTATAACAAATTTAACTTTTAATTCTTTATATATTATAATGGAATCTGTAAATTGGGACCTATAAATTATTTAAAATAAAAGAAAATGAAAATGCTTAAAAGAATATTAGTTTTAATCGCCTTAGTTTGTTCTTACTCAATAAACGCGCAAACAGTTGATGAAATAATTAGTAACTATTTTGAAAATACTGGAGGAGTGGAAAATTGGGAGAAAATTGAAGGTGTTAAGATGAGTGCTAAAGTTAACCAAGGTGGAATGGAAATTCCTATTGAAATCGTTCAGTTAAAGAGTGGTAAAATGATGACAACGATTAATTTTCAAGGTCAGTCAATCAAACAAGGAGTGTTTGATGGAGAGGTTCTTTGGAGCACAAATTTCATGACTCAGAAAGCTGAAAAAAGTGATGAAGAGGCAATAAATATGCTTAAAAATGAAATGAATCAATTTCCTGATCCATTTTTAAACTATAAAGAAAAAGGATATACAGCTGAACTAATGGGGACTGAAACTGTTGATGGTGCAGAAACATTTAAAATTAAACTAACTACTACACCAAATATTATTGAAGGCAAGGAAGTTCCTAGTGTATCATACTACTTTTTTGACAATGAAAATTTTGTTCCTATTCAAGTTCAAGAAGAAATTATGGAAGGACCTGGAAAAGGAATGGTTTCTGAAGTTAAAATGAGTGATTATCAAGAAGCAGGTGATGTATACATGCCTTATTCAATGACACAGGGAGTAAAAGGTCAACCAGGCGCTCCAATAACAATGGACAGTATTGAGATTAATCCAACAGTAGATGATAGTGAATTCGCATTTCCTGAAGAAGAAACTCCAGAAGAAAACTAATTAAACAAATACATTCTCATTCAATTCAATAAACTATGAAAAAGATATTTTTAGTTTGCATAGCTATTTTTTTATTTCAAAATACATCATACAGTCAATCAAACATTAAATTAGAAAACTTATTTGGTGATCTAAGAGCTAGACATATTGGTCCAGCAGTGATGAGTGGTAGAATTAATGATCTGGAAAATCATCCAACAGATCCAAAAATAATTTATGCTGGAGCTGCAGGTGGAGGTGTTTGGAAATCAAATGATGCAGGAACTACATTTAATCCAATATTTGATGAATTTTGTCAATCAATTGGAGCTATAGAAATTGATCCTAATGATCCTGACAACACTATATATGTTGGAACGGGAGAAACATGGCCTAGAAATAGTGTTTCAGTAGGGGATGGATTATACAAGTCGGTTGATGGTGGAAATAATTGGAAAAAAATTGGATTTGAAAAATCTGAGAGAATTGCAAATATTATTGTTAACCCAAATAATTCAAAAGAAATTATTGTTGGTGTATTAGGTGCTCTCTGGTCTGATAGTCAGGATAGAGGAGTCTATAAATCAACTGATGGTGGATTAACATGGAAGCAAATACTATATGTGAATCAATCAACAGGATGTGCAGATCTAGCAATCAATCCTAATGATCCAAATATTATATATGCCTCCATGTGGGAATTTAGAAGAACAGGCTGGTCGTTTAATTCTGGAGGAGAGAATAGTGCTTTATACAAATCAATTGATGGAGGAGTAAACTGGAAAAAAATTCATAATGGATTTCCTGAAGGGAATTTAGGAAGACTTGCAATTGCAGTTGCTAATTCAAATCCAGAAGTAATATATACTGTAATAGAAGCAGAAAAAAATGAAAAGAAAGGAATATACAAGAGTGTTGATGCAGGTGATAGCTGGAAACAAATGAATAATGATTTTGGAATCACGGTAAGGCCTTTTTATTTCTCCAGAATAGTTGTAGACCCTAGGGATGAAAACATTATTATTAAAGGAGGACTATCTGGATCTATCTCAAAAGATGGAGGAGAAACTTTTAAAGATTTAGGATTCATGCATAGTGATATTCATGATGCAGTTTTTGATATTAATAATTCAGATGTTTTATATGTAGGAACTGATGGAGGTGTATACAGATCTTGGAATAAGGGGACAACAATGGAAATAGTTGAAAACCTGCCTCTATCTCAATTTTATCATATTAGTATTGACAATGAGACTCCCTATAATGTTTATGGCGGACTACAAGATAATGGATCATGGTATGGGCCATCATTTGCACCAGGGGGAATAACTGCTAAAGAGTGGAATCCCGTAGGGCAAGGTGATGGTTTTAGAGTGCTTAGACATCCAGCAAAAAATATTATTTATTCTGAAATGCAAGGAGCTGAAAATGTTTGGAGATATGATGCTGATAATAATCTAGTAAAGACTATACAGCCTCTTGCTGTAAGTGGTTATGAAGATTATAGATTTAATTGGAATGCTCCTATTGCAACTAGTTCTAATAAGCCTAATAGACTTTATATTGGTAGTCAATATTTACATAAATCAGAAGATATGGGAGACGACTGGGAAATTATATCTCCTGATTTAACAACTAATAATTCTGAAAAACAGAATCAAGAAGATTCTGGCGGTTTATCAATGGATAATTCTGGAGCTGAAAACCATACCACTATTTTTACAATTGCAGAATCTCCACTGAATGAAAATATTATATGGGTAGGAACAGATGATGGTAATATACAAGTGACAACCGATGGAGGTAAAACATGGGAAAATACTATTTCTAATGTTCAAGGAGTTCCAAAAAATACATGGGTTTATCATATTGAGGCAAGCTCACATGATTCAAATACAGCATATGTAGTTTTTGATGGACATACATCTGGTGACATGACTCCATATGCCTATAAAACTACAGATCTTGGTAAGACTTGGAAAAACATAATTCCATCTCAAGATGTTTATGGATTTGTAAGAAATATTCAGGAAGATTATGTTAATTCTGATTTACTTTTTTTAGGAACTGAATTTGGTTTATATATAACTGTAGATGGAGGTGAAAATTGGGCAAAATTTACTAAAAATATGCCATCCGTAGCAGTTCATTTTATTGATCTACAAAAACAGACAAATGATCTTGTGATGGGAACTCATGGAAGAGGTGTAATTATAATTGATGACATATCACCTCTAAGAGAAATAAAACCTGAGACACTTTCTAGTAAGTTGCATTTTTTCAGTGAAGACACCTACACTATGAATGATTACAGTGGATTTGCAGATAATTTTGGCAGGGAAACACAATTTGTTGGAGAAAACCCTTCTTTTGATTGTGAAATAAAATATCTTCTTCCCAAAAGACATACGTTTGGTAAAATGACTTTTGAAATTCAAGACATGGATGGTAATTTACTTGCTAAACTTGGTGCTGGGAAATCAAAAGGAATAAATATAGTAAACTGGAATTATACCATCAAGCAACCAAAAATTGCAAAAGGGAAAACATTTAGTTTTGGAGGATTTACATCTCCAAGAGTTGCCGCTGGAACTTATAAAGCAGTGATTAAGAAAGGTAGAGATACTTATGAGAAAGTATTCAATGTAGAGTATGATAAAAAAACTGGTCTAAATCCTAATGAAAGAAAGATGCAATATGAAGTTGTCATGAAAATGTACAATATGGTTCAAGGATTAGCATACTTAGTTTATAAGTTAGATGCTATTGTAGAAGATGAAAACACTAATAAAAAGACTGTTTCCAAATTAAACGACTTAAAAGAAACTCTTGTAATAACAACTGGGGATAATTATGTAGGAACGGCTAAAAAACAACTTAGAGAGAAAATGGCAGATTTATATAGTAAAATAGCATCAAGTTATGATAAGCCTTCAGATAATGAACTTGATAATTTAAGCTTAATTGAAAGTGAATTTAACATGGCTAAAACAAAGTTTAATAAACTTAAGAAGAAAGTTAAAATAGAGGGCTTAAGTTTAAAATCCTTTGAGGAGTTTATAAATGAATAATGAAAAAAATCATTTTACTAATTCTAATTATTTCTTTTTCGTGCAGTACAAAAGAAGATTCCCAAGAACAAAATAATATTGATTGTTCAGGAGATTATTCGACTGCTGGTATATTAGTTGATATTAATGAAGAAATCTACAATGATGATGAATCAATTAACAATTATAGCAGATATTCCTGGTCATCTGATGGGTATGACAGAATTCTAAATGGAAATGGAATTCCAAATCATGAGGTTGGAACATTTCCAAACAACGGTAATCCAAACACTATAAGTGAACAAACTGTAAATGAGAGTTTTACACTTTGCCCTATAATAGTTTCTGAAAGTGGATTAGAAGTAGGTGGTCCTGGTTCGGCTATTGCTTATGCTTTAAATAGTGTCAAATTTGATCCTGCAACTGCAGGGAAATGTAATGATGAGGGTGAGTGTTGTTTAGCACAATGTCAAGGGAATTGGAATATTGAAGCATTAGGGCACGACACTTTTAATTTTGGAGATGATATGAACCATGCTCATGTTCAACCTAATGGGGAATATCATTACCATGGTATCCCTGAATTACTTATTGATTTTTTGGGAGATAATCAGGGTATGACCATCGTAGGGTGGGCATCAGATGGTTTTCCTGTGTATGCAAGATATGGTTATTCAAATGCTGATGATTCTACTAGTCAAGTTAAAACGTTACAACCGAGCTATAGATTGAAAAGTCAACCTGACCCCAATCGACCAAGTACATTGACCGCTTTAGTTGGAGGTCCTGGTCAAGGGACAACTAATCCAAATATACCTATTCAAATGGGAGCATTCACACAAGATTATGAATATGTTGACGGACTAGGTGATTTAGATCAATGTAATGGACGCTATGGTGTAACACCAGAATTTCCTGAAGGTATCTATTACTACGTAGTTACAGATGATTTTCCTTTTTTCACAAGATGTTTGAAGGGTGATATTTAAGGAATTAAAAAACGGCTACACTTTATAAAAGTATAACCATTTTATTGTTTTAGTAGATAACTCTATCCAAATATCGAACATTTATTTTACGCCAAGAGATTTTGAATTAACAAACTATTTAATCGGAAAACTTGTGTCCAAAGATTATTTTTAAAACACTATTTTTGATAGAATTAATTTAAAAAAATCAATGAACAATAAAACAACTTTTTTAATTGGAATCATAGGAGTTAGTCTTTTTGTTGTTTCCTCTGTTTTAGGTGGTATTTTAATTGAAAATTATAATATGGCAAGTCAATTAATAAGTGAATCATATGCAATTGACACTGAATATGGAATAATTTTAAGAATATTTGGTTACATCCCAAGCGGTATTCTGATTACCTTATTTTGCTTTCTTGGAGTTAAATATTTTCAACCTTCCATATTAATCAAAATAGGATTTTACGGAATCGGAATATTTTATGGGCTAGCCACATTAGTTGTTGGAATATTTCCATGTGATAGTGGATGTAATAAGGCGTTAATTGATCCAAGTTTTTCGCAACTAATTCATAATTTTACAGGATTATTAACGTATCTATTTGTTCCTTTTTTAATGATTTTAATTGGATTAGGATTGAAAAAATCAACCTATTATAGTTTCTCTATGCAATCGATTTTACTTGGAATAGTCAGTTTTCTTTTAGTATGTGTGATAAGTTCAGACTTGACTTCTGAATATATTGGACTATATCAAAGAATGATAGAATTGGTTTTTGTCTTGTGGATAATCTTTTGTGCTAATGAAATAAAAAGTAAAAACGGTTACACTTTATAAAAGTATAACCGTTTTATTGTTTTAGTAGCGGGAGCAGGACTCGAACCTGCGACCTTTGGGTTATGAGCCCAACGAGCTACCTACTGCTCTATCCCGCGATGTGAGTCTACAAATATACAACCCTTTTTAATTTCTACAATGGTTTTACAATTTAATGAATAAAAAAAGCGTCTAACCTAGATTAAACGCTTTAGTATATTTTTACATTTTATGAAATTACCAACTCCACATGTCATGTTCAAAATTTCTTACTTTTTCTTTAATTCTCTCTGATTCAAGTAATCTCATAAATGCATTATTAGGAATGTAGTCTCTAATATATCTATTTTCATATACATTTTCTTCCTTGTATATTACTGCATTATACCTTCTTGAATTAATAATATCATCAAACGATTTACTAGCAGAAGTATTTTTATCATTAAATATTTTTCCTTTCTTTAGAATACTCCTTGCATGAGGATAGTATACCCAAAATAAAGGAATTGCTTCCTCAATATCTTGTGTAGAACCTCCAAAACTATCATCTCCAAATGCATCATCTCCACCAAATGGGTCGTCAAAAGAATCATCAGTGTCTGTGTCATCAGTTGTGTCGGCAACAGTGTCATCAGTAGTATTACTAGCAAATGGGTCAGAATCATCTGATCCGCTAGCAAATGGATCAGAATCGTCTCCACCACCAAAATCATCTCCACCACCAGCTACTTGTTCTGCTTCAATTTCTTCAAAGGTTTTAATCTCTGTTGCTACTGGAGCAAGACCTATGGGTCTATATATTAATTCACTATATTTTTTATCAAAATACCATAATCCCTTAACTAGCCACTTTTTAACTTGACTAAATTTAAGATCTTCCCAGATAAAATGTGTGTCCTCTATCCAAAAATCTCTAATTAGCTGTAAACAAATTCTTCTAATATCTGTGATTTCTTCAGGTTCAAGATCTGATTTTTCATAACCAGGCATTACCTTTCTAACAGGAATATCCTGTCTGAATCCATTGTATAGTTCAAAAGATATAACTGAATCCGCATAAACATTAAAATTTAGATCTTGTGGATTTTTAATTGTATAAGGGAAAACTGTTCCTATTGAATCAGCTGCAATTTCAGCTTTCTGTTCTTCTGAAAGAACAACAAGCTCTTCTCTTTCAACATCATAATACTCATAAGGAACAAATCCAAACCTATCAAATTCTTTTGTCAAAACATCTTCATCAATAAAAGATTGAAAATCTTCAATAGTAACTTTTCCTGCTTCTAAAACTGATTGTTTTCTCCAAATGTTTTCTAGTTCCATCGGATCTGTTAATTTTCTACGAAATTCCCCATCTTCTGATTCGGGATCATATACATCCAACTTTCCTTTAGTAATCTCTTGCTTTAACCACCAAATCATTGGTCTTCTCTCTGGACCTACTACAGTAGTATCCACTGGATATAATAATGGGAAATTAATTCTTTCATCAAGGTCTATCACTTCCCAAATCATTGTAGACCAAAGAATATCCTTGTCTTCAACTATTCCATATTCTAATGGATTCTGTTCATCTGCAATAATCTGCTGAGCAGTTCTTATCCCAACATCCTTAGGATCTTTTGCATTCAACAAGTTACTTATTCCAGATCTATACTGAGAATAGACTGCATTTGAGCAAAATAGAAAAACAAATATGTAGACAATGTTATTAATTTTCATATCATATAATTAATCAACAACCTCCATAGATATTGGTAAAGGAAGAAAGTTTTTCTTCGGATACTTTTTTGAAGTACAAACAATATCTTTAATAGTTATTACTGAATTTTTTCTTGCATTTTTTACTATTGCATCTCTAATAGATTTAGGAAAAGAGGAGCTACCAGTTACTTTTTTCTGAGCAGTACCTATTTTAACTACAAAACTTTCAATATCAAGTTTTAATGCCTTTGCTAATTTTGGATCAGCAAATGATGCCTGAATTTTACTAGTTGCTATACGCTTTCTAGAAGACTTAGTCACTCTTGGCTTTCCATTAAATGAAGCAACTGGATCAGGAATATTTAGAACTTCAAATGTAACCTTACTTGTAACATTAGTTCCTTTAACTCCAACAAGTATATCAACTACATTATCTCCAGATTTATTCTTTTTACCTTTTTCTCCCTTCATTACATAAACACCATCAGATTTCTTTTTAAGTGATTTAGGCTGTAATATTTGCAGTTTATTATCTGCAACACCTGCCATAGATATATTTAAAGTGTTTTCTAAATCCTTGTATACTACATACATGTCAGGATTACTAATATTTGCTAATGATGGAACAACAGCATATTTGTGATCCATTTCAACAACATAGGTAGTATCTTTTTTGTTTTCAAATCTGTCAAATTCAAATTTTACCTTTAATGATTTCTCACCTGGTGTTCCTCCAACATTAATGCCTACTTTCTCAAGATCAACTTGTCCGCCTTCCATTACATCAGGTCCCATATATTCTTTTCCATTAATAGTTACTCTATTAGCAAATAAATTATCATCATACTTTCCTAAAACAACTTTCCCATCTAATTTTTGTCCTGTAAAAAATACATCTACTCCTTGTGCAAATGCTGTTTGTTTATTTGCTTTAGTTATTTCAGTTAATGTCTCTCCCCTTATTGCAGCAATTAATCTAGCAACAATATTCTGTGCATTTTCTTGCATCAATGTTAATTTTGTAGTAGATGCTATCTGAGGGAAATGCATATAATTGTATTCTAACCAGGATTTTTCTATTCCTTTACCATCAATTACATTATTACTTGAGAATTTTTCAGTAATTAATGCTTTAATTTCATCTTTTACACTCTCTGGTTGTATTCCTTCCTTTAGACTGTCTAATGCAGTAATAGATCCTTCTCTAAATCTATCAATATACATTAGTAAACTATCTCCAGTAGCGGTGAATTTATCGCCATCAAAAAATAGTTCATCGTATTCTTTTGCATTATCCATTTGTTCATAATCAGGTATTAAATCCTTTGTGTTTCCGTCTCTGTTTTTGTCATATTTATCTTCCTTCATTACAATAGGAAATTTAACCTCACTATTAATATATGAATCCAATTCATTTGCTAAAGATGATATTTGATCTACCATCTCATATGCTTCAGCCCAATTTGATGCATCAGTTTGTGCATCTTTTGCTAGATCTTCTAGATCAGAAGAGTTTTTAGCTTTAATATTGGTAGTAGACTTACTAACCTTTGCATCTATTTCTCCAAAAGTTGTTAATACTTCTTTTGACATATTTAAAGCAAGCATTGCTATAAATACTAAATACATAAGGTTAATCATCTTCTGCCTTGGAGTTTCTTTACCACTTGCCATAATTTTATTTTTTAAAAATTAATATTATTTAACAAAGTTTTCTTTTGTTACTTTTTGTTCATAGCGCTAAGGACTCCTCCATATACACTGTTTAAAGATTCTAGATTGTTAGCCAGTGATTCCATTTGAGATGTTAGCTTATTTGCATTTTCAGCGAATTCTTTGTTGATTCTTGCTAATTCTCCTGCATTATTTGCTCCCGCTTTTGCAGATGCTTCAAAATCTTTAATACTTTGAGTTAAACCATTTACAACACTCTGGTCTAGCTCAGCTTTTTTAATCATATCTGCAATATGTTCGCTCATCATAGCCTTTGGGCTCTTTTTGTCACCAGAACCAGATTTACCTCCAGCTAGCTCAGGATAAACTTCTTCCCAAGCATAATCTTCTGCTGGTGGGTCAAATGCTGACATAGCAAATATTAATGCCTCTGTTACAAGACCTATTGTCAACATAGTATTTCCAGTAATTGGTCCTAAATCTTGGTGAATAATTTTCATCAAAGCCCCAATAATTACTACTGATGCTCCAAGGCCGTAAGCCATATTCATTGCGTTTTTACTTAATTTTAATGCCATAATTTCTAATTTTTAATTTGTTGTTATGTTTAATTTATTATTTTAATGTACTTCTTTTATTGTTTCTTTTTTTTGTAGTGCTATTGGTCATTGCATTAGCAGTCATATCCGCTCCTAAATAATCATGAACTGTCCTAAAGCCAATATAACTTCTTGGTTGATTTTCATATTCATAATCTCTTGAACTTACTTGTAAAAAATATTTTACATCTTTCCAAGAACCACCTCTAATGACTTTCTTTTCATTATAAAGATTATTTACATTTGGATTCATAGAGGCTGAAAATTCATAAGCATCTTGTTCATATGACGAAGCAACCCATTCAGCCACATTACCTGCCATATTAAACAAATTATATCCATTTGGATCATATGCATTAGCTTCTACGGTGTATAATGCCTGATCTACTGCATAGTCACCTCTCATAGGCTTAAAGTTTGCCATAAAGCAACCCCTATCATTCTTCGTATAAGGACCTCCCCATGGATACATAGCGCTTTGAAGACCTCCTCTTGCAGCGTATTCCCATTCTGCCTCAGTTGGCAATCTAAATTCTGGGACTAAACTTTTTTTCTTTTTTGTTCTTTGATAAGCATTTTTAGTGTTTGTTCTCCATTGACAAAATGCATTTGCCTGTTTCCAAGTAATACCAACCACAGGATAAGTACTGTATGCATCATGCCAAAAATAATCATTATGCATTGGCTCATTATAAGAATATTTAAAATCAGTAATCCAAACTGTTGTGTCAGGGTAAATTTCAAGTGTTTCTCTAGTTATAAAATTAGATCTTTTAAAGCCAGGAAATTCTTCTTCTAGTTGCTTGTCCGATGGATTATATATTGGAGCTATCTCATCATTTGCAAGTGCTTCAATTAATATTCGTTTTTCGTCTAAATACTCCTGAACCCTGCTGTCTAAATAGGCAAACTTAAAATTTGTAACATCCCATGTCCTTACATCGTTAAAAACTTCATCCTCAGGAATGAAAAAATTCTCCATTACTTCTAAATAATCTTCGTCTGGATATTCACTTCTTTCAAAAATTAAATCAACATCCCAATTCAGCTTTCTTTTTTCATATACATCCTTCATATATTTATCATATACACTTAAACCAGAAGTGTCTGCATCAATATATGCAAATTGGGTAATTCCATCACCACCACCCTCTATAGGTTCTCCACTAGTTACATCTTCAGCTCTGTTAGCAAGAGCTGTTCTAATCACTGAATCTCTTACCCAGTAAACAAATTGCCTATATTCAGCATTTGTGACCTCTGTTTCATCCATATAGAAAGATCTAACAGTAACAGTTTTTGTAGGGGCATCCTCCAGTGCAGGAAGATCATCATCAGATTTACCCATAATATAGGCGCCTCCAGGAATTAAAACCATTCCGAATGGTTTTTCAGGAAAGTATTTTTTACCCTTTACTCCAACTAGCTCCCCTTTAGACTTCTTGCCAGTAACAGCTTGATTTCCTTTGGATCCACAACTTAAAGCAAACACAAATAATAAACAAATCGCTAATAATTTCCTCATTTTTCTACTTGTTTTAACAGTTAAAAAAGTGGGTAAACTTACCCCTATTTATGCAAAAAAACAAATTTATATGAATAAGAAAAATAAAATATACCTAAATAATAGACATTGTAATTTCTATCTTTTTTTGTTTTAATCTGCTATATAATATTTTTTTTATGAGCTTTGTACCATCTCTCTGGTATAATTCCATCATTTGCATTCTGATAATCATCATGCGTACAGGATAATAACGAATGTTCTTTTAGTTTATTATTTTTATTTGAAGAATTTGGTATCTCAATCCACCATCTAGCGGTCTTTATGCTCTTGTAAAAAATTAGTTCATATTTATCAACTTCCACCATGAATTTTTGAAAACTAGCAATGTTTGTAAAATCATTATCTATAATTCTACAGTTAACTCCTTCTATAAAATACCACAATATTTGTGCTATTAACATCTCAGTAATTTCATCTTCATTAGATGATCTATACTCAAAAATTCCAAATGAGGAAACCTTATTACTAATCCCTGCATATCTGCTTATTGAGCAAATTTCCTTACCATCAAAACCATTTGGAGATAATTTTTGTCTTGAACTTAGTTCAGAGGATTTAATACACCTAAGATCTATGGTTACTATATCCGCATCTCTCATTACAGGTTCAGCTGAAGTGATATTATTACACACCTCACCTAATCTATAGGCTTCAAAATATAGTTTTTCCATCAAATCTATCTCAATTTGAGGATTATAATATGTTTGATATCCTAATGTAGTATAGTTAAAAAGATTATGTGGCTCCTCCAAAATTATCTTTCCAAGGTAACTATTGTTTTTTATGGGTTTTGACGAATCTCCTAAATCAAAGTTAGAATCAACATTAACTATATTTATTGTTTTCTTAAAATCATCATAAGCTCTGTAGTTTGCATAGGTTAAATCCTGACTTCCACCAATAATAACTGGAATAACATCATTTTTGATAAAATATGAAATAATTGATCTTACGATCTCATAAGTATCATCAACGGTTTCGCCTGGATTAATATCGCCAAAATCAGCAATTTTAATAGACCAATTTCCTGGATATAATGAATAAAAAGATTTTCTTATTTCACCAAGATTTATATCTTCTCCTATATAATTAATATCATTTCTATTCTCTGGAACACCAATAATAGCAATATCAACTTTGTCAATATTGGGGACGCCATTTTCTTTTGTATGAACACTTATTTTATTACCTAAAATTAATGCTGAAATTATCTTATTATGAGAAAGTATATGATCCTCAACAGGCGTTAAAATATTGTCTTGAACAGAGGTTAAAAAGTTGGGATCCATTATAGGGCTAAATTAATCTATTCTTTTTTATTATCTAGTATTTTTATAGCATCATCAAGAGTTAATTCTTTTGGATCAATCGATTTAGATAATTCTTTTCTAATTTTTCCCTTAATAATATATATTTTACCCCATTTCCCCTTTTCAACTCTTATATTTTCATCTGACCAGTTATGAATAAGCTTCTCCTTTTCTTTTTTCTTTTTATCCTCAATAAGCTCAATAATGTCATTTTCAGATAAGTTATCCCAATCATATTTTTTTCCAACGTTGATAAACATATTATTCCACTTAATAAATGGCCCAAACTTCCCTTTACCTTTTTGTACATCTAATCCCTCATAATTATATATTGGTGCTTCTGATTTTTCCTTAATCTTTATAAACTCCACGGCTTCTTCAATTGAAATGGACAATGGAGACTTCCCTTTTGGGATTGAAACAAATTTTTTCCCATATTTTACATATGGTCCATACCTTCCATTGTTAGCTAAAATGACTTCGTTATTATACTCTCCTAATTCCCTAGGCAAGGAAAACAAATCAAGCGCCTGCTCTAATGTCACTGACTCAATCTGCATTTCAGGGGGCAAACTTGCAAAAACAGGTTTTTCCTCATCCTCAACAGTCCCAATTTGAATCATTGGTCCAAATTTTCCTAATCTAACACTTATTTCTTTTTTATTTTCAGGATGAACTCCCAATATCCTTTTTCCCGATTCCCTTTCAGCATTTTTACTCACATCTTCTACTACAGGATGAAATTTTTTGTAAAATTCCTTCATCATTGATGTCCATTCTTGTTTACCATCGGCTATATTATCAAAATCTTTTTCAACACTAGCCGTAAAATTATAATCCATAATGTTTTCAAAATGATTTATTAAAAAGTCCGTTACAATCATTCCTATATCTGTTGGAACTAATTTTCCCTTATCTGAACCCACTTTTTCCTGTAGCGTGTTTTCAATAATTTTATTATTTTCTAGAATTAATTGTATATAATCTCTTTTTTCTCCTTCTACAGTTCCTTTTTCTACATATCCTCTATTTTGAATTGTAGATATAGTAGGTGCGTAAGTTGAAGGCCTTCCAATTCCTAAATCTTCTAGTTTTTTTACTAATGATGCTTCCGTATATCTAAATGGAGGTCTAGAAAATCTCTGATTAGCCCTGATATAAGTAAACTTTAAATCTTCATTCAAATCAACTTTAGGTAAAATAGAATTATCTTCTTCGACTTCATCGCCCTTTACTTCAGAATAGACTTTTAAAAACCCGTCAAATTTGACTATTTGACCCGTTGAAGCAAATAAAATTTCATGATTAGAGGATTTTATTTTAACATTTGTTTTTTCTAAAGCAGCATCAGTCATTTGAGACGCAATAGTTCTTTTCCAAATTAATTGATATAATCTTTTTTGATCATTATCTGCAATATTATCTCCTATCATTGAAAAGTCTGTTGGTCTGATTGCTTCATGAGCATCCTGTGCGCCTTTAGACTTTGTTTTATATGATTTTGTGCTAGAATATTGATTTCCATAATTTTTTACAATATGATCTTTAGCAGAATCCTTAGCTAAATTCGAAAGATTTACGCTATCAGTTCTCATATATGTTATTAGGCCTGACTCATATAACCTTTGTGCTACAGTCATTGTCTTTGATACAGAAAAATACAATTTTCTAGATGCCTCCTGTTGCAATGTAGAAGTAGTAAATGGAGCAGAAGGAGATTTTTTTAAGGGTTTTTTCTCTAAACTTTCCACTGAAAAACTAGAATCTATATTTTTCTTTAAAAAACTTTGAGCACTCTCCTTATTATTAAATGTTTTTTCAAGTTTTGCCTTTAAATTTTTTCCATTTTTTGTTATAAATTCAGCATCAACCCTATAACTACTTTCAGAATTAAAGCCTTTAATCTCTCTTTCCTTTTCAACTATTAATCTAACTGATACTGATTGAACTCGTCCTGCAGACAGCCCGCTCTTAATTTTTCGCCATAAAACTGGTGATAATTCATATCCAACAATTCTATCTAAAACTCTTCTAGCCTGTTGAGCATCAACAAGATTGTAATCTATTGATCTAGGATTATCAATTGCCTTTTGAATAGCAGATTTTGTAATTTCATTAAAAACAATACGTTTTGTATTACTTTCCTCTAGCTTTAATAGTCTAAATAAATGCCATGCAATTGCCTCTCCCTCACGGTCCTCATCACTAGCTAACCATATTGTTTCAGATTTATTAGCTAAATCTTTAAGGTTCTTAACTACACTCTTTTTATCTTTTGATACTTCATATTTAGGTTTAAAATCCCCCTCTACATCTACACCAAGATCTTTAGAAGGTAAATCAGATATGTGACCAAAACTTGAAGCTACCTTAAAATCATTTCCCAAAAATTTCTCTATTGTTTTTGCTTTTGCTGGAGACTCAACTATTACTAAATTCTTTGCCATTTTTTTTAATTAAGATGTACAAATGTAGAAGAATTTTTTAATATCCATATAATACATGAAAATCGTGCATTTAATGAGATCATACTAAAAAACATGACAAATTGGCGTATTTTTAATATATTTGCAGACTATATTTATATTATAGATAATGAGTAACGATTTAAAAAAAGTAGAAAAAAACCCATACCTATATAATGGTGA
The DNA here is from genome assembly GCA_902512065.1 of uncultured Bacteroidota bacterium. Classification (GTDB taxonomy): domain Bacteria; phylum Bacteroidota; class Bacteroidia; order Flavobacteriales; family Flavobacteriaceae. The sequence goes on along the minus strand of CABXHU010000002.1, from coordinate 94,522 downwards.
GTCTACAATTTTAAAAAATCAAGATAGTTCTAAAAAAGTGGAAAAATCGCTTTACATAAACTCTTATGGTCGTTGTTAATTACCTCCAAAATCCTTATTTAACAGAGGATAACAAAGATTTCTAAAAAACTGAATATTTCATTTACCAACGATTTACCAACAAATTTCTTTTGAATTTTATCAAATTTTGATATAATTTCATTAAATTAGAGTTTTTACCAACAACAAAAATAGATGGGAATTACTCCAAAATGGGCACAAGATAAATTAAGAACTCTCAATGGATGGAGTAAATCTTTGGAGGAAGCTCTAATAAGAACCAACCAAGATATTTTTGATACGCCCGAAAAGATGGGTTCGTTTATAATAAAAAAGGTTAATGGTAAATTCTTTTGGTATTATGTTTTATCAAAAGGTAAAAGTAGATTCAAATATCTATGTAGTACTGAACCAAAAGATATAGAATATAATCAAACATCATTTCAGTATGCTTTTGAAAAACTTAAAATAAAAATCCAATCCGGTTATAGAATCAAAACTAAAAATTCTCATCTGTTATCTGAATTCATTTTAGAGTATATAACAAAACATTCCTCAGATGGAGGGTATTATTTTGATATAAAGAAATTCAAGTTAATAGATGATAAGAATATCAAAGTAATAAAGAGAAATAAAACTACAGTTAAGAATAGATTAATTCATATTAGAGGGTTTTATGAATATTGTAAAACCAATAAAATCCCTATTAGTGTTGTACCTACTTCATCGTTAACAACTGTTGTGAAAGATTATTTGGAATATACATTAGAGTTCGGTAAGAAAAAAGGATACCTAAATTCTGAAAAAGGTGAAACTATTAGGAGGCCTACCGCAAAGAATTATTTGAGGAGTGTTAGATTTTTTTGTGATTGGTTAGTAAGAAAAAAATCATTAGATGGATTGGAATTGTTCGATTATCACCCATTTACAGTAGATTTTCAAATAGAACTAATAAAGAAATATTACAAAGATTATGTACCGCCTGAAGATAAGAATGATATGGTATTGTTCTATAAAGAAGATTATTTGAAGTGTGTTAAGGAATGTGTTGAAATAGTTAGAGAGAAATGGATATCTGTTTGTAAACATAAAGGAGAAACGGAACAACTACGAACAACCTATAATCCGAAAGTAGATGAAGATTCTACATTAGGAAAGAAACCTCACAGAAATCAACCATCTGATTATCCAATAGGTGTTGATATAGTTTATTTTATTTCTTTATTACAATTAAGATATGGTTTTAGGATTGGGGAAATTCTAAAATCATTTAGAAGTAAAGAGGATATGATAAAATCCAATGTAACAGATGTAAATATGCGTTCATATTTTACAAAAGATAAAAAAGATAAAAACCTTTATCTATTCTATATCCTTAACTCTAAACATAAAAATAGAATAGTTCCTATTGATGAAACGATTTGGAGCTTCCATCATAAACCTCCAAAGGGATTAGGATATAAGGTTGAGTTTGAAACTAAGGATGGTAAGAAGGACTTTCGATATGAAACGAATATTATCGATGTTTGTATGTATCTATGGCCTAAATCATACTATTTGTTTTCCTCACCAAATTTCAAAAAGAAACCAAACCAACCATTACAAACCAACTATTATTTGAATCTATTCAAGTTGAAGATGGTAAACAAAGGAACTACCAAAGTGGTAAGAAAAAGAAAAAAAGGTTTACATACAGAAGTAATAGAAAATGGATTAGGCTGGAAATTTAGAAATATAACTTCCTCACACCACCTTCGAAAAAACTTTATTTCATATATGGTAAGAAGAGAAGGTGTAGAACCGATGGAATTATGTGAAATTGTTGGCCATACGATGCAAACAATGATGATGTATTATAAGAGATTGGATATTGAAAGTGGTAGAGAAACCTTATTAACTAATAGATTAAAAACCATATTAAATAAAAATAGAATCGAACAATAAAGAGTTCGGAATTCCGGTTTTATACAGCCACCTCCATTTTAGGTATCTCCATTTTCTCTCTAATCTTTCTAATTGTATTGTAATGTAACTCTGATACCTTAGCGATATCACAATTCCTCATCTTTGGATTCATCTTAATTATTTCTATTGCTTTTCTAATCTTCGGTTTCTTAATCCAATTATCTAATGTTTCTTTTCCTCTCAATTTTCTGTTTTTATATACCCCTTTTAATTTTGCTCTCTCAATCCCAGCGAGTTGTTTTTCTCTCCTATCGTAGTAATTCATTTGTGAAAATGCGGATTGAAGATGAATTAAAAACATAATTGCAGGTGTTTCCTTACCTTCTACCAACGATTTTACACCTAAATTTTCAATTGATAGAGAAACTCCATTACTATGAAGAAAATCTATAATACTACACAAATCAGCTATACTCCTACTAATTCTATCTACTGAATAGATGCTGATTTCATCAATTTTTTTTTCAAGTACCAATTCTTTTACGATTGAACCTTTTTTTCTGCTAAACAAGTTCTGCATCCCACTCTCATATTCATCGAAAACATATGCATATTTAACAGATTCCTCAGATTTCTTCTGATAATCTAAATTTTGTTCTAAAGTAGAACAACGATTGTATCTTAATATTCTCATTTTTTACACTTTTTTGATTTCATAGTGAAGTTACTTCAATTTTGTGTATCAGGCAACTATTTTTCGGGTTATTTTGATGTTTTTTTGAATTTCAAACTCACTCTTTAAGGTATACATCTAAAATGTATAAAAATCAACTCTTAATACCCTATAAACATTGATTATTCCTTGATTTTCTCAGGAATTTTAAGTACCTTATATTGGGAAAAAGCATCCGTATATATACCCCAAGAGGTTACTTGCATCTAGGGAAAAGTTTTTTTCTTAAATCTGGCTCGGTATCGTTAATTTATAGCAAACAAATTTTTACAGTATAGAAAAAACATACTAATTCTTTTTACTAAATTTGAAGAGTTCGGAAAACCGAACTATTCTTTTTTAATATGGATTACGAAAAACACAAACGAAAGCGAAAAGAATTCTCAAAAAAGAAAAGGGAGTTAGAATCTAAAATGAATAAAAAGTTATTAGATAAACATCCTAATCTTTTAAAAGGTATTGAGGATGGTAAGATTACCGAAAAGGAAGCTATTAAATTAGCTAAAGGAAAAATGAATCAAGTAACATCCGTTAAATTAAAAGGTGATGGATGGGTAGATGGTGGCGAGAATTTAGAAATAGAAAAGAAATTGAACCCAAAGAAAATTTCAGTAGTTAACCTTATTACAAATATTGAAAAGGATTCTCAACCTACATTCGATAATTTCGAAATAACGGAAGTTCCTATTGATAGCATTAAACCCCACCCCTACAACTATGAAATTTATGAACCTTTTGAATCGGAGGATAAAGATTTAAGAAACGATTTTATTGAATCCATTAAGAAATATGGAATATTAGAACCTATCGTTGTAAATCCAACTAAACAAATTATTAGTGGGCATAGGAGATGGTTCGCCTGTAAATCTGTTGGTATTGAATCTGTACCTATAAGAATTGTTGAGTTTGATAACGATATCCTTGCTATCATTCATTTCAACAAACAGAGGGAAAAAAACAAAAGTATATTCAAAAGAGAATTTGATGAATTAGATAAAAACCTATATCAGAAGTTAGGCGGTAGAGGTAAAACTGATAGTATCAATGTAGTTCAAACAATTGCTAAAGATTTTGGAATCAATAAGGATACAGCTTGGAAATGGTATAAGGTTTATAAAGAGAATCCCAAATTGATTGAAGAGATAAAATTATTGAAGGTGAACCCAATGGGAACGATAAGTGTTGAAAAGGCATACAACTCTTTACCATCTGTAATCAAATCTAAAAAACAAAAAGGAAAAACCGATAATGATTATACAGTACCAATCAAACGAAACCTTCCCAAAGTATCAGTTGATGAGTTAATTGATACGATTCAAAATACCTATCCTTTCAGTTTAATGAGCGAAATAACATTAGGGAAATATAAAACCATTTCATTTGATGAATCCAAGTTAAATGAGTTAGATAAAAAGAGAAGTGAGTTAATCAAAGATTTAGATTTTAAGAAGTCTCTAACAATGAGGGAATTATTAGTATATGAGAAATTTGATGAGATTGAAGGAACGAATATCCCTATAGAAGTAAGAAAGAAGGCATTAAAATCATTATGGAAACCAGCCGATATTAGTAATGAGAAACAAACGATTAAAGAAATCGAATCATTAGAACCTTATTTGGAAGAACCACCAAAAGATAAATCCTTTTTCAATGCCATAAGAATATATACATCTTCGATGCAGTGGAATCCAAATCCTGGCCGTAATCTAAAATATTTGGTAGTTGATAAACCAACAAAAAAGATATTAGGAATGATTGTGGTAGGTTCTGATATTATGCATATCGATGTTAGAGATAAAAAGATTGGATGGAGTAATTCAATGAAGGTTTCAGAAAAGAAGATTAACCACACAGCTATCACACCAACATTAGTTTCCACATCCGTTTTAGGATATAACTTCTTAGGCACGAAATTGATAGCATCACTATCTTTTACCGATAGAATTCAAAACGATTGGAAGGAAAGATATGGTGATGTGTTAGTAGGAATTACTACCACAGCTCTATTTGGTACTAATTCAACATATAATGGAATACCTAATTTGAAAAAATTAGGTAGAACAAAAGGTAAAGTAATACTAAACCCAACAGCAAACATTTATTCGTATTGGTTGAATTGGTTGAAACAAAATAATATGGAGGATTACAACAAATCTATGTTTTCACCAAGTGGAGGTGTTCAAACGGGCCCTAAACAACAATTAATGGGGAAAATCTTTGATTATTTAGGATTAAAGAAATCCGATTATTTCCATCTGAATGAGAAAGGTGTTTATTTCTGTGAATTGTATAAGAATACTAAAGATTTCCTTAACGGTAATATCGATGAAAGTAAATTGGAAAAGAAAGATATATCGATTGAAAAGATATTAAAATGGTGGAAACCAAAAGCGATAAAGAGATATCAAAAACTCAAGTCAGAAGGTAGGTTAGATAATGAGTTCTATTGGTACGAAGAGATGGATGAACAAACTTTGAGAAGTTGGTTAGCTAATAGAGGGAAATCCCTTCAAATTATGGAAACCGAAGATTAAACCAAAAGATTTTCCCTTAACAACTGAATACTCTTATTATTACTCAATTCTTTTGCCCTTCTAATCGATTTTAAACCCCATTCCTTAACATATTTGGAATCATCTAATAGATTATTCATTATGGAGAAAAACTCTCTCTTATTCGAATAAAATAAACCCTTCGGAAATATCTCTCTATAGTTATCAGATTCCTCAAATAGTGTAGGCGTACCAACCATCATTGAATCAGTTCCACTAATACTCCAACCAAAGTGTTTATCCTTTGGAACTACACAAACCAATGATTTAGATAACCTATCCAAATATTTCATTTTACTATAGGAAGATGTATCAATCCAATGTTCATCATATTTTTTATCAGCTAGGGGAATCCACAACTCAAAATCCGTACGGATATCTCTAAACTCATTCATCCATTTCATAAATTTCGGAAACCCTTTATATGTGGTTGTACGGTGATTGAATGTTATCATTCGATATCTACTATCTGATGGTTCTTTAATCGATTCTTTTGGTATGGATAAATGATAGACTTGTATAATGTTTTCTAATTGAGATATTATAGATTCATTAAAGGTTTTCTTTGCCTCTTCAATAACCCTTTTCTTTTGTGCCAATGTATTTACAAAACAGATTTCCGTTTGTAATGTTCCTAATATTTCTCTTTCAAAATTCAAATGATTATTAAAATTTGATAACCCATTACAATATGAACCTTCCCACCAATGAGCATAACCGATTATCTTCTTTTTAGTTGGTACATATCTTCTAATATTCCAATCCATCAAGTGAGAATACACAATATCATACTCTACATAGAATTTATCATTGGTTCTGTTCTTATTTAGTGTTGATGTTTGAAGTATTTTAATGAGTTCTAAGGGCATATTTACTCTCATATGGAACATATTACCACTCATATCAATTGGTATCTGTAAAACATTGTTAAACCCTCCTATTCTTTTACTTTGTTTAATGGTTGGTACAATCCAAAAGAAGTCATTTCCCAATTGGTTTATCTGTTGAAATAATACATCAAAAAAACTATCTGATTCAATATCTCTACTATTAGTGATATTTGGAATTACTAAAATTCTAATCTGCTTCATAAGTTCGGAATTCCGAATTATTATTTTCTTTGCTAATCTACAAGTTTAAAGGAGATTCTGTAATACTTTGTAAGAAAATCTAAACTTTCTTATTCGTTTTCAGAAAAACTTAATATTTATAATTGTAAGAAGATGAAATAGTGTTGGCTCATTTTATCGTTTTTATCTTACAGAAGATATTTGGGGGATGTGGCACCTTAGTATCCCAAATTATAATAAAATCCATAGGTATGATACTTGAAACCTTTGTTGAAATACATAAACGAATCGGTGTGAATCCAATATAATCTGTGCTGAGAGGAGTAGATATAAAATATATTGGATGAGAGGAATGAATATTAACAATAATTCCCACTGTGCATACTAGGCTTCAAAAAATAGTATTCATATACACTTTTCGGAGTAAAACTCCTTAAGGTGTACTGTACCCTCTCTTCAAAAAATAACAGTTACTACTTAGGGGAGAACGCCCCCCTATTTTTAAAAAAAAGAATAGAAAAGTATAAAAAAGAATAATTATAAAAAGAGACTTAAATACCCTTAACTATGAAACGAACATATAACTCCTTCGAAGAATTAAAGAATCTTAAAGGTAAAGAGAGAGAAGATATTCTCAATTGGTTCAAGTCAAAGGAATTCGCAACCGAATTAATAAAGAAGTCAGAAGAAATAAAAAAACAAAGACAAAATGGAAAGAAGTAAATCAGTAGATAGCATTTTAGAGGATTATAGTTTTGAAGGATATCTTCTAAATTTAGAAAAGAACGCACCAAAGAAATGGGTTTGGGAAAATATGGATATGTTTTATATTCATTACAACATCTTTAGAAAGAGAGTAAGAAACAATAGAGAACATATTCTGAAATTTTTATATGAGAATAATATTTTAGAAACTCATAAAGAATGTATGGATGCTTATTCCAAATTCAAAAAATATGAATCCTCATTAGCTAATTTTGGTAACAAAGCAAATATTATGATTGATAGAGCATTGGAATATCTTAATCCAATAGTACCTAAAGAGAAAGTTGGAAATTATATAATGGTAATAACAGAAGATGTTGATTCAGATTCATATAAGGTTATCGATATCAGTAGAGGAAAAGAAAATGTTCTTGCTTTAATTTTCAAAAAAGGTGGTATCAGTTGGTTAAACAAACCGATGAACACTATGGAAATGGCTTGGATTGTGGAACACGCAAAATTATTAGATAAAGGAATAAAGAAAGGAGTAATAGTATGATAAGAACAAATAAACTAAAAGGGAAACAATTGGTAGAGAGATTAAAAAAATTAGCTCAACCCATTCAAGAAATGTTTCCAATCGTAAGTCCTCAACCACTACACCTACGAACAAATAAAATGAAACCAATAACCAAAAATATAATGGACTTGGATGATGAAGATGAAATAGATTTACAAAAGCTAATAGATGAATTCGAATCGGAAGAAGAAGTGGATATCGGTGATACTGATGAGCAAGAATTAAGAGAATACATTCACCAATGTATAAAAGAGGAATGGCTGGAAAAACTAAAGAAACTCAAATAAAGCTATCTGTTGATAAGATAGATAAGTATTTGAATCAGATATATGAATTAGAGTATGATGGTTTACCTAATCGTATAATTGATGAATTATCCGAAGCATTAGAAAGGTATTCGGATACGATAGAACAAATTAAAATAGATATAAGAGAGTGTGGTACTCAGAATCAACATTATCAGATTGATGATGATAAGAAAGAAATAATTATTTGGTAGTAAAATAATAACACTAATAATAAAATAAAATATGGAAACAACTTTAGAAGCAATCGGTATCAACATCGAACAATTAAAATCAAAACCTATACACAGTAGGATAGAAACAGAAGGTATCTTAGATATCACCAACAAAACTTTAAAGAAGTATGAGAGAAACGGAATACTAAATAAGGTTAGCTACAAGAATAAGAACTACTACACCTCCGAATCAATACAGAACTGTATAGCAAAACAATTGAACATCCCATTAGTATCTCAAAACGAACAATGGAATTCAATATGGTAGTTGAGTTAATTTTTAATTGTTATGTAAAAATTGATTATTACAGATTTTGTAAAGTTTAATATATATGAGTACTATCAAATTATATTTTAATCTATTCACACTTTCTTTGAACGAATGGTAGTTCCCACAGCTACCATTTTTTCATGCTTAGTATCTTACAAATAACTGACAAGTTGTCCGAAATCGTATAATCTTTAGTATATTTGTGAGTGGTTTTCAAGTAATTGAATCCACATTTTAGTTTTGAAAAATAATTTGGTGATGTTGGTAAGAAAATAATTCAAATTATTTACCAACATTTTTGGTAATATCATTATGAAAGAGAAAATATTAAATAAAGAACGGAAGAATAGAAACCCCCATTTTGTTAATGGAAAAACTACTGTTTTACCAACGAATTTACCAACGGAAAATCAGGTGGGTAAAATTACTCAACGTATTGATACTGAGGATAATACAACCAAAAACCCCCACACAAAGAGGGTATATATTGAGAGCTATGGGTGTGCAATGAACTTTAGTGATAGTGAAATTGTTGCATCGGTATTGTCTAAAAAGGGATATACTACTACTACAAAGCTTGATGATGCCGATTTAATCTTATTAAATACATGCTCTATTAGAGAAAAAGCAGAGCAAACAATCAGAAAAAGATTAGAAAAATTTAATAAAATAAAAAAGACAAACAAATTTCTAAAAATCGGAATACTTGGGTGCATGGCTGAGCGATTAAAAAATAAATTAATTGAAGAAGAAAAGATTGTTGATTTAGTTGTTGGCCCAGATGCTTATAAAGATTTGCCAAATTTAATTGATGAAATTGAAAAAGGCCAACGCGCTATAAATGTTCTATTATCAAAAGATGAAACATATTCTGATATTACTCCTTACAGATTAAATTCTAATGGCATTAATGCATTTATTTCAATAACCAGAGGATGTGACAATATGTGTACCTTCTGTGTAGTGCCATTTACAAGAGGAAGGGAGAGAAGTAGAGACCCACAAAGTATACTTGAAGAATTAAATGATTTAAGTAAAAAAGGATATAAAGAAGTAACTCTTCTTGGACAAAATGTTGATAGTTACTTATGGTATGGAGGAGGTCTTAAAAAAGATTTTCACAAAGCCTCAGAAATTAAAAAATCTACTGCTATTAATTTTTCTAATTTATTAGAAAAATGTGCTATAAAACAGCCTAAAATTAGAATCAGATTTTCTACCTCAAACCCTCAAGACATGTCATTGGATGTAATTAGGATTATGGCTAAATATGAAAATATATGTAATCATATTCATTTGCCAGTACAAAGTGGAAGTAATAAAATTCTAAATGAAATGAATAGACAACATTCTAGGGAAGAATATTTAGAATTAATTAACAAAATTAAAGACATTATTCCTGATTGCAGCATTAGTCAAGATATAATTGTAGGCTTTCCTGGGGAAACAGAAGAAGACCATAAACAAACATTGGATTTAATGGAAACAGTAAAATATTCATTTGGATACATGTATAAATATTCTGAAAGACCTGGAACAGTTGCTCAAAGAAAGCTATTAGATGATGTTGATGAGCCTACTAAGAAAAGAAGACTTCAAGAAATTGTAGAATTACAACAAAATCACAGCCTAATTAGAACAAAAGAATTTTTAAACAAAGTAGTTGAAGTTCTAATTGAAAAAACTTCAAAAAAATCAAAACTATATTGGAGTGGAAAAAATAATGAAAATACAGTAGCAGTCTTCCCTAAAGAAAATTATAATGTTGGGGATTTTGTAAGTGTAAAAATTACAGATTGTACAAGCGCTACATTAATAGGCCGTGCAATTGGATATTCAAAAAATAACTAAATATTATGGAATCAATTCAAGCTATTAAACAAAGATTCGGTATCATTGGTAATGATACTGGACTTAACAGAGCCCTTGAGAAAACAATTCAGGTTGCTCCTACTGATATTTCAGTTTTAGTTACTGGAGAAAGTGGAGTTGGTAAAGAAAATATTCCTAAAATAGCTCATCAATTGTCACATAGAAAACATGCAAAATACATTGCAGTAAATTGTGGGGCTATACCTGAGGGAACCATAGATAGTGAACTATTTGGTCATGAAAAAGGAGCTTTTACTGGTGCAACTAATTCAAGAAATGGGTATTTTGAAGTTGCAGATGGTGGAACAATATTTTTAGATGAAGTTGGTGAACTTCCTCTAACAACACAGGTAAGATTATTAAGAGTATTGGAAAATGGGGAGTTTATTAAAGTTGGTTCAAGTAAAGTTCAAAAAACTAATGTACGAATTGTCGCTGCAACTAATCTTAACATGCAAAAAGCTATCAAAAACAATAAATTTAGAGAAGACTTGTATTACAGGCTAAGTACGGTTGAAATTAATATTCCTCCTTTAAGAGAAAGACAAGGCGATATCCATTTGTTATTTAGAAAATTCTCTAGTGATTTTGCACAACGCTATAGCATGCCGTCAATAAAACTAGATGATGATGCAGTAAAATCTTTGTTGAACTATAGATGGGATGGAAATATTAGGCAATTAAAAAATATTGCTGAACAATTATCAGTATTAGAAGAAGATAGGGCTATTAGTAATAAAACTCTATTAAATTACTTACCTAAGAGTACAGATAGCAGTCTTCCTGCAATTATATCCGGAAAGGGCTCCAATGACTTTAATTCTGAACGGGAAATATTATATAAAGTTTTATTTGATATGAAAGGTGATCTGAATGATTTAAAAAAGCTAACTATGGAGTTAATGAAATCATCAAATATTAATGATTTTAAAGAAAATAATGAACATTTAATAAAAAAAATATATAATTCAAATTCAGAGAAAGAAGCTAGTGAAGATCAAATTCAAGTAGTGCCTATTGAAAGGAGGGTAAAAAATTCACAATTTGATTACGCAGAAGCAATAAATGTAGAGTCGCTTTCAATTCATGATAAAGAATTAGAATTAATTAAAAAGTCTCTTGAAAAAAACAAAGGCAGAAGAAAGCTTGCAGCAAAAGAACTAGGCATAAGTGAACGTACATTATACAGGAAAATAAAGCAGTTTAACTTATAAAAAATATATATTAGTAATAATAATGAAATTCATTTTTAAAATATCCGCTATTATAATTTTTTTAATCACTTGCTCATGCAATGTTAAATATTCATTAACAGGGGCTTCAATTTCTGCAGAAACAAAAACATTTCAAGTTAATTATTTTCAAAATAATTCTACTTTAATAGAGCCTGGGATTGATAGAGACTTTACTAACAAATTAATAGACCTATTAATTAATCAGACTAGTTTGGATCTTGTGAAGTCAAATGGAGATCTTCTATATGAAGGAGAAATAGTTGATTATAGAATTGCTCCAACAACAGCTACTGCTAATAATACTGCAGCACAAAACCGATTAACTGTAGCAGTTAATGTTAGATTTTATGACAAAAGTGATCCTGATGCAGAGTTTGAAAAAAGATTTTCATTTTACTATGATTATCCTGGAAGTTCTCAGTTAATTGGATCACAAAAAGACACCGCAATAGATGAGATTTTTGAAAGAATTACTCAAGACGTATTTAATGCTTCATTAGCAAAATGGTAAAGCATGAATAAAAACGAATACATAAAAATACTACAGAATCCAGGAGAAGTTAATAAAGACCAAATAGGTTTTATTAATTCATTGATTAAAGATTTTCCATATTTTCAATCTTCTAGAGCAATCTATCTAAAAGTTTTAAAAAATAGTGGCAATTTTAAATTCAATGAAGAACTAATGCTTACTGCAGCTTATACTACTGATAGAAGCATTTTATTTGATTTTATAACATCTAATGAATTTCAACAAGAAAAAATTGTATTTAACGAGAATGAAATAAAAAATCTACAATTAATAGATAAAAAAAATACTACATCTAAAAAAAATCAAACTGTAAATTTTCAAAAAAATGAGATGCATACATTTACAGAGTGGTTAACCATGTCAAAATTCAAACCTATTGATAGAAGTCTAACTGAAGAAAAGATCAATTCTAAGGAAGAAGAAATTATAAATAAATTTATCAGCTCTAAAGATCATAAAATCAAACCAAAGAATGATATTGATGAGAGCTATAATATAAATGTTAATTATAAAGAGAATCATAATGATTTAATGACTGAAACATTAGCAAAACTATATTTAAGTCAAAAAAACTATGATAAAGCAATACAATCTTATAAGATTTTAAGTTTGAAATTTCCAGAAAAAAATAGTTACTTTGCAGACCAAATTAAAAAAATTAGAAAATTAAAATAATCTAAAATAAATCAATATTATGGGATCATACTCATTTTTCTTACCTCTTATTGTACTAGTAGCTTTTCTGCTTGTTCTTGTAATTATGGTTCAAAACCCTAAAGGTGGAGGACTTTCATCATCTTTTGGCGGTGGTGGATCACAACAACTTGGAGGAGTTAAGCAGACCACAGATTTTTTAGATAAAAGCACATGGACATTAGGAGGATTATTACTCGCGCTAATTCTACTTTCAAATGTTACATTTAATCAATCTGAAAGTGTAAGTGATTCTAAAGCGTTAGATACTAATGAAGTTTTTGAAGAGCCAATGCTTCTTCCAAATCAAGAAGATAATCTTCTTAATGTTGATAAGACAGACCAATAAGAATAACTTAATCTGATTAAACTGCAAATTTGTCAGGATTTTACTTATGGCATAATTTGTGAAAACAATATTGGATAATAACTATAATAATTATGAAATTAAATATTAAACCTCTTGCTGATAGAGTTCTGGTTGAACCAATTGAAGCAGAAACAAAAACAGCATCAGGGATTATAATTCCTGATAATGCAAAAGAAAAACCTCAAAAAGGTAAAGTCATGGCCGTTGGAAAAGGAACTAAAGAAAACCCTACTACTGTTAAAGTGGGTGACACAGTTTTATACGGAAAATATTCTGGAACTGAGCTTAAATTTGAAGGAAAGGACTATTTAATTATGTCAGAAAAAGATATTCTGGCTATTGTATAATTAAAAAAATAATAAAATGGCAAAAGATATAAAATTTGATATTGAGGCTAGAGATGGCTTAAAACGAGGAGTTGATGCTCTTGCAAACTCTGTTAAAGTAACTCTAGGACCTAAAGGAAGAAATGTAATTATAAGCAAATCTTTCGGTGGACCTCAGGTTACAAAAGATGGTGTTACCGTAGCTAAAGAAGTAGAGCTTGAAAACGAATTGGAAAATATGGGTGCTCAAATGGTAAAAGAAGTTGCTTCAAAAACTAATGATTTAGCTGGAGATGGAACAACAACTGCAACGGTTTTAGCACAAGCAATTGTTAAAGAAGGACTAAAAAATGTAGCTTCTGGAGCAAATCCAATGGATTTAAAAAGAGGTATTGATTATGCTGTTTCAACCATTACAGATGAATTGAATAAACAAGCAAAACAGATAGGAAATTCTTCTGAAAAAATTAAACAAGTTGCATCAATATCTTCAAATAATGACAATACAATTGGTGATTTAATATCACAAGCATTTGAAAAAGTCGGAAAAGAAGGAGTTATCACTGTTGAAGAAGCAAAAGGTACAGACACATATGTAGATGTAGTTGAAGGGATGCAGTTTGATAGAGGCTTCTTGTCTCCATATTTTGTTACTAATGCTGATAAAATGATCACTGAATTAGAAAATCCATACATTTTATTAATCGACAAAAAAATATCTAATCTGCAAGAGATACTTCCAATATTAGAACCTGTTTCTCAATCAGGAAAATCTCTATTAATAATTGCCGAGGATGTAGAAGGTCAGGCATTGGCAACCCTAGTAGTCAATAAACTAAGAGGTGGATTAAAGATCGCCGCAGTTAAAGCTCCAGGCTTTGGGGATAGAAGAAAAGCTATGCTAGAAGATATAGCTATACTTAGTGGTGGTACTGTTATTTCTGAAGAAAGAGGATTTTCATTAGAAAATGCCGATTTAACTATGTTGGGTACTGCAGAAACTGTAGCGATTGATAAAGATAATACTACAATTGTAAATGGTTCTGGAAAATCTGAAGACATAAAAGCTAGGGTAAATCAAATAAAAGCTCAAATTGAAACTACTACAAGTGATTATGACAAAGAAAAACTACAAGAAAGGCTTGCAAAACTAGCAGGAGGTGTTGCTGTACTTTATGTAGGTGCTGCAAGTGAAGTTGAAATGAAGGAAAAAAAGGACAGAGTTGATGATGCATTAAATGCAACCCGAGCTGCGGTAGAGGAAGGAATAGTTGCTGGTGGTGGTGTAGCTCTAGTAAGAACCAAGAAAGTTTTAGAAAAACTTAAAGCAGATAATAATGATGAATTAACGGGTATTCAAATAGTTACAAGAGCAATAGAAGCTCCATTGAGAACTATAGTAGAAAATGCTGGTTCTGAAGGGAGTATAGTTGTTGCTAAAGTTATGGACGGAAAAGACAACTATGGTTATGATGCAAAAAAAGAAGAATACGTAGACATGTTAAAAGCGGGAATAATTGACCCTAAAAAAGTAACAAGAATTGCATTAGAAAATGCAGCTTCTGTTGCTGGAATGATTCTTACTACTGAATGCGCACTGGTGGATATAAAAGAAGACTTACCTGCGCCAATGCCGCCAATGGGTGGAGGCGGAATGCCAGGAATGATGTAAAATAATGTGATTATATATTTAACATAAAAAAAGTGCTAATTTTTATTAGCACTTTTTTTATTGGTGGTCTTTTACTACTTCTTCATCCCTATACTTGCAACACATATCTAATGAATTATAAGCTTCATCTGGTGCTTTTTCTTTTTTGGTATCATGACCAATAGAAGCTATAAATTTATGTATTTCATCAATTGAAATTTTCTTTGTATTATAAATGACCTTAATTTCTCTATTCTCTAGATTCCAGTCTGCCAGTCTAATCCCTTTAACCTTTATGCAAGATCTTTCTATTCTATCCTTACACATTCCACATACTCCATCAACAAAAAAATTTTCTACCTGGGTTTGTGAAAATACTGAACTAAAAACCAATATAATTAAAATAAAAAAGGTGTTCTTCATGAATTAATTAATTCTATATCTAAGTCCAAGATAATACATTCTTCCAAATATTGGTCCATAAACAAATGTAGAATCAAAATACTGTCCAAACGGATCTTCACTTGAAATTATAGGACTCATTTGTTTATAATTTGTGAGATTTTCAATTCCTAGATATGTTTCAAATGATTTATTAAAAACTCTAGTTAACTGCGTATTCACTAAAGTAATATCAGGTGTAAACTCATCCATTCTATATTCAATAGGGCTATTTTGTGTAGATGGAAATCGTTGTTCTCCTATCAAATTGTATGTTAAGTCATATTTCCAATTTGCACCCTTACTGTTTTTATTACCATCATATGCAAAATTTAAGAAAAATCTATTTTTTGGAGTTAAGGGCTTATATAATTGACCCGAAATATAATCAGTTTTAACATTTGAAATCTTATAAGCTGATAATATGCTAATATTATTTGAAAGAGTATATTGTAATTGAGCTTGGAAACTTTCTGCATAGCTTTTCCCCTGTAAATTGTAAAACAATATTGCAGATGGAGTTTCCCAGTCTACAACAACCTGATTTTCAAAATCGGTAAAATAATAATCTAAAATAAATTGAGCATTGTTATTAAATATTCTAAAACTATTAGTTAATGATAAGCCATAATTCCAAGCAGATTCAGGCTCTAAATCAAAATAATTGTTTCCACTATCAAAAAACGGTGAATTTCCGAAAAAGATAAGTCTAGAACTATAAAAAAGTTTATGATTTTCAGAAAAAATATTGGCCATTCTAGTTCCTTTTCCAACAGAAAATTTTAGTGAAGTTTTAGGAAAAGCTAAATAATTTAAGTGTAATCTTGGTGTTAGAAATCCACCTATCACATTGTGATTATCATATCTAATTCCTGCAGATAGGTTTATTTTATCTAAATCGTCAAAATTATACTCAAAAAAACCTCCTAAAGAATGCTCATTTCTGTCTAAATCAAAATTTTGAGTTCTCATATTATTTACAAATTCATTGTATTTATCATAAGTAAAAGAAATACCTGTTTTAATTTTATGCCTAGTATCTCCAATTATAGAGTTGTATACTATGTTTGAATAAATACTTTCATGGTCAATATCATGAATACTAAATCCGATATCTGAACCTTCAGAAAAATTGCTATAAGAAAACTGGAATCCTAAAGATTGATATGGAATTTTAGGATTAACATAACCTAATTTAAAATTGGTTTTAAAATTTGTAGAATTTGTAGATCCACCCCAATATGTATTAGGTTCAAATAATAAAGCATCTTCTATATATTCATTTTGACCAAAAACCCTTTTATCGTCTACATAATTAAAATCAATAAAACTAACTAAACCTTTTTCAGCATTAGTATATTGAAACCTATTGTATATGTTAATTTGGCTTCCAGTTGGAGAATCTCTAAATCCATCATTATTTCTGTCATCACTATTATCCTTTGTGTTTCCGTGAAGATACAGTCCGTAATTCCAATTGTTTGACAATTTAGTATTATAATGTGTGTTTATCTCATATCTTTCCATTTCTGAAGCATAGAAATTTAAGAAAAACTTGTCATCATTTATAGGTTTTCTTAGCTCTGCATTAATCTGGCCTGTAATGCTTTCATACCCATTTACTACACCTCCTATTCCCTTTGTTATTTGAAGACTTTCAATCCAGGTGCCAGGAATATAATTTAATCCATGGGACTGTAGAGCCCCTCTAATAGATGGAATATTTTCTATAGAAATTAAAATATTTGGGCTGCTCAAACCTAGCATTTTGATTTGTTTAGATCCAGAAATTGCATCCGAAAAATTAACATCAATCGAAGGAGTTGTTTCAAAACTCTCTGCTAAATTACAGCAAGCTGCTTTTAATAACTCATCAGAGGTTAATGTGGTAATATTTTGTGTTCCTAAAAAAGAAACCTTGGAGGTTTTCTTATTATAATTAATTGTAATCTCCTCTAAATCTGTTTCTTCTTCAACTATTTCATCAGACTGTGAAAATGAAAATAAACAAACGTAAAATAAAAAAAACGTAAAATAGATTCTAGATTTCATTGCAATACAAATTTACAATTACTAAATTTAGAATTCTAGAATTTTTCGTTAAAAATGAGTTGATAAATGGAAGAAAAAAAAATTCAATCTGCATTAATTTCAGTCTTTTCAAAAGAAGGAATTGAGCCTATAGTTAAAGAGCTAAACAAAAGAAATGTAAAAATATATTCTACTGGAGGAACATATGATTATATTTCAAAACTAGGATACAAATTAATAAAAGTTGAAGATATTACTGACTACCCATCAATCCTAGGAGGTCGGGTAAAAACATTGCACCCTAAAATTTTTGGAGGCATTCTTTCAAGAAGAAATTTAAATCAAGACAACATTGAATTAGAGAAATTTGAAATTCCTAAAATTGATTTAGTAATAGTAGATTTATATCCTTTTGAAGAAACAGTGAAATCTGGTGGAACTGAAAATGAAATAATTGAAAAAATTGATATTGGTGGAATAGCGCTAATAAGAGCAGCAGGCAAAAACTATAAAGATGTTACTTGCATTTCATCAAAAGATGATTATGTTAAATTCATAGAAGTTTATACAAAAAAAGATGGAGTACTTTCAATAGAAGATAGAAAAAAATTTGCATCTAACGCTTTTAAAACTTCTTCTAAATATGATACTGCTATATATAATTATTTTAATAATAACTCAGATAATTTTAACTTTAAAAATACAAAAGAAACCACTTTAAGATATGGAGAAAACCCTCATCAGGAAGGAAAATTTCATGGAAATATTGAAGAAGTGATTGAAAAAATTCACGGAAAGGAATTAAGTTATAATAATCTATTAGACATTGATTCAGCAATTAATTTAATTTCAGAGTTTAATAAGGAGAATCCAACCTTTGCAATTCTGAAACATAATAATGCTTGTGGTCTTGCTACAAGAAAAACAATAAAAGAGGCTTATTCAAATGCATTAGCTGCCGATCCAGTTTCTGCATTTGGCGGAATTCTAATTTCAAATACTAATATTGACAAATCAACAGCTTGTTTAATTAATGAATTGTTTTGTGAAGTAGTGATTGCTCCTAATATTGAAGAAGATGCTCTGACATTGTTGAAAAGTAAAAAAAATAGAATACTATTAATATTAAAAAAAATTCCAGAAAAAAAATCAATAATAAGATCTTGTTTAAATGGATTTCTACATCAAACAAATGACAATATTACTGATTCAAAAAATATTTTAAGTTATCCAACTAAAAATAAACCAAATGAAAATGAAATTAAAGATTTATTATTTGCTTCAAAAATTTCTAAAAACACAAAATCGAATACAATAGTATTGGTAAAAAACAACCAACTCTTAGCAAGTGGAACCGGCCAAACTAGCAGAGTTGACGCTTTAAATCAAGCAATTGATAAAGCAAAAAAATTTAAATTTGATTTAAATGGAGCTGTCATGGCTAGTGATGCCTTTTTTCCATTTCCAGACTGTGCTGAAATTGCACATAAGGCTGGAATATCTTCAATAATTCAGCCTGGTGGATCCATAAAAGATAATCTAACTATTGATTATTGTAATAATAATAATATATCAATGGTTTTTACTGGTATAAGACATTTTAAACATTAATGACTTTTAATTGTTATTTTATTGTTTTATTATTAAATTATTATTGCTAGATTTACGTAAGGCGTGAGGTATTGAAAGGAGGCTCTAATTCATAAAAAAAATTATGGGATTTTTTGATTTTTTAACAGAAGAAATTGCTATAGACTTAGGCACAGCTAATACTCTAATCATTCATAATGACAAAGTTGTAATTGATAGCCCTTCTATAGTAGCCAAAGATAGAGTTACTGGGAAAATCATAGCCGTTGGTAATGAGGCTAACCTAATGCAAGGCAAAACTCATGAAAATATTAAAACCATTAGGCCTTTAAAAGATGGAGTAATTGCAGATTTTGATGCATCAGAGCAAATGATAAATTTATTTATCAAAAGTATTCCTACTCTAAAAAATAAAATATTTTCTCCTTCATTGATTATGGTAATTTGTATACCATCTGGAATTACTGAAGTTGAAATGAGAGCCGTAAAAGAGTCCGCTGAACGTGTAAATGGCAAAGAAGTTTATTTAATTCATGAACCTATGGCAGCTGCAATTGGAATTGGAGTTGATATTATGCAGCCTAAAGGCAATATGATTATTGATATTGGTGGGGGGACTACTGAAATAGCTGTAATTGCTTTGGGCGGAATAGTTTGTGATCAATCATTAAAAGTAGCTGGTGATGTATTTACTAATGACATTATCTATTACATGAGAACTGAACATAATCTTTATGTTGGTGACAGGACAGCTGAAAAAATAAAAATCCAAATTGGCGCTGCAACAGAAGATTTAGATTCCCCTCCTGACGATATGAGTGTTCAAGGCCGTGACCTTTTAACTGGCAAACCAAAACAAATTGAAGTTTCATATCGAGAAATTGTAAAAGCGCTTGAAAAATCCATTCTAAGAGTAGAAGATTCAGTAATGGAGACTTTATCTAAAACACCTCCTGAACTTGCTGCAGACATATATAATACAGGGATGTATTTGGCAGGTGGTGGTTCAATGCTAAGAGGATTAGACAAAAGACTATCAAAGAAAACGGATTTACCAGTATATATTGCAGAGGATCCTTTAAGGGCGGTTGTTAGAGGCACAGGAATAGTGTTAAAAAATATTCCAAAATATAAAAGTGTATTGATTAAATAGAATTAAAAATTTATGAAACAGATTATTTATTTCTTGCTTAGAAATAAAAATTTTCTTTTGTTTCTATTTTTATTTCTATTATCCATTTTCATTAATTACAGATCTAACTCATATACAAGTAGTAAAATTATTAACTCAAGCAATGAAGTTCTTGGGTATATCTATAATAATACAACTGATATAAAAAATTACTTTAATCTAGTTAATGAAAATGAAAAACTAGTTAATGAAAATAAATTTTTAAGGTCAATTATTATAAATAATAAGATTGATACGATTACTGACTCAGTTAATTATAATATTACTGGCGCGCATGTTATAAAAAATAGTTTTAGACTAACAAGAAATTATATAACACTAGATGTAGGTAAAAAGATTGGAATAAAAGAAGATCTTGGGGTTATATCTTCTAAAGGCATTATAGGTGTAATTGATAAAGTTTCAACTAATTATTCTAGAGTAATTTCTATTCTTAATACTAATCTAAACATAAATGCAAAAATAAAGACTAGTAATCATTTTGGAACTTTAAATTGGGATGGGGAAAGCCCTTCATATGTTCAGTTAAAAGACATTCCTAAGCAGGCTAATATAAAAATTGGGGATACAATTACCACTGGAGGAA
This sequence comes from uncultured Bacteroidota bacterium, assembly GCA_902512065.1. Lineage (GTDB taxonomy): Bacteria > Bacteroidota > Bacteroidia > Flavobacteriales > Flavobacteriaceae. Next base: position 73,628 of record CABXHU010000002.1, on the reverse strand, counting down.
ATTCATTTATTTTCCCTAAAGGAATTCTTATTGGTTCTATTAAATCATTCAAACTTGATAATAGTCAAAACTATTTAGAATTAGAAGTTCTGTTATTTAATGATATGAGCAATATTAATAATGTATATATAATTGAAAACAAAGCAATTGATGAAATAAAAAGTTTAGATGAATAACATAATAAAAAATATAATCTCTGCTATTACATTAATTTTATTACAGTGTTTAATATTGAATAATATTAATTTTTCAAATTCGATTAATCCTTTCCTATATATTTATATTATCATATATTTTCCAGTAATTAATAATAGAATGGCGTTTATTCTATTTAGCTTCCTATATGGATTATCTATAGATTTTTTCTCTGACTCAGCTGCCATACACGCTGCAGCATGCGCATCTCTTGCGTATTTTAGACCGTTATTTTTAAAATTATTTTTTGGAATGACATATATTCATCAAGTTGTTAAATTTAATAATATCGATATAAGACAAAATATTTTATATGTATCATCTCTTACATTATTTCACCATTTTGTGTTGTTTTTAATTGAAGTATTTGATTCTTCTAAAATAATTTTAATTATAGAAAAAACTATTTTCACAGGCTTGTTTACAATACTTCTTATTCTTCTGTTAAATTTATTTCTTAAAAAGAAATGAGAAAATTCCTGTTTCCAATAATAGTTCTTGTAGTCGGTATAATATTTATTGCCAGACTATTTTATCTTCAAATTTATAGTACTGCAAATTATGATATTTATGAAGACAATGCTATAAGGAAAGTATTTACATACCCTAAAAGAGGATATATTTATGACAGAAATAACGTTCTATTAGTTTCAAATCAGCCATCATATGATGTAATGATTATTCCTAGAGAAGTTCAAGAATTAGACACCCTAGAATTTTGTAGTCTACTAAAAATATCTAAAGATTATTTAATTACTAAGTATAAAAAAACATCAAAATATTCTACTAGAATACCTTCAGTATTTTTAGCTCACCTATCTAAACAGGACTATGGATATCTCTCAGAAAAAATTAGGAAATATAAAGGGTTTTATATTCAGAAAAGAAATTTAAGAGAATATAATACAACCATAGGAGCAAATGTTCTTGGATATGTTGCTGAAGTAAATAGAAAAAATATTTTGAATGATGACTATTATTTAAAAGGAGATATTATTGGGAAACAAGGGGTTGAAATGTCCTATGAGAAATACTTAAGAGGAGTAAAAGGAATTGAATTTATACAAAAAGACAGATTTAATAGAGATATAGGAAAATATAAAAATGGAGCATTAGATATTCCCTCAATTCCTGGTAAAGATTTAACTATAACAATAGATTCAAAACTTCAAGAATATGGAGAATTACTTATGAAAAACAAAAGAGGAGCAATTGTTGCTTTAGAACCAAAATCTGGAGAAATACTTGCATTAGTTTCCTCGCCTTCATATAACCCAAACCTTTTAGTTGGTAGAGAAAGATCAAAAAACTACGTTGAATTATACAAAGACAGTATATATAAACCATTAATTGATAAAGGGCTATTATCAATGTTTCCGCCTGGATCTCCATTTAAAATATTAGCTGGACTTACTGCTCTTCAAGAAAAATCAATTACTGAGGAATCAACTATTTATTGTAAAGGATATTATGTTTATGGAAAAGAAAAAAGAAGAATGAATTGTCATTGTGGAGGAGGCTATAGGAATATATATAATGCCATTTCATTATCCTGTAATTCTTATTTTGCTGATATTTATAGAAAGACAATAGATTCCAATAATAATACAAAGAAAAGTTTTAATCAATGGAGTAATCACATAAAGAGTTTTGGTCTTGGAAATTATTTAAATAATGATTTGCCTATAGGGAAAAAAGGTGTAATACCTGATTCAGAATATTATGATAGATGGTATCCAGATTTTAAATGGGGTGCAACTACAACACTTTCAAATGCTATTGGTCAAGGTGAAATTTTAACTACACCAATCCAATTAGCAAACATGACTGCAGCTGTTGCTAATAAAGGATATTATTTAACTTCTCATATTATAAAAAATATTGATGGAGATAGTATTGACATTCGATTCAGAACACCAATTAAGACCACTATTGATAGTATATATTTTGAGATCATGGACAAAGCGTTATTCAAAGTGTATGAGTCAGGGACTGGGAAGTTACTTCAGATTCCAGGGATAGAAGTTAACGGAAAATCTGGAACAGCTGAAAATTTTGTAAAAATAAATAAAGTTAAAACTCAATTAAGTGATCATTCAATTTTTGTTGCCTATGCTCCCAGAGAAAATCCTAAAATAGCAATATCTGTTTTAGTTGAAAATGCAGGATACGGGTCTGTGTGGGCAGGAAGAATAGCAAGTTTAATGATTGAAGAATATTTGAAAAAAGAAATTTCATTAAAAAAGATTGAGAGATTAGTAATAAATAAAAGTTTAAAGACAGAATATTTAAAACCCTATTTAGAAAAACCATTTAAAATAAATGAATAATGCGTAGTGAAAGAAAAAAAATTTTTAAAATAGACTGGATACTGTTATTGGTTTATTTTTTTCTGATATGTTTCGGGCTAGCCAATATAATATCCTCTAGTATTAGCGGCGAAAATATATCATTATTAGATTTTAACACTCTATACGGGAAACAGTTTATTTTTATTATTATTTCTTTTGTTATAATTATTATATCTCTTACGATAGAGGTTAAATTTTATGAAAGGTTTTCAAGTGTATTTTATCTAGTTTGTATCTTATTTATATTGGGATTGTTTTTATTTGGCAATAGAGTTAATGGAGCATTATCATGGTATTCATTTAGTGGTATTACATTACAGCCAAGTGAATTTATGAAGGTTGGCGTAGCCTTAGCAGTTGCTAAATTTATAAGTGATTTTCAAACTAATTTGAAAAAACCTCAAGATCAAATTAAAATATTTCTAATTATTTTTTTACCTGTTCTATTAATTGTTTTGCAGAATGATACTGGAACCTCAATTGTATTTTTATCATTATTCTTTGTTTTATATAGGGAAGGTATTTCTAAAATTTATTTATTTATTGCATTTGTAATTTTGACTGTATCTATTCTTACCATTAAAACATCTATTTCAACTGTCTTATTTTTGTCAACAATATTAGTAATTCTAAATTATTTTTATCAAAATAGAAAATCAAGGAGCCTAATAAAGTCAATACTAATTTTAATTTTTTCTTTATCAATAAGCATTATAACAAACTATACATACAGCAATGTTCTAAAGACACATCAAAAAAATTATATTTCAGTTTGGTTAAATCTTGAAAAGGATCCAATAAAAATCAAACAAATGAAAAGGACTATTCTTTATAATCTGAATGAATCGGAAAAGGCAATTAGTTCAGGGGGTCTATCGGGAAAAGGATATTTGGAGGGAACTAGAACTATTGGAAATTTTGTTCCTGAACAACATAGTGATTATATTTTTAGTAGTGTCGGTGAAGAATGGGGATTTTTAGGAAGTTCATTTATAATTATACTCTATATAATATTAATTATTAGAATTATTAGTTTATCTGAAATGCAAAAAAATCATTTTAGCAGAATCTACGGGTACTCAGTTGCCTCAATAATATTTATGCATTTTATGGTAAATATAGGCATGGTTCTGGGTGTTACTCCAACAATTGGTATTCCTCTTCCTTTTCTTAGCTACGGTGGGTCTAGTTTATTGGCTTTTACTCTACTTCTTTTTATTTTTATAAGGCTTGACGCCAATAGAATTAATGAATGGTAATTATTTACTGGATAATTCTAACTTTTCAGAAAAATAATTACAAAATTCTTTCATAGCCTTAGTGACTTCAATATCCTGAGTAGCTCGCTCATAAGTATCTGTCATAGTAGATAGTGTCTGATAAAAAAACATTTTCATGTCTTCAACAGGCATATCCTTTGTCCATAAATCAATCCTTAAACTCTCTTTAGAATCAGAGTCCCAGACTGATAATAAAGCAACCTTAGTTTCTTTATTTATAACATTACCATCTTTAGCTGTCCAAAATATTTTTTCCGGAACTTTATTTTCATCTAGCTCAATTTCAAGCTTTATTACTGATTTTTCTTTTGTAGCCATTATTTGTTAGGTTTATATTTAGATTTATTATATATATCTGTTGGATTCATTAAAATCATTTCAACTAATGTTGTTTTATTATTTTTCATGTAAGATTTTACAATTCGCCAACCAATAAATTTTCCAATCATTCCAGGTGAATCATTATCAATCGACAAGTAGAATTTAGAAAATGGAGCAACATTAATAAATCTTTTTGTTAATTTATTATCAGAGCTAAACATAAGCTCCTTTTCAACAAAATAAGTCCAAACAAAATTTTCATTATCATTAGCCCATTCCATATTTGACTTTGAATATCCAATTTTATATCTATCATCTAATTTAGGAAGCATAATATCCTTAAAATACAACACCTTACCATAAAAAATTATTCTATCCAAAAAAGTATAAAAATTATTTTTTGGAATTATATAATGAGCATATTCTTCTGCAACATCAGAAACAATCATTTTAGAAATTAAATTATCACTTATATATTCAGGCATTGTTCTATAAAATAAATGATCTGAACCTAAATAGTTGTCTAAACCAATTAATAATAATGAATCTGCTAGAATTACTCTGTTTTGATACTGAACATCAGAAATTAAAGTAATTATTCTTGGTAATTTATACGTTGGAAAATAAGAAATAAAATTATTGTAAAAATTAATTAAATCATTCTTTTCATCAACTAAGTTTGGATAAACTAAATTAATCTCGTTATATATTTGTTTTTGAATTGTATCATTTAATCTATTTATCCAAACCTCATTATTATATTGTTCTGGAAAAAGAAAAGGATAGTTGTTTTTTAAATCTGACAAATTATTAATTGTTATTTCGTGAAATAATTTATCAAACCTTTCAATATCAAATTGATGAGTATTGTTAATTTTATTATTATTAACATCGCACGACCATAGTGAGAATAAAAAAATTGTATAAAAAATGTATTTTTTCAATAAATTAATATTTATTAATTGCTAGTATTAATATATTTATGTTATACAAATATAATATAGTTATTAATCAATATAGAATATATTAATGAACACAAAAAAAGTTGAAGAATATATTGTTCAATGGCTAATTGATTACAAAAATCAAAATAAAATTAATGGCTATGTTGTAGGTATATCAGGCGGTATTGATTCTGCAGTTACATCAACATTATGTGCAAAAACAGGGCTACAAACCTTATGTCTTGATATTCCTATTAGACAAGATTTATCTCAACATTCTAGAGCCAAAAATCATATAAAATGGCTGAAAGAAAAATTTGGAAATTGGATATATTCAGACCAAATAGATTTGTCTAGTGTTTTTAAAGAATTTGAAAATATAACTCCAGATGAAAAAACAGATTATCTTAAAGCACATGCCTTAGCTAATTCAAGAGCTAGATTAAGAATGACAACACTATATTATTTTGCTTCATTAAATAATTATATCGTTGTTGGAACTGGAAATAAAGTTGAAGACTTTGGTATTGGTTTTTTTACTAAGTATGGTGATGGCGGTGTCGATATTAGTCCAATAGCAGACCTTACTAAATCTGAGGTATATCAGCTAGCTGAATACCTAAAAATTGATGAAGAAATAATTAATGCAAAGCCTACTGATGGACTTTGGGAAGACAATAGAACTGATGAAGAACAAATTGGTGCTAGTTATAATGAAATTGAATGGGCAATGAAACAGAAAAATTTAGGAAAAAACCTAAAGAATTTTAAAGGAAGGAAAAATGAAGTTTTCAGGATTTTTGAAAAACATAATAGAAATAACCAACATAAGATGAAATCAATACCAGTCTGTATAATTCCTGATAAATTTAAATAATCTAAATTACCCTATTTAATTTTTTTGAAAGACGTGTTTTTAAACTCGAATAGTTAACAACATCTTCTAAAACCAATTTGTTATCTATATTATCAGATGTTTTATCTTTAAATTCATTTAATTTTTTATCTATTAAAAAGCAACGCAGATTAAGTATGGTCTCTATCACAAGTTGAGAAATTGATGTATTTTTAGTTTTTGGGAAAATACTATTTCTTTCCCAGTCATGTAACATGTATTTTTCATCATTCATCAATATATTTGTAATTTCAATTTCAAGCTCTCTAGGTAAAGCGTTTAATATTTTATCATTAGAAATCTCCTTATTCTCATTATAGCATTCGATAATTTTATAGTAAATTTTTCTAAAATTTTCATTAGAAAATTCCATTTCATCTTCATGAAGATCCATATAAATTTTTTCAAATACTTTTACACGACGAATAATAGGGCTTAATATCAATTTTCCATTTTCATCCTCTTTTTCAATTTCATCTTCAAAATCTTCAATATTATTACCATATAATAATAAAATCTCTATTATTTTCTTCTCCAACTCATATAGAATATTCGTTTCCCTTTTCGAATTTTCTGATTTTACAATACTAAATGAGTCAAAATTTTGTTTTGACTCCTTGATATCTTTTTTAAATGATTTTTTTTGAATTTGGGCTAGAGTACTATATAAGACTTGTTCACTTATTCCCATTATGGATGAACATTCCTTAATATATATTTCCTTTTTTATTTGATCATTAATTTTAGAAATACTTTCAACCATATTTCTAACTACAGCAGCTTTTTTTACTGGATCATTTTCAGCCTCATCAACTAATAAAGATGCCTTGTACTTTATAAAATCTTTTGAATTTTCCTTAAAAAATATTCTTAATTCTTCCGTTTGCTTTGAATTTGCAAAACTGTCTGGATCCTCCCCATCTGGTAAATTGCATATTCTTACATTCATCCCCTGCTCCAAAATAATATCTATTCCTCTTAAGGTCGCACGAGAACCTGCACTATCACCGTCAAATAAGACTGTAATATTCTTAGTTAATCTACTTACCAATCTAATCTGATTTTCTGTCAATGCTGTTCCAGAAGAAGCAACAACATTTTTTATTCCTTTTTGATGAAGTTTAATTACGTCTGTATAACCTTCTACAAGAAAACAATTATCTTCTTTTACTATAGTTTGTTTTGCTTGAAATATGCCGTATAGAACCTTACTTTTATAGTAAATAAGGCTTTCAGGTGAATTAATATACTTAGCAATATTCTTAGAAGATTTAAGTATTCTACCTCCAAAACCTAAAACTCTACCTGACATACTAAGGATTGGGAACATTACTCTTCCTTTAAACCTGTCTATATTCTTGTTGTTTTTAACTATAGTAAGACCTGTTTTTTCTAAAAAATTTAATTTATACCCCTTTTTTAAAGCTTCCTCAGAAAAATTATTTGACTTATTAAATGAATATCCTAATTTAAATTTTTCAATGACATCTTCTGAAAATTCTCTTTCTTTGAAATATGATAATCCAATTGATTTACCTTCTTGCGATTTCATTAAGTTATTCTGAAAATAATCTTTAGCATATTCAGTAATTAAATACATGCTTTCTCTCTCACTATCTTCTAACTTTTGCTCTGAAGTTTTTTGAGTTTCTTCTACCTCTATATTGTATTTTTTGGCTAAATATTTAATTGCTTCTGGATAGGTGAAATGTTCATGCTCCATAAGGAATGTAACTACAGTACCTCCTTTACCGCTAGAAAAATCTTTCCATATTTGTTTTGCAGGAGAAACCATAAAACTAGGTGTTCTTTCTTCTGTAAATGGGCTTAAGCCTTTATAATTAGAACCTGATTTTTTTAATTGAACAAAATCACCTATTACCTCCTCAACACGAGATGATTCGAATACACTTTCAATAGTTGATTTTGATATCAATTAATTTATATTATAGTTAATATTTGGCCTGGTTAATTTAGTAATTAATTTAAAACTTTTTGATAAAAACTAAATAGAATTAGTCAATTAATTTAAGAAGACTTATTTGCAAGTTGGCCGCAGGCAGCATCTATATCTTGTCCTCTTGATTTTCTAATGGTAACATTTATATTATTCTTCTCAAGAATATTTTGGTATAAATCAACATTTTTTTTTGAAGCCTGTAAAAATTTATTGTTATCAATAGAATTATATTGAATTATATTTACTTTACTTGGAGCAAATTTACAAAAGTCTACTAAAGCTTTTGCATCTTCTATCGTGTCATTAATTCCCTTCCAAATAACATATTCATAAGTAATTATTCTCTTTGTTTTAATATACCAATATTGCAATGCTAATTTTAATTCAGATAATTTTAATTTCTCATTAAAAGGCATGATTGAAGTTCGTACGTCATCAATAGCAGAATGCAACGATACTGCAAGCTTAAATTTTACATTTTCATCTGCCATTTTTTTTATCATTTTTGGCACACCGGATGTTGATACCACAATCCTTCTTGGCGACATTCCTAGCCCTTTTTTTGAAGTTATCATCTTTATGGATTGAATCACATTATTATAATTCATAAGTGGCTCTCCCATTCCCATAAAAACAATATTGGTTAATGGTCTGTTATAATAATCTCTACTTTGTTTGCTAATTAATGTTACTTGGTCATAAATTTCATCAGGATTTAAATTTCTCATTCTCTTCAATCTTGAAGTAGCGCAAAATTTACAATTTAAACTACATCCAACCTGAGATGATATGCAGGCGGTTATTCTATTTTTTGTAGGTATTAGGACACATTCAACTAATAAATTATCAAACAACTTAATAGCATTCTTAATTGTACCATCCTTACTCTTTTGAATTGTATCTACCTTAATATGATTTATAACAAAATTTTTATTTAAAATAGATCGAATTGATTTTGAAAGATTAGTCATCTGTTCAAAATTTAATGCAGATTTCTCCCAGAGCCATGAATAAACCTGGTCAGCCCTGTATTCCTGATGACCATTTTCTAAAAAAAAATTTTTTATTTGATCAAGAGATAAAGATCTTATATCTATTTTTGACATTTTAAAAGAGCAACTTATAATTTTAGATTATCAGCATTGCATCTCCATAACTATAAAAGTTATATTTTTCCTTTATTGCTTCAGCGTATGCTTTTTTAAGAAAATCATCACCCGCAAATGCAGAAGCCATCATTAGCAAAGTTGACTTTGGCATATGAAAGTTAGTAATCATAGAATTTGCAATACTAAATTCATATGGAGGAAAAATAAATTTATTTGTCCAGCCATCATTACCGTTTAAAGTACCACTTGATGAAACGGAACTTTCAATAGCTCTCATAACAGTTGTTCCAACTGAACATATTCTTCTTTTATTTTTTAATCCATTATTAATAATTTTAGCTGCATTTTCATCAACTACTACTCTCTCACTATCCATTTTATGTTTTGATAAATCTTCAACTTCAACAGGTGAAAATGAACCTAAACCAGTATGTAATGTTATTTCTGAAAATTTAATTCCTTTAATTTCTAGACGTTTTAATAAATGTTTTGAAAAATGCAATCCTGCTGTTGGAGCAGCTACTGCACCTTCATTTTTTGCATAAATTGTTTGATATCTTTCTTTGTCTTCTGGCTCTACATCTCTTTTTATATATTTAGGTAAAGGTGTTTGACCTAGATCAAGTAATAATTTTCTAAAATCATCATATGGGGTGTCAGATAAAAATCTTAAAGTCCTTCCTCTAGATGTTGTATTATCTATAACTTCTGCAACTAAAATTTCTTCCTCTCCAAAATAAAGTTTATTTCCAATTCTTATTTTTCTTGCAGGGTCTACTAGAACATCCCAAAGTCTTTGCTCGCTATTTAACTCTCTAAGTAAAAAAACTTCTATTCTTGCTCCTGTCTTTTCTTTATTACCATATAATCTTGCAGGGAAAACTTTTGTATTGTTTAAAACAATGACATCATCTTCGTCAAAATAATCTATCATATCTTTAAATAATTTATGCTGGATAGATTGATCTGATTTATCAAGGACCATTAAACGAGATTCATCTCTATTTTTATTTGGATATTCTGCTACCAGTTTTTCTGGCAGTTCATAATTAAAAGCTGATAATTTCATAGGTTTATTTTTAGAAAGGGCAAATATACAATCTCAGAAGTGGGGTTGTCAAGAAATTTTAGATATAATTTAATTTTTACTTTAACTTTCTGTTTGAATGATGCCTTTTATGATCTCTTTTAGCTTTCATTTCCATCATAGTACTAAAAGATTGCTGTAAGTCTACACCCGTTTGATTGGCTAAACATAAAACAACAAATAAAACGTCTGCTAATTCCTGTCCAAGATCATGATTGTCAGTTTCCTTCATGCTTTGTTCACCATATTCTCTTGATATAATTCTAGCTACTTCACCAACCTCTTCAGTAAGTTGAGCCATATTTGTTAACTCATTAAAATATCTTACTCCATGTTTATTTATCCAATCATCTACCTTTTTTTGTAATATTTTTATTTCCATAATTTCAATTTTCTATTATTAAAGTAACTGGTCCATCATTTATAAGGTCAACCATCATATCTGCTCCAAAAACTCCTGTCTTTACCTTTTTATTAATTAATTTATTTAATTCTAAAATAAATGTTTTATATAGTGGTTCAGCTATTTCTGGTCTAGCTGCATTTATGTAGCTTGGTCTGTTTCCCTTCTTTGTATCCGCATATAAAGTAAACTGACTTACTACTAACACCTCTCCTTGGATTTGATTTATATTTTTATTCATTATAAAATTTTCATCATTAAAAATTCTAAGTTTTGCAATCTTATTGGCTATTCTAATTATATTCTCATCAGAGTCTTTATTTGAAATACCTAGCAAAATCAACATTCCGTTATCAATAGAGGAAACAGCTTTGTTTTCAACATTGACACTAGCACTTTTAACTCTCTGAATCACAAATTTCATTTCTAATTTATTTATTACCTGTATTTTAAATTATCACTCGTAATTATTTGCTTATAATTTTCATAACGAGATAGAGAAATTTTATTTAAATCAACCATTTTTTTTATATAACAAGCAGGCTCATCTATGTGTAGGCAATTATTGAATTTACAATTATTCTTATTCTTTAAAAATTCAGGGAAAAAATCTCCAATTTCATTTTTATCAAAATTTACAATACCAAAGCCTTTTATTCCAGGTGTGTCAATAACCCTAGTACCATAGTCTATATCAAATAATTCAGCGTAAGTCGTGGTATGTTTTCCTTGGAGATGCTGAGTAGAAATATTTGCAGTTTTTAAATCTAATTTGGGTTCAATACAATTTATAATGCTAGTTTTTCCAGTACCTGAATGACCTCCAAACATAATTGTCTTATTCTTAATTAGGGGAACTATCTTATTAATATTTAAATTTTCAGTAGCTGATATTTTAATGCATTTATAACCAATTTTAGTATAAATATTAATCAACTTTTCAATTTCTAATATTTGATTCTTATTATAGCTATCTATTTTATTAAATAAAAGTATAGTATCAATAGAGTATGCATTAGAAGAAATTAAAAATCTATCAATAAAATTTGTAGTTGTTACAGGATTGTTAAGTGTAATAACTAAAAATAAAATGTCAATATTAGCAGCTAATATATGCGTCTGTTTAGACAAATTAACTGATTTTCTTAAAATATAATTTTTCCTCTCACAAATCTGATTTATAATTCCAGAATTAGACTTTTCTTTATTCTCTAAATCAAATTCAACAATATCTCCAACTGCTAATGGATTTGTGCTCTGCAAATTATCTAATCGCAATTTACCCTTAATCCTACATTGATGTTCTATGCCTTGTTTAGTTTTAACAGAATACCAACTTCCTGTTGATTTATATACAATTCCTTTCATTAATACTAAAAGTATGATTACTTATTTATTTTTTAATCTTTTTTTTAAATTTTTTAATTTATGTTAAATTTATTTTAATAATAAAAAAAACGTAATTTATTAATTATTAAATATGTTTTCTTGTTAAGTAAAAAATCTCATAGAAATAATAAGCAATTATACTACTCATTAAATTTCTTAAAATTATTAATTCCTAATTTCTTGTATAGGAATAGTCTTAAGAAAAATCTAGATGAAATTCAAAAGTATGATGATGACTATATTAAGATGCGAGTTAATTTCTACAATAAGTTAGATAGAGATATAAATTTATCAGAAAATGTTTCAGAATTATCTAAACTAAAAATTAAAAATTTTCATAAAACATACTTTTTTGACAGCTATGAATTTACTAGATATTTTAAGTCATCACTAAAAATGAATTTCTTATTTGGAGATATTACACATATTCCTGAAATTCCTTCTATTGTAAAAAGTAGACCAATAGCGGAAAATCAAAAAAACTCAATTTTATTTAAATTAAATAAAGTAAGGCATTTTACTTACACAAATGATTCAAATCAGTTTGCTGACAAGAAAAACATCTTAATAGGGAGAGGGGCTGTTACTAAAAAACATAAGAAAAGAACTAGTTTTTATAAAATATATTTTAATCATCATCTATGTGATTTAGGTCAAATAAATAAAAATACAGATCATGATCATTGGATTAAAGATAAAATATCAATTGAAGATCATTTAAAATACAAGTTTGTCTTATGTGTTGAAGGAGTGGATGTTGCAACTAATCTAAAATGGGTAATGTCATCAAATTCTATAGCTGTAATGGCAAAACCAAAAATAGAATCATGGTTTATGGAAAGTAAGCTAGTTGCAGATTATCATTATATAGAAATAAATGATGACTATTCTAATCTTGAAGAAAAATTGAATTATTATATAAATAATGTAGATGAATGCTTGAAAATCATTGAAAATGCTAACACTTATGTTAGTCAATTTAAGGACTACAATAGAGAGAAGCTCATTTCATTATTAGTATTAGAAAAATATTTTATAAAGACCTTACAGATCCCGAAAAGAATAAATTTACTTTACTGATTTTTTAATACTAATAAATTGGACAGACACAATAAAATAAATTTTGAAACAAAAACATTTACTATAAACTATAGATAAACCTAAAAGTTATAAATCTAGGCTGAATAAAATATTCCGTAGCACTTATAGATATGTTGGAAATACTTGAATTACTTTGCGATCTAGTATCTAGAAGGTTTGAAGCTTTTATTTCATACTCCCACTTACTATCCTTGTCCTTTCTGTATGAAAGTGAAGCATCCCAAAACTTATAGCTATTAATTAGATTGTCTTGATCACTAAATTTTGTTTGCGAGTAATTTGTTCTAAAAGTGAAGCTTTTTAAAATTAAGGCATCAATATCAACATAAGGGCTTTTAGTGTAATATTTAGTGCTAATATCTCCTATATTATTGTCGCTTAAATTATAAGAATAACCCAGCTCAATATTTGGTGCTGTTTTAAATAATGTCCTAATGGAGCCTTTATAATTTTGAGAAAAACTCTCACTTAGAGATGGGTTCTGAATACTTTGAATAAACTGATTAAATTTAGAATAATTATAGCTCGTGCTTAAAGTGGTTCTAACCTTCCCAAATGATCTTTGATATCTTCCTGATGCTGAGAATGTCTCATCAGCAAATGATGAGTTAAATGGTGAACTTGTCGCAATTACACTTTCAAAACTTGTAAGATTTCTTATTTGATCTATAGATTTATTATATGAAAGTCTAGCAAAAACATTTGTATAATTAAATAAGTTAAAACTATAGTAAGATAAATTTATATTATGCGATAATGCATTCTGAAGTTCTTGATCACCATAAAATATGGAGTTATAATTATTTAATACCAGACCCCTTGCTAGCTTAGTTACATCAGTAAATTGTGTTCGCATAGCATAATTAAATCTTATATTCTCACTGTTTTTTAACTGAATTATAACATTAAAATCTGGCAATAACTTGAAAAAAGAATCAGAATAATCAGTTCCAAATTGTGTGTTTTTTGAATTATATGCATGTGCTGTAAAGCCTGGGCTAATAGTAAATTTTCCTGTTTTTAACCTATAATGCATTCCTAAATATAAATCAGTAAAAGTATAATCTGTATCATTATAATCTAGACCATCATTAATCATAGGAGTCGGATAAAAAATACTATTTTCTATAAATTGAAAAATCTCAGAATCAAATTTTTGATTGCTATATATAGCTCCTAAAGTAAAATTTAGGTCACTCTTAATGTTTAAAATATTCCAATAATCTAATTTTGCATCCAATTGATTAGATTTTACTTTTCTCTCTTGAGCAAGATTGAAATTTGATTCAGTAGTAACAAGCCCTAATCCAATAGCAGTTGATTGATAATTTAAGTTATTCTCCAAAATTGCATTATAAAAGGGATCTTCGTTCTTAATTACATGTTGCGCTTCAAATGCAAATATATTTTTATCATCTAGCGTGTAATAGTAATTTAAATTTTGGCTGATATTGTATGTCTCTACATCCTCATTTTGATCAATTTGGCCAATTACTGAAGATAAATAATTTTGATCTTGATCCTCCTCTGTAATTCTTCCAAGTACTTCATAGTCCAATTGATTGTTAAGGTTGGGCTTATGCTTTACAGTAAATTTTCCAATTGCTAAATTACTTGTTTGAAATGTGTTTTTTTCAGTATTTTCATCAGGAATTCCAAGACCTTGATCAATATATTGAGTAGAATTATTTTCTTGAAGCTCAATTTCACTGTTAGTTAAAATTGCGAAACCTGAATAATCAGTTTTCTTATTTGGTGAATAGCTAGCATTAATAGCAGCAAACTCAGTATTAATGTCTTTAGCTCTATTATTTTGTAATTGAAGGAATCCTAAGTTATTATTCCCTAAACTTATACTAGTTCCGCTTTTACCACTTGGCTTTTTAAAACCTCCTGAAAAATTCCAGAAATCTCTTTGAGTAAATGCTTGTTCTCCTATATTATTTAAATCTCCAATTACATTAATACTATAAGAGGGGCTATAATAAAAAAGCTTTGGCTGAAAAAGATGTAAGTTTTCTACAGGTGAATCACCTGCTCCTGCTGTAACCGTACCAAACCAAAATTTATCTTTTCCTTTTTTAAGTTTTATGTTTATTGCTATGTTATCCTGGTTATTTTGAACAGAGCTAAGCTGACCTATTTCAGCATAGTTTTTTAATATCTCTACCTTGTCCACGGCGCTTGAAGGAATGTTTTTTGAAGCAATTTTTGAATCGCCATCAAAAAAGTCTTTACCCTCTACCATCAATTTAGTTACTGCTTTACCTTCTACCTCAATTTCTCCGTCATCATTTATTTCAACTCCGGGAAGGTTCTTTAGCACATCCTCAAGTTTTCTTTCTGTTCCTGTTTTAAAAGAATCTGCATCATAAACTAGAGTGTCTCCTTTAACTACAACTGGCATCTCATAAGTTAATTCTACGGCATCTAATACATTGTTTTCATAAAGGATAAAATCTTTTGAGATGTCTGATTCTTCAGTTTTTATAAGCTGACTGTAGTTGGCCATACCAATGTAACTAACCTGTAAGTTATAACTTGAATTCTTTTTTATGGCAACCTTATATTCTCCATTAGGATCAGAAATAGCGAATGATTCAAGTGCATTTGTTTCACTATTTATTAAAATAATATTTGCAAGTTCTAAAGGTTTATTTAAGCTGTCAGTTACCTTACCTTCCATTTTTAATTGAGAAAATAATAATGAAGAATTCAGAACTAAAATAAATACAAGAAATTTTTTCATAAGAATATAGTTAAAATTTTCTACCACCTCTTTTTCCTCTTGACTGATACATGTTTTTCATTTCTTCCGTTTTTAATTTAACGATTTCATCGTATTCATTTCTAGTGACTTGTTCCCCTTTAGAAGGCTTTAATATTTCATCTTTCTTTTCAGGATTCATAACAATTTTTGAACACAGAAGCACTATGTTATCAGTATTTAATTCCAATATAAGACCTGGTAATCCTCCAAATTCTCCAGGGCCATGACTTACGGGTATTTGCGGTGTATACCATGCTACGATATCAATAGTCTTTGGAACTTCAATCATTTTAGCTTCACGTTTTTTGTTAGTAGAATCTTTTGCTCTATCTCCTCTGGGTCTAGGAGGAGCAAATGCCTTACTCCAATCAAATGGTGCTTTTTTCTTAGCTATTGCCTTAAAACAAGTGTAATCTCCTATCTTCTTTTGCTCAGATGTCATCTCCCATTTTATCGCATTCATATCATCACTTACTAAAAATTTCTTTCCAAAAAATTCAACCTCCTCTAATGAGATTCTATCTTTTACATTTTTATATCTAGGACCAGCTCCTGACCCCCAGCTTCCCCAACTTCTTCCCTGTCCAGGAGCTGCTAGTCGTTCCTCTTCTTTAAAAGTAGACTCAACCTTATTGAAAGTTAAAATGAATGTCTTCTCTAACATATTCTTCATTCTGGCCTTCATTTGGTTCTTTTGCTCGGTACTCATTTTTGCTCCCCATTCCCCAAGATCAAAAGAAGTTTTTGACATATAATATGCTTTTCCCTGAAAATCTTGAGCGTAAAGAAAATTAAATGAAAATAGTGCTATAAAAATTAAGATGTAATTTCTCATAAAAATATTTTTCTCAAAGCTAGTTATTACTCATAAGATGAAATGTTAATTTCAAGTTAAAATAATCATAATTTTTTTGTACTTTCAAATCCATGAGGATTATTTTATTGCTTTATTTTTTATCTGTAAATTTTGTTTTTTTTGGACAAGAAAACATCTCATTGTTACTAAAATCTAAAACTCCACACAATGATTCAATTCAAATCTCTTACAGCTACGAAGATTATAGATTCTACTTAGTTAACAATTCAATAGTTAAAAAAAACCAGGAAATATCCTATACTTACAATAACATTAATTTAGGCGAACTCTACAAATTTGATTTATTTAACCCATTACAAGTAAAATTATTTTACAAGGATCAAAATTCAATAATTATTTTAGATAATAAATTAAATGAGATTAAAAAAATTAATTTTAATTATTCCAATCCTTTAATTAATGTTGAAGAATTCTCATCATCAAATGAAAATAATATTTGGGTATATGATGGGATTTCTATGAGACTTAAAAAATATAATTTTATTAACGATTCATTTGATAATATTAATATTCCTATTGAGGGTGAAATTAAATCATTAAAAGGAAATTCTAATTATTGCTGGCTACATACAAACAATTACTTATATAAATTTAATTATAGAGGATCATTGATTTATAAAATTGAAATTAATCAAATAGATTCCTTTAATTTTTATAAAAATTATCTGATTTTTCAATCAAAAAATAATCTAATATTATTCAATGAGATTGATAAAACACTGAAAAAAATTATTCATCCAAAATTATTTATAAAAGATTTTTTTGTAATCAACGAAACCTTGTATATTTATGATGAGGATTTTTTAAATCAATTTCAAATTAAAATAAATTAAACTATGCATATTGCTATAGCAGGAAATATTGGTGCTGGAAAAACTACACTGTCCAAATCACTTGGCAAGCACTATAAATATGATGTTGAACTTGAAGATGTTGTAGACAACCCTTATCTAGATGATTTTTATAATCAAATGGAAAGATGGAGTTTTAATCTTCAAATTTATTTTCTAAATAGTCGCTTTAGACAACTAAGAGGTATTATTAGTAGTAAAAAAAATGTAGTCCAAGATAGAACCATTTATGAGGATGCAAACATTTTTGCACCAAATCTTCACGCAATGGGACTTATGACAAATCGTGATTATGAAAACTACAGATCTCTTTTTGATTTAATGGAGGGGACTGTTCAAGCCCCTGACCTATTAGTATATCTTAGAAGCTCTATTCCAAATTTAGTTTCACAAATTCATAAAAGAGGAAGAGATTATGAAAATTCTATAAGTATAGAATACTTAAGTAGATTAAATGAGAGGTATGAAGCATGGATTCATAATTATAAAAAAGGCAATCTATTAGTAGTCGATATTGATGATCTTGATTTTGTTGAAAACAAAGGGGATCTCAAAAAAATTATTGATCTAATAGATGAAAAATTAAAATAATACTTTAGTTTTCTTTAGCTTCTGTTACAATTTCCTTAATTGTTTCGTCTACTTCTGATTGAGTGCCTTCAATAACAGAGGATACTTTAGTTTGAACTCCAGCTTTATTAGTTACTATTTCAACCGTTGCAGTAACATTTTCAGCATCTTCACTTGAAGCATTAACATTTATTTCAACTGTATTATGTTCTTCATGAATTGAGCTTACTGAATGCCCACCTAAAATAGGAGCAATTACTAATCCAATCAAACAAGTAAGTTTAATTAAAATATTCATTGAAGGTCCAGAAGTATCTTTAAATGGGTCACCTACAGTATCACCAGTAACAGATGCCTTGTGAGCCTCAGACCCTTTGTATGTCATTTCTCCATTAATCTCCACTCCAGCCTCAAATGATTTTTTTGCATTATCCCATGCTCCACCAGCATTGTTTTGGAAAATAGCCCATAACACTCCACTTACTGTTACCCCAGCCATATATCCACCTAACATTTCAGCTATAGCTTGATTGTCCATGCCCATTAACATAGGCAATACAGTGATAAGGATAGGTGTGCCAATAGTTAATATTCCAGGCAATACCATTTCTTTTAGTGATGCTTGAGTAGATATAGCAACACACTTATCATATTCAGGTTTTCCAGTTCCTTTCATAATTCCTGGAATCTCTTTAAACTGTCTTCTAACTTCATACACCATTTCCATTGCAGCCTTACCTACAGCATTCATTGCTAATGCAGAAAATACAACAGGTATCATTCCTCCAACAAATAACATTGCTAAAACTGGAGCTTTGAAGATATTAATTCCATCAATACCAGTAAAAGTTACATAAGCTGCAAAAAGAGCTAACGAAGTTAATGCTGCAGAAGCAATAGCAAATCCTTTTCCTGTAGCTGCAGTGGTATTACCAACTGAATCTAAAATATCTGTTCTTTCTCTTACAATTGGATCTTGTTCGCTCATTTCTGCAATACCACCTGCATTGTCAGAAATTGGCCCAAAGGCATCAATTGCTAATTGCATTCCAGTAGTTGCCATCATAGCAGATGCTGATAAAGCAACTCCATAAAATCCTGCAAAAGCATATGCAGTCCAAATTGCTGCTGCAAATAATAGTACAGATCCAAATGTAGACATCATCCCTGTAGCTAAACCAGCAATAATATTAGTTCCTGCTCCAGTACTAGATTTTTGAACAATTTCAAGAACTGGTTTTTTCCCCAGTCCTGTGTAATATTCAGTAATAGAAGATATTAGCCAGCCTACTACAAGCCCTGTTAATGTGGCATAGAACACATTCATTGATGAAATATCTCTAGCCCCTTCTCCAAAAAATTGCATAGTCATAGTTTCAGGCAACATATAGCCTACAAGAAAATAACATGTGATAGCAACTAAAAATATAGAAAGCCAATTTCCTTTATTTAAGGCTCCCATTACCTCATCTTCCTTAGCATCATTAGAGTTAATCTTTACCACCATTGTTCCAATTAGAGATATGATAATCCCTACACCTGCAATTGCCATTGGCAATAGAATTGGGCCAATACCACCGAAGACATCATCAATAGAGCCTCCCATGTCCTTAATCACATAATTACCAAGCACCATTGCTGCCAATACTGTTGCAACATAAGAACCGAATAAATCAGCCCCCATTCCTGCAACATCTCCAACATTGTCTCCAACATTGTCAGCAATTGTAGCTGGATTTCTAGGATCATCTTCAGGAATTCCTGCTTCAACTTTTCCAACTAAATCAGCTCCAACATCAGCTGCCTTTGTATATATTCCTCCACCTACTCTAGCAAATAATGCTATTGATTCTGCACCTAGAGAAAACCCTGCTAGAGTTTCAAGGACAATTGTCATATCATCGACAGATGTCCACGCACCACTCATAAAAAATTTAAAGAAGAATATAAAAAATGCTGTTAGACCTAGCACAGCTAAACCAGCTACTCCTAATCCCATAACAGTTCCTCCTGCAAATGATATATTCAATGCATCAGGCAAACTCGTCTTAGCAGCCTGAGTAGTTCTTACATTTGTCTTTGTAGCGATTTTCATACCCATATTCCCAGCAAGTGCTGAGAAAAAAGCGCCAAATACAAATGCTACAACAATTAATATATGTGTAGTAGGAACAACAAATGATATTCCTGCCAGTGCTAAACTGACTGCAATAACAAAAATTGATAATAATTTATATTCTGCATTTAAAAATGCTAATGCCCCGACATATATGTGGTCTGAAATTTCTTTCATCTTCCCATCACCGGCATCTTGTTTCATAACCCATGATCTTTTATAAAATACGTAGGCTAAACCTAGAAGTGCCATAGCAATTGGCATATATATCATCATTGCATCCATAATTGTATATTTTTTTATTTAGTTGGCAAAAATAATGAAATAGCTGTAATTAAAAAACACTCAGATATTTTATTTGTATAACACCTTGTGTACTGCTTTTACCACATCTTTACTATTTGGAAGCCATTCTTTTAGCAATACTGGAGAGTATGGGGCTGGCGTATCAGCTGTATTAATTTTTTCTATAGGTGCGTCTAAATAATCAAAAGCCTGTGATTGAACCTGATATGTAATTTCAGTTGATACATTGCCAAAAGGCCATGCTTCTTCAAGAATAACAAGTCTATTGGTCTTTTTAACTGATTCAATTATAGTTTTATGATCCATTGGTCTTACAGTTCTTAGATCAATAATTTCACAAGAAATATTTTCCTTAGCTAATTCATCAGCAGCTTTATAAGCTTCCTTAATAATTTTGCCGAATGAGACTATAGTAACATCTTTTCCTTCTCTTTTAATATCTGCCACTCCTATAGGCAGGGTATATTCTCCTTCTGGCACCTCTCCCTTATCACCATACATTTGTTCACTTTCCATAAAAATCACAGGGTCATCATCTCTAATTGCAGATTTTAATAGTCCTTTTGCATCATAAGGATTTGATGGTACAATTACTTTTAATCCAGGAGTATTTGCATACCAACTCTCAAAAGCTTGAGAGTGCGTCGCTGCCAATTGACCAGCAGATGCAGTTGGTCCTCTAAAAACTATTGGGCAATTTAATTGCCCACCTGACATCTGTCTAATTTTAGCTGCATTATTTATAATCTGATCAATACCAACAAGTGAAAAATTAAAAGTCATATACTCAACTATTGGACGATTACCTGTCATAGTTGATCCAATAGCAACTCCTGCAAATCCCAATTCTGAAATAGGGGTGTCAATTACACGCTTATCTCCAAACTCTTCAAGCATTCCTTTGGATGCCTTATATGCTCCATTGTATTCAGCAACTTCCTCTCCCATTAAGTAGATACTCTCGTCTCTTCTCATTTCTTCACTCATTGCCTCACACACGGCTTCTCTAAATTGAATTGATCTCATTAAATCAAATTTTCAGCAAAAATAATAAACTTAAATATGAATTAAATACTATAGTAAAAAATATTTGTTTGATAATAATAATTATAAGTTAAATTATGTATTTTTGTGTACCAAATTTTACCCTTTAAATATAATGAAAATATTAGTATGTATAAGTCATGTTCCAGATACCACATCAAAAATAAATTTCACGGAAAATAATTCAAAATTTGACAAAAATGGTGTGCAATTTGTAATTAATCCAAATGATGAGTTTGGATTAACAAGAGCAATGTGGCTTAAAGAAAAACAAGGAGCATCTGTTGATGTAATTAATGTTGGTCTTTCTGATACGGAGCCAACTTTAAGAAAAGCACTTGCAATTGGTGCAGATAAAGCAATTAGAATAAACATGGAGCCAAAAAACGGCCTTAATGTAGCCAAACAAGTTGCGAGTCTAGTTAAATCTGAAAACTATGATTTAGTTATTGGAGGACGTGAATCTATAGACTATAATGGCGGTATGGTTCCGGGAATGATTGCAGCACTAACAGACTATAATTTTGTTGATAAATGTATTAGTATAGAAATTAATAATGGCAGTGTAACAGCAAGTCGAGAAATTGAAGGTGGTAAAGAGATTGTTGAATCAAAACTACCACTTGTAATTGCTGGCCAAAAGGGTATTGTAGAAGAAAGTGATTTACGAATTCCTAACATGAGAGGAATTATGATGGCTAGAAGAAAAGAACTTCAAGTAGTAGATCCAATTGATTTAGACGATTCCACAAGTTCAGTAAATTTTGAAAAACCTCAACCAAAAGCGGAAGTAACATTAGTTTCATCAGAAGATGTTGATGAATTAATAAATCTTCTTCATAACGAAGCTAAAGCAATATAACAATGGCAATATTAATATATGCAGAATCAGAAAACGGAAAATACAAGAAGGATTCATTTGAAATTGCTTCTTATGCTAAAGTAGCTGCTGATAAATTAAACACCTCAGTAACTGCTATATCAATTAATGTAGATAATCCAAATGAACTAGGAGATTATGGAGTTAGCAAGGTATTAAATGTATCGAGTGATAATTTAAAAGATTTTAATGCTTTTTTATATGCTGATGTAATCAAACAAGCATGCGAAAAAGAAGATTCAAGTATTGTTATAATAAGTTCAAGCTCAAATACTAAATATCTTGGATCAATTTTGTCAGTAAAAATAAATGCTGGATATATTACTAATGTTGTTGATGTACCTAAAGAATTTAATCCTATTACAGTTAAAAGAAATTCATTTACCAATAAAGCATTTGAATATGCAAAAGTAAATTCTAAAAATAGTCTTTTAGCTATTTCTAAAAATTCACATGGAATTATTGAAAATAAAACAACTGCTCAAATTGAAAATTTTGAAGTCAGTATAGTCAGTTCAGATACTAGTGTTAAATCCACAGAAAAGGCAACCAATAAAGTAACTATTGCTGATGCTGAAATAGTAGTTTCAGGTGGTAGAGGGCTCAAAGGTCCTGAAAACTGGGGAATGATTGAGGAGCTAGCTGATATTTTAGGAGCAGCAACTGCATGCTCAAAACCAGTATCAGATTTAGGATGGCGCCCTCATAGCGAACATGTCGGACAAACTGGAAAATTAGTTTCATCTAATTTATATATTGCTATAGGTATCTCCGGAGCAATTCAACATTTAGCTGGCATAAACTCTTCAAAAGTTAAAGTAGTAATAAATACTGATCCAGAAGCTCCTTTTTTCAAATCTGCTGACTATGGAATAGTAGGCGATGCCTTTGAAGTTGTCCCAAAATTAATCGAAGGATTGAAAACTTTCAAGTCACAAAATGCTTAAGCATTTTTCTATTTGATTAAAAATATTACATTTGTTAATAATCCTAGTAGATCATTAAATGGATTTAATTAGACTTTTAATTAACGGCATTTCATATAGTCAAACTCAAAATGGAGCTTATGCTCTAATTCTTAGTGAACTTGAAGGTGAAAGAAAACTTCCAATTGTTATTGGGACATATGAAGCACAATCTATTGCTATTGCAATTGAAAAAGACATCAAACCTCCAAGACCATTAACTCATGATTTATTTAAAAGTTTTTGTGAAAGGTTTGATATAATTATCAAAAGAGTAATAATTCATAAGCTAGTTGATGGAGTTTTTTATTCGAGTATCATTTGTGATAGAGATGGAGTTGAAGAAATAATTGACTCAAGAACTAGTGATGCAATAGCTTTAGCAAGTAGATTTGATGCTCCAATTTTTACTTATGAAAATATACTCGAAAAGGCTGGGATCATAATTGAAATTGAAGAATATGATGATGAAGAAAAACTATTATTTAAAGAACTATTCTCTGAAGAAACAACATTAGCAAATTCTGATGATTTTAAGGATAAAACTATAGATGAGCTTCAAAAATTACTGAAAATAGCTGTTCAAAATGAGAATTATGAAAAAGCTGCAAAAATAAGAGATGAAATATCTAATAGATAAATTTAAGTCTATAGCATTAATAATTGTAGCAATTTTATTTTCTACAACTGCTTCTTCACAAAACATTGATACTAATGAAATAATTCAAAGCTCTGGTTTCACAATTAATACTCTTACTAGAGGGATTATTGGAATGGTTTTTTTAATTTTTATTTCCTTTCTTTTAAGCAATAACAAAAAAGCAATAAACTGGAAAACAGCATCATTTGGCTTACTAATACAATTAATTCTTGCTATTGGTGTATTAAAAATTGGCTGGGTGCAATCCATATTTAAATTTGCTGGTAAAATCTTTGTAAAAATATTAGAGTTTACAATGGAGGGAACTAAATTTCTGTTTGGAGATTTAGTTAGTATGGATAATTTTGGCGGTGTATTTATTTTTGCAATTCTACCCACGGTTATATTCTTTGCAGCTTTAACATCAGTTTTGTTTTATTTTGGGATAATTCAAAAAGTTGTTAAACTTATGGCTTTAATTCTATCAAGAGTATTAGGTGTTTCTGGACCTGAGAGCCTGAGTGTCGCAGGTAATATATTTCTAGGTCAAACAGAATCTCCTCTAATGATTAAAGCATATCTAGAAAAGATGACTAAGTCAGAAATTCTATTAGTCATGATTGGAGGGATGGCTACAGTAGCTGGTGGTGTATTAGCAGCATATATTGGATTTTTAGGAGGTGCAGATCCTGAATTAAAAATATTTTATGCCAAACATCTTTTAACAGCATCTGTTATGGCAGCGCCTGGGGCAATAGTAATATCAAAAATACTCTATCCTGAAACAGAAAAAATTGACACCAATGTTAATATATCTCAAGAAAAAATTGGTGCTAATTTCCTTGATGCTATATCTAATGGAACTACTGAAGGATTGAAATTAGCAGCAAATATTGGCGCAATGCTTCTAGTATTTATAGCTTTCATTGCAATGGGTAATTATATGCTGGAGACATTTGGAAATCTTATTCAAATAAATGATTGGATCAATAATAACACTGTTTATGAAGCCCTGTCTATTGAACTTATTTTAGGATATTTACTTGCTCCGCTTATGTGGATTATTGGTGTTGCAAAGGAAGATGTAACTTTAATGGGGCAATTGCTAGGAATAAAAATAGTAGCGAGTGAATTTATTGGATATATTCAATTAGCTGATTTAAAAGAAGCTTCTAGTCTTGTTCATTTAAACTATCAAAAATCAATAATTATAGCTACATACATGCTTTGTGGATTTGCTAATTTTGCTTCAATTGGAATACAAATTGGAGGTATTGGATCACTGGCTCCAGGGCAAAGAAAAAACTTGTCTAAATTCGGATTCAAAGCATTAATTGGAGGCACACTTGCATCTCTATTATCAGCAACTATTGCAGGTATGATAATTGGGTAAAAAGTTAATAACTTTTAAAATATTTATTACTACACTTATATATCAATTTTTATTTTTATCAGGGCGTAATATTTTCATATGAAACAATACTTAAATCTTGTAAAACATGTTCTGGAAAAAGGAGATTTTAAACAGGACCGAACAGGTACTGGAACAAAAAGTGTTTTTGGTTATCAGATGAGATTTGATTTAAGTGAAGGATTCCCAATGCTTACAACAAAAAAACTTCATCTAAAATCTATTATTTATGAATTATTATGGTTTCTTAAAGGAGACACTAATATTAAATATCTCAATGAAAATGGAGTAAGAATTTGGAATGAATGGGCTGATGAAAATGGTGACTTAGGCCCAGTTTATGGATTTCAATGGAGAAATTGGAATGGGGATAATATTGACCAAATAACAGAATTAATTGACAATTTAAAGAAAAATCCTAATAGTAGAAGAATGCTTGTTTCAGCTTGGAATCCATCTGTTTTACCTGACACATCAATTTCATTTAAAGAGAATGTGTCTCAGGGAAAAGCAGCACTACCGCCTTGCCACGCTTTTTTTCAGTTCTATGTAAATGATGGGAAGTTGTCATGTCAACTATATCAAAGAAGTGCGGATATTTTTTTGGGTGTTCCATTCAATATTGCTTCATACTCGCTTTTTACTTTAATGATTGCGCAAGTATGTGGATATAAGCCTGGAGATTTTATTCATACTTTTGGAGACGCACATATTTATAGCAATCACTTTGATCAAGTAAAATTACAATTGACTAGAGAACCAAAACAATTACCAATTATAGAGATTAATCCAGATATTAAGGATATTTTTAATTTCAATTTTGAAGATTTTAACTTAATCAATTATAATCCAGATCCTCATATAAAAGGAGATGTAGCTATCTAAATAATATTATGGAATCTAAAAAAAATTGTTTGACTATAATTGTTGCTGCTTCTGAGAATAATGCAATTGGAAAAAATAATAAACTTATTTGGGATCTTCCAGATGATCTGCAAAGATTCAAAAGACTTACATCAGGACACCACATAATTATGGGGAGAAAAACATATGATACATTCCCTAGACTTCTTCCAAACAGAACGCATATAGTAATTTCTAATAAAAAAAATTTAGAAGTTCCTGACGAAGTTATTGTTGTAAATAATATTTCAGATGCAATAGAAATATGCAAAAATGATCCAAATCCATATATAATTGGTGGAGGTCAAATTTATAAACTTGGCATTAATCTTGTAGATAAAATAGAGCTTACAAGAGTTCATAATAATTTTGATGGTGATGCTTTTTTTCCAGAATTTAATTTAAATGATTGGGATCTTGTTTCTAAAATATTTCATGAAATTGATGAGAAGCATGCACACTCATTTACTTACGAAACATATGAAAAAAAATAATTTAAACTATATTTAATAATATGAGAGCATATATATTTCCTGGGCAAGGTGCACAATATTCTGGAATGGGGGTAGATTTATATAATGATTCTGCTTTGGCAAAAAATCTTTTTAAAATAGCCAATGACATATTAGGATTTGAGATTACTAACATAATGTTTAGTGGTTCCGCAGAAGATTTAAAACAAACTAAAGTGACTCAACCTGCTATTTTTTTACATTCAGTAATTTTAGCTAAAACTTTAGGCAATAGCTTTAACCCAGATATGGTTGCTGGGCATTCTCTAGGAGAATTTTCTGCATTAGTTGCAAATAACACGCTTAGTTTTGAAGATGGATTAAAGTTGGTTTCAGCAAGAGCTCAAGCTATGCAAAAAGCATGCGATAATAATCCTGGGACCATGGCTGCTGTACTTGCATTAGAAGACACGATTGTTGAAAGGGTATGTAAAGAAATTGAGGGAATAGTTGTGGCTGCAAATTATAATTGTCCTGGTCAATTAGTAATTTCAGGAGAGATAAATGCTATTAATATAGCATGTGAAAAATTAAAAGAAAAAGGTGCTAGAAGAGCACTTGTCTTGCCAGTTGGTGGAGCTTTTCATTCACCTTTAATGGAAGAAGCAAAACAAGAACTTGAGAATGCAATTAATAATACTACATTTAATAAACCCTCATGTCCTATTTATCAAAATGTCACATCATTTGCTGTCTCAGATGAAATGGAAATAAAAGAAAACTTAATAGCTCAACTAACATCACCAGTAAAATGGACTCAATCAATTCAAAAAATGATAGAAAATGGAGGAAATAATTTTATTGAGCTTGGTCCAGGAAAAGTTTTACAAGGACTAGTTAGAAAAATAAATGGTGATGTGGAGGCAAGTTCTATATCAAGTTAATTATGATAGAAAAAAATAGAAATACTTCGATTACAATACTGATTGCTATTAGTATTATTTTGGATCAACTTAGTAAAATTTTGATTCGAAATAATGTAGATCAGTATTCAGAGGTTAAATTAATAGGTGAATATTTCATATTAACAAATGTTGAAAATAGCGGAGCATTTCTAGGAATGGGAAGTGATTTTTCTCCTGTTATAAAAATTATATTTTTATTAGTTCTCCCAATAATAGTATTGACATGGATAATGATTTATGTATATAGAGATAAAGAAATTGATAAAATATCTCTTATTGGATTCTGCTTTATAATTGGGGGAGGAATTGGAAATATCTATGATAGAATTCTATACGGTTCTGTTACCGACTTTCTTTTTATTGATTTAGGAGGAGTCTTTAAAACAGGAATTTTTAATATAGCTGACTTATCAGTTACTACAGGAATGATAATGATCTTATTAATGAGTTTTAGAAGTAAATAGATTATTTCTTATATACCACTCCATTTTTCATTACAAAAATTACATTTTCCAAAGTTGAAATATTATCCATTGGATTATCATTTGTTGCAACAATGTCAGCAATAAACCCAGCACTTATTTGGCCTAATTCATCGGCATATCCTAAAATACTAGCATTAGTAATAGTTGCTGATTGTAAACATTCCATTACAGGCATTCCAACTTCATTCATATATCCGAATTCTTTAGCATTTCTGCCATGAGGGAACACACCAGCATCTGTGCCAAAAGCAATTTTTACCCCCTTAGCATATGCCTTCTTAAATGTGGACTGAATTTTAGGTCCAATAGCCAATGCTTTTGGAACGACAAGTTCATCATAATATCCTTCTATTTTTGCTTTCTCAGCTACTTCCTTTCCAGCAGTTATTGTAGGCACATAATATGTTCCATATTGCTTCATTAATTCCATAGTGCTTTCGCTCATTAATGTTCCATGCTCAATTGTTGTTACTCCTCCAATTATTGCTCTTTGCATTCCTTCATCACCATGAGCATGAGCTGCGATAATCATTCCATAATCCTTAGCTGTATCACATATTGATTTAATTTCTTCAAGTGTAAATTGAGGGTTTTGTCCATTTTTTGCTATACTCATCACCCCTCCTGTAGCAGTAATTTTAATATTATCTGCTCCATCTTTATAACGCTGTCTTACTGCCTTTTTAGCATCATCAACACTATTAATTACTCCTTCCTTTGGACCAGGATCTCCTTGCATTGATTTTTTTCTTCCATTAGTTGGATCTGCATGTCCTCCAGTAGTGCCTATTGCTTTACCTGCAGTAAAGATTCTCGGACCAATAACCTTTCCTTTTTCAATTGCATTTCTTAATGATATATTTATTCCACTTCCACCTAAATCTCTAACTGTTGTAAACCCAGACATTAATGTAATTTTTGCATATTCTAGTGAATTAAAAGCAAGATCAGCCTCATTTAATGTAAACGCATTTAAATATTTTTGAGGGTTATATTCACTTTCAATATGCACGTGCATATCTATGAATCCAGGCATTACTGTAGCATTTGTTAAATCAATTGTAGTATCACCTGAATCAGTTGAAGTTACAAAACCATTCTTAACATCAATGATTCGATCTTTTGAAACTATAATTGTTTTATTTGCATGAACCTTTCCTTTTTTTGTGTCAATTAGCTTTCCACATTGAATATATGTGTTTTGTGACAATAAAATTGTTGAAAATAAGGCTAAGAATATGGTTAAAATCCTTTTCATTTTAATTTTTTTAGTTAGTATGAATTAACTAATATAGGAATTTATTTTAGATGATTATTTTAATATAAAAATTAAATATTTGTATTAACTAATGTACTTTAGCTAAAAATATAATTAAGGTTATTTACAATTTACTAGTTAACATAACAGGAGTTTTTATTAGAGTCTTGGCTATTTTTAGCAGAAAGATTAGACTTGGAGTAATTGGAAGAAAGGAGTCATTTAATAAAATTGCATCATCAATAAATGAAAATGACAAGGTTATTTGGATTCATTGTTCGTCACTGGGCGAATATGAACAAGGTCTGCCTGTAATTAAAAAGTTAAAAGAAAAATATAATAGCCATAAAATTGTTCTTACATTTTTATCTCCTTCTGGCTATGAAGTAAAGAAAACATCAAGTGAAGTTGATTTGGTTATATATCTTCCACTAGACTCAAACAGAAATGCTAAAAAATTTATTAAATCCCTACACCCTGAACTAGTAGTTTTTGTTAAAAATGAAATCTGGCCAAATTATTTAAAATATATAAAAAAATATAAAATTAAGTCTGCCCTTGTTTGTGGATTATTTAAAAAAGATGATATCAAATTTTCATGGCCTTTTAATTTGATAGCAAATAGTATTTTAAAATTTGATTATGTTTTAGTTCAAGACGAGGAATCAAAAAATACAATTCAAAGCCTTGGTCATGATAATATATATGTATGTGGAGATACTAGGTTTGATAGAGTAAATAATACCTCAAACCAAAATGAATCTATCAAATATATTGATCAATTTAAATCTGATAAATTGTGTCTGGTTGCTGGTAGCATTTGGAAGGAAGATCAAATAATTTTAGTAGATTATATTAATAGATCAAAAGAAAATATAAAATTTATTCTAGTGCCACATGAAATAAATGAAAACAAAATTAATAGCTTAAGAAATTCAATTAGTAAGCCATCAATATTATATTCAGAAATTTCTGAAAAAAATATTCACAGCAATGTATTGATAATTGATAATATTGGAATGTTGTCAAGATTGTATAAATATGCAAACCTAGCATATATTGGCGGAGCAATGGGAAGCTCAGGCTTACACAATACGCTAGAGCCTGCGGCATTTGGAATTCCTATAATCATTGGAAAAAATTATTCAAAATTTCCTGAAGCTAAAAAAATGATAAGTCTTGGAGGCATGTTCTCAGTTAATCATATTCAAGAATTTGAAAAACATGTTGAAAGTTTTACTAGAGGTAAATTAACAGCTGGTGAAATAGGACAAATAAATTTAAATTTTATTTTAAAAAATAAAGGCGCTGTCAATAAAATTATGAACTATTTATAAATAAAAAAATGAAAAAAATATTAATTCCTTTTATCCTACTTTTTTTTAATAACATCTATTCTCAAAGTGTAACTTTAGAAAGTTTTGGACCATCATTTAATGATCCTGTAGAAATTAAACATGCTGGAGATGATAGACTGTTTATTGTTGAGCAGCCAGGAAAAATAAAAATCTTAAATGCTGATGGTACAGCCAATTCAACTCCTTTTTTAGATATTGAAGACAAAGTTTCTAATGCGGGTAATGAACAAGGACTTCTTGGACTAGCATTCCATCCGAATTACCCATCAAATCCGTATTTCTTTGTTAACTATACAAACAATAGTGGAAATACTGTAATTGCAAAATATAGTGTAAGTTCTAACCCTGATATAGCTGATACAAGTGAAACGATACTTCTAACTATTAGTCAACCATATAGCAATCACAATGGTGGTTGTATTAATTTTGGTCCTGATGGCTATTTGTATATAGGCATGGGAGATGGAGGAAACGGAGGAGATCCTCAAAATTATTCACAAAACCTAAATTCTTTCTTAGGTAAAATGCTTAGAATAGATGTTGATAATGGTTCTCCATATGCTATACCTAGTGATAATCCATTTGGAGATGAAATATGGGCAAGTGGATTAAGAAATCCATGGAAATTTTCGTTTGATAACAATGATGATTTATGGATTGCTGATGTTGGGCAAAGTGCATGGGAAGAAATTAATCAAGTTACAAATGATCCTGGAGGATTAAACTACGGTTGGAGATGTTATGAAGGAAATCATACATATAACACAAGCTCTAATTGTCCTGATTCAAGTACATTAACCTTTCCCGCTAGTGAATATTCACATAACAATAGCGGTCTCTATAAATGTTCAATAACTGGCGGATATGTCTATAGAGGGAGTCAAATTAGTGAAATCAATGGAGTATATTTCTTTGCTGATTATTGTAGTGGAGAAATTGGAATGCTTTCACAAAATTCCTCATCAGATTCCTGGGATATGTATTTAAATAGTCCAAATACCAATGGATCATGGGTTACCTTTGGAGAAGATATAGATGGAGAGTTATACGTAGCTTCTATATATGGTAGTATTTATAAGATAACTTATGCTACACTAGGATTAAATTCATGTGTTGTTGAAGTTACAAATGTAGATTGTAATGAAGATCAATTTTCTGTAGAGCTTAATGTAACTGATATGGGCTCCTCTACATTATTAACAATGACAGATGACCTAGGAAATGTGCAGTATGCTCAAACTGCAGGTCAGGTAGTTACATTTGGTCCATATACAGGAGCTGATGCTCATGTAATTACTGTAGAGGGAGATGATAATTGTAATCAGACATATGTTGTAACCAATGTTTGTAATGATGAATGTACAGGAGCATTACCGCTTGAGGCAGGTCAGGAAATTTCAGGCGATACTAGTAATGCAACAGATTCTGGTAATAATCCTTCTAATGATTTATGGTATTCATATACTGGAAATGGGGATAGCGATCAAATAACAGTTTCTTTATGCGGCTCTTCATATGATACGTTAATTAGAATATTTGACTCATGTACGGGTGATCAAATTGGTTATAACGATGATGCATGTAGTTTACAGTCAGAAATCACTTTTACATCAGATGGAACAACAACTTACTATATAATGGTTGAAGGATATAGTGCATGGAATGGAGCATTTGTTTTATCAGTTTCTAGTACGCTAGGTGTTGATGAGATTGATTTATCAAATCTAAAAATATATCCTAATCCTACAGATGGATTAATCATATTTAATAACTATACAGAGCCATTAGATTTAATAATCTTTGACATTAATGGGAGGATAGTAATTGAACTAAAGAATTATTTCTTACAAGAACTAAATATATCTGAATTAAATGCTGGTATATACTTCATGCAAATCAATAATTCATATACTCAAAAAATTATTAAAAAATAAAATATTGTAATAACCTATAATAATTAATAAATTGTTGTTTTATTTTTGTATAATTAATTACCATGAGTAAATGTGAATTTTGTATAGTAAGAAAATGCAATGCATTAAATGTATTGAATCCAGAAGAATTGGCTAGAATCAGCAAATTTAAAGAAACACAGCTTTTTCATAAAGGAAAAAAAATATTTGAAGAAGGAGAAAAATTAAATGGCATTTATTGTGTACGAGATGGAGTAGTGAAATTATCAAAATTAGGAGTAAATGGGAAAGGTCATATTGTAAAGCTTATCATAAAGGGAGACTTAATGGGACAGCGCTCCTTATTTGCTCAAGAAAGAACTAATTTAAGTGCTACAGCTATAACTGATACTCAGGTGTGTTTTATTCCACAAAAAGAAATAAATTCAGACATAATGAAAAATGGATATTTTGCTAAGGAATTATTACACTCAATGGCAGATGAACTAAAAACCTCAAATAATACAATTGTAGATATTGCTCAAAAATCTGTAAAAAAACGTATAATTGAACTTTTATTACATATTAATAATTCTTTTGGAAATGACAAAGACGGAATGTTAATGATCGAATTATCTAGAGAGGATTATGCAAATATTGTTGGTACAGCTACAGAATCTGCAATTCGTATTTTATCTGAATTAAAAAATAAAAAGTACATTTCGATTAAAGGAAAAAAAATTAAAATTCTAGAGTTAAATAAACTAGAAAAAATTGTTAATATTTAAGCGTTTTAATTTAGTTCTGCAAGTTTTTTACAGTTGCATTGAGTACAAGAGCAGTCTTTTTTATAAACTGGAACAAAGCTTTTTTTAATTTCTTCAAATCCACCAGTTACATTTACTAGATTATTAATTCCAAGTTTTTTAAATATTGAAATTGCAATTGTTGAAAGATATCCCTTGTTACAATACACGTAGTATCTTATATTAGGATTTAAATTATTATTTCTTATAAACTTGATTGGAATATTTTCAGAGTGTTTTGCATGGCTTACTTCATACTTTGTTTTTTCTCTAACATCGATAAAATAAGGATTTTGTAATAAAATTTTTGAGGTTGCTTTAATTGTATTTAACTTTTCTAATTTCCATCCCTTATTTTCCCAATATTTTGAAGCATCTTCTATATATCCAATTACATTATCATAACCAACTCTTGATAACCGTGTTATAGCTTCTAGTTCTCTGGCTTTCGGAGAAACTAGTACTATTTTTTGATTCAAATCAGGAATTAGTGCTCCAACTAGTGGGGCAAAAGGACCTTCTAAACCTATAAAAATTGATCCTGGTATATGTCCATCAGCAAATTCTTTTGCGGAACGAACATCTAATAGCAATATATTTTCACAGCTGCTAAATCTAAGAAATTGGGTAATGGTTAATGGGGTTAAGCCTTTTGAAATTATCTCATTTATATTTTTATTTATTTGTTTATTCATTTGCACATTCTTAGGGAAATATTGTGGTGGAGCAAGAAGACCTTCCAAAACTCTTTCTACAAAATCTTCTTCAGTTAATTTCGGGTTTAACGCATAGTTTGTTTGCTTTTGACCTAATAACGTATCAAAGGTTTTTTCACTCATGTGTTTTCCACATACGGAACCCTTTCCATGATTTGGATAGACAATTATGTTATCAGGGAGAGGAAGTATTTTAGTATGTATGGAGCGATACAAGAGCTTTGCTAAATCTTCCTTAGTTAATTCATCTGTAGCAGCAAGATCTGGTCTTCCTACATCACCAATAAAAACTGTATCTCCTGAAAACAAACAATGCTCCTTCATAGACTCATCAAAAAGCAAAAGGCATATTGATTCAAGTGTATGCCCAGGAGTATGAATTAATTTAATTTCTAGTTTTCCAAGCTTAAAAACTTCTCCATCTACACCTTGTTGAAAATCAAAATTTGCCATAGCAGTAGGGCCATAAATTATTTTTGCTCCAGTTTCTTTTGCCAAATCAACATGACCTGAAACAAAGTCTGCATGAAAATGAGTAAGAAATATATATTTGAGATTAGTATTGTCAGATTGTAAAAGATTTATATAAGGCTTAGTCTCTCTAAGGGGATCAATAATTGCAGCCTCTCCATTTGAGCTAATATAATAAGTAGCCTCAGAAAGACAGGGAGTATACAGCTGTTTTATATTCATTTTAAAAATTAATTAGTATTGATAAAAAACTTGCTGTAAGTGATAGAATTGTAGCATAGTATATTGTTTTGGGGGGTTGAACAGATAATATGCAAACCAATAAAATAGCAATAGGAATAGCAGTTAACATAAGTCTAAGAACAAAATAATCTAGATGCTGAGCTATATAATATGTTGAACATCCAGCAACTATTACTGAAATAACAAAACCTGCTATTATATTAAACAAATATTGGTCTTTTCTTTGATAAGAGCTTAGTTTCATAGTCAATTATTATTATAATCAAAAGAACAAAAATTGAAAAAAAATTAATATGACATTTATCATAAAACCGGAATTTATTTTCGGTAATAAAAGCAAAATTATTTTAACTAATTAGTCCACAAGGCACCTTCAGCAGCTTTAGGCTTAACTGAGTTATTACCTTCAAAACGAACTATATAGCTTGCTACCTGGCTAATTTCTAATGGGGTTAAAATCTCATTCCATGCGATCATCCCTTTACCCTCTCTTCCGCCCAAAGTTATTGTCTTCACGATATTTTTTATCCCACCGCCTTGTATCCAATAACTGTCCGTAAAATTGGGACCAATACCTCCGCCTCCATCATTAGCATGGCATACAGAACAGTTTGTCTCATATATATTTCTACCATTTTCAAGATCATTTAAACTTGTTAAAATTTCAATATTCGAAAAATTATTTTTTTGATGATTTTCTATAATTTTTTTCAAGGAATAGTTAGAATCAAAAAAATAATCTCCACCAAAAAATGATCCAAAACAAATAATGCCTATTATTGAAGAATATGCCCATTTAGGGTCTAAATAAGCTTTTATTTTTTTATGATTAGAAGAAACTCCTTTGATTCCTGATTGGTCAAGAATAGCCCTAATGCATCCTAAGACTAATTCAAAAGCTATTATAAGTAAAAAGAATAAAATTAAAAATAAGAGAATAATAGGTTTTTCTAAAAAAACTATTTTTGTTCCTGATCCAAATAGTAATTCAAATAATCCAATTAGAATTATAAATAGAAGAGAAACTCTAATCCATGATGGAAATAAAACCTTCATCTACACTTGAATTATAATCATAAGACAAAGGTTGTTAATATATTATAGTTAAAATATGACGTATATCATATTTTAACTCTTTTTTAGCTTATATAAAATTTAATGATTTATAAAAAAGAAATTAAAAATCTTTTCTTTTGCTTTTAATATTAATCATAATTATTGGTATAATTGTCCATAACATTAATACAGAGCCAATAATTAATATGCCCATTTTTCTACCAAAAAATCCTTGAAAAACAGCTCCAGTATACCCCAAAAGTGCAGAAATATCTAATTTAAGAATGATTAAGATCCTTGATAAATCTATTGGATTTATCAAGATTGAAAATAATGAGAAATTTTCTAGAGGATATTCTTTTAATGTCAATAAGCATATAAGAAAAATGCCATCATAAATTACTGCCATAAATAACCAAAAAAGAATGGCTATGCCAATCCCTTTTATATTATCATCATTTGAAAGAGCTATATAGTATGAAATAGCCGTAAAAATAAATGTCAACAATACTCCAATGATTATTACTGAAATAAAATTTGTTATTTCTGGAGAAATTAGCATTCCATAAACAATAAAAGGTATAGAAAGCCCTAACAATAAGCTTACTGATAGAGATAATGAAAGCCCTATATATTGTCCTAAAAAAACTGTATTTCTTTTTATGGGTTGAGCTAATAATAATTCAACAAATTCTTTAGAACTATAGTAGTACATAGCTCCAAAAATAGATCCTATAAGAGGAGTCAGCACAACTATGACATTCATTAAAGTAATAATTGATTTTGCTAAACTATTATTTAAAAACAGCAGACTTGAACTTAATATAAAGTAAAAACCAAAATATATATAACACCATTTACTTCTAATTAAATCATAAAAACTATATCTTAATATTTTATACATTTCTATTATTTTAATAGATTGGCAATGGCACGTTCTAAAGTGCTTTCATTTGTTCTTACTTTCAAATCTTCTATTGTTCCATTGAAGAAAATTTTTCCATCTAGAAGAAAGAAAATATCATGAGATATCTCTTCAATAAAACTCATTATGTGAGAAGTAACTATTATAGTTTTTCCTTTTTCTTTCTCTCTTATAAGCAGATCTTTTAACTTTATTAAAGATATTGGATCTAATCCTGCTGTAGG
Source organism: uncultured Bacteroidota bacterium (assembly GCA_902512065.1). GTDB lineage: Bacteria > Bacteroidota > Bacteroidia > Flavobacteriales > Flavobacteriaceae. The sequence goes on along the minus strand of CABXHU010000002.1, from coordinate 36,409 downwards.
TTCATCTAAAATAATAATTGGTGAGTCAGACATAAAGGTGAGAACAATGTTTACTTTTTGTTTTGTTCCGCCAGAAAGATCTACTAGTTTTTTATTCATTGACTCTTTAATATTAAATAAATCAATAAGGTCCTTGTCCAATTTTGTGTTTGGCCGTATATTTTTAATCAGATTAATTATTTCTATAACCGTTAAATTACTGGGAAAGTTCGCAATTTGAGGTAAATATGAAATCTCTGATCTATAAGCCCATCTGTTAATGATTTCCTTATCATTTATAGTTATCGAGCCAAAATCAGGAATAACCAAGCCTAATATTGTCTTAATTAATGTTGTTTTCCCTGAACCATTTGGGCCTAATATTGCAAATATGCCTTGCTTAACAATATTTATATTAATTCCTTGAAGAACTTCTAATTTTCCAAAACTCTTATTAAGATTAGTAATTGATAACATAATTTATTGGTTTTATTTTTGGCTCCTTATCCATTATGTATTTGGGTGTAAATATTGGAGCTACTTTTTCTGAAAAGTTTATTAATTCAACAAATAAACTTCTATGAAGTGTTATTGCTTCAGGAACTGAATTTACTATATAAGAAAATAATTTAATTGGCATAAATGCGACATCACCTATACCGTCATGATTTAAATCATAACCAACATAATTGCTCCAATAATTTCCCGAGAATACATTATCATTTTCTCGTCCTTTATATGAAAGATCAAAGGTATTATTTAGATAATCGTTATCTGTAAAAATATTTTCATAACACCCCCCAGAAATTTTTGTAGCCCAACCGTTTTGTTTAAAAATATTATGATTATAGTTGATCCTGTTTGATCCCTCAACAGCTATTCCAATGGTATTTTGATAAAAATAATTGTTTTGAATTTTAGCATCATAAATTTCTTTTAATAAAAGGCCGTAAGAAGAAGAGCCCCAATTATTCTCAAATCTATTACTGTGAATTATAATATTTTTAGAAAACATTACTGCTACACCAGCCGCATTATTTATAAAAATATTATTAGAATATTTGTTTTCGTTTGAAAACATAAAATGAAGTCCATATCGCAAATTTTTCTCACTTATATTATTATTTATGCTAGCAGCACTAACAAACTCTAGATATATACCATCCCGCATATTAATTATTTTGTTGTTTTCAATTTCTATATTTTTTGAATCCCATAGATGTATCCCATTTCCAGAATTTAATACATCATTATTGACTCCTTTTATTATATTATTCCGTATTATACCATTCCTAGATTTTTGCAAGAATATTGCAAAAAAGGGATTATTAAATTCAATATTTTCTATTACAAAATGGTCTGATTTATAAGCCACAATACCAGCAATATCCTTCGTATATGATCTTTTAATATTATTGATTTTTAAATTAGATAAATATACACTGTCAGATTTTATATTAAATCCTCCTCCATTAAACTCAACATCAATTATTGAATTTTCTCCAATAATTTTTATGGGCTTATTAATTTCTATATCAAATTCATAATAAGTTCCTTTTTTGATAATTATAGTATCGTGGTTTTTGGCTTTATCAATGGCTATTGATATATCAGATATATCACACTTGTTACAGACAATTATTACGGATGAGTATATAATATTGATAGAGAATAAACAAATAATAGTGGTTAGTAATGATTTCATTTCAAATGTTATTATTGTATAATATTATATTTCTTTTTTATTTCTTTCCAATTATAATTTTCACCACCCATATCCTTCATTATATTATGAGCATCATCAAGATTTTTAAATGCGGTTAAATTACCCCCCATTGGGCTTGGAATTTTTTTAGATATTAAAAAGGTTAGATTATTTACATCAAAAAATGTTTCTTTTCCATAATATGTGTTTGCTAGATACAATTTGTTTTTACTCAAATCCATATTTGACATTTCATTGAGCATGCATTCAATAGAATCAAAAAGAAATTTTTTCCCCTTTTTGGTTATAATTTGAGCAGCATGCTGAGTATCGACAATGTGCATCTTACAATTATAACAAAGGTCCTCGCCATAATTTACCTTTTGTGCATTAACACTGCAAGAATACATTAATGGTAGTATTAATAGCGTGTAGGATAATCTTGCAGCAATAATTTTATTTTTTATTTTTATCTTCTGATTATAGAAAATTTTTTCTCCTTTTTTTACATAAACTGAAAGAGAAACCATAAGCATTCCAATTATAATTAGAATAGCTCCGATGTTTGGTTTGGAGATTGCTACAAAATTTAAAATAGTTTTTTTGCCAATTACTGGGGGTTGGTAGGCTAAAGGATTCCCAAATTCATCTACAAATTTTATTGCAGCATTAGGATCTAAATTATGACCATACTCATGTCCCCAGAGCCAGAAATCATAGATCCCTAGCATACCTAAAACAGTCATTAGAATAAACCAAAAAGCATATAGTTTTTTATTATTGAAATAAATAAATATAAACCCAAGAATAATCATACTTCCTAAGATTAATGGAAGAAAATCAAATTCAGGAATATGTTCTGGGATTTCATCCATTCCTATATAATGATTCATTAGGTTTATATTCTTTAAATCATTTGGATTCATATCGCTAATTTTATTAATCCAAATATTCAGACCAATAGGTTCAGGATATTGTGGAGCTTCTAATGTGACAGTCCATATTGGAACAAAATATATTACAAAAAACATTATCATTCCTAAGCTCATATATAATTTTGATTTTTCCATTTTTTCTTTTTTTAATTAGAGGCAGGCATCTTTAAAAAACACCTACCTCTATAATGTGCTATGCTAACCACACCATAGCACTTATCAAAACAACAAATTAAAAGATATACTAAATTCATTTTTTATCCCACAAATTTATCTCCAGGAGCCCATTGACAGCCAGTAAGCCCGCCTGTCTTCAAGGCCTGTAGTGTGCGTAATATTTCATCAACACTTCGTCCTGTATCTAAATCATTACAAGAAACATGTCTTATAATATTATTTTCATCAATAATAAAAGTAGCTCGTAAACAAACTTCATTTTCTTGATCTACTACTCCAATTTCTCTTGATAATTTTAAACCAGAATCAGCCAAGAGTGGATGCTTAATAAAACGCAATCCTTCATTCTCTTTTTTCCAGGCTAATTTGCAATATTCATTGTCTCCACTTATTCCGAAAACTTTAGCCTCACTATTTAACTTGTCCATGCTTGTAATTTCAGTAGGACAAATAAAAGTGAAATCCTTTGGGTAGAAATAAATTACCTTCCATTGTTTATAATCTTGACTACTTATTTCTAATATTTCATTTCCATCTACTCCTAAAAGCTTGAATTCTGGAAATTTTTCGTTAATTCCAATCATAACTTATTTGTTTATTATTATTCTCCGTCTAAAGACCAATTTAATTTTATGTTACTACTTTTAGGTGACACCCTAACATATCCTTGCATTTCTTGATGAAGGGCTGAACAAAAATCTGTACAATAAAATGGCCATACCCCCTCTTGATTAGCATCCCAAATAAAGGTTTCTGTTTGCCCTGGCATAATTAGTAATTCTGAAGTGTTTGCACCAATCATAGCGACCCCGTGAGGAACATCATAATCCTGCTCAAGATTTGTTACATGAAAATAGACCTTGTCACCTTCTTTAACCCCTTCTATATTATCAGGCGCAAAATGAGATCTTATCATGGTCATATATACATGAACTTCATTTCCATTTCGAACAACTTTTGCATCCTTTGGACTTCTTGTAACATAAGGGTGATGGTTCTCTTCTAATTTGTATATTTTTTTAGATTTTTCTTTGATTAAACTTGCTGGAATTCCAGCAGCATAATGAGGCTCTCCTATGGTAGGAAAATCTAATAACAATTCCATTTTACTGCCAGATATATCATATAACTGTGCAGAGTGACATACCTCAGGACCAGTTGGAAGATACCTGTCTTTTGTAATTTTATTCAATGCAAGAAGATACTTACCAAAGGGACTTTGGGAATTTCCTCCAGGGATCATTAAATGTCCTACAGAATAATAAGTTGGTTTTCTGTCTAAAATTTCCCATGTTCCTAATTTCCATTTAACAACCTCTGAAGAAATAAAAAATGTTGTATATCCATTCCCTTTATTGTCAAATTCTGTATGAAGAGGTCCCAATCCAGGCTGCTTAACGACTCCTGCAAGTGCATCTTCAAAATTAATTATTGGAATTCCATAAGCCTCTCCATCAAACTTTTTTTCACTAATTGCTTTGATCATTTTTGAAAACGAATGCACAGTGACATTCGCTGACAATTTTCCGCTTCCCACTATATATTCTCCAGAGGGGTCTACATCACATCCATGTGGAGATTTCGGCATAGGAATAAAATAAACAAGTCCAGGACATTCCTTAGGATCTAATATTTTAACCTCCTTTTTCATTGTACTTGTCGCAGATTGAGTATGTTCATCATATACATTATGAGCATATTTCGTGCTCATGGTTGTATACTTTCCAGATTTAATATATTCCTCTGCTTTTTTCCAGTTTACAGCAGCTATAAAATCTTTATCTCTTTGAGAGGCATTAACTTCAAGTAATGTATTGCTTTCTTCTACATTATATGTAGTAAAAAACATCCATCCATGAGATTTCCCTCTCCCTGGATGAGCTTTATCATAATCAAATCCTGGCATCATTATTTGAAACTCTAAATTCATGCCTCCGGTTTCTTGATCAACTTTTATAAAGGAAAGAGCTCCTTTAAAATTTCCTTTATACTCATCTATTGGCATATCGCGTTGTGGAACAGGCACTCCAAAACGCGTTCCTGCAACCACATATTCCGTGTTATCCGTAACATAAGGAGAGCTATGATTCCCTGCAGAATTAGGTAATTCAATAATTTCAACGGTTTCAAAAGTTGTTAAATCAATTCTTGCAACTCTTGGTGTATTATTCTCATTTATAAACACCCATCTACCGTCTAGTTCGCCATTAGTTTGTGAAATATCAGGATGGTGTGCATCTCCCCAGGGAACAAAGCCATATGAAGTATTAAGCATTGGCTTGGTTTCTTCATTATATCCGTATGCCTTTTCTGGATCTTGAGAAAAAACAGGAATTACTTTAAAAAGCCTTCCAGATGGTAGTCCATAAACTGATAATTGACCGCTAAAGCCACCAGAAATTAATGCATAAAATTCATCGTGTTCTCCTGGTGGTACATATACTTTTTCAGCTATATCACTCTTTAAAGCTCCTTGATTAGATGTTTCTTCACATGAAAGAAAAAAGAATAATAATAAGATTAACCCAGCAACAAAAATTAATTCCCCAAACCAGATATAAATAAAATCTTTAATATCTTTAATTGTGTTTTTAAAATCTATCATAATATTTAGTGTTATTTAGTTATCAATTTCAATAAAATACTCAAGCACAGCGCGTGCTTCATTTTCTGTAAGATTCTGATTTGCCATTGGCGACATGTATTCCATTAATAATTGTTTTGCCAATTGGTTTTCTTTAACCATTTGCTCAGGATTCAAAACCATATTCATTATCCATTCTGGAGATCTTCTTTTAGTAATACCTGTGATTGCGGGGCCAATAAATCGTTTATCTAGCTTATGACAGGCTATACAATTTGTTTCAAATAAAGTTTTTCCATGAATAGCCAGATCTTTATTAATTTCAGTATTTATTTTTACTGATGTAATGGGGCCAATCCCTTTATCTTGCATTGGATTATTTATTGTTTTTGTAGAAAGTGCTTTTGTTTCAAAGTTAGATTTGTTTAAGGATGCATCACTACTACATGAGTATGTTAAGATTCCCAATAATATAAATTGTACTAATGTTTTTTTTCTCATTTTAAAAAATATTTATAGAATAATTACTTTATCAATTACATTTATAATGCCATTTACTGTTGGTATAGAAGCAATAACTTTACAGCCATTAACAAAAACATGTTCTCCTTTTGTTGTTATTTCTAAATAAGACCCAGTTGCCATATATATTTTTCTTTTTTTTGCAGCTTCCTTCCTTAGTTTTTCAATATCAAATGTTCCAGGAGCAGCATGTTGTGTTAAAATTGTAGTTAGTTCTTGTTTGTTTTCAGGCTCTAATAAATTTTCAATTGTACCTTTAGGTAAGAAATCAAAGGCTTCATTTGTTGGGGCAAAAACAGTTAATGGCCCTGCATTAACTAAGACATGTTCAATTTGAGCAGCCTGAATAGCTGTTACAAGAGTTGTGTGGTCTTTTGAACTCATTGCTACTTGTAAAATATTTGGATCTGAAATATTATCTACAACACTTGCTTGCCCTAGAGGAGTATTTAAATTAGTTACAGAATCTGAATTAGTGACAAATTCTCTAGTGGCCTGAGTAAAATCAATATAAATAATTGCTAATGCTGCAACAAATAAAATTGACAATAGAGCTGTGAATGATATCTTAGATTTTTTCATAATACAAGTCTTTTAGTATTAATACACCAAAAATAAATTAGCATCATTTTTAATAAAATGACAATTATCATAAAAACAAAAAAAAATCAGTAATTACAGAGTATTTTTAAATGAATATTTTAAGCCAAAAACTCCGCTCCATGTGTTTTTCATTTGAATGCCATTAACATTTTGATATAAAGGATAACTAGCCTGAATAGATAGTCTAAGTTTATTTAAACTTGTTGAAGGAATAATATAGTTACTGCCAATACCAAAATCTATTTGGCTTCTTCCAGAATTTATTGAGTTGACTAATGGGTTTATCATTGAATTTAAATCTGAATCATAACCTTCTAAATTCTTCAGTTTATAATAGTTTATACTAGTTGAAAGACTTAACTTTTTAGAAACCTTAAAGGCGCTCCATATTGTAGCTTCTGCTCTATCTCCAAGAGTATAATGTTTGGAGTTCTTACCAATTCTAGACTTATATAGTGTTTGCGCTCCCCAGGAAAAATTTTCTAATTGATTAAAATATGTTCCTCCAATTATTACATCAAAGGTTCCACTACCAAGTTGCATAGAATAGCCCAGCAAAGTATTATTCATCATTGGTGTATTGTCTCTTTGATCAATACTTCCTGTTGGAATTGAGAATCCCACATTAAAATGTGCAGCTTGCTTTGGTTCATACATGATTTTATACAATCCCATTACAGAAATATCACCAAAACCACTTGAATTCGTATTAAACACCTCAAGAGTGTTTGTAAATATATCCATTGATTTCGAAGTATAATTTGCCATTAACATTAGAGTGATCTCATCACTTGGTGCAAACATAAGACTCAAAATGTGCATATCCATTTTCATTTTTTCAGGAGAATTTATATAATTTTCAAAGATTGTTTCTGTTGAAATTTCCTCAGAACCTGTTAGAGCACCTTCCATAAACATTCCCATATAATGATACGAAAACATTAAATCTCCTTTACTATGCATATGATCTCCCATTAAATTTATAGGACCATGACCATCAGGTCGCTCTGCACAACAATCTTTATTATCATTTAGTGAGCAACATTCAGGATCATCAGGTGAAGTACAACAAAAATTGTCTTGTGAAAATGAAATATTAAGAAAGAAAAGAGCCAGGATAAGTGTCAAATTTTTCATAGGAAAAGAGGAATTAAATTAAAAAACTTAAGAAACAAAAATTAGAGTCAAAAAAATATGATAATTATCATGTTTTTACCCTATTAAAAGCGCTATATTAAACAGAAACATAAAACATGAAAAAAGTTCTTTATTTGATTGCCAGAATTTCTAGTGCAATCTCAATAGGAATTATAGTGTTCTTTTTCATTGCTCATTTGACTGGAGATGAATTTACCAAAGTTCTTTCGATGAAAGAGGGGGCATTATTTTTGTTTTTTCCAATCGGGGTGTGTTTAGGGCAAATAATTGCTTGGAGGCGGGAGCTTATTGGCGGAGTTATTACAGTAATAAGTATAGGAGCCTTTAATTTAATAGACGACAGCCCATATGATTTTTCTATGATAGACGCATTGGCATTGCCTGGAGTATTATTTATCTTTTCAGCTATTTACAATAAATACAAATGATTTTTTTTTAAAACTATATTTGTAATCTATACAATTTTATTCTTATGAAGCGTGCTTTGCTTCTTTATTGCTGAATCTGGACCCACAGAAAGAAATCGGAATAATCCCTCTTTAAAAATAATTCTTTAGTTACTTCTCGTAAATACTGGATTAAATAGTCGACATTTGCACACTTTAACAAAATTATGGCAAATTTTAAAGATATCGGTGTCAATAAAGAATTACTTAAATCTATTCAAGAAATGGGATTTGAAACACCCACTCCTATTCAAAAAGAGTCTATACCTTATCTTCTAACAAGCGGTCAAGATTTAATATCATTAGCTCAAACTGGCACAGGGAAAACAGCAGCTTTTGGATTGCCTATTATTCAACAGATAGATCCAAAAATAAAGCACGTACAAGCAATAGTATTATGTCCGACTAGGGAATTATGCATTCAAATTGCTAAAGATCTAATAGCATTTTCTAAATACCTTGATTATGTTAAAGTGCTGCCTGTATATGGTGGGACAAATATCGAAAAACAGATAAAATCAATTAAAAAAGGTGTTCAAATAATAGTAGGAACACCCGGAAGGACTAAAGATCTAATCAAGCGTAAAATATTAAAACTAGATATAGTTAATAAAGTTGTTTTAGATGAAGCTGATGAGATGTTAAGTATGGGATTCAAAGATGATTTAGATTTTATTTTAGACAAGACCCCGTCCAATAAACAAACTATGCTATTTTCAGCAACAATGTCTAAAGAAGTAAAGAGTATATCAAGAAATTACATGAAAGATGCAAAGGAAATAGCTGTCTCTAAATTGAATTCTAGCGCAAAAAATATTGAACATCATATATATGATGTTAGCTCTAGAAATAAATATGAAGCTCTAAAAAGAATTGCTGACGTCAATCCAAATATTTATGGAATTGTTTTTTGCAGAACAAAAAGGCATACAAAAGATATAGCTAATAAATTTATGGCAGAAGGTTATAATGCTGACGCTATTCATGGAGATCTTTCTCAAAATCAAAGAGATGAAGTAATGCAGAGATTTAGAGATAAATCTTTACAAATATTAATAGCCACTGATGTTGCAGCTAGAGGGTTAGATGTTGATGATATAACTCATATAATCAACTATTCACTTCCAGATGATCCTGAAGTTTATATTCACAGAAGCGGCAGAACAGCTAGGGCTGGGAAAAGTGGTATTTCTATAGCTATATCTAACAGCAGCGAGAAAAGAAAAATTAAATCAATTGAAAAAAAAGGAGCAATTAAATTTATTCCAAAGGAAGTTCCTTCAGGAAATGAAATTTGTTCTAAACAATTGTATAAGCTTATAGACAAAATTGAAAATGTCGATGTAGATGAGGAACAAATCAAACCATTTTTAGATAATATATACAAAAAACTTGAGTGGTTAAACAGAGAAGAATTGATTAAGAGATTTGTTTCTGCGGAGTTCAATAGATTTCTAAAATACTATAAGGAATCAAATAAACTTAATACTAAAAGATCTATAAATAAGAGAAGCTCAAAAAAAGGCAATAGAAATGGGAAATCGCTTACTGCATTTTCAATTAATATTGGCAGAAAACACAGAGCAACCCCCTTAGATATTATCTCAATCGTTAATAGAGCATTAAAATCTAATGATATTGAAATTGGTAAAATCGAGCTAAGTAGATACCAGACCTTTTTTGAAATTGACAAAGACTATAAGGATGATTTTGTCAAGAATATCAAAAAAATTGACTTCAAAGGAAATGAACTAATTTTAGGTAATCCCTCTGAATTTGAAGAAAAACCTTCTAGGCGAAGAAAAGACAGAAGAGGATCAAGAAAAAAATCAGGGTCTAGAAAAAATTCAAGAAAAAGCAGTAAAACAAAATCTCGCTTTAGATAATTAAAAAAGGAGATGAACTTTCGAGCATCTCCTCTTTTGTACTGAAGGCGGGACTTGAACCCGCACGGATATTACTATCCATTGGATTTTAAGTCCAACGTGTCTACCAATTCCACCACTTCAGCATTATACTATATAATATCTTCTGGAGCGAAAGACGGGATTTGAACCCGCGACCCTCACCTTGGCAAGGTGATGCTCTACCCCTGAGCTACTTTCGCAATATTTGAATGAACGAGCACTATATTAGTGCGGATGCAAATTTATAACAATTTAGGGAAAAGCAAAGAGATTTTATAAAAAAGGGTCGTATTCTTCTAATCTTTTGAATCGCTAATTTTTCTTTTTATTTCGCTTAACTTCAATAATGCTTCCATTGGAGTCATTGAATTAATATCAAGGTCTAATAACTCCTCTTTTATTTCCTCTAAAGCTGGATCATCAAGTTTAAAAAACTCTAATTGAATATCGCTCTTTATAGATTTGATATCCTTGTTAAGTTGTTCACTAGAATGCGATTTTTCTAATTTTTTAAGTATAGAATTTGCTTTATTTAACACCTTTTTTGGCATTCCAGCCATTTTTGCAACATGAATTCCAAAACTATGTTCACTTCCACCAGGAATTAATTTTCTTAAAAACAAAACATCATTCTTTTCTTCTTTAATTGATACATTAAAATTTTTAATTCTATCATATGATAAAGTCATTTCATTAAGTTCATGATAGTGTGTTGCAAAAAGTGTTTTAGCTCTAGTTATTTGATCATGTAAAAACTCACTTATTGCCCATGCAATAGAAATTCCATCATAAGTGCTAGTGCCTCTCCCAATCTCATCAAGAAGAATTAAACTTCTATCAGAAATATTATTAAGAATTGTTGCTGTCTCATTCATTTCTACCATAAAAGTTGATTCTCCCATTGATATATTGTCACTAGCTCCTACCCTAGTAAAAATCTTATCAATTATTCCCATTTTTAGATTTTTAGCAGGGACAAAACATCCAATTTGAGCCATAATCACTATAAGAGCAGTTTGTCTTAAAAGAGCAGATTTTCCAGACATATTTGGGCCTGTTATCATAATTATCTGCTGAGAATCTCTATCTAAAAATAAATCATTTGCAACATAGGGGTCTTCAGTTGCTAATTGTGTTTCTATTACTGGATGTCTTCCTTGTGAAATTTTTAAATCATAAGATTCATTTATCTCTGGCATACAATAACTTTTATCCATAGCAATCTTAGCAAATGAAGAAAGACAGTCAAGCTGAGAAATAATTGACGCATTGTTTTGAACAACTTTAATGAACTTATACATCTTATCAATAAGGTCTTGAAAAATCTGTATCTCCAATTCTAATATTCTTTCCTCTGCTCCTAATATTTTTTGTTCATATTTTTTTAAATCCTCTGTAATATAGCGTTCTGCACTAACCAATGTCTGCTTTCTGATCCAATCCTCAGGAACCTTATCCTTATGAGTATTTCTAACTTCAATATAGTAGCCAAAAACATTGTTTGAAGAAATTTTTAAAGATGGTATTCCAGTAATTTCACTCTGCTCCTCTAACATCTTATCTAAAAATTCTTTATTTGAAAAGGCCATTTCACGCAGATTTTTTAGCTCCTTAGAAAAATCTGATGATATAGAATCACCTTTTAATATGTTTACTGGAGCATCTTCATTTAGTGTTTTGTCTATTATTTGTATTAGTTTTTTACATGGATCTAAAGATTTTGAAAGTTCTTTTAAAGATTTATGATTAGATTGGTTAGTTAGTTTTTTAATAGGCTCTATTGCAATTAGAGAATTTTTTAAATAAATCACTTCTCTTGGATTTATTTTAGCTGTTGCTGCTTTTGAAACTAGTCTTTCAAGATCACCAATTTCATTTATTTTTTCTTGAATACTATTTAAACATGATTCATCATCTATAAAATATTTTACTGTTAAATGCCTATCTTGAATTGTCTTAATATTTTTTGAAGGTAGAGCGACCCATCTTTTAAGAAGTCTTCCTCCCATAGGAGAAATAGTTTTATCAATTACATCAATCAAACTTTTTCCTTCTCTTCCTAAAGATTGGAAAATTTCTAAATTTTTAATTGTAAATCCATCCATCCATATGTAATCATCTTGAGGTATTCTGTTTATAGATGTAATATGGTTAATTTTTTGATGTTGAGTCTCGCTTAAATAATGCATTACAGCTCCAGCTGAAATAATACCATCTCTTATATTTTCTACACCAAACCCTTTTAAAGATTTAGTTTTAAAATGATTGCATAATGATTCTATTGCAAAGTCATACTGAAACACCCAATCCTCAATAAAGAACAATTGAAAATTACTATTAAAACTTGATAAAAAATTTGATTTCTTCTGTTTTGAAATAAGAACTTCACTAGGTTTAAAATTGTGTAGTAATTTATCAATATAGTCTATTGAGCCTTCAGCAATTAAAAATTCTCCAGTAGATATGTCAAGGAAAGATACCCCAATATTATTTCCTATATATACAGATGCTAAAAAATTATTTGACTTTGGATTTAATACTCCGTCAATTGTAGCTAACCCTGGAGTAACAAGCTCAGTAACACCTCTTTTGACAATAGTTTTTGTAAGTTTTGGATCCTCAAGCTGATCGCATATAGCAACTCTGTTTCCTGCCTTAACTAGTTTAGGTAAATAGTTGTTTAAAGAATGGTGAGGAAATCCAGCAAGCTCTATTTCACTTAGGCTTCCAGCGCCTCTTTTTGTTAAAATAATATCTAATATTTTTGAAGTTTTTATAGCATCCTCACCAAAAGTTTCATAAAAATCTCCCACCCTAAACAATAAAATAGCATCAGGGTGCTTAGCCTTGATGGTATTATATTGCTTCATTAATGGAGTAATTTTTTTTGCTGGTTTTTCCAAGGAAATCTTATTTATAATATTATTTTTACTTAAACATAGCCCTTGCTAATGTAACCAATATTTGTTTTTTTAAAAACTGATTATTAGAAATAATTATAAATGAGAAAATTAAAAAATTCTGAGCTGAATAGATTGTCAATTGAAGAATTTAAAAACTCTAAAAAAACACCTATTTCAATTATTCTTGATGATATTAGGAGCTTAAATAATATTGGAAGTGTTTTTAGAACAGCTGATGCATTTTTAATTGATATCATTTATCTATGCGGAATAACCGCTAAACCTCCAAATAAAGATATTCATAAAACAGCATTAGGAAGTACTGACTCTGTTAATTGGGAATATCACAAGAATATTATAGATCTTATAAATTCATTAAAGAAAAATGGAGTAAGAATAGTATCCGTGGAGCAAGCAGAGAATTCAGTACTACTAAATAATTTTATTTATGAAGAAAATAAAAAATATGCATTTATTTTTGGTAATGAAGTTAATGGTGTATCTCAAAAAGCAATTGACATTTGCGATAAAGTAATTGAGATTCCTCAATATGGGAGTAAACACTCGTTTAATATTTCTGTTTCAATTGGAATTGTTCTATGGGATGTTTACAACAAAATCAATTAGCTATTTCATCTAAGACTGATAAATAATCTAATCTATTCTCAACAAAATCTAAATTAGTGATATCAATAATTTTAAAATTAATATCAGGTCTAGATTTAAAAAACTCAAAATATCCTGAATTAATTTTTGAAAGATATTCATTTGTTATTGTATTCTCATAATCTCTCCCTCTACTGCTTATATTCCTCTGCAGCCTAGGTATTTCTTGATTTAAAAAAACAAAAAGATCTGGTTTATGAATTTGGTTATACATATCATAAAACAGCTTTCTATATAAAGTAAATTCATCTACATTTAAATTAACTTTTGAGAAAATCAGTGATTTATGAATATCATAATCACTAATTATTACATCATTAAATAAATTAAGTTGAGATAAATCTTCTGAAATCTGCTGATATCTTTCAGATAAAAAAGACATTTCAAGAGTGAAAGCATATCTTTCAGGATCTTTATAAAACTTTGGTAAAAATGGGTTATCTGCAAATCTTTCTAAAATTAATTTTGAATTAAAATCAACTGCCATTTTTTTTGCTAAACTAGTTTTACCAGCTCCAATATTTCCCTCTATTGCAATATATCTATATTGATCGATTTTGATTTTATCCTTTGGATTAAGAATTTTTAAATTTGTTTTTTCAACTAAACTATCATTCTTGCAATTACCCAACATCTCTAAAACACTTTCTTTAGTAGTAGGATGATTTATTTTTGGATCAATCTCCATTAATGGACTAAGAACAAATTTTCTTTTATTCATTTTTGGATGCGGAATCTTTAGCAAACTAGTATCTAATACGATTTCTTCGATTAAAATAATATCTATATCTATTACTCTAGATTCTATTTTATTGATTTTATTTCTTACTCTACCTAAATCTTTTTCTATATCCAGAATGTTTTGCATAATATCGCTAGGAAGATCATTGGAATATAGACTAATGCATATATTTAAAAAATCATCTCCATTAAAACCTACAGATTCTGTCTTATATACTGAAGAGATAGATTCAATTATAGCTATTCTTAGATGAATTAAATCTATTGCTTTTTGAAGATTTTTTAATTTATCTCCAATATTGGATCCTATTGATATATGTATTTTTTTGAAATCATCCATAGTCTATCAACAAATTAAATAAAAGAAATTCATTTATTATATTTGGTTTAATAAAATTTTATGAAAAAGCAAGATAAATTATTAGCTCAAAAAATTTATTTGATTTTAGGATCCTTATTTATAACATCTTTAGTTGTATCAAATTTAATTTTTCAGAAATTCTTTTACTGGCATCCATTTGAAATAAATATTTTTGGAGAAAGATTATTTGAGCTATCTGTAGGGATATTGCCATACCCTATAACATTTTTAATAACAGACTTAATAAGTGAAATTTATGGAAAGAAAAGGGCTAATGCTATTGTTACCGTAGGAATTTTCGCTTCTATTTTCTCAATATTAATTATATATGTTGCTAACCTAGTACCTGCAATAGATGCATCCCCTGTTAATGATGCACTATTCACAACTGTATTTGGAAGTACTGTTATAGCTGTATTTGCAAGCATGTTAAGCTATTTGTTTGCACAATATGTCGACATACATATTTATCATTTTTGGAAACAATTAACCAAAGGGAAAATGCTTTGGTTAAGAAATAATTTTTCTACTTTTTTCTCACAATTTTTAGATACATTTACAATTATTCTTCTTCTATGTTTATCTAATGTTCTAATGTGGGACCAATTTTTGGGACTATTAATTTCTGGATTTATTTTTAAAGTAGTGATTGCTATTATTGATACTCCATTTTTATACCTTGGGGTTTATTTATTTAGAAAAAGATTTAATCTAAAAATTAATGAAGAAATTAATATTGATTAAAGAGAAATTTTTATTAGATATCCTTCATGAGCTCTTACATTCAACACCTTGTTTTCTTCAAAAATTAGATATTGTCCCTTAATTCCTTTTAAAATTCCTTTAACATCATTTCCGTTTTTTAGTTTCATAGATTCTGGCTTAGAAGGGGATTCTAAGATTGGGAAATTTATATCAACTACCTTATCCTTTTCAATGAAATAGTGAGCCAAATGATTTGGAATAAAATTTTTAGCTTGATTTTTATAATTTATAATATTTTCAGTGCTGTGTGCATTAATTAACATCTTTCTCCAATTTGTTTTATCAGAAATATATTTTTTTATTGCAATCTCTGCTACACCAGCAAGATATCGATTGGGTACTTCCAAAATTTCAATAGCTTGATGCGCTCCTTGATCAATCCATCTATATGGATTTTGAGCTTTTCTAGTCACGCCTACTTTAATATTTCCTGTATTTGCTAAGTATACAATATGTGGCTGAAGCTGAATTTTCTTTTCATATTCAAGGTCACGTTCTTCAATATTTAAATGAGCCTTACTTAATTCAGGCTTGATAATCCAATCCGCAGCTTCAGGAGTTTCAAAAAAGCATTTTTTGCAAAAACCTTGTCTATATATCTCTGCGTCAGAACTGCATGAAAGGCATTCATAACCAATACATTCAATACTTATTTTTTTGTCTAGAATTTGATTCATGCATAATATATCATCATCAAAATCTAGGAAATACCTTACAGGAGTATCAAATTCCGAAATCATTTTTTTTATTACGCCTTGAAAATGCATGGAAAATCGTTAATTTTAGAAGAATAAAAGTAATAAAAAAGTGTCAAATCCATTTATAAATTCTATTGTATCGTGGTTTTTAAAAAAAAGATCTCATCAAATTGAATTATTCATAAAATATCCAAATGAAGTACAAAATGATGTATTAATAAATCTAATTAATACAGCCAAAGACACAGAAATAGGTAAAGAGTTCGATTTTAAATCAATAAAAAATTATCGTGATTTTTCTAATCGAATCCCTGTATTTAAATATGAAGATTTTTCAGAAAAAATTAGTAGAGCTAGAAAAGGAGAAAATAATATTTTTTGGCCAAGCAAGATTAAATGGTTTGCACAATCTAGTGGTACTACAAATTCTAAAAGTAAATTTATTCCAGTAAGTAATGAATCATTAGAGGAATGCCATTATGCTGCAAGCAAAGATCTGCTATGCATGTACTTAAACAATAATGAAAATTCAATGTTGTTTGCTGGAAAAAGTTTAAGATTAGGAGGAAGTAAATCTCCATATAAAAAAAACGGCACTTACTATGGAGATCTTTCAGCAATTTTAATTGATAATATGCCTATATGGTTTGAATATAGTAGTACCCCCAGCATCAATACAACTCTAATACCTGATTGGGAAAATAAAATAAAAGCAATTATAAATGAAACTGCTTTAGAGAATGTTACAAGTCTAGCAGGGGTTCCATCATGGATGCTTGTAGTATTAAATAGGATATTAGAAGAGACGGATAAGAAAAATATTATTGACATCTGGCCAAATTTAGAAGTGTATTTTCATGGGGGCGTAAACTTTAAGCCATACATAAATCAATATCAAAAAATTATTGGAAATGATAATATGAAATATTATGAAATTTATAATGCTTCAGAAGGTTTCTTTGCAATTCAATCTGAAAATAATTCAGATGAATTATTATTAATGTTAGATTATGGAATTTATTATGAATTTATACCAATGAATTCATATAATTCAAAAGAAAAATTAATTATTCCTCTTGAAGATATTGAAATAAATAAAAATTATGCAATAGTTATTTCAACTAATGCAGGTCTGTGGAGATATGAAATAGGCGATACAATAAAATTTACTTCAATAAATCCATATAAAATTGTAGTTACAGGTAGAACAAAACACTATATAAATGTCTTTGGAGAAGAAGTTATTATTGAAAATACAGACAAAACGATTAGTAAATTGTGCAAAAAATATAATTTAGAAATTGTTGATTATACAGTTGCCCCAATCTTTATGAAAGGAAAAGAAAAAGGCGGGCACCAGTGGTTTATAGAATTTAAAAATTCTGTCCCCAATAATCTTGATATAGAGAGAAAAATAGATGAAAATCTAAAAAATGAAAATTCAGACTATGAAGCTAAAAGACATAAAGATTTCACACTTAATCCTCCAAAAGTAATTCTTGGGAATAGTGGTGTATTTTTAAAATGGCTTAAAAAAAATAATAAAATTGGAGGACAAAATAAAGTGCCCAGATTAGCTAATGATAGAATATTTATTGAAGAATTAATTAAATTAAATAATTAAGAGGCTGCCTTAAGTTTTTCTAAACTAATTCTTGATAGTTGATTTTCAGCATATTTCTTAGTTATATGAAGTTTCTTTTTTTCACTTCCTGGAAGGTTAAACATTGCATCATTTAAAATTTCTTCACATAAAGATCTAAGACCTCTAGCTCCTAAATTATAGTCAACAGCTTTTTCCACTATCAGATCTAAGGCTAAATCATCAATTTTTAGTTCTATGCCGTCCATTTCAAATAATTTTATGAATTGCTTAATAAGTGCATTTTTTGGCTCAGTTAATATCTTTCTAAGAGCATCTCTATTTAAAGGATTCATATATGTCACAACTGGCAATCTGCCTATTATTTCAGGAATTAAGCCAAATTCTTTTAAATCTTTTGGATTTATAAACTGAAGAATATTATGATTTGAAATGGCTTCTACTTTAATAGATTTATATCCAATTACATTTAGATTTAATCTTTTTGAAATAAATTTTTCAATTCCATCAAAAGCTCCACCAGCAATAAATAATATTTTTTCAGTATTAATCTCAATGAATTTTTGGTCTGGGTGTTTTCTTCCTCCTTTTGGCGGAACATTTACAATAGTTCCTTCTAGTAACTTTAATAATGCCTGTTGAACTCCTTCACCAGAAACATCTCTTGTTATAGATGGGTTATCACTTTTCCTGGCAATTTTATCAATTTCATCAATAAATACAATTCCTTTTTCAGCCTTTTCAACACTATAATCAGCTGCCTGCAAAAGCCTAGTTAAAATTCCTTCTACATCTTCCCCTACATAACCAGCTTCAGTTAAGACAGTTGCATCAACAATTGCTAATGGGACATCTAACATTTTTGCAATTGTCTTAGCAATTAATGTTTTTCCCGTACCAGTTTGGCCAACCATTATAATATTGCTCTTTTCAATTTCAATCTCGTCAGATTCTTCCTGATTTATTCTTTTATAATGATTATATACAGAAACTGAAATAATTTTTTTGGTGTGGTCTTGACCAACAATATAATCATCTAGGAAGCTCTTTATTTGTTGAGGCTTTAATAACTCTGATTCCTTTGATTCGCTAGTTTTTTCTTGTTTAGATTCTTGTAGAATAATACCATTTGCTTGTTCAATGCATTCATCACAAATGTGCGCATCAATCCCTGCTATTAACAAAACTGTCTCAGCTTTTTTCTTACCACAAAAAGAACAATGTAGCTCAGACTTACTCATTGAAGATTTTTATTGTTTAGTTAAAATTTCATCTATCATACCATATTCTAAAGCCTTATCAGATTTCATCCAATAATCTCTATCACTATCTTTATAAACTTTTTTATAATCCTGACCAGTATGCTTACTAATAATATTGTATAGTTCTTCCTTTAAGGTTAATATTTCCTTTGCAGTAATTTCAATATCACTCGCTTGTCCATGAGCTCCTCCAATAGGTTGATGAATCATAACTCTAGAATGCGTTAAGCCACTTCTTTTCCCTTTTTCGCCAGCACATAATAAAACTGCACCCATTGAAGCTGCCATTCCAGTGCATATCGTAGCTACATCAGGCTTTATTAATTGCATCGTATCATAGATGCCTAGGCCAGCATAAACACCTCCGCCAGGAGAATTAATATATATTTGAATGTCTTTAGAAGAATCTGTACTTTCTAAAAACAATAATTGAGCTTGAATAATATTTGCTACCTGATCATTTATAGAAGTTCCTAAAAAAATTATTCTATCCATCATTAATCTTGAAAAAACATCGAATATTGCTATATTCATTTGTCTTTCCTCAATAATATTTGGAGTGAGACCGGAAGGATACATGCTACTCATTATTTTATTATAATAAGTGCTACTAATACCCTGATCCTTAGTAGCAAATTTTTCAAATTCTTTAACGAAATCCATTATCTATTCAATTAATTATTTATAAATATAGTAATTTTAAATTAGGAAGAATATGCTTCTTTTATGAACTGTTCATAGGTTAATTCCTTTGATTTAATATTAGTGTTTTCCTTAAAGAAATTTAATATTCTAGTACTAGTTAGTTGCTCTGTTAATCTTTTAATTTCATCCTTATTTTGCATAACTCTTGCAACTATATCTTCCAATTCCTTTTCAGAAGGATTAGATTGTCCATATTGACTCATCTGCTTTCTTATCAAGTCCTTTGTATAAGACTTAAGGTCATCAAAATTAACCTGTAAATTGTTTTCAGTAACCAATTTACTTTCAATTAATTGATATTTCATTCCCTTCTCAGATTTTTTGTATTCTTCTTTTGCTTCATCATCAGACAATTTCTTTTCGGAATTAATTTTGATCCACTTTGTCAAGAATTCAGCAGGTAATTTAAATTTAGTATTCTCAATTAGAAATTCAATAATATCATTCATTAACTTTTGGTCAGTTTGATTTACAAACTGTTTTTCAATATCATCAGATATTTTCTTTTTCAATTCAGTTACACTCTTTACTATACCCTTTCCATAAATTTTATCAAATAATTCCTGATCTAAATCAGCTGGTTCTTTATAACTAATTTCATCAATATTTAAATTTACTTCTATGTCAATATCCTTGGCTCTATCATGTGAAATTCCTAATACTTGTATTAGATCATGACTGTCATTAAATAAATCTTTTACATGAATATCAATAGAATCGCCAACTTTCAATCCTAATAATTTCTTTAAACTCTTCTTATTCTTTACTCTATTTAAGTTAAAAGTTGATTTATTATTAATTTCATCTTCATGGGTAAAAACTCCAGTAATATCACAGTCTTTTTCAATCTTTTTTCTAGCAATTAGTTTGCCGTATTGCTTTTGAATACTGCTTAGCTGTTCATTAACCATTTTTTCATCTGCTTTAACAATATAGTTTATAACAGATTTTTGAAATTTTAACTTCAAATCAAACTTTGGAGTTAATCCCACTTCAAATTCAAAAGTTATTTTATCAGAGTCCCAATTAATTTCACCTTGAGGTACAGGAATAGGGCCGCCTAACATATCTATTTCCTCATCTTTTATATAATTTCTTAATTCCTTATCTATTAGCTTATTTACTTCATCCATTATAACTGCCTTGCCATGTTTTTTTCTTATTAAACCAACAGGGACATGTCCTTTTCTAAATCCAGGGATATTAGCTTTATGAGAAAGATTTTGTAATTCTCTATCTACTTGCTCAGAATAGTCTTTCTTATCAATTTCAATTGAAATTTTACCATTAAGCTTGTCAATATAGTTCGATGTTATCTTCATTTATTGAGGTAAAAAATTGGTTTGCGAAAATACGTTTTTTTTAAAAGTCATCAAAGTTAATTCAGACTATTTATCTTGAATAAATTCCATAATTGTAGAAAAAAAATGATCTGGATTATCAACGTGGAGCCAATGATTGGATTTAGGTATAGTTATAATTGACGACTCAGGGAAAAGCATATTGATTTCAATATTATCTTTTTCTTCTACATAAGTAGAAAATTCTCCTCTTAAAAAAATTGTCTTACCTAGAAATTTATTGTTATCATTAACTTTTTCTCCTATACTGGATATATTTTTTTTCAGTGACAATAAATTAAACCTAAAAGCAAGCTTAGTTTTATTAACCCAATAAAGATTTTTTAGTAAGAAATTTTTTAGAATACTATCATCAATATAATTTGTTAATTTCTGATCTGCTTCTTTTCTTGTAGAAATCTGATCAAGATCTAATGATGTTAATGCTTCAAGAATTTTATTATGATGAACTGGGTAATATTTTGGGGCAATATCAAGAACTATCAACCTTGAAACATATTCTGAATGTTTTAAAGCAAAATTCATGGCTGTCTTACCTCCCATTGAATGTCCCATCAAAATACAATCATTAATATTATTCTGATCTAAATATTTTTTTAAATCAATAACTAATAATTCATAATTGAATTCATCAGTATGAAAGCTTCTTCCGTGATTTCGTTGATCAATTAAATGAATGCAAAATCCTTGAGATACTAACTTATTAGCATATGTTTTCCAATTATCACCAGAACCAAAAAGACCATGAAGAATCACTATAATCTTATCCCCTTCACCTACAATCTTTGAGTGTAATATCATTTATTTGAGATATGTTAAATACTTCTTTATAACTGTTTCAATTCCTAATTCTAAACTCTCAACAATTAATGCATGTCCAATAGAGACCTCAAGTAAGTTTTCAATATTATTTTTAAAGAATTTAATATTATCTAATGCTAAGTCATGACCTGCATTAATTCCTATTCCCATTTGATTTAAATACTTAGCGCAAATAACATAAGGTTCAATTGCTTTTTTATTTCTATCTAATTCTGGACCATAATTTTTTGCATACGCTTCAGTATAAAACTCAATTCTGTCAGCTCCTATTTCACTAAGTGACTCTATGTATTTTACATCTGGATCTAAAAAAACTGATGTTCTTATCCCATTAGAATTAAATTCTGACACTACCTCTTTTAAGTAATTTTTGTGTTTTATAGTATTCCAACCAGCACAAGAAGTTAAATCAGATTCAGCATCTGGCACTAGAGTAACCTGATCAGGTTTATTTTTAATTACCAAATCAATAAATTTATTGATTGGATTACCTTCAATATTAAATTCTTTATAAACTATTGATTTTAAATCATAAATATCTGAATACCTTATATGTCTTTCATCTGGCCTTGGATGAACAGTTATTCCTTCTGCGCCATAAGATTGTATTCTTTTTGCAAAATTTATAAGGTTTGGGAAATCAGCTCCTCTAGAATTTCTTAGTGTCGCAATTTTATTGATATTTACACTTAGTTTAGTCATATTAATATTTTATGTGAAAATACAAACTACTTAAGGCTAAAACTAACATAATTTTAATTAATTTGCATGTTAATTTCAGACCTGATTATAACGTAAAATTTTTAATATTCCTTCGTAAATGAAAGTAGCTATATTTACAAATTTATATCAAACTTCTTCCTCAAAAATTCTGCTTTCTACTATAAAGAAATTGAATAATAAAGGGGTGGATGTTTTTATAGATGAAAAGTCTAATAAGAAATTAGCTGGGGGGAAATATGCGTCTAGTTCAAATCATATTAAACCCTTCACTCAACTAGATAAAAGTTTTAACTATGTAATATGTATTGGTGGAGATGGTACAATTTTAAAGGCCTCATCTTACATTAAAAATTTAGGTATTCCAATTATTGGAATAAACGCTGGAAGACTAGGTTTTTTAGCTAAAATTAAAGTTGTTGATATAGACGATGCTGTTAGTGCAATAATTAATAAAAACTATAAATTATCAGAAAGGACATTAATAGCAATTTCTTATACTAAAAATAATAAGAAATATAATGTAGGGTCTGCTCTTAATGAAGTTAGTATAACAAGAAAAAATACAACTTCTTTAATTACTATTGAAACCAAATTAAATGATGATTATCTTAATACATATTGGGCAGATGGGTTAATTATTTCAACTCCCACTGGTTCAACTGGTTATTCTCTTAGCTGCGGAGGCCCTATAATAATGCCTGAATCAAAAAACTTGGTTATTACTCCGATAGCTCCTCATAATTTAAATGCAAGACCTCTTGTTATTCCAGATAATACAACTATTAATCTAAAAATTAGTGGTAGAGAAAATGAATTTTTTGTCTCCATAGATTCTGAAATAACTACTCTAACCAATGAAATGGAGCTGTCAATAAAAAAAGCTCCATATAAGATTAAAATGATGCAATTAGAAAAAGAAAGTTTTCTTAAAACACTTAGAGACAAATTATTCTGGGGCAAAGATAAAAGGAACTAAACAATAAAAGTAATTGACAATAGTTTTATAATTAAGATTTTATAGAATATATGATTTCCAAAAACAAATTGAAATTTATACAATTCATATTAATAATAATTTTTAATTGTCAATTCTCTTATAGTCAAATTTATGAGGTTGGAGGAATTTTTGGTGGAAGCAATTTTATTGGTGACGTTGGGGATACCCAATTTATCAATCCTAATGAGTCTGGATTTGGTGGTATAATAAAATGGAATAGAAGCCCAAGACACTCATATAGACTATCTTTTATTTCAACAACAATTACTGCTAATGATATGGATTCAAATGATCCAAGAAGAAAGGAGCGAGGATATCATTTTTCAAGCAATTTAAAAGAGATTTCAACCGGAATGGAGTTTAATTTTTTTGATTATAATTTGCACGAATATGATGTTTTTTTTACACCATATATCTATTCTGGAATAATCTATTCAAAATATGAGAATTTATTCTTTAATGGGGATAATCTCCAGAATAGCGGTGAATACGACTGGAGTTTTGGCATACCAATGGTACTAGGAGTTAAATATAGAATCTTTGATCAATTTATTTTATCATTTGAAATAGGTGCCAGGTACACTTTTTCTGATAAAATGGATGGAAGTCTTCCATATAATGATAATTTTAATTATACTTTTGGTAATGAAAATAATAATGATTGGTATATGTTCTCAGGATTTAATCTGACTTATACCTTTGGGAGACAACCCTGTTATTGTAATATACAATGAGCTTAAAGAATAAAATTTATATCGATAGCATACCAAAACATATTGCCATAATAATGGATGGCAATGGTAGATGGGCAAAAAAAATAGGCAAAAATAGAAATGCTGGACACAAAGCAGGAAGTAAATCAGTAGAAAAGATAGTAGAAGCATGTACTGAATTGGGAGTTAAAAACCTTACACTATTTGCTTTCTCAACAGAAAATTGGAATAGGCCAAAAATAGAAATAAATCTTTTAATGAAACTGCTGCTACTATCACTAAATAAAGAATTAGATAATCTCAATAAAAACGATATCAGATTTAAAACTATTGGAGATTTAGATAGACTACCGAAAAAAGTTCAATCATATCTTATAAAGGTCACTAAAGAAACTCAGAATAATACTAGAATGACTTTAACTCTTGCAATAAGCTATGGTGCCAGAGAAGAAATTATAAATGTTGTTAAAACAATAGGTGATAAAGTTAAAAATAACTTAATTTCTTTAAAAAATATTGATGAATCGGTAATAAATCAGCATCTTTACACTCATTATTTACCAGATGTAGATTTATTAATAAGAACAAGTGGTGAAAAAAGAATTAGTAACTTTCTATTATGGCAAATTGCTTATGCTGAACTCTATTTTACAAAAAAGTTATGGCCAGACTTCTCTAAGGAAGATCTATATGAAGCAATTATAAATTATCAAAAAAGAGAACGTAGATTTGGAAAAACAAGTAAACAGGTTAATTAAATATAAAATGAGATTGAAAATCAAATTCTTTATTGTATTTCTTTTATCAATATCATTTAATTTCAATATATTTTCACAAGAGGATAACATATCTAATAAAAATATAATTGGAGAAATAACTGTTTCAGGGAATACTTCTTTTAGTCCTATTACAATTATTACTTATTCTGGGCTTAGAGAAGGCGATGAAGTCTCTATTCCAGGAGAAAAGATAAGTACAGCAATAAAAAAATTATGGGAATCAAACCTTTTTAGTTCTGTTGAAATCTATAGAATTAATCAAATTGATAATATTGTTGATCTGGAAATACAATTAATGGATTTACCTGAACTATCTGATCTTGAAATTACTGGTGTTAAAAAGAGAAAAACTGAAGACATAATTAAAGAAAATAAGCTACAGATAGGAGTAAAAGTAACAGAAAATCTAATTACTACTACTAAGAATTACTTGGAAAATAAATATAAGAAAAGAGGTTATTTAAACACAATTGTTAGTATTCAGACTGAAGAAGTAATTGATTCTACAAATAAGAGTAAGGTAAAAATGTCAGTAGACATTAATAAGGGTAATAAAATAAAAATAAAAGAAATTGTTTTTGATGGAATTGATAATTTGAGTTCAAAAACTCTTCAAAAATCAATGAAGAATACAAAAAAATCAAAAATATATAGATTTTGGAAAAGGTCAAAATACATTGGAGATGATTTTAAAGAAGATCTTGTTAGTCTAGTTGATAAATACAAAGAAAATGGATATAGAGATGCTCGAATAATCTCTGATACTATTTTAGCATTTGATGAAAATTCTATCTCTTTAAAAATTAATTTACAAGAAGGTGAAAAATATACTTTTGGAAAAATTAATTATTTAGGAAATTCTGTATATACAGATGAACAGTTAAATCAAATACTAAAAATTAAAGAGGGAGACACCTATAATGGAGTGGAACTTGAAAATAGAATTGCTGATAATTCTGATCCTGACTCCGATGATTTATCTAATTTGTATCAAAATAGTGGATACCTCTTCTCATCTGTAACTCCTGTTGAGGTAAGTGCTGATGGAAATATAATCGACCTTGAAATAAGAATTAATGAAGGGAAACCAGCATACTTTAATAAAATATCTGTTGTTGGTAATGATAAAACTAATGATCATGTAATTTATAGAGAGATAAGGACAAGACCTGGACAATTATATAGTAAAGCAAATGTTATAAGAACAATAAGAGAGCTTGGTCAACTTGGTTTTTTTGATGCTCAATTAATTTCACCTGATTTTAAAAATGTTAACCCAAATGATGGAACAGTTGATCTAGAATATACTGTTGTTGAAAGAGGTTCAAGTCAAATTGAATTACAAGGAGGCTATGGTGGTGGAGGTTTTATAGGAACATTAGGGCTCTCATTTAACAATTTTGCAGCTAAAGACCTATTTAATAAAGAAGCATATAACCCTGTTCCTATGGGTGATGGACAAAAACTTTCTCTAAGGCTTCAAGCAAGTAGATTTTATACCCAAAATAGTTTTACTTTTTCTGAACCATGGCTAGGTGGGAAAAAACCTGTAAATTTCTCAATTCAACTAACTCAAACAAAACAATTTTTATTTAATCCTGTTACATATACAGCAGACAAATCAAAATCATTTAACATAAGTGGAATATCTGTTGGATTAGCAAAAAGATTAAGTGTTCCTGATGATTATTTCCAACTTCAACATTATATTGGTTTTCAATATTATGACTTAAATGATTACAATACAGGATTATTCACATTTGGTAATGGATCATCCAATAATCTATCATATACTGTTGCTTTAAGCAGAAACAATACCTTTACTGATCCTATATATCCTACAGGAGGATCAAGTTTTAGTATATCTGCTAAACTATCTTTCCCTTATTCAGCCGTTAACAATGTAGATTATTCTGCGCTAAAAGATGAAAGAGATGAATTAATGGATGATCTAGCTACAGATCCTAGCAATACAACTGCATCAGATAGGATAGCTGAGATAGATCAAGAAAGATACAAATGGCTTGAATTTTATAAAATAAAATTTAAGGGAGAATGGTTTGCTGCATTAACAAAGAAATTAGTATTACGCCCTGCATTTGAATTTGGTTTTCTTGGAGCCTATAATAATGATAGAGGCATTATCCCATTTGAAAGATTTTTTCTAGGGGGAGATGGTTTAGGAATGTATAGTTTAGATGGAAGAGAGACTATTGCTCTTAGGGGTTATCCTAATCAGTCATTATCAAATCAAGATGGAGGTACTATATATAATAAATATTCATTAGAAATGAGATATCCAATCAGTCTAGGGGAACAAGCAAAAATATTTGCTCTTGCGTTTATTGAAGGAGGTAATTCATATAATAGCTTCAGAGATTTTAATCCATTTTTAATTAAACGTTCTGCTGGATTAGGTGTTAGGCTATTTATGCCAGCCTTTGGATTGCTTGGAATAGATTTTGGTCATGGATTTGATGCTGTCCCTGGACAAAATAAAAAGCACGGATGGGAAACACATTTTATAATTGGCCAATCATTCTAATTTAAAATATATCCATGCTAAAATATATTCTTATATATTTCGTTTAATAAATGATAAAATATAACAATGAAAAAGATTTTAATCATATTTAGTGTATTTCTTATATCAAGCTACTCATTTAGTCAAAGAGGAGTAAGAATAGGATATGTAGATACTGAATATATATTGCAAAATCTATCTGAATTTGAGCAAACTAGAGATCAATTAGAAGAAAAAGCCAATAAATGGAAGAAAGAGATAGATGCAAGATTCTCTGAATTAGAAAATAAAAAAGAAAATCTTAATGCTGAAAGACTATTACTTACAGAAGAACTAGTTCAGGAAATGGAAGAAGAAATTGAAATTGAAAAAAATGAAATATTAGATTATCAACAAAAGAGATTTGGTCCAAGAGGAGATTTAATTATTCAAAGAAAACAGTTAATACAGC
The DNA here is from genome assembly GCA_902512065.1 of uncultured Bacteroidota bacterium. Classification (GTDB taxonomy): domain Bacteria; phylum Bacteroidota; class Bacteroidia; order Flavobacteriales; family Flavobacteriaceae. Next base: position 8,319 of record CABXHU010000002.1, on the reverse strand, counting down.
CAATTCAAGATCAAATATTTATAGCCATAAAAGAAATTGCAAAATCTAGAAAATATGATTTTATTTTTGATAAATCAGCTGATATTGTAATGTTATACTCTGATAGAAAATTTGATATTAGTGATCAAATATTAAGAATAATTACTAGAACTAACAATAGGAAACAGCTAGACTCTAGAAGTGATAAAAGACAAGTTGAAGAAGAAGATAAAACAATTGTTGCCTCTGTAATAATTGATAATAATGATGAAGATGAAGCGGAAGGTAAAACAACTAATAAAAAACCTGCAAAAGTTTTAACAGCAAAAGAATTAAGAGAAAAAATGCTAGAAGAAAGAAAACAAAAAATTCTTGCGCAAGAAAAAGTAAAAGATAGTACCTTTACAAATAATAATTATAACTGAAACAAATAAACAAATGAGAAAAATTAAGATTTTATTGTTGATATTATGTGTAACATTAAGTTTTGCAGTGAATTCGCAAAGCAAGGTTGCTCATATTAATAGCACTGAATTAGTGTCATCTATGCCAGAAATGAACGAGGCAAAAGCAGAACTTGAAAAACTTGCTAAGACATACGAAAATGATATTCAGACTATGGCTGCAGAGCTTCAAAGCAAAGTAAAGCAGTATGATACTGAAGCGTCCACTCAGACAGATGAAGAAAATGCTAGAAGATTACAAGAAGTCCAAGGAATGGAACAAAGTATTCGTCAATACCAAAGCCAAGCTCAACAAGAATTACAAAAAAAGGAATTTGACCTATTAAAACCAATTACAGAAAAAGCTCAAGCAGCAATAGTTAAAGTTGCAAAATCTCAAGGGTTTACATATGTATTGGATTCAACTCAAGGTCAAGGCGTAATCCTTGCTGATGGTAAAGACTTACTTGAAGATGTTAAAAGAGAGTTAGGATTTTAATAAGTATTTGTTAATATAGTATAAAAGCTGTCTTTTAAAGACAGCTTTTTTTATTTAAAAAAATGAATAAACAACCTATAGGTATTTTTGATTCTGGAATTGGAGGCCTGTCTATTTTAGAAGAGATCAATAGAGTACTGCCAAATGAAAATATTATTTATTTGGCAGATAATAAGAACTGCCCCTATGGAAATAAAGATAAATCTGATATACTAAAGTTAAGTCTAAAAAATGCTTCTTTATTAATTAAAATGAATTGTAAAGCAATTGTTATAGCATGTAATACTGCCACTACAAATGCCATAAAAGAAATTAGAGATTCACTATCAATTCCAGTTATAGGAATAGAACCTGCAATCAAGCCCGCTATACTTAATACTAAAACAAATAAAATAGGAGTTTTAGCTACAGAAAAAACTCTTACAAGTAGGCTTTTTAATAAAACCTCAAATAAATTTTCTAAAAAAATAGAAATATATGAGCAAATAGGATATGGACTTGTTGATTTAATTGAAAAGGGTAAAATAAAGGAGACAAGAGGTCTGTTAAAATCTCTCATAGACCCTATGTTACAATCAAATATTGATCAATTGGTTCTAGGGTGTACTCATTATCATTTTCTTATTCCTTTAATAAAAAAAATACTTCCAAAAAATATAAATATTCAAGACCCTAATGAGGCAATTGCAAAGCAAACAAAAAAAATATTAACTATAAATAATATTCAAAACTCATTAGAAAATAAATACAAAAACATAATATATGTAAATGGAAAGACTGAAATAATTAAAAATATGATAAAATTAAATGGAGAAGTGAATAGTCTTGATTTTTAAATTATTTTATCCATGGGCATTCACAATCATATCTTTCTTTTCTACACCCAAAATTAAATCCTAAAGTAAGCTGGTGATACCCACCATTATCAAATACTACTGAATTAGATTGATATGAATAGTTGTATGCAAATACAAAACTATTATACTCTAATCCTATTAAAGGAGTTATATATTGTAATTTCTGAGCTTTTACTTGATTGCTGTTATTTAAATATTCTGCACCATCAAAACTTCTTCTATATGATAATCCACCCCAAATTCTTCCAAAATCTGTTTCTCTATACACTTTAAAATTTGTATCCAGAAAGGTTTCTTGAGTTCCATCTTTATAGGCAAACATAATTGATGGTTCAAAATTCCAATCTCCAGACCCACTACTAAATAAGTATCCGGTAGAGAATAGATAAGTTCTTAAATTATTATAGCTCAATCCTTGTTCATTAAAATTAATTCCATCATTATTAAGTAAATTTTTAATAGAAGCATGGGCATAAAATTCTAAGTATTGATAAGAGAATCCAAAATCAATATTGAAATCTGTTGCACTTTGTTCAATCCCTGCAATAATAGGGTCAAAACCTCCTGCTAAAAAGGATGTTTCATCAAGCTTATATTGTATCATTCCTGCGCTTATCCCAAATGATAACATATCTAAGTCTAATTCACTTCTAGAAAATAAAATATGATGAGCATAAGTCAAATATGCACCAGATTGAGAATGATAACCATTCGTATCGTTAAAAACTATTGCTCCAATAGCAGATCTAGAATCCCCAATTCTAGTATTTACACTAAGTGTTTGTAATTCAGGGGCTTTTTCATGATCAAACCATTGTTTTCTTCCTGTCATTCTGACCTTTCCACAATTTGATACTCCAGCCATAGATGGATATAAAAGATAGTAATTATCAGTTAAATAATCTGAATATATAGGTAATCCTTCCTGAGCATTAGCAGAAAAAAAAGTATAAAAAAATAAACTGATATAAAGAATGTGTCTTTTAAAGTCCATAAACATATGCATTTGAATCGATCAAATATATAAATTTTATAAGACATTATCCTAAGTAAATGATTTTAAGTATATAGCACATTTTATTACTTTTGTAAAAAATTGTATATGGAGAAGTATAAAGTTTCTGTCTGTAAAACCAAAAATAAATTCATACTTAAATTTGAGATAAATCATTTTATTACAAATCATGAAAACTATGAATTTAATAATATTGATGAAACTTCAAATTCTCAATTAGCAAAAGAGCTATTCTATCTACCATTTGTAAAAAAAATTTACATAGCTTCTAATTTTATTGCAGTTGAAAGATTTAACATTATAGAATGGAAGGATGTGCAAGATGAGGTTGCAAAAAAAATTGAAATCTATTTAAATCAAGGGAATAATGTTATATCAAATACTAATAATAAGAAAAGCCCTATTAGTATTTATGCAGAAAGTACTCCAAATCCAGCAGTTTTGAAATTTGTAGCAAATAAAAAACTAGTAGATTTCCAAATAGAGTTTAACTCTATCGATGAATGTGAAGAATCTCCTCTAGCATTAGAGCTATTTAAATTTCCATTTGTTAAAGGAATTTTTATTGATGAGAATTTTATTTCTATAACAAAATATGATATATCATCCTGGGATGAAATCACATTGAAAATAAGAAAATTTATAAAGGAATATCTTGAAGGTGATAATAAGATACTATCAGATGATTATCAAAAAGAAAATATTATTAAAGAAGAAAACTTAGATGAAATATCAAAAGAAATAATTACTATTCTTGATGAATATGTGAAGCCTGCTGTTGCATCTGACGGAGGGAATATTATGTTTAAATCATACAATAAAACTACTAAATCAGTAAGTGTAATTCTTCAAGGAGCTTGTAGTGGATGTCCTTCTTCAACTATAACGCTAAAAAATGGGATTGAAAATATGTTAAAACAAATGTTAAATGGTAAAGTTGAAGTTGTAGAGGCAATTAATGAATAACAATTTCATTTTGTACTTTTGATTATATGAAAAAAGTGATTTTCTCCTTTTTGTTATTAATCATCATTATTAATTCTTGTAATGAAAAAGATCCTAGCATGAGTAACAATTTAATTAACGAAACAAGTCCCTATCTGCTTCAGCATGCATATAACCCAGTTAACTGGAATCCATGGAACAAAAAATATTTAGAACAGGCTAAAAAAGAAGATAAATTAGTAATTATAAGTATAGGATATTCCTCGTGTCATTGGTGTCATGTAATGGAGAGAGAAAGTTTTGAGGATTCATTAGCCGCTAGTATAATGAATGAAAAATTTATTTCAATTAAAGTTGATAGAGAAGAAAGGCCTGATGTTGATCAAGTTTACATGAATGCCGTTCAATTAATGACTGGAAGTGGTGGATGGCCATTGAATGTTGTTGCTCTCCCTGATGGAAGACCAATATGGGGTGGAACATATTTTTCGAAAGATCAATGGATTAACGCTCTAACACAAATTTCTAATATATATAAAAAGGAGCCTGAAAGGTTTATTAACTATGCCAATACATTAGAAAAAGGAATTAAATCTTTAGATGTAATTAATACAAATGAAAATAAAACAGAAGTCAGCTCTGAAGAGTTAGAAAAATATGTTGAAAATATAACAAGCAAAATAGATAAAGAACATGGAGGATTCTCTGGAGCTCCCAAATTTATGATGCCAAATAATATCCATTTATTACTTAGAACTGGACATCAAAATAATGACAAAGCTATTTTAGATTTAGTTAATCTAACTCTTGAAAAAATGGCTTATGGCGGTATTTATGATCAAATCGGAGGGGGATTCTCAAGATATTCTACTGATGAAAAATGGCATATACCCCATTTTGAAAAAATGCTATATGATAATGCACAACTAATTAGTCTTTATTCAGATGCATATCTAATTACAAAAAATGAATTATATAAAAATGTAGTATATGAAACAATAAATTTTGTATTACAAGAATTGACAGATTCTAATGGAGGATTTTATTCTTCTATTGATGCCGATAGTAAATCATTTGATGGTAAAGAAAAAGAAGGGGCATATTACATATGGAGTGAAAGGGAGTTAAAAAATCTACTTAAAGATGAATTTATATTATTTGCAGATTATTACAATATTAATAAATATGGTTACTGGGAAGATGAAAATTACGTTCTAATAAAAAATCAATCTGATTTAGAATTTTTAAAAGAATTTAATCTATCTAAAGAAGACTTAATCAAAAAGAAAGATATATGGAAAGGGATATTGACAAGAGAAAGGGACAAAAGAGCTAGGCCTAATATTGATGATAAAATACTAGCCTCATGGAATGGTTTAATGATTAATGGATTAGTTGATGCCTATAGAGTGTTTAAAGAAGATAAATTTCTTGAAGCCGCAAATTCATGCGCTGAATTTATATTAGAAAATATGGAAAAAAGTGATGGAGGACTATATCATAGTCATAAAGATGGCATTAGTAAAATTAATGGATATCTAGAGGATTATTCAGCAGTCATACAGGCTTTTCTAAATCTATATGAAAATACTCTAAATGAAAAATGGCTAAATACAACTGATAATTTAATGAAATACTCTTATGAGAATTTCTATAACCCTGAAACTAAAATGTTTTTCTTCACTTCAAAATTAGATGATAAGCTAATTTCAAGAACTGTTGAATTTAGAGATAATGTCATTCCATCTAGTAATTCAATAATGGCAAATAACCTATTTAAGCTATCTCATTATTATGATAGTTCAAAATATTTAAACACCTCATTATCAATGGTAAAAAACATCTCAGATCAAATTGAAGTGTATCCAAATGGATTTTCAAATTGGATGAATTTAATACTAAATTTAAATAAGAATTTTTATGAAATTGCCATTGTTGGAGATAATGCAATTAAAAAAATTAATGAATTAAATAAAACTTATCTGCCAAACAAAATTGTTGTAGGATCCTTTGGAGATAATTCGCTACCATTACTTAAAAATAGGTATATTGAAGGAGAAACTATGATATATGTTTGTGTAAAGAAGGCTTGTAAAATGCCCGTAAAAACAATTAAAGAAGCATTAAAGCTTATTGATTAGGATTCCATTTAGCTCCTACAAAATCCTTTAAGTAAGAAGGCTCAAAATTATCTAAATCTTCAAACTTATTGTTTTTAAATTTATTAAAAGACAGTACCCCCATTTGTCTAGCAGAAGGAAAATAATTGTCAATAAATTTTGCATTTTTATTAGTGATTATTGTCTTTAATTTTTCATTTGCATTGCCAATAAAATATGCCTGATTTTTATTAAGATATTTCTGAAAAGAATTTTCACTTATTATTTCTGCCTTTGTGTCTCTAATCATATTGTTATTTATATCAAAAACTGCTGAATAAACCTCCTTTCTTTTAGCATCTAAACATGGAATTACAGTTCCTTTATTTAATATATTTTGAGATAGTATTTTTAATGTTTCAATAGAAATTAATGGAATATCTAAGGCAAAACATAAGCCCTTAGCCGAAGCAACCCCTATTCTTAATCCCGTATATGAGCCAGGACCTTTACTAACTGAAATTGCTGATAAATCCTTTGGAGATATTTTTGATTTCTTTAAAATTGAATCAATAAAAACGTGTAATGATTTTGAGTGAGAATAATCCTCAGTATTTTCTTCAGCGAATTCTATTAAATTTGAATCATTAAAAATTGCAACAGAACAATTGGTTGTTGATGTTTCTATATTTAATATATAAGCCAATTAATTTATTATTTTTCCTGTATAGTAATCTAAAACTTTTGTTTTAAAAATGAAGTCAAACTTTGAATTAATAAGAGATGACTTAGCATTTAGTAATCTAATTCTAGCCTGCTCTAAATCAAATGAATTTAATGCACCTAAATCATAGCGCTCTCTAGAATTTTCAAAAGCAAGTTGCTGTGCTTGTACAGATTTCTGGGATGCTTGATAAGACTTTAATGCTCCTTTAGCATCTGTAAATGCACGTTGGATACTTGACTCTAAATTTAATTTTACCTGTTCTAAAGCTAAATTACTAGAGTTTTCTAAAATTTTTGATTTATTTACTCCAGCTCTTGTTTGATTCCTACTAAATATTGGAATGGAAATATTCATATTAACTGAATGTCCTTTATTTTCATCAATCTGATCCATAAATGGATCATCTTCAGTTAAATTTGAAAAATTTGCTGCGGCATTAAAACCATATCCAAGTTGGATATTAGGCAAATAAGCACTTTTAGAAATCTTAGTATTTAATTTTGCTATCTCTATATCTCTTTCTGCAACCTTTATTTCATTTCTATTTTCTAATGCATAGTTAAGAATTGGTCTAATATCCTTATACATAATATTTTCAGATGGGATATCAACTTCAATTACTGCTACATCAAAGCCTTCATAAGGAATTTGAAGTAGTTGAGATAAATTCAATAATGCCAATTCATGATTATTTTTAGCTATTGTCAAATTCTGACTATCTAAACTTAGTGTAGCTTGTGCATCAATTAATATAGAAGAAGGCTGTGCGCCAGATTCAACTAATGCGGATGCCTGACTAACCTGTAAAACAGAAAATTCATACTGAGAGATAGCTAGATCTAAATTTTCTTTATTAAATAAAACATTCAAATAAACATTGGCAACATTCAAAGTAATATCATCTCTTAGTTTCCCGAGTTCATATTTGTTTTTTTCTAAGGTTAATTTGCTTTGATTCAATAAATTAATATTTCTAAAACCATTAAATATCGTTTGAGAAAGCCCTATACCTAAGCTTGATGAATAAAACTCTCTGTCAGCAAATTCTCCTGGGTATAATTCAACCTTTCCTATGCTCATAGAACTTGAAATATTAGAACTTACGCCAGGCATAAAATTTCCCTTTGCACTTTTTACATCTTGCTCATTAGATAAAATACCATTTCTAGCTTGAAGAACTGAAATATTGTTTTCTAATGCATAAATAACACATTCTTCAAGTGTCCAAACTTTTTCCTGACTAAAAATTGATTGTACAATTATTAGAATAGTTATCATTAAAATTTTACTTTTCATAAATATCAATTTTAAAAATTAAATTAATCTGTCATATCGTCTGCGGTCTCATCTTGACTTCTGTCATCTTCATCTTCATTAGTCTCATCTGTAACTATATTCCACACCTTTATTTTATCATTTTTAGTAACTCCATCTAATATTTCTACATTAATACCGTCAGAAATTCCAATCTTAACATTGCTTTTTTTATAGGTTCCATCTTCCTGTTGAATTTCAACAAATGGTTTGTCTGTTATTCTATTAAATTGTAATAAAGACTCCTTAATACATAAAATATTTTCTTTATTTCCTGTTTCCATAATTGCATTAGCACTATATCCAGCTCTTACATTTATATTTTGTGGAATATTTACATTAGCCTTTATTTTGAATTGTACTGCTCCTGCTTGTTCAATCCCTTTTGGAGCTACGAAAGTTAGTTTTGCTTTAAATTCTTCTTCTTCTAAAGCACCTAAT
>CABXHU010000001.1:142500-166360 GCA_902512065.1 uncultured Bacteroidota bacterium | reverse complement strand
CTTAATGAAACTCCCATTGAAAATTGATCGGCTAGTCTTAAAGAATATGAAACATCCATAGTCATTTCATTTGGCTTCTCAATTAATGCCTCTGAGAATTCATCCTGAATAATTTCAATTTCACCAAGTGAAAAGTACTTTAAGCTAACTGCAAATGCACTTCTTTCACTTATGCGATTATAATAAGTTACATTTCCAAGAGAAATATCATTAACCAACTTGCTTAGGTAGGGCGTGTAGCTTAAGCCAAATCCTGATTTACTTTCAGAAAAAACATATTTTGATGGATTCCAATGCTGTGAATATGTATCCACTGATGTAGCAACACCCATATCTCCCATACTTGCTGCTCTTGCATCTGATGCAATTAAAAGAAATGGGACTCCAGTTGTAATAACCCTGCTATCATTTGGATTAGGAGTTACTTCTGTAAGGGTTGTTTGAGCATTTAAATTAAATGTGATAATTGATAATAAAATAGAACAAAAGAAGTTTTTCATAGTTTTCATATTACATCGAACAAATATAATTTAATATTATAGTATTACAAGTTTTTCAATTTTTGAAACCTGCTTGTCAATTTGATCAGATCTTACAGTTAGCCTATATATATAAACACCTTTTGCAACTTTATCACCAAAATCATCTCTTCCATCCCATGTTAAATCTCTTGATAAAGAAGAACTATTTGAGGTATTTACATTTCCGTTAATTGTTTTTACAAGTTTTCCTGAAACAGTAAATATCTGTATACTAACGCTTAAATCATTAGAACTATTGTGGTTAAACCAAAATTCCGTAAAACTAACAAAAGGATTAGGATAATTCAGTACATTTGATATTACTAATTCCTGATTTTGATCATGAACAACAAACTGTATTTCAGAATTTGAGGAATTGTTATAAACATCCCATGCCTTTAAGCTTAAAGTATGCAACCCTGGTGAAATATCTCTTAATGGATAATTTATTGTACCATTTTGATAATCATCCAAATTTGCTTCATAATAATCATTTAGTCTAAAAGAATTGGCAACATCATCATCTAAAACTGCTACAATATCATGTCCTATTCCGCTAGAGGTATTGATACCATTTTCATCAAATAATTTAACTAAAAGATGAGGATTTTCATTAGTTATTCCTCCACTAATAAATGCCTCATCATTCATATACAATTCAATTTCAGGCCCTATGTTATCTTCTGAGGCATTCTCATCTATTCCTCCTATTAAAATATTTAAATTTGATCCATTTTGATCCATTAAACTAGGGTTGCTTTTTGAATAAAAACTGATTTTTCCATAATCAATATCCATGACAACATCCCTAGGAACAATAAAATTTACACTAAAATCTCCATTCTCAATTGATGATTTTCCTCTAAACAATACTTCACCCAGTGTAGTAAAATCTAAAATTATTGGAGAATCATTCTGTGAAGTGCCATCATTTCCTAGAGTAGATCGTTCAATATTTTTATCAAATACTGTAGTAACTAATTCACCCTGATAATCCTCAATTTTATTTCCAAATTCATCTTCAATCTGACCTTCAATCTTAACAGAACTTAATCCCTGTAATGGTTCAGTAAATTCTTCAACTATAATATCATTTATTTCATTGATTCTAATATTTGGCTTTGCTATTGCTAATTTCATAGCAGGATCACCTATAAAAAACACCAATCTCCTTTGATCAGTTCCAGAAATAGATGGATCATTTTTTGTTAATCTTAATGCCTCAGCCATTGAATAATAATTATCTGAATTCAATGAAAATAAGTACTCCTCTAAGGTTAAATTAAAATTAACCCCTACACTAACAAAAATTTGTCTTGTTGTAGTGATAAGAGCTATTGAACCTCCATTTTTATTCCAATACAGAAACTCGCCGGCAGTATTTCTTCCAGGATTATCAAATTTTGTAAACTCACAAGTAACCGAAACAAAACAATTCAATTTGTTCTCATTAGACAACTCCGTGGCATCTATTTTATCAAATATTCTTTCCCTTGCAATCCCATCTTCACCTCCATGACCAAAATAATTCACAACTAATGCACCTAATTCTATACCGTCTATAATATCCTTATTAACCTCAGGATATCTTTCCCCACCAGCACTAGATTCCTGAACATATGCGTCTGATAATATTTTTTTTACGTTAAAAAAGGGTTTGTTCTCTGTGATTAAATCTGCTAGGCTATTTGAAGTCCCCTGAATAATACTTTCCCAAGGTTCATCTACATCATCAGAAATAACAATTAATTTATTTCTCCAATCCCCATAGGAATTTGAGTTATAATAACTATTTACTTTATCTACTAAGTCAGTTGCTCTCTGAGGAGAGTCTGCTAATATTCTTCCTACTGCTATATCTAACTTATCTGAGTTATTCATCATACCCTCTCCTTGATCCATCATGCCAAAAAAATCATCAGAAACATATGCGTTTGACAAACTAAAACTATTTATAGAATGCCATGAGGGGACAATATTTGTGTTTTGAGAAATTCTATCCTTATAGTCATAAGAAGCATCTCCAAAAAGGCATAGATACTTTATTCTATTAGCCTGATCACTTGCATTGTAATAAATATATTTTACAAAATTTCTTATAGCAGAAATATCCTGATTTCCAGAACTAAATTCATTATATATTTTTTCTAGAGTAACTACCTTTACTTTTAAATTATTGAAGTCCCTATTTATTTGAGCTAGGCGTTCAGCTTCATATAACATATCTGATCTGCATACTATTAAATAATCTAGATCTTGAAATTGATTTGAATCATCTAAAAATACATCTGATTTAATGTCTTGATTTTCAATAACTGTTTGTCCTTCAATAATAGGTTCATAATATGAATCTTGATTAAAAGCAATAAATTTTTTCTCTTCACCTAAAATTGATTTAAAGCTAACTATACTTTCATTGCCGTCAGTTGATATTTCAGTTACATTATTAATGTCTGTTATTTCCCAGATATTAGAGATAGCATTAGCAGTAGCAATATTATATTGTGCTATTCCTGATAGATCAACTAAATTTTTGTTGTAAAAAATAAATTGATCTCCATTATAAGTAAGATCACTAACCCCTTCAATAGATATGTAATCTAAATAAGCAACTGAGCTAGGGTTTCCATTATTATTATAATTCAAATCAACTGAAATATTTGAATTAGAAACCATCAAATCACCAGAATAAAAATCACCAGAAACTAATACAGGATCTCCAATAGATGAATAATTCATATTTGAAATTTGTTGATTATTAACTTCAATAGACATAGAAGTTGAGATTTCAGAAACTGCAGCTGTATATACTTTAAGATTTATTGGCTCTGATATTCTAAGATTTGGAAAATTAAACTCAAATGTTTGGTTTGATTCAAAATCAAATCTATTTCCAAACCATCTTCTTCCAATTTTAGCAATATTATAGTCATCTATTTCATGATATTTGTATGCTGTATGGGAATCTACTAATAAATTATAAGGGTCTTCTGGCTGAATATTTTCAAGGATTCTTTTGCCAGGAGAAGAACCAATATTTATAAAATAAGCCGATTTATCTGAATACAAATTCAAATTTGTATTACTATCAGTATTATATTCATTAGGGCCTTGAGCATAGAACAAAATATAATCACTATTATTAAATACTCCATCATCTTGACCATAGACCTTTATAGCGTTTTCAATAGGATCAACTGGGTATGATGTTGAATTGATCATAGGAAGCATATTTCCTCCATTTCCAAAAATTCTAATGTTTCTAGGGTCTACATTACTTGTATTAATACCTAAATCACTTAAAAAACTCTTGTCTAATCTAAAAATTCCATTTTTATCTACATAAAATTTATACCAGTTACCATTATTTAAAACAGAACTTTGAGTCCTATATGTCGATGATTTCTTGTTAGTAATATTTTTATAAGAAAATCTAAATGAATTCACCTTTTTAAAAGAACCATTTTGGTTAATTATTGGAGATAATTCAAGGAATAAAGACCTTTTTTCTCTTGAAGTTACAGACTTAATTGTATATGTAAATTTAGTTGGAATATCTCCTATATTTAATTCTTTTAACTGATCTCTGGACAAATTTGATAAATCCAATTTTTCTATTACAATTGAATTTTGATCAATTTCTAAATTTTCATTCCAATGAGTAACCAATGATATTCCCTTACCAGGAGCAAAATTGTAGTTATAATTGTTAAAATATGGGATTTCAAAGTGAGCAGAAGCTGTAGAAAAAACCCTGTACCCATCCCAGTTTATATTTACCTCCTTTGATTGTGAGTAACCTGTAGTTGTTGAATAAATGAATAATAAAAAAAGAAAAAATCTCATATCTGAGAAACGCTAAATGATTAACAATATTATTTATTAAATTTAACTTGATAATAAAAAAACAAATTTATCGTTTTTATATAGTCATGTCTAATTTGTACAAAACAACTGATTTCTGAGTATAAATTATTATATTGCGAGACTTTTCGTTTCCAAGAAACGTAATTAAAAAATTATTTGAATATGAAAAGTAATTATAAGAAAATATTAAACTTATCCCTAGCACTAGTGCTATGTATATGTTTTACTAGTTGTAATAAATCTAATACATCTAGAAATAAAAATGTGTCATCTGCTACAGGCTGGGCGATAAATTCCAAAAAAGGTGGCTTTAAGTACAATACTAATTTCAAAGGTCAAGAGACACCTCCAAATATGGTTCTTGTTGAAGGAGGCACCTACACTAAGGGAAGAGTTCAAGATGATCCAATGAGAGATTGGAATAATACTCCAAATCAACAACATGTTATGTCATTCTATATGGATGAAACAGAAGTAACTAATGTGATGTATTTGGAATATCTAGATTGGCTAAAAAGAAATTATCCTCCTGAAGTGGAAGAATTTAGATATGTTTACAACAATGCGCTTCCTGATACGCTTGTTTGGAGAAATAAACTTGGTTATAGTGAGGATATGGTAAACAATTACTTGCGTCATCCTGCATTTGGAGATTATCCTGTGGTTGGAGTAAGTTGGATTCAAGCCTATGAGTTTTCAGAGTGGAGATCAGATAGATATCAAGAATTAATATTAGAAAGACAAGGATTTTTAACTAAAGGGGCAAAAATTGATAGTGTTTCCTCAACCAGTACCTTTAGTACAGACACTTATGTTCTTGTTCCTAATTCAACTTATGGAGGAAATGCTAATGTTTTAAGAGGTAAACGTAGTAAAGGACCAGATTCTCTACCGCCTTCCTCTGCTTCTAGAGAATCTGGACATATATCACCAAAATTTAGATTGCCTACGGAATCTGAATGGGAATATGCTGCTCTTGGTCTTGGAGAACTTCGTGACTTTAATGTATATAGAGGAAGAAAAAAATATCCATGGCAAGGTCAATATACAAGAACTGGTCAAAGAAAAAATTTAGGAGATCAATTAGCAAACTTTAAAAACAGTGATGGTGATTATGGCGGTATTGCAGGATGGTCTGATGATGGCGCTGATATTACTAATAATGTAAAATCATACCCAGCTAATGGATTTGGACTATATGATATGGCTGGAAACGTTGCTGAGTGGGTTGCTGATGTATATAGACCTATAGTGGATGATGAATTTAACGATTTTAATTATTTCAGAGGAAATGACTATAAAAAATTCTCAATTGGAGCAGATGGTAAAGCAAAAGTTGTTGGTCCTGATGAGATAGAATACAAAACGCTAAGTAACGGCAAAAGAGTGGCTACAAGATTGCCAGGGGAAATTGCTTTAGAGGACCTAGATGAGAATGATACGAGATATAGAACACAGTTTGATAAAAGTTATAATGTAAACTTTAGAGATGGAGATTTTCTGTCGTCAAGAAATTATAATCCTGAAAATAGAAAACTTGAAAGATCAGGAGCAGATGCAGAAACTAGAGCGATGTATAAATCTCCTAGTTATGCAGATGCAAATCCAAAAACACCTGAATTTGATTATGATCCTTCTGAAGATAAAACAACTCTGATAAACGATCAAGCTAGAGTATATAAAGGGGGTTCATGGAAGGATAGAGCATATTGGTTAGATCCAGCTCAAAGAAGATTTTATCCTCAAGATCAGGCAACTGATTTTATTGGATTCAGAAATGCAATGTCAAGGGTAGGAGCAAAAACCTTTACTAAGAAGAAAAGCAGAAACTAACTAGGCTATTCTAAAAACAAAACACAAGTCCTAATCCCTAAAGATTAGGGCTTTTTTATTAACTTTATTTAATGGGATTTAACTCTATTTACAAATTATTTTTAAAGTGCAGAGGTGTTTCTACAGATTCTAGAAAAGTTGAATCCGGCAATCTATACATTAGTCTTAAAGGTCCTAACTTTAACGGAAACAGTTTTGCTAAAGAGGCTTTAGATAAAGGAGCTATCTATGCAATAGTTGATGAAAAAAAATATGCTATTAATCACAAGTATATACTTGTTGATAATTGCTTAGAGACACTTCAAGAACTTGCAACCCATCACAGAAGAAATTCTAAGGCAAAAATTCTAGCTCTAACAGGAAGCAATGGCAAAACAACATCAAAAGAATTAATATACTCCGTTCTAAAGTCTAAATTAAATACCATTGCAACTACTGGGAATCTTAATAATCATATAGGAGTTCCTTTAACATTATTATCAATTCAGGATGAAACTCAAATAGCAATAGTAGAAATGGGAGCTAATCATCTAAAAGAAATTGAATTATTGTGCAATATAGCTGAGCCAGATTATGGATACATTACAAATTTCGGAAAAGCACATTTAGAAGGTTTTATTAATCTAGAAGGAGTAATTAAAGGCAAGTGTGAGTTATATACATATTTAATGAAAACATCTGGATTAATCTTTGTAAATAATAACGATTCAAAACAGATTGATATAACAATCAACTATAGTAATAAATTTACATTTGGAGAAACTGAATCAAACACTAACTACTCTGTTAAAACAATAAATCCTCAAATAAATATTTCAATAGATAGTCTCACTATTAAAAGCAATCTCTTTGGAAAATATAATATAGAAAATATAGCTGCATCCATATGTATTGGAAAATATTTTGGGTTAAGTAATCATGAAATAAAAAAAGGTATTGAAAGTTACATTCCTAATAATAATAGGTCTCAAATACTAGAAAAAGGATCAAATAAAATCATTCTAGATGCCTACAATGCCAATCCAACTAGCATGCAGCTAGCATTAGCAAATTTCAATGAAATGGATGAAAAAAATAAAATTGTGTTTGTAGGTGATATGTATGAATTAGGAGAAAATTCACATGAAATGCACCAAGATATTGTAAATACAATTGAAGAGATGAATTTTGAAGAATCTTATTTACTTGGAGATCTTTTTAATAAAACTAAATTTTCCTCAAAAATAAAAGCATTTGATACTCTTGAAGATCTTCATAATAATGTGAACTTTAGTGAAATATCAAATTCTACTATTCTTATAAAAGGATCTAGGGGAATGCAACTAGAAAAGATTCTAGATTTCCTTATTAGCTAATCTCCATAAACAGTTACAACTAATTTTCTAGATTTTGCATGATTCCTATGCTCACATAAAAAAATACCTTGCCAGGTTCCAAGTAGTGGCTTTCCATCTTTAATTGGAAAAGAGACTGAAGAGCCTAGAAGACTACTTTTAATATGTGAAGTCATATCATCAGGCCCTTCAATTGTGTGTTTAAAATGCGTTTCATCTTCTGATACCATCTTATTAAAATGAGTTTCAAAATCTTCTCTAACCGTTGGATCAGCATTTTCATTAATTGTTAGACTTGCTGAGGTATGTTTAATAAAAACATGGGCTATTCCAGTTATTTTAGGTAATATGTCTATAATATCATTTGTAATAATATGGAAGCCTCTTGAAAAAGGATATAATATTATTTCTCGTTGAAATATCATAAAACAAAATTAATAATATAAAGACTTATAAATAAATAATTCTTCAATAGAAGTTTTAAATAATTCAGAAAGTTTAAATGCTGTTGGAAGACTTGGATCAAATTTTTCCTTTTCAATAGCATTTATTGCCTGACGAGATATTCCAATTAACGCTGCCAGCTCATCCTGAGTTAATTTTTGTTTTTTTCTAAATTCTCTTACCTTATTTTTCATTTATATCTTCTTGAGTTAATGATATTAGAAGCTACATATGTAAAAGAAATAAAAAGCACTAAATATTCAAATTCAGGTTCCGAGTTAATAACTCCAAAATCAAATGAAATTTCGTAGGTAAGACCTACAACAACTGCTAATCCTAATGTAAGGGCCATTGCTTCAAATTGAATTTTCTTTTGTAATTCATCATAATGTTTAAACAAATTTTTATTTGCTATAATCATTCCTAATCCAATGAAAAAGTTTATTATTAAGCCGATTTGGGTAAATATTATATTATCCCAAAGTGCATTTTCTGCACCAGTTAAAAAAGCTAAACTTGCTACCCAGGCAAATGTCCATGCCATTAAAATTTTTGTATGTTTTTTTTGTTCTTTCATAATATTATTTTGTAAAGTTTAGTTGACAAATATAGATGAATATATTAAAATGTCAAGTTTTATTTACATTAAATCATCAATAATTTAATGACAAATGTCATTTTTTATTAGTAGTATTTAAGCTTATTTTACAAAAATTACATAAAATCATGGAAAGTAAAACCATTGCGCAAATTGTTTCTTCTGATATCAGAACGTCAAAGATTTTTAAAAAATATGATATAGATTTTTGTTGTGGTGGCGGAAAACAACTTTCAAAAGTATGCAAAGAAAAAAATATTAAAAAATCAATAATTATAGATGAAATTAAAAGTTTAGATAATAAAAAAAATAAAAATAAATTTAATAACATGGAGTTAGAAGTGCTTATTGAGCATATAAACACAACCCATCATAAATATGTAAGGGAAATGATTCCAATAATTAATCAATTTGCTAAAAAAGTATCTAAAGTCCATGGAACATCTAATCCAGAAACAATACTAATTGCTGAAATTTTTAGTGAATTATCGAATGAACTACTACTTCATTTAATTAAAGAAGAGAAAATTCTATTTCCGCACATAATAAAATTATCATCAAAAAAGAAAAACAAAAGACACTTTTCAACTTCAAAATCATATGGAAAAGCTTTAAATGCAATTAGGATGATGGAATGGGAACATGACGAAGCTGGCAATTCATTAAAGCAGATAAAACAATTAACTAATAATTACACACCGCCACCTCATGCATGTAACACCTTTAAAGCACTATATCATAATCTAAAGGAATTTCAAGATGATTTACATATTCATATTCATTTAGAAAATAACATTCTATTTCCCAAGGTTCTATAAATGAGTCGCAAAAAAAAGAGCTAGAAATATTCTAGCTCTTTTTTCTTAAAGCCAAATATTATTTAATTGGCTATAATAGATTGCATTTTTATTCAGCAGAATCAGGTGCAACTGCCATAATTAATCCTGTGGCATCTCCAAAATCTCCAGAATTAATGATTTTTCCTTCTTCATTAAAAGTAAAATAGTGATACATAAGAATCTCAAAGTCTTTACCAGAAGCCGTATTGGTTCCTGTCCAAACACCATAAGTTCTTACACTTCCGTTTAATTGACCTGTCGCTGGATCAACTCCAGGAAGATAATTTTCAGGCGTATATGTTATATTTTCCATAGCATCATGCCAGCCCTTCATATAAGCCATAGCTTCCTCTTTGTTCATTACAGGGCTACCATAAAAGCATCCTTGCCATTCTACATCTTCTGACATTAATGCTGCTGTTGCATCATAATCTTCAGATGTAAATGTTGTAAACCAAGTCTTAGCTAATTCAACATTTTTTTCAAAATCTGGGTTTTGTTGAACACCAGTACATGATGATAATGTAATCATCATAATTAAAATCAATAGTTTTTTCATTATTATATAAATTTATAGGTTAATATTATTATTGAAATGAAGCCATAAATCCTCCAAAATCAAAGTAATCTCCACCCCCAATAATTTTTCCGTCTTTAAAGGCCATAGGGTGATATGACTTTAGGGCCCATTCTTTTCCTGACTCAGTATGTACTCCAGTCCATGTACCATAAGTTCTTACACTTCCATCTCTCATTCCAGTTTCAGGATCTACACCAGGCAACCAGTAATCTGCTTCAAATTTAATATTATCAAACATCTGTTGATACATTTTCATAGCTTCAACATGTTCAGCTTTACCATAATTTTCTGATCCATACATAGGTGGTGACCAGTCTAAGTCTTCATGAACAAGTTCAGCTTGAGCTTCCCAATCCTCAACAAAATGAAGATCGATAAATTTCTGTGCAATTTCTTTGTTTTTTTCAAAATCAGGATGTTGATCATTTACAGAGGTTGTGACATCTCCGCCTAGATAAGAGCAAGATGTAAATGCCAGCCCGATTAATACAATTAAAAGTTTTTTCATTTTTTGTGTTTTAAGTTAAGCAAGAGGTAAATATACAATTTTATTAAATATGAATCTACTCATATAAGCAAGTCACTTTATTGATGGACCCTAGGGGCTTAGTTTAAATCTTTTCGAAAAATTATTCCGTAATTTTGTTCTATGAAAAAAATTGAACCAATTAATATAATGAATAAGTTTTCATTATTTAATGAAAAATGGACACCTAAAATTATAGGAGAACTTAATGATCAGTATGTAAAACTCTGTAAACTTAAAGATGATTTTGTATGGCATAGTCATGAAAATGAAGATGAGCTTTTTATGGTCTTTAAGGGAACACTTTTAATGGAATTCAGAGATGGAAGAATAGTTGAAATTAAACAAGGTGAGATTTTAATTGTTCCAAAAGGAGTAGAGCATAAACCGCATACTAATGGAGACATTGTTTTTAACCTGTTATTTGAACCAAAAACAACTCTACATACTGGTGATGTTGAAAATAAACTGACAGTTAAAGAGTTAGACTGGATCTAATTCAAGATTCTATTTTTTGTGGGTCATACTGGATTCGAACCAGTGACTTCTACCCTGTCAAGGTAACACTCTGAACCAACTGAGTTAATGACCCATTAATATTGCTAATTTAAATCAGTAATAGTTAAATTTCTCCATTTTACCTTAATACCTCCACCATCATGAATTTGTAAAGCTATTCTACCCTCCCCTTTGCCAATAATCTGATCTTCTATAGTTATCATTTCATGTTCATTTAGCCAAGTAGTTACTTTATCATTATAAACCTTTACAGTTAATTTATTCCACTCCCCCATTTTTAAATACTTGTCTTTATTTGGATTAGGTTTAATTAACCAACCTCTACCATAAGATTCATAAATACCCCCTGTATGGTTATTTGGAGGCGCTACTTCAACCTGCCAACCGCTTATTTTAGTTCCATCAATTGTGGAACGAAAAAATACTCCGCTATTTCCATTATCCTCTTGCTTAAACTCAAGATTCAAAACAAAATTTTTATAATATTCTTCTGTACCTAAATAACCATATTGTTTGTCTGCTCCACTCTCACATATTAGTTCTCCATCAGAAACATACCATTTTTCTGTACCATATACTATCCAGCCATCTAAATTTATTCCGTTAAATAACTCCTTTGATGTTTGTTCCTGACTAAAAGAAGAATTTAAAAAAACAGATACAACAAATAATAGTAAAATTAATTTTGATCTCATATTGAAGAATTTTATTTAGTCTAAAATAAATAATATCTTTCTATACAATAAATTTTTTTCTATTAAGTTTAATATTAAAAGCAAATTATAATGATTCATATTTTTATCACTGGAGGAACATTTGACAAAAGCTACAATTATATAAATGGGGAACTCTTTTTTGAAAAGACACATCTCCCTGAAATGCTAGAAAGAAGCAGATGTAAACTAGATGTCGAAGTTGAAACATTAATGATGATGGACAGCCTTGACATAAAACCTGCTGATGTTAAAAAAATTGTTACTAAATGCAAAAACTCTAAACACAAAAGAATAGTAATTACTCATGGAACTGACACTATGGTAAATACTGCTGAGGCAATTGCAAAAGAAAAACTTGATAAGACAGTTGTTATTACAGGGGCTCTTATCCCTTATGAATTTGGAAGCTCATCAGATGGGTTTTTTAATCTAGGATGTGCTCTATCCTTTGTACAAACCTTTGAAAAAGGTGTTTATATAGCAATGCACGGAAAATATTTCAACTGGAATGAGGTTAAAAAAAATAAAGAAAAAGGCGTGTTTGAAAAAAAATAAAAATACGTTTTATTTACCTAATGCTTCTAATCTCTGTAAGAGTGGAGGATGTGAATAATGCACAAAAACAAATAGTGGATGTGGATATAGATTGCTTAAACTATCAACTGACAATTTCTTAAGAGCTAATTCTAGTGAAAAACCATCATATGTGCTTCTTGCATAATCATCAGCTTCAAATTCATTTTTTCGACTACGCATGTTTGACATAATTCCAGTGATAAGGCCAACAGGACTATAGAGAAAACTAAAACCTATTAAACCTAAATGAAAATACATCTGATTAGATCCTAAAGCTTCAGCTATAATTGTTTGATTCATGCACATCTCAAAAAGAAAGCACATGATTCCCAGTTCAATTATTGTGAAAATCATAGAAGAAAAAATATGTTTTCTTTTATAATGCCCTACCTCATGTGCTAAAACAGCAACTAATTCCTCTTCACCATGCTTTTCAATTAGTGTATCATATAAAGCGATTGTCTTTTTAGGACCTAAACCACTGAAAAAAGCATTTGCTTTTGTAGATCTTTTTGAACCATCAATAACATAAATATTCTTTAGTGAATATCCTACCTTCTTAGAATACTTCTCAATTTTTTCTCTTAAAGATCCATCCTTTAATGGCGTAAGCTTATTAAATATTGGAACAATTAGTTCTGCATAAAACATATTAATAAAAATCATAAATGCTGAAAGGCCTATCCATAGCCAAATCCAAAAGTCTTCATTAAAAACACTTAACAGATACATTGCTGCCCATAGAAGAACACCTCCAATAAGCATACTTAACAAAATGCCTTTAATTTTATCCATAATAAATATTTTTAAAGTCGTTTTATTAAAACCAAACTTCTCTTCAATGTAAAATGTAGAATAATAACTAAAAGGCAGGCTAATTATAGTATTAAAAATAAACAGCACTAAAAAGAAAATAGCCGTTTGAATAAAAGGAGAAGAATAATCATCTACAATATAATTACTCAATATTCCAAAACCTTCAAACCATAAAAAACATAAAGTAATTAATCCGCTTATAGTTGTTGAAACAAATGAGATTTTACCTCTTTCAATTTTATAATCTCTAGCTTTGGTGTAATTTTTATTATCATAAAAATCTTTAAGAATCTCAGGAATTTCATCTTTCCAATTTTTATCATTTACATAATCTAAAATTGTTGAAAAGAAATATTCAAACAAAACTAGTGCAATAAATATCCACAAAAATATTTCTGGGCTCATTCTGAAATTTTAAGAGTATAAAAATACACAATTTGTTGAGTAATTTATTAAATTAGTCAAACAATGCTAAGAACTATATTACTATTAATTGCTAGTCTATGTGGATTTGTCTATTTAACATATTCACTTGAAATATTTGATATCTCATTTACTGACTTACAAATGGAAACTTTAATTACAATGACAAAACTATATCTAGGCTCATGTATTTATTGTTTTGTGATAAGTGAAATTGCAGAAAATTACAGTCAAGTAGATAAATTTTGGAGCACCATTCCTATAGTATATGTTTGGTATTTTACCTTAGCATCAGAAATGGATAGCAGAATGGTTGTTATGGCAACCCTAGTTACAATATGGGGAGGTAGACTTACCTACAATTTTGCAAGAAGAGGTGGATTTAGTATATATTTTTGGAAAGGAGAAGAAGATTATCGCTGGGTTGAGGTAAAAAAATCAATGCCAATTCTATCTGGAAGAATTCAATGGGCAGTATTTAATTTATTTTTTATATGCCTATACCAAATGGGGCTGATTTTCCTATTTACATTGCCTATTTTAGCTGCATGGCAAGGGTCAGATATACCTTTGTACTGGGCAGACTACCTAATTGCCGGAATAACATTTTTACTTATTGTATTTGAAACAATTTCTGATCAGCAGCAATATGACTTTCAAAATGAGAAATATAAAAAAATTGAGCTAGGACAATCTTTGGAAGGAGATTACAAGAGAGGATTTATCACATCTGGACTCTGGGCATATTCAAGACATCCAAACTATACTTGTGAGCAATTAATATGGATTACTTTTTACTTATTTAGTGTGTCTGCGACAGGTCAATGGATTAACTGGTCAATTATAGGCTCTGTTCTATTGGTTGTTTTATTTTACTCTAGCGCAAAATTTAGTGAAAATATTACTTCAAATAAATATACTGATTACAAAAAATACCAACAGAACACACCAATGTTTATTGGTCCAAAAAACAACTAAAAATTATGTACAAATATTTAATATTAACCGTTCTAATTTTATATTCCTGCAACATGAAAAAAACTGAAATTCTTGAGCCTAGGGCAGAAAAAATTGATAAAATAATGACCATACATGATCATCAAAGAATTGATGAGTTTTACTGGTTAAATGAAAGAAATAATCCGAAGGTAATTGAGTATCTAAATGCTGAAAATACTTATAGAGATCAGTACATGGAAGATTATAAGGACCTTGAAAAGAGCATTTTTAATGAAATAAAATCAAGAATTAAAGAGGATGATTCTAGCGTCCCTTATCTTGATAATGGCTATTATTATTATACTAGATATGAAAAAGGCAAACAATACCCGATTTATTGCAGAAAAAAAGAAAAGCTTTCTTCACCAGAAGAAATACTCATTAATGTAAATGAAATGTCAAAAGGACATGAATATTTTAGAATTGGCGGAATTGATATTAGTCCAGACAATAAAATCATGGCTTATTCTATAGATACTATTAGTAGAAGGCTATACACAGTTCATTTTAAAAACCTTGAAACAGGGAAAAAGAACTCCTATACAATAGCCAATACAACAGGGGGAGTTAGTTGGGCTAATGATAATAAAACCCTATTTTATAATTTAAAAAACCCAAACACATTAAGAACTGAAAAAGTAATGAGACATGTTCTTAATTCAAATAAAACAGACGAACAAGTATTTTATGAAGAAGATGAAGAGTTTAATCTATATTCTTATAAAACAAAATCTGAAAAATACATTGTCATAAGCTCAGGGAAAACTATTTCTGATGAAAAAAGAATTCTTGACGCAAATAATCCTAAAGGAGATTTTAAATTATTTCAAAAACGTGAAGACGGCTTAGAATATTCAATTAGTCATCTAGATGACAAGTGGTATATAAAGACCAATTATAATAATGCCACAAATTTTAAGCTTATGGTGTGTGGTGAAAATAATACTTCAATAAAAAATTGGGAAGAATATATTCCTCATAGGGAAGATGTGTTGTTTGAAGGTTTTGAGGTATTTAATGATTACCTAGTAATTACAGAAAGAGAGAATGGAAATAGAAAATACTATGTTAAATCAATAACCAATTCAGCATTAAATCATTATGTTGAATTTGAAGAAGATGCATATTCCACAGGTTCTAGTGTAAATGCAGAAATAAATTCTAAAAAATTTAGATTTAGCTATTCTTCCATGACTACACCAAATTCAACAATTGAATATGATTTAATTAATAAAACAAAAAAAATATTAAAGGAAACTGAAGTTCTTGGTGGAACTTTTGATAAAAATAATTATAAATCAGAATTGATTTGGGCTGATGCAAGAGATGGTAAAAAAATTCCTGTTTCTTTAGTATACAGAAAAGATTTATATAAAGAAGGTGAAAACCCTGTTTTACTCTATGGATACGGATCATATGGCTCAACAAATAGCGCAAGATTTAGTTCTGTCAGACTAAGTCTATTGGACAGAGGGTTTGTTTATGCAATTGCTCATATCAGAGGAAGTCAGTATTTGGGAAGATCATGGTATGATGATGGAAAGATGTTTAACAAAAAGAATACTTTTTGGGATTTTATTGATAGTGCAAAATATTTAGCTAATACTAATTATGTAGATGAAAATAAAATTTTTGCAATGGGCGGAAGTGCCGGTGGACTTTTAATGGGTGCAGTAGCAAATATGGAGCCAAAACTATTTAGAGGAATAATAGCTGGTGTGCCATTTGTTGATGTAATAACAACCATGCTAGATGAAGATATTCCGTTAACCACATTTGAATTTGATGAATGGGGAGATCCCAAGAATAAAGATTCATATTTTTATATGCTTTCATATTCACCATATGATCAAGTTGAAGAAAAGGATTA
This sequence comes from uncultured Bacteroidota bacterium, assembly GCA_902512065.1. GTDB lineage: Bacteria > Bacteroidota > Bacteroidia > Flavobacteriales > Flavobacteriaceae. The sequence continues at coordinate 149,899 of CABXHU010000001.1, read as the reverse complement.
TCCAGCAATTTTTATTACAACAGGATATCATGATTCTCAAGTACAATATTTTGAGCCTGCCAAATGGATTGCAAGGCTAAGAGACAGAAGAACAAATGCAGAACCATTACTTATGTATTGCAATATGGACGCAGGCCACGGGGGTGCTTCTGGGAGATTCGAAGCATATAAAGAAACTGCAATGGAATATGCTTTTTTAATAAGCTTATTAGATTAAATATTATGAATAAAAACATATTGCTTATTATCAACATATTGCTTTTTGTCATTGTCATATTAGCAGGATATAATATGATTGTATTTGGTTCTCAATCCTCAAATGCAGATGATCAGTGGATCTATTTATTTGATGGGACTTCTACTAAAGGGTGGAGAGCTTACAATGGAGAATCATTGCCTAGCAAGTGGACAATAAAAGATAGTGTATTAACCTTTGACACTAATTTGCAATTAGAAAAAGATATGAAAGGTGGTGGTGACATTATCTACTATTTTGAAGAATTTGAAAACTTTGAACTATATCTAGAATGGAAACTTCCAGAAGGAGGTAATAGTGGTGTGTTTTATCATTTAAAAGAAGGCTTTAATACTCCTTATGAAGTAGGCCCTGAATACCAATTATTAGATGATAATGGTTGGGAGAAAATAAATAATGCAACTCTTGATGAATGGCAAAAAGCTGGTGCAGACTATGCAATGTATTCCCCTAATAATGACAAAACCATTAATTCAGCTGGTCAATGGAATACATCAAAGATTATATTCATCCCTGAAAAAGTAGAACATTGGTTAAATGGTAAAAAGATTCTTTCATTTGTGCCATGGTCTGAAGATTGGTATAATAGAAAAGATAAAAGTAAATGGAAAGATGCAGAGAAATATGGTGCATTTAAAAAGGGGTATATTGGATTACAGGATCACGATAGTCCACTATGGTTTAGAAATATAAAAATTAGAAAATTATAGTTATGAAAAACTACAAAAGAAGAGATTTTATAAAGAATTCTCTTGCATTAGCATCATTAACTATCTTACCTTTAGATATGTTGTCTAATACAAAAAAAACTATGATTAGAACTGCACATATAGGAGTTGGCGGTATGGGCAAAGCTGACTTAGAATATATATCTTCACATAAAAATGTTGAAGTAGTAGCTTTATGTGATGTCGATAGTGATATTTTAATGACAGCAAGTAAGTCTTATCCAAAAGCAAAAACCTATAAAGATTATAGAATTTTATTAAATGAAATGAATTCTAAAATTGATGCAGTAATTGTGTCCACTCCAGATCACACTCATGCTCCAGCCTCTATAATGGCTATGAAGATGAACAAAGCAGTTTATTGCCAAAAACCATTAACTCATCATGTAAGTGAAGCTAGAGAAATGAGAAAAATTGCTAAAGAAAAAAATCTTGTTACCCAAATGGGGATTCAAGTTCATTCATTCTATGATTACAAGCTTGCTACTTTATTAATTCAGTCAGGAATCATTGGAAAAGTAAGTGTCGTTAGAGCATGGTCTCCTAAAAACTGGGGATATGACGGGCCAAAACCATTGGGAAGTGATCCTGTACCAAAAAACCTAGAATGGAATTTGTGGCTTGGGACTGCTAACAAAAAACCTTATAAAAAAGATATTTATCATCCATTTATGTGGAGAAAAATGATTGATTTTGGCTGTGGTACTCTAGGAGATATGGGAGTACATATTTTTGACACTCCCTATAATGCACTTCAGCTAGATGTGCCTATGACAATAAAAAATAAATGTAGGAAACCAAATGGAATTGGTTTTCCTGAAAAAAATTATGTTACTTATAAATTTCCTGGAACAAAATATACTACTGATACATTAAAATGGGTATGGGAGGATGGAAAAGGTGCGCCAAAAATTCATAAGGATTTAAAATTACCTAACAATGATAAACTGCCAAATCAAGGAGTAATGTTTATTGGTGAAAAAGGAAGATTATTACTGCCTCATTTTATGGAATTTCCAAAACTAATAGTTAATGGAAAATATAAAAAAATTGACGTTTCTCCATTTGAAAAAAGTGGAGAAATTACAAATAGCCCCATTAGAGATTATGAAAAAGAATCATATATCCATTATCATGAATTTATAGATTCATGCCTGGGGAAAGGAAAATGCTCAGCACCATTTTCATATTCTGCAAGATTAACTGAAACTATCTTACTTGGAGTAATTGCAGGAAGATTTCCAAATAAAACTCTTAATTGGGATAATAAAACAGCAAAATTTCTTGAAAAAGAAGCTAACAATTATATAAATTCTCCATATAGAGAATTTTAATAATTATGAAAATGGATGATCAAAATGATTTCATTTTATTGACAATCAGAATTTAATCTAAATAAACTATATCCTGGCGTTTCAAAAATTGCTTCCCCTCCATCACATTCAAATGTAATTGGAGTAACTAATTCATTACCAAAATTCAAATCAACCGTTAGGATATCATTTTCAAATGTATAATTAAGAGGGCCTGGAATATGATTTCCATCATTTGCCTCGTATGAATTATATAGAGACTCACAATCACCTTCAACACAGTAATAAGTGTAACGTAGCCCATCTTCATATATATACATAGTGTTTCCTTCTGGAATAGATCCTTCTACAACCCATTTACCTTCAATCGAGTAATATGGTGCCGGCAAATTTTCTGAATCACCTTCACAACTCATAAATGTTGCTGCTGCTAATATTATAAAAATTCTTTTCATTGTTTAAATGTTTTTGTTAGTAATTTAATTACAAATGTCATTTTTTATTAACTGTATTTAAACTTATTTTATATAAGTAATCAAGATTCGTGCAATATAAAACCCCAACTAAGAGTTGAGGTTAAAAATGTGGGCGCGAAGGGATTCGAACCCCTGACCCCTTGGGTGTAAACCAAGTGCTCTGAACCAACTGAGCTACGCGCCCCAAGGGTTGGTCTGCAAATATAAATTAGTTATTGAAAATGAGCAAAGATTTATACAAAATATCCTAATTAGAATAAATTGTAAATAATTTATTAACTTAATTAAATAATGAAAAGAATTTTTATAATATTAACTGTTTCTATATTAATTAATTGCTCATCTACAAGTAAAATTGTTTCTCCTACAAAATCAAAGATTTCTTCTGGAGCAATAACACTGCTTGATGTAATTGTTGGCAAGTTTCCTGGAGTAAAAGTGATCGGTGATAATATTGCCAACTATTTAGACTATCACAAAAATAATTTAGAAAGTGTATCTCCAAAAATATTAATCAGAGGTGGAAGTCAGTCCATTAATTACAATGCATATGCAGTATATGATATTGATGGCCTAGTTTATACTGATTATCCAAATTTTATTGATCCTCAGCAAATTAAAAGTATTACAATATTAAGATCACTAGCCGCAACAAATAAATATGGAGGTATAGCCAGAGGTGGTGCAATAGTTATTAGACTAAAAGGAGCTAAATAACTTCTGAAACAACAAAAGTACTACCCCCAACATATATGATATCATCAAGATTTGATTGTTTAATTGCAGATTTAAAGGCCTGTGCAACGCTGGGATAAGACTCCCCAATTCTATTATTATTATTAAATAATTCTCGTAATTCTAACTCATCTAATCCTCTTCCAATATTTGGCCTAGCAAAATAGTAGTTTGAAGATTCTGGAAACAAATCTACTATTGAATCTAAATTCTTATCATTAACAAACCCTAATACAAAATGAATTTTATTAGAATTAATTAATTTTAAATCATTAATAACAATTGATAGCGCATCAATATTATGGGCAACATCACAAATAATAAGCGGCTCATTACCAATGATTTCCCATCTTCCCCTAATACCAGTATTTTTAATTACATTTCTTAAACCATCAACAATATTATTCTCATTAATATTATATCCAGCACTAACTAATTGATTTATGGTAATAATTGAAGTTTTAATATTGTTTTTTTGATATGAACCTTTAAGATCACATTCATAATTCTTTTGTGACATACTATCAGAAAATAATATTTCTGATTTTTTTTCTTTAGCTACAGCATTAAATATGCTTAAAATTTTATTTTGAGTCTTACCAATTACTACTGGTGTATTTTTTTTAATTATCCCTGCTTTTTCTCTAGCTATATCCTCAATAGTATTTCCTAAATATTGCACATGATCGTAAGAAATATTTGTAATAACAGAAACTTCTGGAAAAATAATATTTGTAGAGTCAAGACGTCCTCCCATACCGGCTTCAATTACAGCAATATCTACTGATTTCATTTTAAAATATTCAAATGCTAATCCTACTGTCATCTCAAAAAAAGAAAAACTATTGTCATTAAAAAAATCAATATTTTCCTTGATAAAATCAACAATGAATTCTTTTTCAATCATAACCCCGTTAATTTTTATCCTTTCTCTAAAATCAACTAAATGAGGAGAAGTATATAAACCTACACTATATTTTGATTCTTGCAATATAGAAGAAACCATATGTGCAGTAGACCCTTTTCCATTAGTCCCTGCAATATGTATTGATTTAAAATGATTATGTGGATTGTTTAAATATTCGGATAATTTTATAATATTATTTAAATCTTTTTTATAAGCTGAAGAACCAATATTTTGATACATTGGCAACTTACTAAACATCCACTTTATAGTTGAATTATAATCCAATAATCTAAATGAAATTTCTAAGAATCATGAATGTTGCCGCACCAGAAATAAATCCAAGAAAAGCAATCCATCCTATTTTTTTTAAATACCAAAAGAAATTAATTTTTTCCATTCCCATTGCAACTACACCTGCTGCAGAACCAATTATTAACATACTTCCTCCAGTTCCAGCAGAATATGCAATAAAGTGCCAAAGCTGATCATCTATAGGCTCTGTAAACATTCCTAAACTAGCAGCGACTAATGGAACATTATCAATTATAGCTGAAGCAGCGCCCATTATTATTACTAAAGTATCTAATGAAATAGTTTGCTTAAGGTCTACTGCTAATTGGAATAATATACCTAAGGACTCTAAAGCAGCTACAGCCATCAATATACCTAAGAAAAACAATATACTTGGAAGTTCAATTTTTGTTAGAGCCATATGTACTGGACTTTGATGATGCTTTTTCTCATTAGAACTAGCATCCTTATCAGGTCCTGTAACCTTAGATAAAGCAAACTCTGAATTACTATAAATTTCTGCAAATATTGAGACTACACCCAAACCTAACATCATTCCGATATATGGAGGAAGATGAGTTACTATCTTAAAAACAGGAACAGAAATTATTGCTAATAGTCCAATAATAAGTATGTTTAGACTAAATCTATTTCTTGAATCATCTTCAGAATTTTTTAATGTAATATTTCCTTTAAATACTGGAAGCAATGATGCTATACCAGATGAAACTACCATACATACAATTGAAGGAATTAATAAATGAGAAATCAATTCAGGAGTAGTAACCTTTTTTCCTATCCAAAGCATAGTTGTAGTAACATCTCCAATTGGTGACCATGCACCTCCAGCATTTGCTGCAATTACTATTAACCCTGCATACCACAATCTTAATGATTTATTTGCAACTAATTTTTGAAGAATAGAAATTAGTACAATTGTAGCTGTTAGGTTATCAATAATAGCAGATAAAACAAAAGCTAAAATTGAGAAAACCCATAAAATTGCTATTTTACTTTTAAATTTTATTAGGTCTCTAATTACTGCAAAACCATTGAAATAATCAATTATTTCAACAATAGTCATTGCTCCAATAAGAAAAATAAGAATTTCCGATGTTTTACCTAAATGATGTAATAGAGTATTTTCTAATAAATGTTGTTTTTCTTCTAATGGAAAATTTAAAAAGCCATCAACTAATCCATGTGAGCTTGGGTCAAACCAGTTAGGAAAATTTTCTATTCCTAAAGCTACAATTGCCCATAAAATTGTCATAGTAATAAGAGCAGGTACAAGCTTATCAACTTTTATGACATGTTCAATAGTTATTGCAAAATATCCTAGAATAAATATGCCTATTATAAATAAATCCATTTAATAAAAAGAAATTAAGTAATACAATATAAATCAAAAGTTTATAATTATAAATATTTAATATTAAATTATTGATAAATTTTTCCCGAAGAATGATTTTTACATGCTCCGGTGACAGAACTCAAACAGTTAATTTCATTTCTTAACCTTAATACACCTAAAAACCCAAAAATTAATGCTTCTTTAAAATCAATCATAATATCTTCAGGAATTTTTACATGATTCTCCAATCTATCTTTAATTAATTCAATTAAAAATTTATTTCTTACTCCACCACCAGTAATAAAGACAGTTGAGTCTTTATCATGAATTGCATTTTGTGTTTGGATTGCTATATGTTCAGAATATGTTCTTAAAATATCTGAAACTGGAATACTGTATTTATCAATTATATTATATACAATATTAATCACCCATTCTATTCCAAGAGATTTTGGATTAAAATTTGAGTAGTATTCAATTGAATTTAATTCATCTAATAAAGTTGATTCAATCATGCCTTTTCTAGCAATTAATCCATCCTTATCATAATCATAACCCAAAATATTGGAGTAATGATTTAAAACAGTATTTACAGGACAAATATCAAATGCACTAATTTCAGAATTGGATTTATATGAAATATTTGAAAACCCGCCTAAGTTTAAGCAATAATTAAAATCTGAAAACAACAACTTATCACCTACAGGAACTAAAGGAGCACCTTGACCACCTAATTTAACATCTTGAATTCTAAAATCACAGACCACCTTCAAATTTAAATGTTTTGCTAATTCAGGTAAATTACCAATTTGATATGTAACACCATCATTAGGCTGATGCAATACAGTATGACCATGACTACTAATAGCATCAATTTTATCAATATTAAACTGTATTATAAAACGTTGTATATATTTAGCTAATAAATCTGTATACTCAAAATCTAAAGATTCTAAATCTGACTTATCTAGCCTTATTGAATCCAATAAAAGCTTTTTCCATTGATTAGTATAATTATAAGTTATTGTATTTAATATTTTATAGTTCCATTTTTCATTCCAAGTAAAGTTTGCATAACATATATCTATGCCATCAAGTGAAGTTCCTGACATTATACCAATTATATAGTATGAATTTTTATTCATTTAGATTAAATATAAAAAAAAAGACCCTTACAATAAATTGTAAGGGTCAATATAAGGAGGCGGCGACCTACTCTTCCACAATTAGTAGTACCATCGGCGCTAATGGGCTTAACTTCTCTGTTCGGTATGGTAAGAGGTGATCCCCATTGCTATAGCCGCCCTAAACCTTTAATCGAATTCTCGATTACAATATT
>CABXHU010000001.1:0-140000 GCA_902512065.1 uncultured Bacteroidota bacterium | reverse complement strand
ATACGGGACTATCACCCTCTATGGTTTCTTTTTCCAAAGAATTCTAATTCATTAAACATTCAATGTCGTGGTCCTACAACCCCAAAATTGCCGAAACAATTTTGGTTTGGGCTAATCCGCGTTCGCTCGCCACTACTAACGGAATCACTTTTGTTTTATTTTCCTCCAGGTACTTAGATGTTTCAGTTCCCTGGGTTTACCTCCTTAACGGATACTATATCTTCAATATAGTGGGTTTCCCCATTCGGAAATCTGCGGATCAAATTGTGTGTGCCAATCCCCGCAGCTTATCGCAGCTTATCACGTCCTTCATCGCCTCTGAGAGCCTAGGCATCCCCCATACGCTCTTAAATAGCTTATTGTAACTTTTGTATTTTTAATGAGTCATTAAAATATGCTCGTAAATAAATACGAGCATGCTCGTAAACTTAATTACTTAATTTTACTTAATTATATTTAGAAATTTTCTAAATATTCATGTATTGTTTTCAATATGTCAAAGAACATTTACAGTATAAAACTGTTTGTGGAGAATATCGGAATCGAACCGATGACCTCCTGCGTGCAAGGCAGGCGCTCTAGCCAGCTGAGCTAATCCCCCATATATTAAGAGTTATTAATCATATACTCAACTTTCTATAATTCTCATTTTATTTAGTACTAAAACTAAACGTAGTAGTCTCAGGCAGACTTGAACTGCCGACCTCTACATTATCAGTGTAGCGCTCTAACCAGCTGAGCTATGAGACTCCACTTATATGATAATAATTAACAGCGATGAGAATAAACATATTTGATTAAATAGTTTGGAAACTTTAGTCGTCTTTCTCTAGAAAGGAGGTGTTCCAGCCGCACCTTCCGGTACGGCTACCTTGTTACGACTTAGCCCTAGTTATCGATTTTACCCTAGGCCGATCCTTGCGGAAACGGACTTCAGGTACTCCCAACTTCCATGGCTTGACGGGCGGTGTGTACAAGGCCCGGGAACGTATTCACCGGATCATTGCTGATATCCGATTACTAGCGATTCCAGCTTCACGGAGTCGAGTTGCAGACTCCGATCCGAACTGAGATAGGTTTTATAGATTTGCTCATGCTCGCGCATTGGCTGCTCTCTGTACCTACCATTGTAGCACGTGTGTAGCCCAGGACATAAGGGCCGTGATGATTTGACGTCATCCCCACCTTCCTCTCAGTTTGCACTGGCAGTCTTGCTAGAGTTCCCGACATTACTCGCTGGCAACTAACAACAGGGGTTGCGCTCGTTATAGGACTTAACCTGACACCTCACGGCACGAGCTGACGACAACCATGCAGCACCTTGTTTAGTGTCCGAAGAAAAATCTATTTCTAGATCTGTCACCAAACATTTAAGCCCTGGTAAGGTTCCTCGCGTATCATCGAATTAAACCACATGCTCCACCGCTTGTGCGGGCCCCCGTCAATTCCTTTGAGTTTCATTCTTGCGAACGTACTCCCCAGGTGGGTCACTTATCACTTTCGCTTAGCCACTCAGACCGAAGTCCAAACAGCTAGTGACCATCGTTTACGGCGTGGACTACCAGGGTATCTAATCCTGTTCGCTACCCACGCTTTCGTCCCTCAGTGTCAGTTGATTATTAGTGATCTGCCTTCGCAATCGGTATTCTGTGTAATATCTATGCATTTCACCGCTACACTACACATTCTAATCACTTCATAATAACTCAAGATAACCAGTATCAAAGGCAATTCTACAGTTAAGCTGCAGGATTTCACCTCTGACTAAATTATCCACCTACGGACCCTTTAAACCCAATAATTCCGGATAACGCTTGGATCCTCCGTATTACCGCGGCTGCTGGCACGGAGTTAGCCGATCCTTATTCTTATAGTACCGTCAAGCTTTCTCACGAGAAAGTTTTTCTTCCTATATAAAAGCAGTTTACAACCCATAGGGCATTCATCCTGCACGCGGCATGGCTGGTTCAGACTTTCGTCCATTGACCAATATTCCTTACTGCTGCCTCCCGTAGGAGTCTGGTCCGTGTCTCAGTACCAGTGTGGGGGGTCCCCCTCTCAGGGCCCCTATCTATCGCAGTCTAGGTGAGCCGTTACCTCACCTACAAACTAATAGAACGCATACTCATCTCATACCGTAACCTTTAATCATAAAAAGATGTCTTTAAATGATACTATAGAGTCTTAATCCAAATTTCTTCGGGCTATCCTCTAGTATGAGGCAGATTGTATACGCGTTACTCACCCGTGCGCCGGTCGTCAGCGAAGTGCAAGCACTTCCTGTTACCCCTCGACTTGCATGTATTAGGCCTGCCGCTAGCGTTCATCCTGAGCCAGGATCAAACTCTTCATCGTTAAATTTTAAATATATTTAACAACTAAAGAAATTCTATCTATCATCTCAAAATGGTTTATTCTCTGAAAATAAATTAAAAATTTATTTTACGCTGTCAATCATTCAATATTTTAATGAACATAGATTTTAATTTGCTTTCTACTTTGTAGCAGGTCGCAAATATAAAACCGTTTTTTGTGCCTCCAAAACTTCAAACTGTAAATAAATCAATATTTATTAACATATTTTAACCATATAAATATGGGTGTTCTGGCTTATAGCGGGTGCAAATATAGTATCTTTTTGGTATGTACAAAATATTTTACAGGTATTTTTCAGAGAAAAATTTGATGTACTTAACAGTCAGTCACTTATCTAAAGGAAAAAATTCCAAACCAATCCAAATCTAAATGAAAAATCTCTATAAGGATAGTTTGGAGCAGAATAAAAATTATATCCTGTAAAAGAGGAGTTAAAATGCTCTAATTTAAAGTATAATCTAGTTTGTTGAATTTTAGCATTAACAAAGAAATCCATCAAAGGGAATCCGCCAATTTTTTTACTGTTTTGAACATAAAACTCAGATAATAGTGGGTCATATGAATTCATATAATATTTTGAAAAATAACTAAAACTAAATCCCGTTTGCAAGAACACTGCTTTATCTAACAAATGGCTGCTAAAGTAAATTGAATTTCGAGCAATTAATTCAGGGAGATTAATTACTTCTGCGCCATTAGAAACTTTTTGATATTGAATTTGATTGTCAAAAAAGAACTTATTTATTGAAAACTCTCTAGAAACTCTAAATTTAATTATATTAATATTATCTAGATGTTGAAAAGGCTTGACAACATTAAGATCATTCTTTGTGAAGTAGGCGTAATTTTTAATATCTAAGTAGTCTAGTCTTAGATTAAAATATTTATTGGATTTAAATTCTACATTAAATTCTCTGTTCTCAATATTTTCAAAATTATTTTCCCAGTTATATGAGATGTAATTGCTCTTAAACAATGAAAAGTTGTAATTAGGTTGATGAGAAGAAAGAGAAATCTTCCCTTTAATATTTATGTCTTCATTTAAATTATAATCTAAACTTCCGCTTAATGAATTACCGGATATATTATCAGCAATGGATGATGAGAAATTTGCATTAATTTTAAATTTATCTGAGCTCTTTGAATAAGAACCATAGAAAATCATTCCATCATATTTAATTGAATTAGAAAATCCTGAAATATTTAAAGAGTCAAGATTTCCAAAATTATATTTATGATTATTATATTCTAGTGAAACGCCGAAATCACCAAGTTTTTTGGTCTTGTAATCAGCTCCAATTTTAAACAAGAAACTTCTTAATCTAGATTTATCATCTATTAAAGAAAGATTATATGAATCACCAAAATATTCATTAGCAGAAGACTGGTTAAACTTATAATACCTTTTTTCATAAGAAATTGTATTTCCTATCACTAAACTATTTGTTTTAATCGAGTCATTTTGATTAGACAAATTATAGCTATTGTCAATATAATATCTCCTTCCAGATAATTCATTATCTGCATTCTCAAAATAAGGATCAAAAACTGATCTATCTAAAAATTGATCTGTTCCGTTTTCAAAATCCATTATATCTTCATCTCTAATTCCTCCATTTTGTTCAGCAAATAGCTTCTGACTCACATAATGTGTTCTAAGTATGTATCTTTTATCTTTAGAATTATAATTTGTTGAAAATCTAAAATTTGATGTACTAGTTAAAAAATGTTGGTAATTACCCAACGATCTAAGGCCTTTTCTAGAAATAGTAAAATTAAATTGTCTGTTTGTGTTTACAGAGTAGAGTGCATCTAATAATTGACCTTGTTCAAAAACTGATCTATACATTAACTCTGTAAATGGAGTTGGCATATCATAATAATCTACATCTTCAATTTCCATATAACTATAGTGTTTGGCTCTAGAACCAAAGGATGGGAAAAGCTGTGAATTAGTTGAGTTATAACTTAAATTATTATACGTGTGCCCAGTATTAGAAAAAGGAATTAATTCAAAATTATCATTTCTCAAATAATTAATCTTATGAAATTTATTTATTGTTAATGAAGTGTCTACAATTATTGTATCACCATAATGATTAATAATTAAGTAATCTTCTATTTTAGCATCTAGATTTTTTAACAATCTAGTACTCTTTTGATCTCCATAGTTACTTCTAATAGAATCTGATAAGCCAGAAAAATTAATATCATTATTCAATTCCATCAAAGGTGGTTTTTTTTGGGAATACAATTTACCAATGAAAATAAATAGGATAAATAATAGAAAATATTTCTTCATGTTTAGCTAATATCGTTACAAAATTAATTACATTCCAATATATCTGAATTAATTAACAAAATTTTTTGATGTTAGAATTACAATATTCAAATTACACTTTTGAATGTGGCACTGATGAAGCTGGAAGAGGATGTTTAGCTGGTCCTGTAACAGCTGCCGCGGTTATATTAAATAAAAATTCTAAAAGTGAATTAATAACTGATTCAAAAAAACTATCTAAGAATCAAAGAGAACATGCAAAAAATATAATAATAGAAAATTCAATAGCATATGCAATATGTAATGTGACAAATAAGAAAATAGATAAAATAAATATTCTTAATGCATCAATACTGGCAATGCATAAATCAATTATAAAACTCAATCACAAAGTTGATTTCATAATTGTTGATGGAAATAGATTTAAAAACATTAATGATATTGATTATAAAACAATAGTTAAAGGAGATCAAAAATATTTAAATATAGCTGCTGCATCAATTTTAGCTAAAACATACAGAGATAGTTATATGGAAAGAATCCACAAAATATATCCTCAATATAATTGGATAAAAAACAAAGGATACCCTACAAAAGAACACAGACTGGCAATAAAAAAATATGGAATAACTAAATATCACAGAAAATCTTTTAAGCTATATGATGAACAATTAAAAATCAATTTTTAATTTTATAAACTGATAATATCAAGAATGAGATTAATTTCATTATATCTTCTTTTAATTTTTTCTACCTACAGCTGCAATTTTATAGAAATAAATAAGCAAACTATTGATGACTTAATTCCAGAGAACACATCATTAATAATTAGAATAGATAATCCTAGTAAATTTAAAAGTGATCTAATAAACAATGCTGTTTCATTAAAACTTTTAGCTAACCAGACAGATTATAAGTTTAATGAACAGATAAAAATTGTTGGAAAATTTTCTGAAAAAAATCTAATTTTAATCTGCCTATCAGATGAAAAAAATAATAAAAGCTATACTATTATAACTAAACAGGGTAATGAGCCAATAGATTTTAGTAATGATGAAATTCATAAAAAAATTATTGATAGCATCTATGTGATTTCAAATTCTCAAAGTATAGTTGAATCATCTAAACTAAACATCAGTCCTTTGTATGAAAAATATAAAAACCTGAAATCAGATGATGCTACATTTTCAATATTTGCTAAAAACTCATTTTCAAACAATTTTTTTATATCAGTTTTTGGAAAATCCGTTCAAAATATTAATTCTGATATATTCCTTAAAGCAAACTTGTTTAATGATAAAATTTTAATTAATGGAGTCTCAGTAATAGATGATTCAATCAGTAAATCAAATAATATTTTTAAAAATAGTATACCAAAAGAAAACAAAATAAATAGAGCTATTCCAAATAGTTATAAAAATTTCTATTCATTTAAAATAGATGATGATGAAATTGAAGAAATAGGAATTATAGAAATTGATAATGAGCAAATAGCTGTTTTTAGATCATCTGATATTAGTAAAACTAAAATAGAATTTAAAGAGTATAAAACTTATGACAATTATAAAGGAAAACATATTTTAGAAATCCCGGATAAAGAGAGGTTTAAAAAATTGATTGACTCAATAAATATGGAAATTGAATTTGAAAAAATAGTAGTGATTGATGAATATATAATTCTTTTTAATTCAGTAAAATCAATTAAAACATTAATTGACAACTATCTTCTAAAAAACACATATTTATACAGTCAAAACTATGCTAAATCAAATGAGTATTTATCTAAAGAATCTTCTTATGAAATAAATTCCAAGAATAGCTCATTAATAGATATTTCAAAATTAATTGGATTAAAATCATCAATGAATGAATTTAATAACACAAGAATTCAAATAGTAAATGAAAATCAAATTTTTCACATAAATGGAATTATAGACAATGATAATAATGAATATTTAGAAAATAATATTAATAAAATTTTTAGCACAAAAATTCAAGGGAATGTAATTATAGAACCGAAATTTGTTACAAATCACATAACAAAAGCAAAAGAGATTATTGTTCAGGACAGCAATTATGATCTATATTCAATTACTAATCAAGGGAAAGTTCTTTGGAAAAAGAAACTAAATGGAAAAATATTAGGGGAGGTAAAACAGGTAGATCTATATAAAAATGGAAGATTACAGTTAATATTTGCTACTGAAAAAAGATTATATGTAATTGACAGAAATGGAAGAGATGTTAACCCTTTTCCTAAAATCTTTAGAGATAAAATAACTCAGCCTTTATCTGTTTTTGATTATGATAATAATAAGAATTACAGATTTCTTATTACGCAAGGCAATGAACTATTAATGTATGATAGTAAAGGAAAGGCCGTAAAAGGTTTTAAGTATGATGCTAGTGATGAAATATTATATTCACCAAAACACTTTAGAATTAAGAATAAAGATATCATTTCAGTAATGACTAAAAAAGGTTTAAAAATTTTAAATAGAAGAGGTAAAATTAGAATAAAAGTTAAGGACAATGTCAAATTTTCTAATAATGATGTATACCGATATAATAACAATCTAATAGGGTTATCTATAGATGGAAATTTAACTCAAATAAACATGAATGGTTCTACATCCAATAGAAAACTAGATTTATCAAAAAACAATAAGATGAATGCAAAATATAATCTTGTCGCAATTACTAATGGAAATAAGCTAAGTAACTTAAAAAAGTCTATTGAGCTACCTTTTGGTGATTTTTCAGCTCCAAAAATATTTAACTATAATAAAAGAAAATATATTTCAATATTTGATAATCAAGGAAAAGCATTGTATCTATTTGATGATAAATTAAACTTATTTGAAGGCTTTCCACTTTACTCAAACTCAAATATAGATCTAGATAATATTGACAAAGACAATAATTTAGAAATAATACTAATTGAAGAAGAAAAATCAATTAGAGCATATGAAATAAATAACTAGTCAATAAGAGTAGCATCAAATAAAATTTTAAAATTTTTTAAAATTTTATTTTTTACTTCATTAATATCAATGTTTTTAATACCAAGTTCTATATTTAAAGAAGTAACTGAATTATTTTTAATTCCACATGGAATAATCTTGTCAAAATATTTTAAATCAACATTTACATTTAGTGCAAAACCATGCATAGTTACCCATCTGCTTGCTCGAACTCCCATTGCACATATCTTTCTAGGAAAACCAGTATCACAATCTAACCATACTCCTGTTTTACCTGGATTTCTTTCACCTTTCAAACCATAATCTTTTAGTGTTAGAATTATAATTTCTTCTAAGAATCTCAAATATTTATGAATGTCTGTAAAGAAGTTTTCCAAATCTAAAATTGGATAACCCACTATTTGGCCTGGTCCGTGATAAGTAATATCTCCTCCTCTATTTATTTTATAAAACTTCGCATTATTTTTTGTTAATTCTCTTTCATCTATTAACAAATTTGAAATATCTCCACTCTTTCCTAAAGTATATACATGTGGATGTTCAACAAAAATTAAATAGTTTTTAGTCAATTCATTAGCACCTTCTCTTCTGTTTTTTATTTTAATTCCTACAATATCATTTAAAAGTTCCTCTTGATAATCCCAAGCCTTTTTATACTCTATTAACCCTAAATCTTTTATTTTAACTTCCTTGTTCATTATAGGTTTTTATATTTTGGGTTATTTAAAATGACTAAAGCTGCAATAACCCCTGGAACCCATCCACAAAGCCATAATAAGAACACTATTAAAACTGAGCCACACCCTTTATCAAATACAGCTAAAGGAGGACATAAAATAGATAATAAAACTCTAATTAAACTCATAAAATTATAGATATGTAAAGATAAATAATCTATTTCATTATTTATTTTAATGAATAATTATTTATAACAATTAATATTGATATCCTAATCATTTAAAACTATATTTGTCTATACATAATTTACTTTCTTAAATGAGCAATTTATCTGAGCAAGAAATAGTTAGAAGGGGGAAATTAAAAAAATTAATTGAAATGGGTATTAACCCATACCCTGCTGACTTATTCCCTATAACGACTAACAGTAAAGAAATTAAAGAAAATTTTAAAGAAAACACTAATGTTGTAATCGCGGGTAGAATAATGTCAAGACGTATTCAAGGAAATGCAAGTTTTGCGGAAATACAGGACAGCTTTGGTAGAATTCAATTATACTTAAACAGAGATGAAATTTGTACAGACGATGATAAAACTCTATATAATGAGGTGTATAAAAAACTTCTAGACATTGGAGATATTATTGGAATAGAAGGCTCTTTGTTTAAAACTAAGGTTGGTGAAAAAACTGTTCTTGTTAAAAATTTTACCATCTTAAATAAATCTATAAGACCATTACCTCTTCCAAAAAAAGATGCTGAAGGAAATGTGTTTGATGAATTTAATGATCCTGAGCAAAGGTATAGACAACGCTATGTTGACCTAATTGTTAACCCAAGTGTTAAAGAAACCTTTATTAAGAGGACTAAAATTACTAACAGCATTAGAGATTTTTTAAATGATAAAGGATATCTGGAAGTTGAAACTCCAATCTTGCAGCCTATTCCTGGAGGTGCAGCAGCAAGACCATTTTTAACTCATCATAACGCTCTTAACATACCTCTATATATGAGAATTGCTAACGAGCTCTATTTAAAAAGATTGATAGTGGGTGGCTTTGATGGGGTGTATGAATTTGCTAAAGATTTCAGAAATGAAGGAATGGATAGATCACATAATCCAGAATTTACAATGTTAGAATTTTATGTAGCATACAAAGATTACTTGTGGATGATGAAAACTGCAGAACAATTACTTGAAAAGGTAGCTATTGGATCTAATGGAAATACAAAAATTAAGCTTGGTAAAGAGGCTATTGAATTTAAAGCTCCATATCCTAGAATTCCTATACTGGAGGCAATAGAAAAATACACTGGAAAAGATGTTTCTAATATGGATGAGAATGAGCTAAGAGAGTGTGCAAAAAAAATGGGGATTGAGGTAGACAATACAATGGGCTATGGCAAATTAGTTGATGAGATATTTGGTGAAAAATGTGAACATGAATTTATTCAACCCACATTCATAATTGATTATCCAAAAGAAATGAGTCCGTTGACCAAAGAGCATAGATCAAACCCAAAACTTACAGAAAGATTTGAACTAATTATAGATGGTAAAGAGATTGCAAATGGATATAGTGAATTAAATGATCCAATTGATCAAAAGAACAGATTTGAAGAGCAACTAAAACTATCAAAAAAAGGAGATCTTGAAGCAACTGAATTCATTGATCATGATTTTTTACGTGCCCTTGAATATGGGATGCCTCCTACTTCAGGTATTGGTATAGGAATTGACAGGTTAGTAATGTTAATGACAAATATTCGTTCAATACAAGAGGTAATATTTTTTCCACAAATGAAACCAGAGAGAAAAAAAGTTGAATTAAGTGAGGACGAAAAGATTATATATGATCTATTGCCTGAACAAGAGGTATTGCTTTCAGAAATAAAAAATAAAGCTGAGCTAAGCAATAAAGCATGGGATAAATCAACGAAAAGTCTTAGAAAACTTGGATTAGTTATAGTTGAAAAAAAAGATGATAATATTTATATCTCCAAGTCAAAATAAATACTATATTTAAACAAAATACTCTACAATGAAAAAATTATACGAATTTATTGAATTGAAACAATTTTTACTAATTATTGCTATCACATTAGCGTCAGTTTCAAGTTTTGCTCAATCACAGGAATATTCTTCAATTGAAGAAGTAAAGAAATTAAATTTTGAACTTTTTGAAGAAATTGGATTTGATGAAAATCAAATGAATCATGTATGTAGAGCAATATATTCTATGCAAAAAAGAGCTAGTTATCTAGCTGAAAGTGGGGCTTCTCCAAATAAAGAAAAATTAGATCTACAATTTAAATCATTAATGCTAAGAGCATTATCTGAAGAAGATTTCAAGAAATTTGAATCTATAAAACATAAACTGAAATAAATTTTTCTTCATTCAATTATAATTGGTTAAAATTGATTTACACGGCTTAAAGTATTCTCAGGTGGAGGATATGCTAGCCAACAAAATAATAACTCAATATAACCTAGGTCATAAAGATATTGAGGTGATTACTGGAAACAGTGAAAGAATGAAAATTCTTGTCAAAAAAATCTGCGAAGAGTATGGTTTTAGAATAGATCAATCATGGAATCAAAATACAGGTTCACTTATAATTAGCAGTAAAGAAATTTAGCTTTATTAACATATAATTGTTGATTTTAATTCAGGAATCTATCTTTTTTACATTGAATTTTGAATTAAATTTATGGGATTTTAATTTTTGGAATTAAAATTTATATAGATATCCAAGGCCATCAACATAACATTGGTACAGGCATGTATCAACCTAATCCTCACTGGTCCACTTTTTTGATATTTTTCCGAAAATTTGTTGATGACTTGGATACTATTTATCTCCTACAATAATTTGTTCGCCTATAGCTATTCCTTCTGAATCTAAGTTGTTATAGTTAATCAAATCATCAATAGAAACATTAAATTTCCTGGATATAGAATAGAGCGTGTCTCCTTTTTTAACTTTGTAAAGTTTTTCTTTAGATTTCTTTTTTTTTAATACAATATTGTCAAAACGATATAGTTTATATCGATCAATCAAATCAATTAATTTTTGAGAATATTTCTTGTCAGTAGCATACCCTGCTTTTTTTAAACCTTTTGCCCATGATTTATAATCATCTCTTTTTAGTTTAAATAAATCTGAGTATCTGTCTCTTGATTTTAAGAATATGGAATGATCCCTGAAAGAAAATTCTGGTGAAGAATATTTTCTAAAGCATTCTTGCCTCCTATCATCATCATGATAAATCTTTGGCCCATTCCAATCATGACATTTAATTCCAAAATGATTATTTGCCTTGACTGCTAGTCTACCTTTACCAGAACCAGATTCTAAAATTCCCTGAGCTAGAGTAATACTTGCAGGAATTTTATATTGTCTCATCTCATCCATAGCAATCTCACTATAATATGCAATATAATCTTCAATTGTTCTTATTACTGGAATAATTGTCTTCTTGTCTTTTACCTTTTTTTTCTTTTTTGATTTCTTTTTCTTTACTGGGATTTCCTTTCTATCATCTTCATAATTATATATGACTCTTTTTGATCCACAACTTTGTAAAAAACAAACAAATAATATAAACAGTATATACTTTTTCATTTCAATGATTCAAAGATAATTCAAATTAAATTGAATTTACTTTATCTTTGCCTAGCTAGTTATCATTCTGTAAGTATGAATGAAAAGAATTATTACATATCAGAAGAAGGATATAAATGCTATACTGAAAAATATCATTTAAAAAGAGGCCATTGTTGTAAGAGCAGTTGCAGGCATTGTCCTTATGGTTATGGTCCATGTAGAAATTAAAATTAATTATGACTTTTAAACGGCAGATTAAAGAAGGCATTCCAAAAAAACTTCCATCTAAAAGGAAATATGATAAAAAAATAAATCATGCTCCAATTAGAGAAGATGTCTTGACAAAAGATGAAAAGAAATTAGCACTTATCAATTCTCTTAGATATTTTGATAAAAAACATCACAAATTATTAATAAAGGAATTTAAAGATGAATTAAATAAATATGGTAGAATCTACATGTATAGATTTAGACCTAGCTATAAAATATATTCCAGACCAATTAGTCAGTATCCTTATAAGTCAAAAAAGGCTGCTGCCATTATGCTAATGATTCAAAATAACTTGGATGAAAATGTAGCTCAACATCCACACGAACTTATAACGTATGGTGGAAATGGATCTGTTTTTCAAAATTGGGCTCAATATTTAATTTGTATGAAATATTTGTCTGAAATGACAGACAAGCAAACCCTTGTAATCAACTCTGGACATCCTATAGGCTTATTCCCTTCAAATAAAAATGCTCCTAGGGTTGTCGTGTCTAATGGAATGGTAATTCCAAATTATTCGAAGAAAATAGATTTTGAAAAATTTAATTCATTAGGGGTTACTCAGTATGGTCAAATGACAGCAGGAAGCTATATGTATATTGGCCCCCAAGGCATTGTGCATGGAACGACAATAACAGTGTTAAATGCGTTTAGAAAAATAGGAAAAAATCCTAAGGGCAAAGTCTTTTTAACCTCTGGTCTTGGTGGAATGAGTGGGGCGCAACCAAAAGCAGGAAATATATCAAAATGTATTACAGTTTGTGCTGAGGTTAATCTAAAAGCAATTCAGTCTAGACATTCACAAGGTTGGGTAGATGAGGTAGTTGATAATTTAGATTCACTTGTAGAAAGAGTGAAAAATGCAAAAACAAATAAGGAAATCGTCTCAATAGCATTTCACGGAAATATTGTTGATGTATGGAGAGAATTTTATAATAAAAAAATATATGTTGATATTGGAAGTGATCAAACTTCTCTTCACAACCCATGGTCAGGAGGATATTATCCCGTTGGACTGAGCTTTGACAAAGCAAATGAAATGATCTATAAAAATCCTAAGCTTTTCAAGAAAAAAGTGAAAGAAAGTTTAGTTGAACAAGCTAAGCTAATTAATAAACATTCAAAAAGGGGAACATATTTCTTTGATTACGGTAATGCCTTTTTATTAGAAGCCTCTAAAGCAAAGGCAAATGTAATGAGTAAAGATGGTGTTAATTTTAAATATCCAAGTTATGTTCAAGACATTATGGGACCAATGTGTTTTGATTATGGCTTTGGTCCATTTAGATGGGTTTGTTGCAGTGGAAAATCGGAAGATTTAGATAAAACTGATGCAATTGCAACTAAAGTACTTATGAAAATAATGCAAAAGTCTCCAAGTCGAATTAAACTTCAATTAAAAGACAATATTAATTGGATAAATCAAGCTAAAGAGAATGCTTTAGTGGTTGGTTCAAAAGCAAGAATATTATATGCAAATTCGGAAGGTAGAATAGAAATTGCAAAAGCCTTTAATAAAGCTATTAAAAAGAAAATTATTTCAGCTCCTATAGTACTTGGAAGAGATCACCACGATGTTTCAGGAACTGATTCTCCTTTTAGAGAGACATCCAATATTTATGATGGATCAAAGTATACCGCTGATATGGCAATTCAAAATGTAATTGGAGATAGCTTCAGGGGAGCAACCTGGGTTAGTATACATAATGGTGGTGGTGTAGGATGGGGTGAAGTAATTAATGGTGGTTTTGGTATGGTTCTTGATGGATCTAAAGAAAGTGAAGATAATTTAAAATCGATGCTATTTTGGGATGTAAATAATGGTGTCTCAAGAAGAAGTTGGGCTAGGAATCAAGGGTCAATGTTTGAAATTAAAAGGGCTATGAGAAAAGAACCTCTTCTTAAAGTAACTATTCCAAATATTGTTGACAAAAAACTAATTAAAAAAATATAAAAAATGAAAACTGTAATCAAAATTTCTATAGTATCTCTAATATTTCTATTAACATCATGTAATGTTATAAGAGTTAATTCTGACTTTAATAATAATATTAATTTTAGTGATTATAAAACATATGCTTTCTCAAAAAAAGGGATAGATGAAGCTGAGATTAATGATATTGATAAAAAAAGAATTCTTAATGCAATTGATGTAGAATTATCAAGTAAGGGGCTAAGAAAAAGTGCGATTGATCCAGACATAATGATTAACTTCTTCACAAAATCTAATAAAAAAATAAATTATTATCCAGGATATGACTATTATTCCACAGGCTTAGCTATTGCTCCTTGGTACACCAATTATTATTATCATAACTATACAGAAGGAGTCTTATTTATTGATATAGTTGATTATAAAAAAAATGAACTAATATGGCAAGGAATTGGAAAAGGATATATTCCTAGTAAAAGAGGTAAGAAAGAAGAACAAATAAAACTATTTGTTAATAAAATACTACTTCAATTTCCTCCTGGACAAAACTAATTTTTTACATCTAGAATATCTCTTAAAGAATTTCCTAGTAACATAAAGGCCATAACAAGTAGCATAATACATATTCCTGGTATAATTGCTAGAAATGGCTCTCCTAGAATTATATAATTATAGTGATCCTTAATCATTGATCCCCAGCTTGACATAGGGGGTTGAGCTCCTAAACCAAGAAAGCTAAGTCCACTTTCAATTAAAATAGAAGCAGCAAAATTTGCGGCTGAAATTATTATTAGAGGGGAGATTATATTGGGTAAAATATGTCTTGTAATAATTCTGAAATCACTAAATCCTAACACATGTGCTGCAGTTATAAATTCTCTTTGTTTTAATGATTTTACTTGACCTCTAACAACCCTTGCTACTTCTACCCACATAGTTAGACCAACTGCGATAAAAACTTGCCAAAACCCTTTACCTAAAGCTAATGTAATAGCAATAACTAATAGCAGTGTTGGTATTGACCAGGTTACATTAATTATCCACATTATTATCTCATCAATAAATCCAGAATAATAACCTGATAAGCTTCCCAATATTAATCCTATTATCAAAGATATAAATACAGCAACAAAACCTATTGAAAATGATATTCTAGCTCCAATTATAATTCTACTCAAAACATCCCTACCAAACTTGTCAGTTCCTAAATAAAATTTCTTATTCTGAATTAGGAATTTGCCAATTGAAGATATAGGAATTTCCGTTAAGTCATCCTGATCATATTCTTGATAATAAAGCATGTCATTGCTTGTTTTCCAGTTTATAATTGGAATCTCTATATCTGGGTTTTTATTACCATATATAAATTTATCAATTGAAGATTGATTGTCTTTTTCATTAGGAATTACTAACATATCAACTGTAAATCCAGGAGATTTTGAATGAATTGCTAAATGCATTTGGTTTGCATTTTTTGAATTATCAGGTGCAATAACGTATCCAAATAATGCAACTAAAGCAACTAAAATGATGTATACTAAGCTAATTACCCCAGATGTGTTTCTTTTTATATTAAAAAAGGGTCTTTTCAAATTTTTAAAATTAATATAGAATAGACTATCTATCTACATAAGATAACCTTAAATCATTTAAGACATTTAAAGCCTCATCAACATAGATGTCTTTTGTTAAGTTTTTATGCCATCTTTTTCTCTTCTCGCCTAGAGTTGTATCCTTAGAGATTAAATCAATTTCATATGGTAGTGATTTGAAAGTTAAATCAGATGAATATTCAGATAGTTTTTTATATTTCTTTGCCTTTTCTTCATTCTCTAATAAATTATTTTTAAATTTTTTATAATTTAAATGATATGTATTATTATCTCTAATAGATTTAATCCATCTAGCATTTTCATCAATCAAACTAATAAATTCACTTGATTCCATTCTACTTTTACTAGCACTTATAGTCTTATTATAATCAAAAAAACTTTTCCAAGGGTCATATGGAACAGGGTCTATCATATCCCATTCAAGAGGATTTTCCTGGTCCTTTTCTCCAAAATCAACATAGGTATACTTGTCTGGAACTACAATATCACTTTTGACACCTTCCAATTGAGTTGAGCCACCGTTTATTCTGTAGTATTTTTGAGTTGTAAACTTTAATGCGCCTAAATCACCATTTGTATTGGCTTTTACCATTCTATTTAAATCAAGCACATTTTGCACTGTTCCTTTTCCGTAAGTTTGTTTACTTCCAATTATAATAGCTCTTTTATAATCTTGCATTGCTGCAGCTAAAATCTCTGATGCTGATGCAGAAAATTCATTTACAAGAATTACCAGAGGCCCTTCCCATACTATTGATCTATCCTTATCTCTTAAAATTTTACTTTCCTTGTCCATTGATCTTACTTGTACAATAGGCCCCTCTTGAATAAACAAACCAGCCATTTCTACAACAGTCTTTAGTGAGCCTCCTCCATTATTTCTTAAATCTAATACAAGACCTTTAACTCCTAGATTTTTTAATCTAAGTATTTCCTTCTTTACATCTCTAGCAGCATCACGACTATTAGAATTGTCAAAATCAATATAGAATTTTGGAAGATTAATAAACCCATATAAATTGTCATGCTTATTTACAATTGAAGATCTTAAATATGTTTCTTCTAAAAGAACTATATCTCTTTTAATTTTTAAATCTACAACCTCTCCATCAACCTTTTTTAAGGTTAATATTACATTAGTACCTTTAGGTCCCTTTATCAATTTTACAGCATCACTAATAGGCATTCCTAAAATACTAGTAGACTCAGATTGATCTTGATCATCTTGACGAACCTTTAAAATAATATCCCCAACTTCTAGTAAATTTTGTCTCCAGGCTGGACCACCAGAAATTACTTCTACCACCTCAATTTTATCAAATTTTTTCGATAATCTAGCCCCAATACCAGCATAATTTCCAGATATATCAACATCAAATCTATCCTTAGCTTCAGGATTATAATATATCGTATGAGGGTCATATTGTTCTACAAAAGAATTTAAATAAAAACTAAACCAATCTGATCTTGTAATATCTTCATAAAAATCATACATCTCATTTAAAGTTTTTAATGTTGATTCTCTAGATTCTACTTCAATTTCAGAATTAGACTTTTTCACATATGTTGAATCATTCTTCAGTTCCTTTTCTTGTTCCTCTAATAAGTCATTGTAGGATTCAATGGATGAAAATTTTAATTGTTTTCTCCATCTATTCTTCATTTCACTTTTATTTTTTACATAATCTAAGGACTCAAAATCAGCATTAAAATCCTCATCCATTTGGTAATCAAATGGATTACTTAATATTTCTTTATAGATAAGTTTTGATTCGTTAAATCTTTTTTGACCTCTATTATATGTTAAATCAAAAAAATCTATTTCGGCATTAATAAATTTATCGTCAAGTTGATCTTTATATTTTCTAAATTCTTCAATATCTGACTTATAAAAATATCTTTTATAAGGATCAAGTATATTTAGGTACTCATTAAATACTTTTCTAGAAAAATCATCATTAATTTCTTTTTTAACAAAATGTCCTTGATCTAATACATAAGAAATTAGTTGTACAAGCAACTTATCTTTATCTGTTTGATCAAAGTTACTGGATGTAAAACTGCACGATGCTAGCCCCAGTATAAAAGTTAGTGATATTATAAAAATATTTTTCTTCATATTATGAATATATGTTCCTAAAATAAATAAAAAACAGATTAATTTACTCAATTATACATATAATTTTTTGTTAAACATTGCAATTATTTATTTACTTACTTTTGTATAAAGTATATTAGATATAATGAAAAAACGACCTCTTATTTTATTAACTAACGACGATGGAATAACTGCTCCTGGATTAAGGACTTTAGTGAAAGTTATGAATACAATTGGTGAAGTTGTAGTTGTTGCTCCAGACAGCCCTCAAAGTGCAATGGGACATGCAATAACCGTTAATGATACGCTATACTGTAAAAAAGAATATATTGATGATGGTCCTCAAACTGAATATAGTACTTCAGGAACTCCTGCCGATTGTGTAAAATTAGCAGTAAATGAAATTTTAAAAAGAAAGCCTGATTTATGTGTTTCAGGAATTAACCATGGATCAAATGCATCAATAAATGTAATTTATTCAGGAACAATGAGTGCAGCTGTAGAAGCAGGAATTGAAGGAATTCCATCTATAGGGTTTTCTATGTGTGATTATAGTTGGAATGCTAATTTTGAATCTTGTGAAAAATTTATTAAAATTATTTCAAAAGAATTATTAGCAAAATCAAATAAAAAAAATATCATTTTAAATGTAAACTTTCCAAAGATAAGTGATGGAAAAAATTATAAAGGGTTTAAAATTTGTAGGCAAGCAAAATCTTATTGGAAAGAAACATTTGATAAAAGGAAAAATCCAAATGGAAGAAAATATTACTGGCTTACTGGAGAGTTTATAAATCTTGATAAAGAAAAAGATAGTGATCAGTGGGCATTAAACAATGGATACATTTCAATAGTGCCAATAATGTATGATATGACATCATATTCAGAAATAGATGATATAGCTAAATGGAATCTAAATGGTTAAAGAAATTTTCATAGGAATTGTAATTGGTTTTATAGCAAATGTGGCAGGAATTATTCTTTCTATCCTTATTCTTCATGATGATCCATCAATTATGGAAGTTATTAGAAAATCCTTTGAGGAAGGAATTTTAGGTAAATTAATAAGCCTTGGTGCAATTATGAATCTCTTTGTTTTTCTTGTATATATTAAAAAAAGACAAGATCATAGAGCAAAAGGGGTCTTATTTACTACTGTATTTCTAGCTATTACTACATTAATTTTAAACATAATATAATTTGAAATATTATATAATAGCTGGTGAAGCATCAGGAGATTTACATGGGTCTAATTTAATTAAAGAATTAAAAAAATTAGAAAAAAATGCTCACTTTAGATGTTGGGGAGGTGACCTAATGAATATAGAAACTAATAACCTTGCTAAACATCATAAAGATTACTCATATATGGGTTTTCTTGAAGTTTTCTTAAACCTATATTCTATAATAAAAAATATATCATTTTGTAAATCAGATATTCTTAATTTCAATCCTGATATAATAATATACATAGATTTTCCTGGATTTAACTTAAGAGTTGCTGAATGGGCAAAAAATAATGGTTTTAAAAACCATTATTATATATCCCCACAGATTTGGGCATGGAAGGAAAGTAGAATTAAACTAATAAAAAAAGTGGTAGATAAAATGTATGTTATACTACCATTTGAAAAAGATTATTATAAAAAAAGGCATAATCTAGATGTGTCATTTGTAGGTCATCCCCTTTTAGACGAAGTAAAAAAATCAAGCTTATCAAAATTAGAAAACAAATTAGTTAAAGAAAAAACGATCTTATTACTTCCAGGAAGCAGAGATCAAGAAATTAAAAAAATGCTTCCTGTAATGCTAAAAATAGTGCCAGAGTTCAAAGATTATAATTTTATAATTGGAGCTGCTCCTTCACAAAGTTTAGGGATATATAAAAATTATGTAAAAAATTATAATATTGAAATTGTTCAAAATAAAACATATGATCTATTAAGAAATTGTACTGCTGCAATTGTAACTTCAGGAACTGCAACTCTTGAAACTGCCTTATTTAAGGTTCCTCAAATAGTTTGTTATAAATCAAGTTGGATTTCCTATTTTATTGGAAAAACCTTGATAAAAAACCTAAAATATATTTCATTAGTTAATTTAATTGCAGATAAACTGATTGTGCCAGAATTAATACAAAGTGAATGCTCAAAGGAAAATTTAATTAAAAATTTAAAAATAATATTAGATAAAAAAGGTAAGGCAGAAATTAATGAGAACTATAATGAACTTGAAAATATTCTTGGTGGTAGTGGCGCTAGTAATAAAACCGCAAAACTTATATACAATTATTTAGTAGAAGAAAACTCTGGAACAAAAGATTCATAATATTCATTAAATTCTTCTTGAGTTTTAATTGATTTATATTTTTCATCCTTAAAAAGCCTTAACCATAATTCAATTTGCTCAGGAGTTTTATATCCTCTAACAAAAGTGATTAATTTTGATTCTCTATCCATAAAAATAATTGTTGGATATGCGCTAACATTTAAATATCGGGTTAACTCATGAGTCCCATTTCTTCTTTGTGTTTTCTCAGGTTGAAAATTTGGATTAGTAAATACCTTGCCATCATAATTTACATTTGAATCACCTTCAGCATTAAATTTAACTGCATAAAAATGTTTATTAATAAAAGCTGAAACATCTTTATTCTTAAAAGTATTTCTATCTAACAACTTACATGGACCGCACCAATTTGTATATACATCCATTATAATATTCCTTGGAGCTTTCTTTTGAAGTTCTATTGCTTGCTCCAGAGTTAACCAATTGATCTCCTGGGAATATGATTGAGCAAAACTAAAAACGATTAATATTGTAATTATATTTTTAAACATACTTATTTAATTCCGTGCATTAATTTTTTAAGAATTGGATGCAATAATAAAGAAAAAATACCCAAAATTATTGGAATAATAGTGAAAATTAAGAAAAATCCTGACAAACTATACTCTTGAGTAATCTTATCAATATCACCACCAACATAATGTGCTAGTTTTTGTCCTATAGCTATTGCTAAATAATATACCCCAAACATAAAAGCTATCATTCTTGCTGGAATTAATTTACTTAAATAAGACAGCCCCATTGGAGATAAACAAAGTTCACCCAAAGTATGAAACAAATATGCAAATACTAGCCACATCATGCTCAGACTTGCAGTTTCAGCTCCAGCAGGAACATTACGTGCTCCAAAAGCTAGAAAAGCAAAACCAATACCTAAAAGAAACAATCCCAAGAAATATTTTACTGATGCTGGAGGATTGTATTCACTATCCCACCACTTCGTAAATAACGGAGCAAAAACTATTATAAATAATGAATTTAATATTGCAAACCATGTAACAGGCACTTCAGTTTCAGTAGACTGAAATTCAATAAATAATTTATATATAACAATTCCCCATATAATAACAAAACTAAATCCTAATATGGTATTAGATAATGCTATTTTTTTATATGTCTTTCTAAATAAAGTAATAAGAACAAAGGTTATAATAGCAAGTGGGATAACTGTTACTAACAAATCAATTATTTTAAATAATGTAGCAGAACCTCCTTCTAAAATTCTATCGGTAAAATCTCTTGTATAAATTGGTAATGATCCTGCTCCTTGTTCAAATCCTGCCCAGAAAAAAACAGTAAATAAGCAAAAGATTGAAAATGCAATCATCCTATCTCTAACAATCGGAGAGTATCTTGGGATTCTAACAATTAGTATTAGAATAAAACTAATCAAAGCCAATAATGCATAAAATAATGAGTCCTCTATTCCAAAAACAGTGAAATTAAATGCTTGTATATTTCCTATCTTACTCAATGGATCATTAACTATAAAAATAAGTGCACTTATAATAAAAACCCCTATTAATATATAATCTATTGATAGAAAAGGATTAAGTTTTTCCTCACTGCTAAGACTAACTTCATTAACTTTTTTCTTATCTGGCTTATCACCAATATTTCCAAATAAAGGCTGTGCATAATAAAATTGTAACATACCTAAAAACATAAAGATACCTGCTAAACCAAAACCATAACTCCAACCAATTTTTTCACCAATCCAGCCACACAGCATGATTCCAATAAAAGCACCGGCATTAACACCCATATAAAATATATTATAGGCTCCATCTTTTTTATCATCTCTACCTTCATATATTTTTGAAATTATAGAAGTCATATTTGGCTTAAAAAATCCATTGCCAATCACTAAAAAAGTAATTCCTATATAAAGAAATGTTGGAGTTTCTACAGCCATAGAAGCATGACCTAAGGTCATAAGTAATGCTCCAATTACTACTGCCATTCTGTAACCTATTTTGTTATCTGCTAGCCACCCTCCAATTAAAGGGGTTAAGTAAACAAACATTGCGTATGTTCCTAACAAAGAAAGTGCTTCAGAAGATGACCATCCCCAGCCAGGATTATCTCCAATAATAATTCCAGTTAAAAAAATTACTAATATAGCCCTCATACCATAATATGAGAATCTTTCCCACATCTCAGTAAAAAAAAGGACAAATAAAATTGAGGGGTGCCCTAAGACACTAGTTTTAAAAAACTCAGAATTAGAATTTTGATTCATAAATATTTACTTATAGCTATATTCCTTCTGCATTATGAGTTAATCGCTTTAAAGGCTTAATTATCGTTAATACTAATAATCCAAATAATGTGCAAAAGACTGCGATACCAGTAAAGATTGTATATTCACCCATTTCTGTAGCTGATTCACCTAATAGACCTGCAACCTTATTTCCTAAACCTGTAGCTGCAAAATAAGCACCCATCATAAATGCCATCCATCTTTCAGGCGCAAGTTTTGTAATAAAAGATAATGCTACTGGAGATGCGCATAATTCACCAATTGTATGAAATAAATATGCTAAAACTAACCAGTGCATGCTTGATAATCCTTCAGCATCATATTGCATAGAAGCTGCAGACATAAAGAAAAAGCCCCAGCCCATAATAATTACACCAATAGCCATTTTAAACAAGGAAGAAGACTCTTTTTTTCTGTTTTTCCACCAGACCCAAAAACTACCAACTAGAGTAGCAAAAATTAAAATAAAAATAGCATTAACAGACTGAAACCAACTTGCAGGCACTGTAAAATTCTCTGTTAAAGCTAAATCAGTTTTTTGTGCAGCATATACATTTAGTAGACCACCAGCCTGTTCAAATGATCCCCAAAAAACAATTATAATTAAGAAAGATAAATAAGTTACAAGTATTCTATCTTTCTCAACTCTATCTCCATCATTATAGACTACAATTGCTACTCCCACAGCAAATGCTAATCCCATTATCAATAAACCATAATCTAACGAACCTTGAACTTGCCATACATAAATCCCCATACATAAGGTGATAACAAATCCTATTATTGAATTAGTTGACTTAAAAATTGAAGCGATTAAATTTCCATCTACTTTTTCACTTTCATCTCTTTCATCTACAACCAAATTACCAACATGGGTTAAATATCGCTGACCATACCAATATGTTAATTGCCCTAAAGCCATTCCAATACCAGCTAATCCAAATCCATAATGCCATCCAATAGTTTCTCCGATATATCCAACTAATAAAGCAGAAGCTGCAGCGCCAAGATTAATCCCCATATAGAAAATATAAAATCCCATATCTCTTTTGTCATGTTGATCTTTAGGATATAGACCTCCAACCATGGTAGAAATATTGGGCTTTAGCATACCTACTCCCATAACTATTAAAGTAAGTCCAGTGTAAAAAGCCCATAATGCTTCTATTGCTAGGACTGAATGTCCTGCGACAAGCAGCATTCCTCCAACAAAAACAGCTTTCTTTTGCCCTATTATTTTATCAGCTATAATTCCTCCAGGAATAGAGGCTACATATACGAACATTGTATACCAACCATATAAAGCCAAGGCATCTTCATTACTCCAACCTAATCCTGCATTTTCAATTCCAACTTCAGCAACTAGGTAAAGTACTAAAATTGCTCTCATTCCATAGTAAGAGAATCTCTCCCACATTTCAGTTAAGAATAAAATATACAGCCCAACTGGATGACCTAAAAATTGTTTTTGATTTTCTAATATGCTTGAATCTGTCATAGTATTTAATTTAAAGATTCACTAAAATATTATAAAATATCTAATAATTTTGATTATTCAATAATAAATTATTGCAGCATTATATTATTATTGTAGAATATTATATTAAATTTCAAAAATGGGTAAAGAAATTAAAGGTTTTTCAAAACTAAGTAAAGAAGAAAAGATAAATTGGATAGTAGCTAATTTCTTCAAAGAAACTGAAGTTGCAAAAAAAATACTAAAACAGTATTGGAATAATGATGAAAATCTTCAAAGACTACACGATGAATTCTCTGAAAACACATTAAGTAATTTTTATTTACCATTTTCAATTGCTCCCAATTTTTTAATCAATGATAAAATCTATAGTATTCCTATGGTAATTGAAGAAAGCTCTGTAGTTGCCGCAGCATCAAAATCTGCAAAGTTATGGTCAAGCCTAGGTGGATTTAAAACTAAGATTATTTCTAAAATAAAGAATGGCCAAGTTCATTTTATATTTTTAGGTGAGAAAGAATTAATTACATCCTATTTTAATTATATAAAACCTACATTAATTCAAGATACTGAAACCATCACATCAAATATGAAAAAAAGAGGTGGTGGAATAATTGACATTGAATTAATTAATAGGACCAGTGATATGAAAGGGTATTATCAAATTAATGTTTCATTTGACACTGTGGATGCAATGGGAGCAAATTTTATAAATTCCTGTCTTGAGCAAATTTCAAAATCATTTAAAGAAAAATCATCACTATTTGAGGAAAATAAAATACAGCCAAATGACATTACAATTATTATGAGCATTCTTTCAAATTATGTTCCTGAGTGTATTATTAAAGCTGAAGTCTCTTGTAGGGTTGAAGAATTAGATAAAATAGAAAATTATAAGAATTTCTCTGAAAAATTTGTTCAAGCAGTTAAAATAGCTCAAATAGATACTTCAAGAGCTGTTACTCATAATAAAGGTATAATGAATGGTATTGATGCAATTAGTATTGCAACAGGAAATGATTTTAGAGCAATTGAAGCTGGCATTCATGCCTATGCATCAAAAGAAGGAAAATACAAAGGATTAAGCAAGGCTAAAATTGAAAATGATACGTTCATTTTTTCAATTAAAATACCCCTAGCATTAGGAACAGTTGGAGGAGTAACAAATCTCCATCCCCTAGTAAAACTAGCATTAGAAATGCTAGATAATCCAAATGCTGAAGAATTAATGCGAATAACTGCAGCAGTAGGTTTAGCTCAAAACTATGGAGCATTAAGATCACTAATAATCTCTGGAATTCAACAAGGACATATGAAAATGCATTTAATTAATATTTTGAATTCATTAAAAGCAAATGAAAATGAAAAAAAATTGGCTGTAGAATTCTTTAAAGATAAAATTGTAAACAATAGAAATGTTCAAAATTATTTAATTAAACTTCGCAATTCAGATGAAGTATAGTAGTAATGGCAAAATATTATTAACATCTGAATATCTAGTATTGGATGGAGCAAAAGCATTGGCTCTTCCGTCAAAATTTTCCCAATCCCTAGAGGTAAATCAAACAGAAAAAAAGAATGAAATTAAATGGACAAGCCATGACTATAATGGAGAAGTTTGGTTTAATGAAACATTTATTATATCAGAAAATAATTTTTCATATAAAGGGAATAATAATAAATTTTCTGATAAATTAATTACAATTTTTAAAGCAATTAAAAAACTTAATAAAAGTATTTTTACTGATTTAGGAGTTGATTTTAAAACTAGGCTAGAATTTTCAAAAGATTGGGGATTAGGAACATCTTCAACATTAATTAACAACCTATCACTATGGGCAAAAATTAACCCATACGGTCTACTTGACTTAACATTTAATGGAAGTGGATATGATATAGCTTGCTGTGATAAATTTAATCCAATAGTATATCAAAAAATCGAAGATAAAAGGATAATAGAAGATTCTGATTTTAATCCTTCATTTAAAGAAAATTTATTTTTTATCTACTTAGGTAATAAACAAAATACTTCAGAGGCAATAAAAAATTATAGATCTCATAAAAATGAAATAAAAAATATTATTCCTAGAATAAATTCCATTTGCTCATCTATAATTAAATCAAATACATTAGCTGAATTTGAAAAATTAATACTAGAACATGAAAAAATTATTTCAAAAGCTATAAATGTCGATCCAATTAATAATAAACTTTTTAAAGATTATCATAATGGAGTTATTAAAAGTCTTGGTGCTTGGGGCGGTGATTTTATCCTAGTTACAGGAAATAAACAAAATATGAAATATTTTACCGAAAAAGGATATAATGAAATTATACCTTATAAAGATTTAGTTTATTAAGTTTAGTAAAATAAAGACCTATTATCTTCAATTTCAGCAGATTCTAAAAGAGCTTCATAAACCTTAGCATTATATGATCCAATAGTAATTGAGTTTATTAAATTCATATAGCTTTGATAATTACTCATCACATTTGCATATTTAATCCTATCAACAATGATATAGAAAACTCCGCTATCTCCAGTAATACCCTTAGAAGTCTCACCTTCATTCAAACCAAAAGCATATCCAACTACTGTTGGTTCATTTCCAGTTCCGGAAAGCACAGGGTTTTTCATATTTACAGCTAATGCTGTTTGTATGTTTTGATTTTGACTAGATGAGATGTTTTCTAATGTTTTATCATTAATCTTATTCATAATCATCTTCGCCTTTTTTTCCTTTCTAATTTTTGAAATAGCTGTAATAGATGCCTTATCAACTGACATTAATCCTTCATTATTAATGGAAGTTAGCATTGCAACTATGTATCCTCCGTTCTGCAAATTAAATCGTCTTACGTCATTGAGTTTAGTGTCAGAATTATATGCCCATCTTACAATAGACCTTTGTGGGCCTATTCCAGGAATGTTCTCATTTAATTCTCTAATATTATTAACAGGATTAATCTTATAGTTATAGTCACTAGCAACATCTCTAAAATTAGATTTTTCAATTCCTATCTCAAATTTTGAAGTAATATTAAAAATACTATCTATCGTTCGTTCAGATGCTTCAAGTTTTAAAGCTAAATTTGCAACTTTTACAGCTTTTTTTCTTCTAGATTGAGATAAAATTTCAATTACATGAAAGCCAAAATCAGTTTCTACAACTGATGTTTTACCAACGTTATTTTCAAAAGAAAAATCTTTAAATTCTGGTGCAAATCCATCTACATATGAAAATTCAATTTCACCATCATTTTCATTACTAGCCATATCAGATGATAATTCTAAAAGGCTTTTGAACTTACTAGGTCTTCTTAAAACAATTCTATAAATACTGTCTGCAGTTTTCTTTGCCTGTTCTTTTGTTTTAGTTTCATTAGGATCACTTCTTAAAGATCCGCTATATGGAATCAATATGTGTCTAACCTTTACAGAATCAGGTATTTTCCTAGTATTAACTAATTTTGTAATCTTTATATAATCACCTTCTTTGTAAGGTCCATAAAGCTCACCCTTTTTCATAGAATAAATGATTGGCTCCATTTCTTTAGAAAATGAATTCCCAAAAACATATGAATCATATAACTTAATCGCTGAATTTAAATTTAAAAACTCTTCATTGTCATTAGTGTTTTTAAATCCTAATACTTTATTAGTTTTTTTTGTGTCAAAATCAAATTCCTCACTATCCTTTAATAACTCTTTAAGTTGAGCTTCTATTTGTTTTTGATCATTTTCAGAAGGGTTTTCTTCAAATTTAACATATATTAAATCTCTAGAAGCTTTAACCTCATAATCACTTTTGTTTTGTTGCATGTATTTCTTAACATCAGAACTTGTAACTTTCACTAAGGAATCAGGTATTGATGTATAAGGAATCTTAACATATTTTAAATCAATATTATCATTTTCATAAGCATGTTGAGTCTTACCATCAAAAACAGTAGAATTCACTGCAGATCGTATAAGATCAAAATAAATTTTTTCTAGTCCTGAAGATGCAATTGTAGATTCATAATTATTCCAGGATTCATAATTAATTTGAGAACCCTGTAATTCGATAGTCTCAGGTGAGATTTCTTTTAAATTAGATATGAATTCATTTAATTTTCTCTGATCAAATTCACCTTCAGAATTTCTAAATTCATCAAATGAAAATAAATTATTTTTTAATAAATCTCTCATCAGATTTTTTTCAACAGTAATGCCTAACTTATCAAATTCAGAAGCAAGAATTAATCTTTTCAATTCAACATCCCAAACAGCATTCATTGATTGAACATTTGATCTTGAAGCTCTATTTTGACGTTCTAAATTTTCTACCTTTCTCATGAAATCTTCTCTTTCCATTTCAATTCCATTTATTGTAGCAACAACATTTTGATCTCCAGGCAAACCTCCGCCACCCTTATTTATCACATCTGCAAAAACAAAAGAAAATAAAGCCATTGCAATTATTAAGACTAAAAACAATGATCTTTCTCGTATTTGATTTAAAACTGCCATTTAAAAATTGATTTAAAATATAGTGGCCAAAAGTAGCATTTTATTGTTAATTATGAAAACTTAAGCATCTATCTTTAGAGAAACTAAATTAATCCTTGTATTAGTAACATCTAGAATTTTAAACAAAAAATTATCTACTTTAATTTCTTCATTTATTTTTGGGATCTCCTCAGTACTGTTTACAATTAAACCGCCTAAAGTTTCATATTCTTCACTAACTGGTAGCTGTAATTTATATTTTTCATTAATATAATCTACCTCAATTCTAGCAGAAAATTCATATTGATTATCAGATAGTTTATTTTCTAATAACTCATTGTTGTCAAATTCATCATCGATTTCTCCAAAGAGTTCTTCTACAATATCTTCAATAGTTATCATTCCAGAAGTACCTCCATATTCATCCAATACTATTGCTACAGTCCTTCTCTTTGCTGTCAATAAGTTAAGCACATCCTTGATATGCATAGCTTCTGGTATAAATTCTACTGGCATTAGTGTCGATTTAATTGTTTTTGGTTTATTAAAAAGATCCGATGAATGCGCATACCCAAGGACATCATCAACTGTGTCTTTATAAATTAAAATTCTTGAATAACCAGAAGAAATAAATAAAGATTTTAAATTATTAATATAATCATGCACCTCAACTGCAACTAATTCAATTCTAGGAATCATTATATCCCTTGATTTTAGATCTGAAAAATCCAATGCGTTTTGGAATATTTGGACCTCACTATCTATTTCCTGATCTTCTTCAACTGCTTGAATTTGCTCATTTATATAATGCCCTAATTCATCCTTTGAAAAAAGAAGTTGTTTACTATCTCCTTTTGAATTAAAGAAAATTTTAAGAAAAATATCTGAGATCCATATCACAAAATCAGAAATGAAATAAAAAACTATGTAGAAAAAATATGCTGGAAGTATGAATATTTTAAAAAACTTTAATGAATAAATTTGAAAAAATACTTTTGGTAAAAATTCAGCAGTAATAAGAATAATAAAGGTTGATACAAGTGTTTGGTTAAATAGGTTTAAGTCAAATTCTCTAGTTAATAATGCTCCCATTGAAAATCCATATATAACCAGTGCTATATTGTTTCCAATAAGCATTGTAGTAATAAATTTTGAAGGCTTTTTTGTTAAAATTTTTATTATTGAAGAGATAAAGCCTGTACTCTTTTTTTCAATTTCAATAGAAATCTTATTACTGGATACATAGGCTATTTCCATACCAGAAAAAAAAGCAGAAAAAATAAGGGATGCAACTATGATTGGTATATCAGACATAATAAATTATAATTTTCCCCTGTCTTTAAATCTCTTCTGATATTTATTTCTAAACCAATATAATAAAACTGATAATATAGATAGAACTAAGAAAACTATTGACTTATTAAAATCAGTTTTATAATTTAAAAGAAATTCTATAAAAAATAATACAAAAAAACCCAGATAAGCATACTTAAAAAAACCTAATAATTTCATAACAATAATTTATTTTACCACCATTTATTCCTTCTTCCTCTTAACCATTCAAGAAAGCCCGTAAACAAAAACGCAACTCCTACTACACCAAAAACCATTGGTAAGTCGTAACCTGATGTTCTTCCATATGTTAACTCAAATCCAAAAAGAAAAAATCCAACAGTTAATATAAATCCTACTAATAAGAATAATAAACCAAGAATGAGTAATATATATACAAAAAGTCTACATAGCTCAATCATTATCTTTATAAATTTAATAATTATTTAGGTATATGTGATTGAAAATCAGCTTTAGTCAATACAACAGTATGCATCAGAGTTGCTGCTAGTTTTCCATCTGAATTAAATAATTCACCTTTTATAGTTGCTATGTTTTTTCCTTTTTTAATAATGGTTGCAGTAGCAAATACTTTCCCTTCAAATAATGGCCTGTGATGCAAGCTATGAAGATTTGTAGAATTAGGATATAAAGACCCTTTAGATTCATAAATAATAAGTAAGCTAGTAATATCATCTAATAAAGCAGTCATCATACCTCCTTGCACCGTTCTATTTGGGTTAAGAGTTTGTGCTGTAAATTCTGCACCTAACTTTAGAAAACCCTCCTTATATTCAATGAAATTGAAGTTAAATATTTTCCCTGTTCCACCTCTGGTTTTATGAAAATCTAAATATTTTATAAAATCTTTATCCATAAAAATTTAATCTTCTAAAGTTACATAACCACTTACGTCTAAGAAAGTTATTTTTTCAAAACTTTTATCAGAATCAAATCCTGACCCATATATATCCTTGTCAGCTGAAATAAATTGAAATGGATAATTTGTGAATAACCACTCTTCTACTCTATTGTAATACATTTGATCGGTTATAAGAGTGTCTTTTAGGTGAGTTGTAATAATAACATTTTTTCTTAAATCAATTAAATCAGTGTTAGAATAAGAGATTGCATAATCAGCAGTGATTACACTCTTGTTTTTATTCTTATCAAACACAGTGATTGTAAGCTTATTAGGAAATTCAAAATATGGAAAATCCATATTCGTAAAATTAAACATTTTTGGGCTTTCCAAAATTGAGCTTACAAGTCCTGAATCTGTATATACGGTATTTATATTTTCTGCTGCTGAAATTGATGATTTTGATGAAGTAATATCAATCACATTTTCTAAATCATTATTACATGAAATCAAAACAAAAAGAGTAATAATAAAACTAATTTTTTTCAAATCTATAGCTTAGGTACTTTGACAGTCCTTCCTATCCAACAACCTATCTTAATTATTTCGCCTTCTCTTCCCGAAGAAAAGATTTCACTTTTTTGAGGAGCTTTAGCTAAATAATTGTTAGAGCTTTGATTAGCAAGTTTTCTTAATTTACTATCAACTCTACTTGCTTTAAGTGCTTCTCTAGAGGCTAACCAATAAACTGATCTTTGAGTAAAGTTATCAGGGCCACAATTTTTTGCACTACTAGCATACATCTGAGCAATAGCTAAATAGCATCTTCCCATAGATGGGTTAAACTTAAGTGCTTGCATGTAATATGATCTAGCTCTAGAAAATAAACCATTCTTTTTAAATTGAGTTGCAATCCTAAATAAAATTTTAGCTTTTTCATAGCCGTCATTTTCAAGATCAATTGCTTGCTTATAGTATTCAAGAGCTTCAGAAGATTTTCCTTCTTTTGCTTTAATAATTCCTAAATAATACGATGTAGAGGCATTAGGATCCAACATATTTTTTTGCTGTAGAATTTTAACAAATAGCTCAGAATCCATACATTCCTTATTAAATAATCTATTTAAAGCTCTTTGTAACCAAACTCCATTGTTCTTATTTTCTTCATAACTTTTATCATATAAAATAATTAAATTGTCACAGTTTGCTCTATCTCCTACCTTCTTCTCCATTCCTTTTGAAATTTGATCATAAGCCTTTAAAAAACTATTATAAGAACTAACACGTTTTTTATCTTTAGATGACAGTTCTAGTTCAGACTCTGAAATTTCTTCTGGCAAGAATTTATTTACCTTATTTGTATAATTTTTTATTTCCTTTTCTACCTTTTCTGAAATTTCATCATACTTAGTGAAAAGTTCTTCAGCAGATTTCAACTCTTGATCATAAAGATCAACTATCAATCCAAAATAAGTATATAAATTTTTTGGATTATTAAATGTATTTGAATCAGTAATAAACGCACTATTGAAGATCTCATATACTTCAGATTTTGTCATATTTAATTCAGTCATGTAATCATATTGAAGTTGAGCAGCTTTTGCTAAAACATCACCAAGAGGAGTTTTATTAGGGAAGTTAATTCTCTTTTCATTCCACAATTTCACTAAATCATTTATGTAATCAACCTTTTGATCTGCAGAAGAATTCTTAATCATATGTTTTAAAATTCTTTCTCCATAGACAAATATTGCACTATTAAATTTTGGATTTCTCTCTCTTAGCTCCATCCATGGTTCATATGCAGCATCATAATTTTTAGCTTTTACATATTCACTAAAAATTGATAATGAATTAATATCATCCTCATTTATTTGTGAACTAACATTTAGTGATATAAATAAAAAACTTAATACTATTAAAAATCTGAATATTATTCTCATAATTAATTATATTTCCTTTTTACAAACCATCTATCATTTAAAGATAAACTTAATTGAAAATTAATGAAATTTTCTTCTACTAAATTACTATCAGTTGTACCTCTTTTTCCAATTTCAATAACAGTGTTAAGATTTGAAAAAAGTCTACTAACTGGTATACCTAGTCCAAAAGTTATACCAAACTCTTTAATTGATTGATTATTAATGTTTAAACCTGTTTTCTCAAAATATATTCCAGATCTATAAACGATTCTTTGAAGTAAATTGTTAAAGGAGTTGTAATCTGGAATATAAAATCCTCCTATTGATAAAACAGAAGAATCTTCAAAATAGGTGTTTTGGATATTTAAAAGATCAGAAGAAAATACACTGCTTTTTATAATGCTATACTCTGAACCAATAAACCAATTTCTAATTGAGCTAATTCCTAATCCAACAGACATTTTAGACGGCATTTTTAAATCAGTTTCTTCAAGGCCCATTGATAATAAATCCACTTCGATTTCATTTATTGGATATTCAATATTAGTTGTTTCATTTACAATTACAGAAGCAAATGTTCTCTTGTTTTTAGAAGTCAAATTATATTCAGGAGAATAAGTAAAAGAAGTAATTAATTGAGTTTTTTCATTAATCATTGGTTTATATGAAATACCTAAATTGTAATTAATACCACTTAAATCTGATCTATTTATTTCTCTAGCTTGATAATCTAAGGGTAGTTCTTCATCATCATATAGAAATTCTAAAGCACTATTTTGAATATTTCCAAAATTATAATGTGCATCTATACCAATACTTAAATTATCTGAAATTTGATAACCAAAGCCTAAAAATACTTTGTTCACTCCACCATTTCCTGAGTATTTATATTTCAATGAATCATTTATGTTTCTATTCTCTAATTTATAACCAACTGAAGAGTAAGGGATTACTCCAAAACCCATACCAAATTTACCCATTGGAATATTCAATCCTAAATAATCAAATGTAGTTGTACTTGCATTATCTGAATTCTCAGACGTTTCAAGTTTTGTTTCAGTATGCCCTACTCCCACTGTGAATTTAACTAGTCTACCCTCATTATTAAAAGAAAATAAGTTTTTTCCAGTATATGAGGCTGGATTTTTAAAATTCATATGAATACTATCAGTGTATATACTAACTCCACCCATAGCTCTATTTTCTGTTGTTCCCTTAAATTTAAGACTACCTATACCATAGAATGAATAAGGAGAAGATGTCCCCTCTTGTGCCTGAATATTAAAGCTTATAAATAATATTATTATGGGTAATATTCGTTTTATCAATCTTCTGTATTTAAATTCAAAATAAAATTTAGACCTTCTAATAAAAAATTTCGATTCGCAAAGATGCTAATTTTTAATGGTTTAGACAAGAAATCAGAATCACCTCCAGTTAAAATAATGTTAATATTCTTGTATTGCTTCTGATATTCTGATATATATTCTCTTATTTCATGTACTATCCCATTGATTACTCCTGAATGAATTGATTCCTCTGTAGAAAACCCAATAATATGTAAAGGATATTTTCTTTCTAGTTTAGGCAAATTTGATGTTTTTTCACTTAGCACACCATATCTCATATTAATCCCTGGAGAAATAGAACCTCCATGATAATTTCCAGAAGCATCAATAAAATCAGTTGTAATACATGTTCCTGCATCAATAATTAATACATTATTATTAGGATAATGTTTAATTGCCGCACTTACCAAAGCTTTTCTGTCTGACCCAAGTGTCTCCTTGCTTTTATACATATTATTAAAAGGTAATTTTAATTTATCTGATATGATGTACACATTATCAATTGGTATTTTATTAATTAATGTAGAGTTATTAGTCTGAGAAACATTAGAAATTATAGCTCTATTAATAGCTTTATACTTCCTTAAAAATTTATTTATTGCTTTAATAGTATTTTTAGGATTGAAAAGATCTATTTCAATAATATTATCATGCTCAAATACTGCAATTTTTGTATTAGTATTTCCTATATCAATAATTAAATTCATGTTATAGCTTGAGCATCAAATTTACAAAAGGATTATTTATAATAATTATTTTGCTCAATAATAAAAATGCATCTATATTTGAGGCTCATTTTAAGGTACCTTAGCTCAGTTGGTAGAGCAACGGACTGAAAATCCGTGTGTCCCTGGTTCGATTCCTGGAGGTACCACAAACCCCCTTTCAAGGGGGTTTTTTGATTAATTATGATTAACTTTAGCGACCATATAAAAAACATACTATGGATCATGCAATAGAATTTTTAAGTTCTGAATGGATAATAACCACATTAAGTAGCATAGCTTTTATCCTATTTATTCTATATATGGGTAAAATTAGTGATGAAAAAAATAAAATTAAGTTTATTAAGATTATTGCTTTAATAATGATATGTTTCACTGTTACTAACCATGTTATACATCTAATTAATGGAACTTGGACATCGGACAAACAAATTCCTGTACATCTTTGTGGAATTTCCGCTTTAATTTGTTGTTTTATAATGTTTATTCCAGAAAACAAAAGACAATATTTATTCGAATTTCTTTTTTATTGTGGGATTATAGGCGGAGGATTATCCATACTTACTCCATTAATTGATAATTACAATGGATCAGTTAACTTCTTTTATGTTCAATTTTTTGTAAAACATGCAATTATTATAGCATTCCCTATTTATTTAAGAAATCATCTGAATATGGAGCTAAGAACATATTCATGGTTAAAAACATTTATTGGTCTAAATGTTCTGTTAGCCTTTATAATGCCATTAAATCATTTTATAGGCTCAAATTACATGTATTTAGCAGAAGTACCGGCAGTAGATAATCCTTTAATTCTTACTACTAAATGGCCATATTATGTACTAACCTGGGAGCCAATTATATTAACCTTAATTTTAATTGTATATTATTTTTGTAAGCCAAAAAAAGTTTAATTTTCTCAATTAATATTAGAAAGTGAGATGATACCTAAATTTTATTTAACAACCGTAGCTATAGTTATTACCTTCCTTTTAAGTTGTGATAATCAACCAAATAAAAATAATAACACTAAAATCTATGAAACATTAGACCTATATTCCGATTCTATTAATCAAGTTAGAATTGATAACATCAGTTTAAATACTATAAATATTTTAAAAAACTGGATTGAATATCAAGAATTAAAAGAAGTAATTAGCTCTTTAGAAAATAATGAAGTTTCCTTTTTTAAGGATAACAAAGAATATATTAGAGCATTCTTTGATGGTTTAGAAAAGAGCATACCAAAATCAATAAGAAAACCTGGTATTATTTCTAGAATTAGTGTTTTAGAAACAAAATTTATGATACTTGAGAGTCACTTTACATCAAATATTATAGATGAAAAACTAAAGAAAAATAAGATTAATGATGTATTAGCTGCTAACTCAAACTTTGTCTACCAAATAAATAAGCTAATTGAAAAGTCAAATCAAAAAATTGATAACTAATCCTGTTTCTTTTGAGCATTTAATGCATCTTTACTAATCTTTGCCAAATTGAAATTTGGAGCCATAGCTAAAGCCTCATCCATTATCGTTATTGCTGCATCAATATTTTGCTCTCTATTTTCCTTGAATTTGACCAATCCTTTTAAATACAAAAATCCTGCTTTCATAGGAACCTGATACTGACCTTGTCCCTCATAATATGTTCTCATTACATCACTATTTGAATTAGCTATTCCAAAAGTTATATTTTTTGTAGCTCCCATTAAATCATCTAATTGAATTTTTATATCAGCTAATTCATATGCTACAAGAGGGTTAGGCTTTCTTTTAAATAACTCTTCATAATGAACAAGAGATCTTTCAAGTTGATTTAAAAATTGAAGTGAAATAGCTTTTACTTCAACTGCCATATCAGAATCATTTTCATTACTTTCAATACCAATTGTATTTAAGGCCTGAATATGTCTTCCTTCATTCATATACAGTACAGCAAGGGTGTCAGCTCTAGCCTGATTAGGTTCAAGCACATTTAAATGAGTTAAACCATTTATTACTCCTTGAACATCTCCTTGAGATTTCATTTGCTCATAATACTGCTTATAATGGTTTAAAAGATCGTTACTATCCTGACTGTAACTCAAGGAAGCAATAAAAAATAATAATAGAATGTATAGATTTCTCATAATTTTACAATTTAGTAATGACGAAACTAGTAATAATTAATATTTAAAATGCAATTTGTACTAAAAATTGGTCAAATATCATTAATTTTTAATTAATTATGGATTTATCAAAGAAAATTGTTGGTTTATTTCTTGGCCCCATAGTATTTACAATAATAATAATAATATTTAATCCTGAGGGATTAAATTATGAAGCTAAATGTATACTTGCTTCTACGGCATGGATGGCTATATGGTGGGTTACAGAATGTGTGCCAATAGCAGTAACAGCTTTGCTTCCTATTGTACTTTTTCCAGTTACTGGAGGATTAGATTTACAATCTACTACTGCATCTTACGGTCACAAATTGGTTTTTTTATTTGTTGGGGGATTTATTATTGCTTTGGCAATTGAAAAATGGAATTTACATAAAAGATTGGCGTTAAATATTATTAGAGTAACCGGATCAAAAAAATCAAAAGTTATACTAGGTTTTATGATTGCAACTGCGTTTTTATCAATGTGGATTTCAAATACAGCAACTTCAATTATGATTCTACCTGTTGGGTTGGCAATTATAGCGCAATTAAAGGATGATCCTAACACTATTGAAAATGAAAATTTAGTTTTTGGTAAATCACTTATGATAGCAATAGCATATAGTGCCTCTATTGGAGGGATGTCTACATTAA
Organism: uncultured Bacteroidota bacterium; assembly: GCA_902512065.1. Taxonomy (GTDB): domain Bacteria; phylum Bacteroidota; class Bacteroidia; order Flavobacteriales; family Flavobacteriaceae. Next base: position 102,578 of record CABXHU010000001.1, on the reverse strand, counting down.
TTGGCACACCTCCAAATATGGTTTTTGCTGGAGTTGTAGAACAAAGCTATGGTGTTAAAGTAAATATGTTTGACTGGATGAAATTTGGAGTACCAATAAGTGCTACTTTACTTATTATTTGCTGGTTATATTTAACTAAAATTGCTTATAAATTTCCTAATGAAGAATTTGCAGCTGGTAAAAAAGAAATATTAAATCAAATTAAGTTGTTAGGTAAATTCTCATATGAGGAATCAAGAGTATTAATTGTGTTTGGTCTAACTTCTGCAGCATGGATATCTAGAGGCTATCTTGAAACAATTATTCCAACAATTGATGATACAATAATTGCAATTTTCTTTGCTGTAATATTATTTATAATTCCAACAAGAAATAATTCAGTAGATAAAACACTGCTGGTATGGAAGGACACAGTTAAACTTCCATGGGGTATATTATTATTATTTGGTGGTGCCATGGCAATAGCAAGTGCATTTGAAAAAAGCGGTCTTGCATTATGGATAGCTGACTTACTAAAAAATCTTGATGGTATTCCTTTAATTTTTATAATTTTTATAATAGTTACAGCAATTAATTTGCTTACTGAAGTTACATCGAATATGGCAACAACAGCAATGTTACTACCAGTTTTAGTTACAATTGCATTGGCAATTCAGATTCATCCTTATTTTTTATTGATTAGTGCAACATTAGCTGCTTCTTGTGCTTTTATGCTTCCAATATCAACTCCTCCAAATGCAGTGGTTTTCAGTTCAGGGTTATTAAAAATAGAAGATATGTTTAAAAAAGGTGTGTGGATGAATATGTTATCAATAATCGTAATTACACTTATAGTATATTACATTTTACCTTCCGTTTTTGATCTAACAACGGAATTAATTCCTATAAATTAAAATTTATCTAAAAGATTTGATTGCTCTTTTATAGCATCCTTAAATTCATTAATAATTCGTTCAACTAATTCTTTAACAGGTATGTTGTCAGATATGTTTGTAACACCTTGGCCAGCTGACCAGATAGTACTCCATGCCTTTGCTTCAGCTTGAGCCGCATCAAGTTCCTTTCCAAAATCAACCTTAGCTTTTTTTGACCACATTTCTTCAGTTATTCCCATAGATTCTAAACTAGGTCTTAAAAAACTAGCGGGAACTCCAGAAACTGCTGCTGTATATACAATATCAGTAGCTCCAGAATTTATTATCATCTGCTTATAATCCTCAGGAGCTCTACTCTCTTTAGTATTAATAAACCTAGTACCCATATATGCATAATCAGCTCCCATCTGCATTGCAGAGGCAACATCTCTTCCATTACTTATACACCCTGAAAGTATAATAGTTTTATTAAAAAACCCTTTAACTTCAGAAATCAAAGCCATTGGGTTTATAGTTCCTGCATGACCACCAGCACCTGCAGAAACTAATATTAGTCCATCAACACCAGCCTCTGCTGCTTTTTCTGCATGACGTTTTTTTACTATATCGTGAAGTACTATTCCGCCATAACTATGGACTGCATCAACTAATCTTGAAACTGCCCCCAGAGATGTAATTATTATAGGCACCTTGTGTTTAATGCATATTTTTAAATCAGCCTGAACTCTTGGATTTGTATTATGTACTATTAAATTTACTCCGAAAGGTGCAGGTGTTTTCCCTGTCTCTTTCTCAAATTCATCTAGTTCAGTCTTAATTTGAATCACCCATTCTTCAAAGCCTTCAGTTGTTCTTTGATTAAGCGCTGGGAAAGTACCAACTATACCGTTTTTACAACACTCAATAACAAGTTTAGGACCAGAAATTAAAAATAATGGGGCTGCAATTACCGGTATTGACAAATCACTAAGTATGGATATTTTATTTTTCATTTTTAATTTTTAATACAAGTTTTCCTAATTTATCACCTGAAAATAGTTTAAGAAATGCCTCGTGAAAGTTTTCAATTCCCTCAATAATCGTGTCATTATTTTTTAACTTTCCTTCTTTAAACCAAGTTGCTATATCAGTAAAAGCTTTCATATAATTTTCTTTATAATCAAAAACTACCATACCTTTCATACTAGCTCTATTAACCAATAATGACATATAATTTGAAGGACCAACTACTTTAGTTTTATTATTGTATTGAGATATAGCTCCACATATTACTATCCTAGCATTTTTGTTAATTCTAGTTAAAACAGCATCTAAAATTTCTCCTCCAACATTATCAAAATACACATCAATTCCTTTAGGGAATTTTTCTTTTAATGAAGTGTAGATATTTTCATTTTTGTAATCGATTGCATCATCAAATCCTAATTCTTTAACAAGAAAGTCACACTTTTCTTTTCCCCCAGCTATTCCAATAACTCTACATCTTTTTATTTTAGCAATTTGACCTACCAAACTACCTACAGCCCCAGCTGCAGCTGAAACTAAGACTATGTCACCTTCTTTTATTTCACCTTCCTGTAAAATTCCAAAATATGCAGTCATTCCTGGCATTCCTAAATATCCAAGAAATGTGGGAAGTGGCATTTCTCCTGGATAAATCTTATTATAATTATCTCCTATGCTTATACAATATTCTTGTACACCTCCCCATCCAGAAACAAATTGACCAATCTTAAAATTCTCATTATTTGATTTAATTACCTCCCCAACTGTCCCAGCTCTCATTACTTCACCTATTTGAACAGGAGCAATATATGAAGGTGCGTCATTCATCCATCCTCTCATGGCTGGATCTAATGAGATGTAATGGTTTTTTATTAAAAATTCATTCTGATTTAAATCCCTTATTTCAGATTCTGAATATTTCCAAATTGATTTATCAGGAATACCAATTGGTCTTTTCATAAAAAGTACTTGCTTATTTATCATCTTATTTTTTTAAACAACAAATATAGTTAAATTTACTATGCGTGCATAGTAAATTTAACTATATTAACTGCCTGTCCAATTAGGTTTTCTTTTTTCCTTAAAAGCATTAAATCCTTCTTTTGCGTCATCAGATTTAATTACCTTATTTAACATCTCTAGTAGATATTCATGTTGGTTAGACTGATTCGTAATGTGACCGTATGCTTCCAATCCGCTTCTAATGGCAGTCGGAGAATTATCTAATATTTCTTTAATTAAAGTAGAAAGTTCATTTTCAATATTATCCTGATTTGAAATATGTGTGACAAGTCCTTGTTCTTTTGCTTGTATTGCAGAAATACTATAACCTCTAACACACCAGTCTAATACTTTTCTTGGAGGCATTACTTGAATTAAGCTAGCCATAACTTGCATAGGGAAAAGACCTCTTTTAACCTCAGGTAAACTAAATCTTAAATTCTCCTCTGCAATTACATATAATGATCCAGCTACTATTAAAAAACCTCCAGCGTATACGTTTTTTTCAACTAGAGAGATAGTAGGTTTATTTATGTTGCTAAATAGATCTCCCATTAATACTTCCTTTTCTGGAACTGGCACTGTAGATTGATGAGGGTCAATATCCCCCATCATTGCCTTAAGATCTCCGCCAGCACAAAATATATCTCCATTTGCTCTAAATACTACCACCCAAATCGAGTTATTGAAATGAGCATAATGCATTGCAAATGCTATTTCATTCATCATTTGAGGATGTAAGGCATTTTTCTTTTTTGGACGATTTAATGTGATAGTAAAAACGTGATCATTTTCGTCTAATTCTATAAAATCAAATTTGTATGATTTTATATTTTGAACATCTTTTTCTCTATAAAAATTCATAATAAAATATTACATTCTAAATACTCCAAAAGAACTAGATCCTTTTATCTCATTGTTGTAAACAGCTGCTAATGCTAAGGACAAATATTTTCTAGTATCTGTTGGATCAATAACTCCATCATCCCATACCTCAGATGTAGTATGCCAAACACTCGCCTTTTCCTCAGCCTGTTCAGCCATTTTTTTCTTTTCAATTTTAAGTTTTTCTTCATCAATAACCTTATTTAATGATGAAGCTGAATTTCTTTTAATTATTTCCATTACACCAGACAACTGGTCTGCTCCCATAACACCAGATTTTACATTTGGATATGAAAAAAGAAATCTAGGTTCAAAAGATCTGCCGCACATTGCATAATTGCCAGCACCATAAGAATTACCAACCTGTAGGCTAATATGTGGAACTGTACTTCCAGCAACAGCATGAATTAATTGAGATCCGCTATTAATCATTCCATTTTGTTCATACCTCTTTCCTACCATAAATCCTGTAGTATTATGTATGAATAGTAAAGGGGTATTAGATTTATTAGCCAATTGTATAAAATGTGTAGCTTTTCTTGCAGATTCAATAAAAATTACTCCATTATTGGCAATAATTCCAATAGGGTAGCCATTAATTTTTGTCCAACAGCAAAACATTGTTCTACCATAATTTTCTTTGAATTCAATAAATTCAGAACTATCAACAAATCTCTTTACAAGTTCACGAATATCAAAAGGCGTTTTTAAGTTAGAAGGAATAATTCCTAAAATCTCTTCTTTATCAAATTTTGGTAAAGATGCCTCATTTTCATAATTGTTATCTGTAGGCTGCTTAATTTTTTTAATTAAATTTTTTGTTATTTCAATAGCATGCTTTTCATCGTTAGCTAAAAAATCTGAAACACCAGAAATACTACTATGCATTTGGGCTCCTCCTAATTCTTCATCATTAGCATCTTCGTTAGTTGCCATCTTTACCAATGGTGGTCCTGCCAAAAATACTTTAGCTGTATTCTTTTGAAGAATTGAATAATCAGACATTCCAGGGACATAAGCGCCACCGGCTGTAGCATTTCCAAACACTACAGAAATTGTTGGAATTCCATCTTTAGACCTTCTAGACATCTCCATAAAAAACTTGCCATAATTATTAAAAACCCTGTCTTGATCTGGTAAATTAGCTCCACCACTTTCAACAAGGTTTATAGTTAATAATTTATTTTCATTAGCAATTTGTGATAACCTTAAATTCTTTAAACTTGTAGCATAATCAATTGCACCTGCTTTTCTTGTTGCAACATTAGCATTAATTAAGCAAAGCACATTAGAAACATAACCTAAAACTACTACTGTAGTTCCGCCAGCACCAAACCCACCTTCATGTTTTAAACCAGCAAGAGACATTAATTCTATTTGAGGTTTATTTTTATCAAGCAACAAATCTATTTTCTCTCTAGCAAGCAGCTTTTTTCTTTTTCTAGTTCTTTTAATTTTATCTTTATTTCCTTCTAACTTTGATAATTTAAAATAGGAATTAAGTTCCTTCAATAATTTCTTCATAGAAATCTCATTTTCAATAAAATTTGAACTTAAAACATCAATATTTGACTTTCGAACTTTCATTAAACAAACATTTATTTAAAATAGATTTATTGTATTTTTTTTATAACTAGAAAATTACAAATATATAATTTCATTACTTACTAGCAATTTATTTAATATAATGAAATTCTTGGACTTTTCAAGTCAAGAATTTAAAGAATTAATTAAGGATAAATCCAAACATGAAATTCTATTTATTGACTAGGAGATACATATATTTTTGTAGTTTTAAATAAAAAAAGTTACATTCAATATTCATTTTCTAAAAAAAGGTATTTAACTTACCTAGATCATAAAAAACTATACTAAAAAACTAATAATGGAAAGCAGCAATAAATTCATATTTAACTTCTATAAATGGGAGAAAAAATTAAAAGACAAGCCTTTTCTAAGACAACCATTTGGGGATAAATGGGAAGAATACACTTGGAGAGAAACTGGTCAAATGGCAAGAAAACTAGCTACAGGATTAAAAACTCTTGGACTACCTCCTAAAAGTCATATTGGATTAATGTCTAAAAATTGTAGAGAATGGATTATTGCTGATTTAGCTATATATATGGCAGGATATGTGTCTGTCCCTTTCTTTCCAACATTAAATTCCGAAGAACTAAAAAGTCTCTTACATTTTGGAGATGTAAGCGCCCTTTTTATGGGTAAAGTTAATGCATGGGATGAAATTAAAAATGGGATTCCAGATGATATGCCGTTAATTGCATTTCCACACTATAAGGATTGCTCAGAAATTTCTGTGGGTCATCAATGGTTTGATTTTATTAATAAATTTGAACCTCAACAAGAAGATTTTTACCCAGACCGTAGTGATGTGTGGACAATCATATTTACTTCTGGAACAACTGGTACGCCAAAGGGAGTAGTTCTAGATTATCAAACCAATGAAAATACAGAATGCTTAACAACTCCAGAGCACAATCCATTGAGAGTAGATTTTAATGGAAAAAATTCATTCTTCTCTTATTTACCATTAAATCATATTGCTGAAAGAATTGTAGTGGAATGGACATGTTTTAGATATGGAGGAACCATTTCTTTTACAGAATCTTTAGAAACATTTGCTCAAAATCTAGGCTCTGTTCAACCAACCGTTTTCTTTGGAGTTCCAAGAATATATACAAAATTTCAAATGGGTATATTATCCAAATTCCCTCAAGAAAAATTAAATAAACTCTTAAGTATACCTATAGTTTCTTCTTTACTTAAAATGGTTCTAAAGAAAAAATTAGGATTAAGCAAAGCAAAAGCAATTGTAACTGGAGCTGCGCCAATGCAAGAATCACAAAGAGTATGGTACAGGAGTCTTGGAGTGAAGATAACCAATGGCTATGGAATGACAGAGAATTGTGCAATATGCACTCAACTTCCAGGTGAAATTACTGACAAACCTGGGTCTGTTGGTAAAGCACAGCCAGAAGTTGAGATTAAGATAGACTCTGAAACTGGGGAAATACTAATGAGAGGGCCATATGTAATGAAAGGATATTATAATGATCCAGAGACCACAAATAACACTATTAAAAACGGATGGCTGTATACTGGAGATAGAGGTAGAATTGATGATGAAGGCAATCTATACATTACTGGAAGAGTCAAAGACGCATTTAAAACAACTACAGGTGAATTTGTTGAACCTGGGAAAATTGAAGCACTATTTGGAGATGTTACTGAATTTGAACAAATGTGTGTGGTTGGATTTGGAATAGCAGCACCAATTCTTCTTGTTGTTCCTTCTGAAGGAGTTAATTCTATTGATAAAGAAACATTAAAACAACAGCTTAATAATAAATTAGAATCTGTAAATAAAGATCAAGTAAGTCATAGAAAGGTTTCAACCATTGTGATTATGAAAGAGGCATGGACTCCTGATAATGGACTGTGCACTCCTACACTAAAAATTAAAAGGGTTAAAATAGATGAAAAATTTATGTCTAAATATAGCCAATGGCATGAAAATAGTGAAACGATAATATGGGAATGAAATTAAAAAATTTTCTTACTATTTGTGTTTTTTTATCTTTTTTAACAAATGCTAAAACACAAACTATAGTTTCAGGCACTATTATGGATGAAAAAATAAATGTTCCTCTTCCAGGAGCAATTATTACTGAAAAAGGCACAACTAATGAAACAATATCAGACTTTGATGGTAATTTTTCACTTAAAATAACTAGAGAATCTGGAGAGATTGAAGTTTCCTATTTACGGTATACTACAATTACTTTATCTTTTGAAAGAGATTCTGATTTAGGCGCTATTTCATTATCTACAAAGAAGAAGAAGAAGAAGAAGAAGAAGAAGAAGAAGAAGAAGAAGAACACTAATTAATAAATAAAAAATGAATTATTTTTCAGAAGAACATGAAATGTTTAGAAAGAGTCTTAAAGATTTTCTAAATAGGGAAGTTAAACCAAATTTAAATCAGTGGGAAAAGGAAGGTGAAATTCCTAAACAAATTTGGAAAAAAATGGGTAAAATGGGGTTTCTAGGCCTTTCATTTCCTGAAAAATATGGCGGAAGTAACCTAGATTTTTTCTTTGAAGTAGTTTTAAGTGAAGAAATTGCAAAACTAAATTCAGGAGGATTTACTATCACACAACAAGCAGTTCAGTACATGTCTGCTCCATATATATTAAAATATGGAAACGATTTTCTGAAAGATAAATATTTGCCAGGCATAGTATCTGGAGATTTAATAAGCTGCATTGGTATTACTGAGCCTAATGCTGGGTCAGATGTTCAAAATATACAAACAAATGCTATAAAAAAAGGAGATAATTATATTGTAAATGGATCAAAAACATTTATTACTAATGGAGTATACGGGGATTTTGTAGTTACAGTTGTAAAAACTGATCCAACTTCTAGATCAAAAGGGATAAGTTTATTAATTATAGACTTAAATTCCGATGGAATAACTAAGACTAAAATTGACAAACTTGGTTGGCGTTCATCTGATACAGCAGAACTTAGTTTTGATAATGTAGTTGTTCCATCAGAAAATTTGATAGGTGAAGAAGGAAAAGGATTCTATTATCTAATGAATGGATTACAATTAGAAAGACTTTGTTTTCTACCCACTAGTATTGCAACAATGGAGTTTGCAATTTCCGAGTCACTAAATTATATGAAAGAAAGAAATGCATTTGGTAAAAGTATTAATGAATTCCAAGTATTAAGACATAGAATTGCTCAATTATCATCTGAAATTGAAGCATTAAAAGTTTTTAGCTACCATTGCTGTGATCTTTATGATAAAAAAATATATGATGTAAAACTCTGTTCGATGGGGAAACTGCTTTGCACAGAATTACATGAAAAAGTTGCTACTCAATGTTTACAGTTTTTTGGAGGAAATGGTTTTACAGAAGATTATCCAATGGCAAGAATGTATAGAGATTGTAGAGTGGGAACTATTGGAGGTGGAACTTCTGAAATTATGAGAGAAATAATTGCTAAAATTGTTATTGATGGCAAAGACTATAAAGCTGAAGCAACTAAAAAGTAAAATTTAAGATTTAATTATGGGTAAATTAGATGGTCAAATAGCTGTTATTACTGGTGGTGCTAGAGGAATTGGAGAGGGTATTTGTAAAATTTTCTGTAAAGAAGGTGCAACTGTAGCCATGTGGGATATTTTAGATGAAGGTGAAAAAACTGCTGATAGGATTAAAAAAGAAGGAGGAAATATAATATTTCAAAAAGTAAATGTTACTGATCAATCATCTGTAAATATAGCAGTAGAAAAATTAATAGGTGAATTTGGCAGAATTGATATTTTGATTAATAATGCAGGAATTATAAGGGATAGATCTCTTTTAAAAATGACAAGGGATGAATGGGATAGAGTAATTGATGTAAATATTAATTCACTCTATGTCACTACAAAAGCAGTATTGCCTCATATGAAAGAAGCAAAATATGGAAGAATAATAAATGCATCATCAATTAATGCTTTCCAGGGTGCATTTGGTCAAGCAAATTATTCGGCTTCTAAAGCTGCAATTGCTGGATTCACAAGAGCCCTATGCAAAGAAACTGGAAGATATAATATAACTGTTAATGCAGTAGCTCCTGGTTTTATTAAATCTGAAATGTCTGATTCCATGCCTGAAGATATAATTAAAGCAGGCATATCAATGATTCCTGTTGGAAGAATTGGAACTCCAGAAGATATGGGTCATGTATACTTATTTCTTGCATCCAAAGAAGCAGGTTTTGTAAGTGGTATTGTATTACATGCAAATGGTGGTGCAATGCCAATGTAATTCTAATATAGAATAGTAAAAAATGAAGGACCTAGTTCAAAAAAACAAACCTTATTCTACTGAAATTAATAAATTATCTGATCTAAATAATCATGTTGGAAAAGAAGTAGGGCTTTCAGAATGGACAACTGTAACACAAGATCAAATAAATTCTTTTGCAAAAATTACTGATGACAATCAATGGATTCATATTAATCCTGAATTATGCAAAAAACATTCTCCATATAAAAAAACTATAGCTCACGGATTTCTGGTATTGTCTCTTGCACCTAAATTTTGTTATGAGACTATTAAATTTAATAAAGTAAGCATGGGTGTTAATTATGGCTGCGATAGAGTTAGATTTATGAATGCAACAAGAGTTAATTCTTCAATTCGAGCAAGAATCTCACTTATTTCATGTGATAAAGTGGAAGGTGGAATTAGATATAAGCTTAACATTATATTTGAATTAAAAGATCAGCAAAAACCAGCATGTGTGGCTGAGTTTATTGCAATAGCTTATAAATAAAATAAATTACTAATTATAGGTTAGCTTTTGCTTTTCTTAATTTTTCAAGCTGAAACTCAATCTCAGTATCTTCAATTTTTTCAAATAATAATTCTGCATGATTAATTTTAACTCCTGGTTTTATTAAGATATCACCAGAGTCTAAGTTATTCCAGCTCCATTCAATATTATGATTTTTGAAATTAAGTATATTCTTTAATTTTTCAGATGCAAATGGTAAAAAAGGTTCTCCAATTATAGCTAAAATAGAAGAAATTTGAAGTGAAATAAACATAATATTCTTAACTCTATCTGGATTAATTTTAATAAGCTTCCATGGTTCATTATCAGCTAAATATTTGTTGCCATTTCTAGCAATATTTATATACTCATTACAAGCTTCCCTAAATTTAAATCTTTCTATAAGTTCTTTAATTAATATAGACTGTTGATTAATTTTATTTAATAGCTTCATGTCTTCATCATCTAGATCTGCTGACTCAGGAATAATACCATCATAATATTTATTAATTAATACCACTACTCTATTAATAAAATTTCCATAAATAGCAACTAGTTCATTATTATTTCTTGCTTGAAAATCTTTCCATGTAAAATCGTTATCCTTATTTTCAGGAGCATTTACAGTCAATACATATCTTAAAGCATCTTGTTTATTTGGAAAATCTTTTAGATAATCTGGTAACCACACAGCCCAATTGTTAGATGTGGATATTTTTGATCCCTCTAAATTTAAAAATTCATTAGCTGGAACATTTTTTGGTAAAATATAATCTCCGTGCGCTTTAAGCATTGCGGGAAAAATTATACAGTGAAAAACGATATTATCTTTACCTATAAAGTGAATTAATTCTGTATCAGAATTCTTCCAATATTTTTCCCAATCTAAATTATTATTAGTTGCCCACTCTTTAGTTGATGAAATATACCCTATAGGAGCATCAAACCAAACATATAGTACCTTTCCATCAGAATCATTTAATGGTACTGAAACACCCCAATCAAGATCTCTTGTAACAGCTCTTGGTTTTAAGCCATCATCTAACCAAGATTTACATTGGCCAAACACATTGGCCTTCCAATCAGATTTATGTTTTTTTAAAATCCAATCCTCTAAAAAGGATTGAAATTCATCTAACTTTAAATACCAATGTTTAGTTTCCTTTAAGGATGGTGAATTACCTGTTATTGAAGATTTTGGATCAATTAAATCAATTGCATTGTGACTTGTTCCGCATTTTTCACATTGATCACCATAAGATTTTTCATAATTACATTTTGGACATGTGCCAACAATAAATCTATCTGGAAGAAATTGATTTTCATCTACATCATAAAATTGTTCTGTCGTTATTTCCTTAAAAAAATTATTATCATGCAGATGTAAAAAAAAATCTGATGCAGTTTTATGATGTAATTCTGAAGATGTCCTAGAATAGTTGTCAAAAGAAATACCGAAATCTTCAAATGATTTTTTAATGTTACTATGATATCTATTTACAATATCATTTGGAGTTAATCCTTCTTTTTTAGCTTTTATAGTAATTGGGACTCCATGCTCATCACTTCCACATATATAGACAACATCATTGCCAGTTAATCTCATAAATCTAGAAAAAATATCAGCGGGAATATACACGCCTGCCAAATGCCCAATATGAATAGGTCCATTAGTATAAGGAAGTGCTGCTGTTATAGTGTAAGTTTTCTTCAAAATTTATTGATTATATTAGTAAAAGTAAACATTTTGTATCTTATTAAGAAGAGTAATTTTATAAGTTCCTTTATATTTATTAAAAATTCAAATTATGAATTTAAACAAGCTAGTCTACTTATGTTTAATAATTCTTACAACAATAATCACAGTCAATAAAAACTTTGCAAATAATACAGAAAAAATGAATGATAATTTAATTAGACCTGAATATCTTAAAGTTGGAGATACAATTGCGATAGTTGCGCCTTCGGGTATTTTAAATGATCATCAAAATTATATTGATAAAGCAAAAAATCTTTTAGAAAGTTGGAAATTAAATGTGGTTATTGGAGAAAATATTTATAACAATTATGGACATTTTTCAGGAACCGATGAAGAAAGGACACAAGACTTTCAGAAAGCACTAAATGACAAAACTATAAGTGCCATATGGTGTGCAAGAGGGGGTTATGGCGCTATGAGAGTTATAGATAATTTAGATTATTCTGAATATATAAAGAATCCTAAATGGATAATTGGTTATTCAGACATAACTGCAATACACAATGACCTAAATATTCTTGGAAGTGAGTCAATTCATAGTATAATGTGCAAAAGCCTAGAGGATAAAGATGTTAATAAAGATGAATCAATTCTAGCATTAAAACAGGTTCTGTTTGGAGAAAAGCTGTCTTATGAGTTTAAAAATATTGAAGAAAACAAATTAGGGAAAACTAAAGGGCAGTTAGTAGGAGGGAATTTAACACTTATTCACTGTTTAATAGGATCAAAATCTTCAATTAACACTAATAATAAAATATTATTTATAGAAGACTTAGGAGAATATCTATATCATATTGATAGAATGTTAGTTTCACTAAAAAGAGCTGGATACTTTGATAAATGTAAGGGGTTAATAGTTGGAGATTTTAGTGATCTTAGAAAAAACACCACTCCATTTGGAAAAAATTTAAAAGAAATTATTTTAGATGCTGTAAAAGATTTTGATTTTCCAGTTTTATTTGAATTTCCTGCAGGTCATGAAAAATTAAATATGCCATTAATTCTTGGAAGAGAAATAATAATGGACATTAATAAATCAACATCTAATATTGAGTTTTTATAATTTTCTCTAATAATTTTTGAGCTGAATTTATTGAATGAATATTAAAAAATTTAATAACCATTCTATTTCCCTCTTTTATTTGTTTTTCTGAAATATTAGATAATTTGTGATTTAAATTTGCAAACTTAATAAGTTTGAGAAAATTTTCATTATTATCATTATTTCCAATAAAATAACATATCAATGTATTTCTCTTTAGTATAATCTTGTCAAAACCTAACCGAATACCTAGCCACTTTAATTCAATACTTTTTAATAAATCTATTACTTGAAGGGGTAATTCTCCAAATCTGTCAATAAGATTTTTGTTAAAAAGTTCTAATTCATCTTGTTTAGTTATTTTATTTAATTCTGAATATAGATTTAATCTTTCAGAATTAGAATTAATATAATCATCAGGGAATAATAGTTCAAAATCTGTGTCAAAATTTAATTGTTTATTATAAAATTTTTGTTGATCAAAATCTAGATCTTGGAATTCATTGCTTTTTAATTCCTCTATTGCTTCATCTAGTATTTTATTATATGTTTCAAATCCCATTTCATTAATAAAACCTGATTGATCACCTCCCAAAAGATCACCAGCACCCCTTATTTCTAAATCTTTCATTGCAATATTAAAACCACTACCCAATTCCGAATAATATTCTAAAGCTGTGATTCTTTTTCTTGCCTCATCTGTCATTTTGGAATATTCTGGAGTAATCAAATAACAGAAAGCTTTTTTATTACTCCTACCTACTCTACCTCTCATTTGATGTAAATCACTTAAACCAAAATTGTTGGCATTATTAATAAATATTGTATTAGCATTTGGCACGTCTAAGCCACTCTCAATAATAGTAGTACTAACCAATACATCAAAATCCCCATTAATAAATTTAATCATTAATTCTTCTAATCTTTTGCCTTTTAATTGCCCATGAGCCACTTCAATTTTAGCATGCGGGACTAAGCTCTTTAGTAAATCTGAAACTTCATTAATATTATTTATTTTATTATTAACAAAAAATATCTGACCTCCTCTAAGAATTTCGTAATTAATAGCATCCATTATGATTTTATTATCATATCTAATTACTTTAGTATCAATTGGGTATCTATTTGGTGGTGGAGTTGTAATTATTGATAAATCTCTAGCTGCCATAAGACTAAATTGTAGTGTTCTAGGTATTGGAGTTGCTGATAGAGTTAACACGTCTATATTTTCTTTTAAAGTTTTTAACTTTTCTTTTACTGCAACTCCAAATTTTTGTTCTTCATCTATAATTAAAAGGCCAATATCCTTAAACTTAATTTTTTCGTTTATTATCTGATGTGTTCCAATAATTATATCAATATTTCCATTATGTAAATCATAAATTATATTACTCTTTTCTTTCATAGATTTAAATCTATTTAAATAATCAATTGAAATTGGAAATTCTTTTAACCTACTAGTAAATGTTTTATAGTGTTGAAAAGCTAATATTGTTGTAGGGACTAATATAGCTACCTGTTTATTATTGTCAACTGCTTTGAATGCTGCTCTTATTGCCACTTCAGTTTTCCCAAAACCTACATCTCCACAGACAAGCCTGTCCATAGGTTGATCACTTTCCATGTCAGATTTAATTTCAGAGGTAACTTTTAACTGATCCTCAGTATCTTCATATATAAATGAAGCTTCTAATTCTGTTTGAAGATATGAGTCACTTTGATATCTATAGCCTTTTTTTTCTTTTCTTTTTGCATATACTTTAATTAAGTCATATGCTATTCTTTTTACTTTTGATTTTGTTTTCTCTTTTAATAATGCCCAAGCCTTACTACCTAATTTATATATTTTTGGTTTTTTGCCATCTTTACCACTGTATTTTGATATTTTATATAATGAATGTATACTTAAATATAAAATATCCCTTTCTCCATATATTAATTTAATAGCTTCTTGTTTTTTTCCATCAACATCAATTTTTTGTAGTCCGCTAAAAATTCCTATCCCATGATCAATATGGCTAATATAGTCTCCTTTATTTAACTTATTAATTTGCTTAAGGTTAATTGCTCTATTGTTGAAGTATCTCTTTTTAAACTTAAATTTATGATACCTTTCAAAAATTTGATGGTCAGTATAACATGCTAATTTATTTTCATTATCAATAAAACCAGAAGATATAGGCATAATTATAGTGTTATAATTTACCTTAGAATTTATATCATTAAAAATTTCATTTAACCTTGCTTCCTGCTGTTTGTTCGTGCAGCATATATAATTAGTATATCCATTATTATGATTTGTGTTCAAATTATCTATTAATATTTTAAAACTCTTGTTAAAGGATGGCTGAGGTAAAAAATCAAATTCAATATGAGCATTTAATTTCTGTTCCTTTAAATCAAATTGTATTAAATTGAATTTATTTATCGAATCCATTAATTCATTTACGTTTGAATAAAGATCTTCAGGTAGCGCAATAGTGTCGTCATTTTTTTTGCAATAGCATTGGTTAGAATATTCAAAATTAGAATTAATATTTGAACATAATAAGTCTAGATTCTTGATAAATATAATTGTATCCTTATCTAGAATATTGAATATATTGGTCCTTTTTTGATCAATATTATTTGAATAAATATTAGAAGTAATTTTAATTTGTGAATGAATTGATTCAGATAATTGTGTATCAACATTAAATGTTCTGATCCTATTAACTTGATCTCCAAAGAATTCAATTCTATAAGGCATATCATTAGAAAAAGAAAATACGTCAATAATTCCACCTCTGACAGAAAAGTCTCCTGGTTGAGAAACAAAATCCTCTCTTTTAAAATCTAGTTCAAATAGCTTCTCATTAATTGCATCAATTGAAATATGATCCTGAATACTAATCTGAAAACTTAATTTATTTAATTCTTTCGCTATTAAAATCTTTTCAGAAATAGCATTGTCAAATGTTATTATAATATATTTTTCTAACCTATTAGCATATAAAAGATTTAAGACTTCTGTTCGTTGAAGTAAATTATAAGTGCTTAAATTTTTATCACTATAAGGTTTTTTCTCACCCATAGGAAAAAACAAAACATTTATCTGATTATCTATGGTTTCTATATCATTTAAAAAATATATTGCCTCCTCTTTATTAGAAAAACTTATAAAAATTGATCTATCTGAAAACCTAAAAATTGAACATATAATAAAAGCAAATGAAGACCCTGCTATTCCTTTTATTGATAAGGATTTTTTATTTTTGGCAATAGAAATCCCTAGTTTTTGCACTTGCAAAGACTTTAATAAAATTTTAGTGATAGGGTTTTTTATCAATCAAAAAATTTCAGCAAATATATATAAGTAGAACTTATTTACAATTATTTTCTAAAAGATTTTAAATGATTTACCATTTTTTTACTTCCGCAATAAAAAGGTGTTCTCTGATGTAAACTTGTTGGCTTGAGGTCTAATATATTAGATTTTCCATCAATAGCTATACCTCCCGCTTGTTCGCATATAAATGAAATTGGATTACATTCATATAGTAATCTTAATTTTCCTTTTGGGTTTTTTGAAGTATTTGGATAAAGAAAAATACCTCCTTTTATTAAATTTCTATGAAAATCTGAAACAAGTGACCCAATATATCTAGATGTATATGGTCTATCACCTTCTTCCATCTGACAGAACTTTAAATATTTTTTAACATAATCTGGAAATTGTAAATAATTACCTTCATTAATAGAATATATACTTCCTTCCTCTGGAAATTTAATATTAGCATGAGAATGATAAAATGAACCAATAGCTGGATTTAGTGTAAACCCATTCACTCCATCACCTGTGGTATATACCAGCATTGTAGAAGTTCCATAAATAATATATCCAGCAGCTACTTGGTTTCTTCCTTGCTGTAAAAAATCATCAATTGTGACGCTACTACCAACTTCACTTACTCGTGTATAAACTGAAAATATTGTTCCAACAGAAACATTTACATCTATGTTAGACGAACCATCTAATGGATCAATAAGTACTACATATTTATTTTGATTTTTCTTGTCAATACTATTAACTGAAATATATGTGTCATCCTCTTCACTAGCAAGTCCACAAATAATATTTCTATTAATTAGTGTATTTATAAATTTATTGTTAGCATACACATCAAGTTTTTGTTGTTTTTCATCCTGAACGTTTACTTTTCCAGTATCTCCAATAATATCAACAAGCCCAGCCTTATTAACTTCATGATTTACAACTTTAGCTGCTAATCTAATTGAATTTATTAATCTAGATAATTCTCCTGAAGAATATTTAAATGAATTTTGATTATTAATTATAAATTCACCTAATGTTTGATTTTTATTTTCCATTGAATAAGCAAAATTACTGTTTATTTATTAAAAAATTATATATTATAGTTTAATTAAAATTAATCATGAATATAAAAATTAGAAATGCAAAAATAGAAGACATGAAACGTGTTCATGAATTAATTATGGAGCTTGCATTATATGAAAAATTACCAAAAGAAGTTGATCTAACAACAGATGATTTAATTAAAGATGGTTTTGGCGAAAAAAAATTGTTTAATTGTTTTGTGGCAGAAATAAATTCAAATGTTGAAGGTATGGCTATTGTATACAATAGATATTCTACATGGAAGGGTAAAACAATTCACCTAGAAGATTTGATAGTTACAAAAAAAATGAGAAATAATGGAATTGGGGCATTACTACTTGATAAAGTAATATTATTTGGTAAGGAAATGGGTGTAAAAAGAATTTCGTGGGAGGTTATTGATTGGAATATAAAGGCTATTAAATTTTATGAAAGAAAAGGAGCTAAATTAATACCAGATTGGAATATAATTCATCTAAATGAAGAAGCTATTAAAAATTATCATTAGTGAAATCAATGCAGAATTTTTTAATTTCATTCCTAACTAAAACAAACTTTTTTCTTTTGCCTTCAAAAGATGAATTGTATTTTGAAGGGTCAGTAAAGTTTTGATGAATCCTTACTGAATCTTGATTATAAATAAAGGGGCAGTTTTCTTTTGCATGATCACAAACTGTAATAATAATATCAAAATTAATTGATTTATATTCTTCTAAATTATTTGAAGTGTACATACTAATATCTATACCATCATCTATCATGACTTTAATTGTCATTGAATTAAGTCCATGAACTTCTATACCTGCACTATAAATATTAGCCTTATCACCACAATAAAAATTTAGATATCCATGAGCCATTTGGCTTCTACACGAATTACCTGTACAAATCACTAAAACATTCTTCATTAAATCAAAATTGAAGTATAGTTTTAGCAACCATAAAATAAATTAGTATACCAAAAATATCATTGCTAGTAGTAATAAATGGCCCAGTTGCAATTGCAGGATCTATACCTCTTTTATTAAGGAATAGGGGGATAAATGTGCCTACAATTCCTGCGACAATTATTACTGCTACTAAAGATATAGAAATAGCTAAAGCAACATCTATGTTATTATCCCAATAGTAAATAAAAACAAATAAAATAGCAGCTAAAATAATTCCATTTAAAACTGATAATACAGTTTCTTTAAATAATCTATTATTAACACTATCATTTATATCATCATTGGCTAAACCCTGAACTATAATTGCACTTGATTGAACCCCTACATTTCCTGCCATAGCTGCAATTAATGGAGTAAAATAAAATAGAATTGGATAATTAAATAAAATTTCCTCAAAACCACCCATCAAAGCAGCAGCACCAATACCCCCAAGCAATCCTAAAAATAGCCATGGAAGTCTTGCCCATGAAAGTTTGTAGATTGAATCATCTACATCTACATCTTGTGTGATACCAGCAGCTAATTGATAGTCCTTTTCAGCCTCCTCCTTAATTAAATCAACTATATCATCAATTGTGATTCTTCCTAATAAAACATGATTGTCATCAACAACCGGTATTGCTCCCAAATCGTATTTTTGCATAATGCTAGCTACATGTTCTCCAGAATCATTTACGCTTACAAAATCTACCTTGGATATATATATAGATTTAATATTTGATTTTGGGTTTGAAACTAATAAATCCTTTAATGAAAGTCTTCCTAATAATTTATTATTGTTGTCAACTACATATACTGAATGAACTCTAGTAACCTCAGATGCTTGTAATCTCATTTCCTTAACACATCTAGTTACAGACCAGTTCTCATTAACCTTAACTAATTCTTTAGCCATTAAACCCCCAGCAGAATCATCGTCATATTTAAGTAATTCCTTAATATCAGCTATATGATCCTTGTCCTCAATTTTTGATATTACTTTTTTCTGTCTATCTTCAGGTAATTCTGAAATTATATCAGTTGCGTCATCTGTATCTAACTCCTGAACTTCTTCAGCAATTTCCTTAGTAGAAAGGTTTTTAAGAATCTTTTCTCTATAATCATCATCCAACTCCATTAAAACATCAGATGTTTTTTCGCTATCTAATAGTTTTATAATATAAGTTGCATGACTAAAATCTAATTCTTCTAAAATTTCAGCAATATCTGCATGATGTATTTCAACAAATGAGTTACTTAATTTTTTATCATCATTATTATTAATAAGATCAATAATTTCTTGAATGAAATTTTCTGTTAATTGGAATTTTTTATTTTGATCCTTATTTTTCAAGATTTTTAATTTTTTATCTCAGAATCAATCATGATGGTTAAATTGATAAAATTCTCAACACTTAATTGCTCTGGACGTAGATCAAAGATACTATCTTCTCTTAAATTATCACTTAAATTAAAAACTTTTAAACTATTTCTTAATGTTTTTCTTCGATGATTGAAAGCTGTTTTTACAATATTTAAAAAAGAAATTTCATCACAATCTAATTTGTAATTCTCCTTCCTTGTAAATCTAACTACTGCAGAAGTCACTTTTGGTTCTGGAAAAAATACATTTGAGGAAACATCAAATAAATATTCTGTAGAATAAAATGCCTTACAATATACTGAAAGTATACCGTATTTTTTACTTCCATAATCTTCACAAATTCGTTCAGCTACTTCCTTTTGGAACATACCACAAAATTCAGGTATAAGATCTTTATTTTCAAGTACTCTAAAAACTATTTGTGAAGAAATGTTATATGGAAAATTACCAATTATTGCATAAGGCTCTGAATTGAATATGTCAGATAAATTAATCTTTAGAAAATCCTTATTTAGGATATTTCCCCTCAAAGGGGTTATATTATTAGTTAAAAAATTAACAGACTCCTTGTCAATTTCAACAACTTTTATATTTATATCTTTTTTAACTAATTCTTTAGTTAGTATTCCCATTCCTGGGCCAATCTCTAATAAATTTTTGTATCCATTATATGTGAGTGAATCAACAATTTTAACCGCAATATTCTTATCCTTTAGGAAATGTTGACCAAGACTTTTTTTCGGCTTAACACTTCGCATTACAGTAAATTAATTTATAATTGAAAAACCAGTATATGGAATTAACACTTCAGGTATTACTATACCATTTTCAGTTTGAAAATTTTCTATAATAGTTGCTAAAATTCTTGGCAATGCAAGTGCGCTACCATTTAAAGTATGTGCCATTTTAATATTACCGTCAGAATCTCTATATCTTAACTTAAGTCTGTTAGATTGATAAGATTCAAAATTTGAAACAGAGGAAACCTCAAGCCATTTTTTTTGAGCTACTGAATAAACTTCAAAATCATATGTCAAAGAAGAAGTAAATCCTAAATCAGAACCGCATAATTTAACTATTCTATATGGCAAATTAAGTTTTTCAATTATAGATTTAACGTGTTCAACCATTTCATCTAAAGCCAAGTATGATCTTTCAGGATGTTCAACTCTAAGAATCTCAACTTTATCGAACTGGTGTAATCTATTTAACCCTCTAACATCAGATCCATAACTTCCTGCTTCTCTTCTAAAGCATGGACTAAATGCAGTTAAAGCTTTTGGGAATTCATTTTCATTTAAAATCACATCCCTAAAAATATTAGTTGCTGGAACCTCAGCAGTAGGGATAAGATATAGATTTTCATTCTGAATATGATACATTTGACCTTCCTTGTCAGGAAGTTGACCAGTTCCAAGTCCTGATTCTTCATTAACTAAATATGGCACTTGAACTTCTTTATAGCCAACATCAGTATTAATATCAAGGAAAAATGAAACTAATGAGCGCTGAAGTTTTGCTCCCATTCCTTTATATACTGGAAATCCTGAACCAGTAATTTTATTTCCTAAATCAAAATCAATTATGTCATATTTCTTTGCTAAATCCCAATGAGAAAGTGCAGATGACTCAATTTTTGGCAACTCTCCACTGTTATATATTTCCTCATTATCATCTTCGTTTTTTCCATGTGGAACCAGGTCATTTGGTACATTAGGAATTTTATATAATATATTTAAAATTTTATCCTTAATTAAATTTAAATCAGAGTTTAATTGCTTTGATGAATCCTTAAGATCTAACGTTTGCTTCTTTATTTTATCAGCATCTTCATTATTTCCAGACTTAATTAATTCTCCTATCTGTTTTGACAAATTATTTGATTTAGATAAAATATTTTCAAGCTTAGATTGAATATCTTTTCTTTTTAAATTGCAATCCTCTAAATCACTAATTATTTTATTTGCATCAAAATTTCTTTTTAATAAAGCTTTGATTACTTCATCTTTATTATCAATAATGTAGGATACTTTTAGCATATTATAAAATTAGGTAAAACTAAATTAATAAATAAAGTCTATTCTATTTCAATTTTATTTTTATAAGTAAATTCTAAACTAATTTTTCTATCCTTTTTCAGCTGATTTATAAGTAATTCAGGAGTTTTAAATTGTTTTTCATCTCTAATTCTTTTAATAATTTTTATTGTTATCCTTTTATCATAAATAGAGTAATTAAGATCAAAAAAATGTATTTCAATAGACTTTTTTTTATCCTTAAAAGTTGGGTTATTTCCAATATTCATCATTCCATAATAAGTTTTTGAGTCTATTTTAGAAGCTACAATGTAAACTCCATTTTTAGGAATTAACTTATTATCATCTACTGTCCTAATATTTGCAGTTGGAAATCCTAAATTCTTTCCTCTACCCATACCCTTAACTACAATACCTGTAAGCATGAAATAATCATTTAAATACTTATTTGCTAATTCTATATTGCCAATTAACAATAACTCTCTAATCTTGGTAGAGCTAATTGACACATTATTTAATTTTCTTGGGGATAATTCTGTTACATCAAATTCATATACATATCCAAATTCCTTCAGCTGAATAATACTGGCATCTCTATTTCTGCCAAAATGATGATCATATCCAACAATTATATGCTTTGCATTTAATTTATTTACTAAAACATCTCTAACAAATTCTAGTGCAGTTAATCTAGAAAAAGCTATATCAAAATCCTTAATAACAAAATAATCAATATTGTATTTTTTTAATGTATTAACTTTTTCATCAAGTGAATTAATTAACATTATATCAGAGCTGTTTTGTAAAACTATTTTTGGGTGAGGCAAGAAGCTTAAAACTATTGATTTTAATATTTTTGTTTTAGAAATTTCCTGAAGCTTATTTATTATATCTTGGTGTCCTAAATGTATTCCATCAAATGTGCCAACTGTAACTACAGAAGGCTCGGTACAATTATATTCTTTAAATTTTTTAGTTATCAATTCTAAGGCTCTATATTTTTAATTATAACTATTCATAGCAGAATCAATTCCATCCATTACAAAAGAAATAATTGATTTACACACATTTGGAAAAATTGAAAGTAATTCCTTTTGCTCATTTTCACTTAGTTTGCCTAAAACAAATTCAATTTGATTAAAATTCTCAGAATTATTAGAAATTCCTATTCTAAGTCTATTATATGATTTTGTATTTAATTTACTTTCAATATCTAACAGTCCATTATGTCCACCACATGAACCACCAGATCTTAGTCTTATATTAGATGACGGCAAATTAAGATCATCACTAATAACTAATAAATTCTTAATATCAATATTTTCTTTTTTCATCCAATATGAGACGGCATTTCCACTTAAATTCATATAAGTACTTGGTTTTAAAAAAATAAACAATCTTCCTTTTAATTTATATTTAGATATAAATCCATATTTTACTTCCTCAAATGAGAGATTATTTTTTTTTGCAAAAAAGTTCAGCACCATAAAACCTATATTATGCCTAGTTTCAAAATATTGATTTCCAACATTTCCTAATCCAACAATTAAATACTTTTTCATTATTATATTTTAATAATACAGATATTGAACTAATACAAAAATAAAAAAGCATTCTGATAAAATACAGAATGCTTTATTATTATTGAACAATATATATTTTATTCTTTTGAACCTTCATCTGGTTTAGAATCACCATCTGATTTTTTATCATCTTCTGATTTCTTGCCGTCATCTGATGATTTTTCGTCTCCAGTTGATTCTTCAGATTCTTCTCCTTCAATTTCTTCATCTTCATCTGATACTACTTCGTCAACTATTGCAGCTCTTGCTATTCTAACTTGACAAACTACAGTATTATCTGAGTGTAGAAAACTATAAGATTCATTTTCTAACTCCGTTATATAAACTCTATCTCCAATATTAAGGTTAGTAATATCAATTTCTATATAATCTGGAAGATTTGTAGGTAAAGCTTTAATTCTTAATTTTCTTTTATTTCTCTGTAGGTTTCCTCCTAATTTAACCCCAATAGAATTACCGATTAATCTAACAGGAATATCCATTGCTATTTCTTTATCATCAAAGAGTTGATAAAAATCGATATGTATAATTCTATCAGATACTGGGTGAAACTGAATATCCTGCAATACAGCAGAATATGTTTCTTTTTCACTTAAAGCAATCACAACTGTATATGCGTTTGATGTATATATTAGTTTAGAGAATGCCAATTCAGGTGCTGAGAAATGCATTGGGCCATCTCCTCCGTATAAAACGCAAGGAATCTGTCCAGCATTACGTAGTGCTTTTGAAGCTGATTTTCCTACGCTTTCTCTTTTAGATCCGTTGATTGTAATTGATTTCATTATTTTTTTATTATTACATTATAAATTTTGAACTTATTGATTTGTTGTTATGTACATTATGCATAACGTCAGCAAATAAATCGGCGCAAGATAACACTTTAATTTTAGAATTTGATTTAATTTTTGGAACAGTGTCTGTAACAATTAATTCTTCAAGATTAGATTTTTCTATCTTCTCATATGCATTACCTGATAATATACCATGTGTACATATAGCTCTTACGCTTTTTGCCCCTTTCTCAATAATTAAATCTCCAGCTTTGGCTAGAGTTCCAGCTGTATCAACCATGTCATCTACTAATACTACATTTTTTCCTTCTACATTACCAATTAATTCCATGTGAGAAATTATATTTGCCTTTTTTCTCTGCTTATAACATACAACTACATCACTATTTAATGCCTTTGCATAAGCATAGGCTCTTTTTGATCCGCCCATATCAGGAGATGCAATGCATAAATTCTCTAGCCCTAAATTCTCAATATATGGCAAAAATATTGTAGATGCATATAAATGATCAACAGGGATTTGAAAAAATCCTTGTATTTGATCAGCATGTAAATCCATTGTCATTACTCTAGTCGCACCTGCAGATTCTATCATTCTTGCAATCATCTTCGCAGCAATTGGAACCCTAGGCTTATCCTTCCTGTCTTGCCTAGCCCAGCCAAAATAAGGAATTACTGCAGTAATATGCCTTGCTGAAGCACGCTTAGCTGCATCTATCATTAATAATAATTCCATTAAATTTTCGCTAGAAGGGTTAGTAGATCCAATAATAAAAATTCTAGTACCACGAATAGACTCTTCATAAGACGGTTGAAATTCACCATCACTATATTTTGATATAATTATGTTCCCCAATTCAATTCCAAAAGATTTTGTAATTTTCTCTGCCAAAACCATACTATTTGTACAGGCAAAAATTTTAGGTTGAATATTCTTAGTTTCCATCGTATCTATCTGTTAATTAATAATTTATACAGCCTATTATAAATAGGGAATGCAAAAATAGAAATTTATTTCTAGTGAACAGAATTAATGCTAATTATTTTTTTTACTTTAGTTTTCAATAGCTCAAGTGGCGGAATTGGTAGACGCGCTGGATTCAAAATCCAGTTCTTATTAAGAGTGTGGGTTCGATTCCCACCTTGAGTACAAAAGATAAAAAACCCTCCAATTGGAGGGTTTAAATTTATATCAAGATTATACTAAAAATTCCTGATATAATTAATGCTCTCATAATATTATGAATAACTAGGTAATCTTTTTTAGTATTAGATCTCCAAACAAAGAATAAAACAAAAGTTAAAACTAAAAGGCATAAGTAGTAGTAATAAAACATTAAACCGATATTAAAATATAATATCAAATTAATAATAATTATATAGTTAATTATAATAATAATATTTATGGCTATTTTAGAAAACTTTTCTCCATAAACTACTGCAATAGTTTTATAGTTTAATGTAAAATCACCTTTAAGATTCTCTAAATCCTTAACAAGATCCTTGGCCAGAATAATAAAAAATAAGAACAGTGCATACATAGCAATTATGGTGCTAAAATTCTTATAATATAGGAATATGGCAAAAAATGGAGTGATTGTCAATAATGATGAAAGTACATTTCCAAGAATTAATATTTTTTTTAATTTATGAGAGTATAGCCATAAAATTATATTATAACTTAAGAAGAAAACAACTGCTCTAATTGAAATAAATAGTGAAAGAATAATACATAATAAATTTAAAGAAAAATATAAATTCAGTTTAGTCCTTTTTCTGATAGATCTGTCAATATTAGACCGAATTGGTCTGTTAATAATATCCTTTTCATAATCATAAAAATTATTAATAATATATCCTGATGCAATAGAAATAGAAGAACATAAAATAATTACAAATAAATATGGATCTAAGATTATGACTAACAAATTTTCTTGATCATTCAAAATAAAAATTGCAGTTAAGTACTGGGCAAGTATTACTACTAGAATATTATATATCCTGATGACTGAAAATAAACTAAAGAATTTAAAAATTGTTGATTTCAAAACTTAAAACAATAATTAGAAATAATATACAACTTCTAACTTATGATGTTTTAATTCTCTTTTTGCTTCTTCAAAATTTTCTGTAAATCCTAAAATATATCCTCCTCCTCCAGATCCACATAGTTTTAAGAAATAAGAATTATTATCAATTCCCCTCTTCCAAATACTATGAAATTCTTGGGGTATCATCGGTTTAAAGTTATCTAATACTATTTTTGATAATTTTTTGGTATTGTTAAAAAGGGAGCTTAAATCACCTTTTAGGAAATTATCTACACACAAATTTGTGTGTTTAATGAATTTCTCATTAATAATTTTTCTAAAACCATCTTTTTTCATTTTCTCCATAAAAATATTAACCATTGGTGCGGTTGAACCAGTTTTACCGCTATCCATTAAAAAAACAGCACCACTTCCAATAGTTTTTTGTGAAGGAATTCCTGTAACGTTTATATCCTTTTGGGAATTAATTAAAATTGGTATACTTAAATAACTATTTAGTGGATCTAAGCCTGATGATATACCATGAAAAAATGACTCCATAATAGAAAAAATATTTTTTAATCTGAGCAATTTTTCTCTAGTTAAATTTTCTAATACAGTTATTTTTTCAAATGCATATTTGTCATATATAGCAGCTACTAATGCTCCACTACTTCCAATACCATATCCTTTTGGGATAGATGAGTCAAAATACAATCCTTTATTAAGATCTGATCTAAATTTATGTAAATCGAGTTTAATTTTTTTTGAATTTAAATATTCTGAAAAATCTATAAGAATTTTATTAGATGATTTAGATGAGGCATTCATCTTTTTTGGTATTTTTAAAGCTCCCTTATAAAAATTATAAGGAATAGACAATCCTTTGGAATCTTCAATAATACCATATTCACCAAATAATAGTATTTTAGAATAAAATAATGGCCCCTTCATATAACAAATATATTATAAAATTATAACTGTACAGGTCCTTCTCCTATATTATCTAATATATATGAGTCATTTTTGCAGTATTTTTTCAATTCATTTTCGATAAATAGTTCAACTTGTTCCTTTGCATTATTTGGGTATAATAAATGAACATTTGCCCCAGCATCTAAAGTGAAACAAACAGGTATCTTAGCTGAATTTCTAAAACTTTTTATACTATTTATAATCTTTAAGGTATTAGGTTTAATTAAAATATATGATGGATCGCTTGTCATCATCAATGCATGAAGCATCATAGCTTCATCTTCTACAATATTTACAAAAGAATCTAGGTTGCCAATGCTTAATATAGATTTTAATTTAACTATATTTTTTTGAGCTATTTCATATCTCTTACTAGCATAGGAGTGATTATTCATTAAATTATGCCCAGCTGAACTAGATACTTGCTTGGCTTCAATATCTACTAAGAGTATTGCATCATTATAATCTAAAAAATCATTACATACATCAAAAGGGTATTTAATAGAATATAAATCTGTGCTGTTTTCTATATCTACATGCTTACCCCATATATTAATTCCTCCATATATACTTCTACAAGCACTACCAGAACCTATTCTAGCTAAAAATGATGATTTTTTATAAAAATAATCATTGTCCATACTTGGATCAAGTTCTTTCTCTAATGACATTACACATAAAGCTAAAGCGCTCATTCCACTAGCTGAAGAAGCTATTCCGCTACTATGCGGAAAAGTATTCTCCGTAGTAATTTTAAAACTATATTGAGTAAGATAATTGCAATATTTTATAATGTTTTTGAAAAAAATTTCAATTTTAGGCCTAAATTCTTCCATTTTATTTTCCTTATAGTAAACATCAAACATGATTTTATTATAAGGTTGGTTTTCCTTATATATTTCAAGAGTAGTAATTGTTCTTGAATTATTTAAAGTAAAACTAATCGATGTATTTTTTGGAGTTTGATTTTTGTTTTTCCCCCAGTACTTTACTAAAGCAATATTACTTGGCGATGACCATGTGAATGAACTAATTTTAGCAATATTATTGAAGTTTTTGGCAATAAATTTTTCTTCAGACATAAAATAAAAGTAAAAAAATAAAACTATTTTTTATCTATTGGTCTTATTAAACCTTCTTGTGCAACAGATGCGATTAATATTCCTTTTCTTGTATATATATGTCCTCTTGTCATTCCTCTAGCATTAGATGCACTAGGGCTCTCAATTGAATATAATAGCCAATCATCAAGATTAAAATCTCTATAAAACCACATAGCATGATCTAAACTAGCCGTCATAGTATTAGCAAACTTTGTTTTATGCAAATGAGGATTTAAAGCAGCTCTTAATAAATTATAATCTGAAATATAAGTTAAAATTTGTTGCTTTATCATAATAGATAAGTCAGGAATTTCTCCTTTTAATTTAAACCATATATCATACTTTGGCGGCAACCCTTTATTATATATTAATTTAGGAGTTTTTGTTGGTTTAAACTCTATTGGTCTTTCAATCTTTAAAAAATTTTTTAATTTTTTTGGCATTAAAATACTATATTTTTTATACAGCTGAGTCCAACTTAAAAGATCTTCGGGTGGCTTTACTTCTTTTTCATATTTAATAAAATGTTCATATCCTTTTTCATCCTTATGAAATGAAGCTGCTAAAATAAAAATAGTACTATCATTTTGTTTTGCCGTAACCCTTCTAGTAGAAAAACTACCACCATCTCTTATCTGGTCAACATAATATCTAATTGGCAGATTTAAATCTCCTCTTTCTAAAAAATAAGAATGTAAAGAATGTAATTTTCTGTCATTAATTGATTGATATGCTGCATTTAATGATTGTGCAAGAACTTGACCTCCAAAAACATTTTTACTTCCTACAGTTTCACTTACTCCTAAATAATAGTCTTTTTCATTTTTTAAAGTTAAAACTTCGAGAAGGTCATCAACTGAATTCATTGATTTTATAATAATGAAGAGATTATTGTGCGGGCGGAGAGACTCGAACTCTCACACCTTGCGGCACTAGATCCTAAGTCTAGCGTGTCTACCAATTCCACCACGCCCGCAAATTGATGTGCTAATATAAACAATACTTTCAATATTTAGATTATTCATAAGATTAAAAGTATTTCGGATTTCGTATTTTTACTATATGTCTAAAAAAGTTAATTCTGAAAATAAATTATCAGTAAAACAAATTAAAAAATTGGTGTTTGATAATTATGGTCTTATATGTAGTATAAAAAAATTGGATGGTGAAAAAGATCTAAATTATAAGTTAATATCAAAAAGTAAAAAAAAATATTATCTAAAAATCTATCCTAATAAAACAGATTTAAGCTTTATAAAATTTCAAACTAAATTATTAGATCATTTATCAAAAAATTTAAAGACTCCAATAAATTTAAAATCTAAAAAAAAATCAAATTTTTGTCATTTTAAAGATGAAAATGAATTTATAAGATATTTTAGAATTAATTCATGGATTGGTGGTAGGGCTTGGTCAAAAGTAACCCCAATTAATAAGGAACTTAGAATTGAGTTGGGCAAAGAAGCTGCCTTAATTACAAAAAAATTAAAAAATTTTAGAAATAATTATTGTAATTCAAAAATGCAATGGGATATTTCAAATTCATTATGGACAATTGAATATCTAAATTATATAAAAGATAAAACTGTAAAAAAAATAATACAGAGTTATCAAATTGAATTCAAAAAAAGACTAAATAAATTTAAAAAATTAAGAAAATCATTTATTCATAATGATGTTAATGATAATAATGTAATTGTAAGTAATAATATATATAACCCTGAAATTAATGGCATTATAGACTTTGGTGATAGCATCAAAACTCAGACAATAAATGATGTAGCTATAACATGCGTATATGCTATGATGAATTGTGAAAACCCCCTTGAAGCTGGAATCAATGTTGTTAAAGGATATCATTCAGTATATAAATTAAATGAAGATGAAATTAAATTTCTTTATATAGCTATAGCTATGAGGCTTGTAATTTCAATAACAAAATCATCAATTAATAGAATTCATAATAAAGAAAATAAATACCTTTTAGTAAGTGAAAACGAAGCTGCAAAATTAATTAAAAAATGGCACAGAATCAGTCAAGAAACAGCACTCTATTCCTTTAGATATGCATGTGGCTATACAGCTCATCCTAATGAAAATAAGTTTAATAAATGGGCAAAAAAAGCATCCTTCAAAGTAGATGATTTATTTCCTACTATTAAAAAAGAAAAATTCTATAATATTGATCTTAGTGTTTCAAGTACTTGGCTTGAAAATAAGTTTATAGATGAAAATATTGACTATTTTGAAAATAAAATAAATTGGATAAAAAAATTAGAACCTGATTCAATTATTGCTGGAGGGTATCTAGAATCAAGAGTTTTATATAACTCTAGTAATTATTCTAGAATGGGGAATAATGGTATAGAAAATAGGACAATCCACCTTGGAATTGATTTTTGGTTAAATAAAAAAACTCCTATTCATGCTTTTAGTAATGGAGTTGTTGTTGTAAAAACAAATAATAATTCTGAAAAGGGCTATGGAGGTCTAATTATTTTAGAACATAAAATAAAAGATTTTAAATTTTATAGCTTATATGGGCATCTATGTAATGTAAAAAAATTAAATATTAATGTGGGCGATAAAGTTAAAAAAGGCTCAAAAATAGGTGAGCTAGGAGATAGTAATGAAAATGGCAACTGGGCACCTCATCTTCACTTTCAATTAATGCTAAGCCTCCTTGATTTTAACAATGATTTTCCCGGAGTCTGTTTTTTTTCTGAAAAAAATATTTGGAGTAGTATCTGTCCTGATCCAAATAAAATTATTAAAGCCAAAAATCTTATTTCAACTAATCAATCTTCTAATGAAGTACTAATTAATAATAGAAAAAAATATCTAGCAAAAAATTTAAGTCTAAGCTATAATAGCCCAATAAATATTGTTAGAGGAATGGGTCAATATTTAATTAATGCCAACGGAAGAAAATACCTTGATACAGTTAATAATATAGCCCATGTAGGTCATGAAAATAATAATGTAGTTCGTGCTGGTCAAAAACAAATGGCTGTCCTAAATACAAACACTAGGTATCTTCACAATAATATTATTAAACTTAGTCAAGAAATACTAAAAACTTTTCCTAAAAAACTATGTAAAGTATATTTTGTTAATTCAGGAAGTGAAGCAAATGAATTAGCCATTAGGTTAATGAAAAATTATACTTCTAAAAAAGATATTATTGTCTCTGAGGGTGGATATCATGGAAATACAAATAGTACAGTTGAGATTAGTAATTATAAGTATGTTGGAAAAGGTGGTATGGGTGAATCAAAACATGTGCATTCTATTCCAATACCAGATAGTTTTAGAGGAAAATACAGAGGGTCAAAATCTGCAATGAAATATGTAAAAGAAGTAGAAAAAAAGATAGCTCATATTAATTCCAAAGGAAGTTCTATTGCAGGAATGATTATAGAGCCCATTATTAGTTGCGGTGGCCAAATTGAACTACCAGAAAATTTTTTAAAAAAAACGCATCAAATTATCAAAAAGAATAAGGGCTTATTAATATGTGATGAAATACAGACAGGATTTGGAAGAATTGGAGAAAAATTTTGGGGGTTTGAATTACATGATATTATTCCTGATATAGTTACTTTGGGTAAGCCAATGGGTAATGGACATCCTATTGGAGCAGTTGTTTGCACTAAAGAAATTGCAGAAAAATTTAATAATGGAATGGAGTTTTTTAGTTCTTTTGGAGGTAATCCTGTTTCATGCGCTATAGCAATATCTGTATTAGATGAATTGAA
The DNA here is from genome assembly GCA_902512065.1 of uncultured Bacteroidota bacterium. Taxonomy (GTDB): domain Bacteria; phylum Bacteroidota; class Bacteroidia; order Flavobacteriales; family Flavobacteriaceae. Next base: position 70,659 of record CABXHU010000001.1, on the reverse strand, counting down.
AAAAAATAAACTTCAAAAAAATGCAAAAATTGTTGGAGAGTATATTAAATCTGAATTAATAAAATTAAGTAATGAATTTCCTATCATTTCTGATGTTAGAGGTAAAGGTTTATTTATTGGGTTTGAATTAACAACAAGAAAGCTAAAGCCTTTAGAAAAAGAAGCTAAATATCTAATAAATAGAATGAAAGAATACGGGATTTTAATGAGTTCAGATGGGATTGACAAAAATGTAATTAAAGTTAAACCACCCTTGATATTTACTAAGCAAAACACTAACACATTAATGTTTTTTCTTAGAAAAGTTTTAAAAGAAGATGTAATGAAAATACAATTATAAACTAAAACTTTCTTTCAGGACTATAAAAAGAAGTGTCTATACTACTTGATTTTTCTGAAATAAAATCTGAAACTAATTTTCCTGTTCCAGTACTCATACTCCATCCAGTCATATTGTGACCAGTAGCTATAACAATGTTTTTTATTTTATTAGATCTACCAATATAAGGCAATCCGTCAGCTGAAATAGCTCGAAATCCAAAAGTTGCTTTGCTTCTTACATCTTCAGTAATTTTTAAATTTGGATAATAAGAACATGCTGAATTTGCAATTGCATCAACCCTGTTTTTACGAATCACATTATTAATTGGAGCTATCTCCATAGTTCCTGAAAATCTAGTAAATCCATTCATTGGAGTAACAGCACATTTTGATTCAACTAATATTGCAGGAATATTTATATTTGTTTGCTCATCAACATTCATGCTATAACCCTTACCTGCCTGTAATAATAACTTAACACCTATCTTATTACATAAATGATTAGTCCATGGTCCAGCAGAAAACACATATTCGTCAAATTTAATTGGGTTATTGTCAATTAATATGTGTTTAATCTTATCTCCTGTTAAAATAAAATTATCTACCATTGTGTTTTTAATAAATTTGACGCCTTTTCTTAATAAAAAGTTTTTAAGCTCAGACATGAATTCTCCAGGAGTTGAATGTTGATCACATTTAAAGTATGCTCCACCAATTGAATCAATTTCAACATCAGGTTCAAGCTGCTTAATTTCATCCTTGTTTAACATTTTTGCCTCTAACCCATTTTCTATTGCCAACCCAACTGTATGTTCTTCATGGGCCATTGAATTATCAGTCTTACAAAGCATTAAAAGCCCTTTCTTTTCATAGTGAAATTTAAAATTGTTACTATGTTTAATTTCATCTAATAAATCTTGACTTAAAAGTGAAAGGTTTAAAATTGCTGGTATAGAATTTATTACATGTTTGTTTGTGCATGATTTATTAAATGCATAAATCCATTTCAAAAAGTCTATATTAATTCTTGGTTCAATATATAATGGACTTGATGAATTAAACATCCATCTTATACCTTGTCTAATAGTGCCAGGTGCTGCTAGTGGAATAATATGTCCTGGACATAAATATCCGGCATTAACATATGAGGCGCCAGAATCTAACGAAGACTTATCAATTATTGTAACACTATGGCCTTCCTTTATGAGGTAATAAGCAGAACATAATCCTATCACTCCTCCTCCAATAATAGCAACATTTTTAGACATTTTTATATAACTTGAAATCCATGTGCATACGGATCATCTTTATCAATAATAATTTTATTATAGCCGTATATCCTTGCCCAACCTTTAATTTTGGGAATAATTGTCTTTTGTGAACCCATTATTGATTCCTCTTTAATTGTACCAGTGAATTTAGATCCTATATAGCTTTCGTGAATAAATTCATCGTTTAATTTTAGTTCATTCTTAAAATACATTTGAGCCATTCTTGCAGATGTTCCTGTTCCGCAAGGAGACCTGTCAATTGCTTTGTCACCATAAAAAACTGCATTTCGTGAACTAGATGATTCATTAATTTTATTTCCAACCCATAATATATGTGAAACATCTCTAATCGTAGAATCTATTGGATGTATAAACTTATTAGGGTATTTATGATTAATTTTTTTTCTAATCTCTTGAGAGTACTTAATAATATCACTAGCTGAATAATCTTGAATGCCTGAAAAATTTTTTTGATAATCAACTATAGCATAAAAATTTCCTCCATAAGAAACATCAAATATAATTTCACCTAAATCATTTGAAAGTATATTTAAATTCTCTTCACATAAATAGCTTTCAACATTAGTAAGCTCTACCCATTTTACTCTTCCATCTTTATATAAATAGTCAACTTCTATTACTCCAGCTGGAGTTTCAATTTTTAATTTTCCGTTGACTTTTGGCTTAATAATTTTCTCTTCAATTGCAATTGTAACAGCTCCTATTGTTCCATGTCCACACATTGGTAAACATCCAGAAGTTTCTATAAATAAAATACTGCAATCATTTTTAGAATTATGAGGTGGATATATCATAGCTCCACTCATCATATCATGGCCTCTTGGTTCAAACATTAGCCCCTTTCTAATCCAGTCAAAATTTTTTAAAAAAAATTGTCTCTTTTCACTCATGTTTTTACCCTCTAATATGGGGGCTCCATCAACAACTAATCTAACAGGATTTCCACATGTATGTCCATCAATACAAGTAAAACTTGTTTTATTCATTTTTAGTTTTATTTATATAATTGTTGATTCTTTGTTCTAGAATAGATAACGTAACTGTGCCCTGAGATAAAATAACTTCATGAAAATCTCTTATATCAAATTTATTTCCTAGAGAATTTTTTGCTTTTTCTCTTAATTCACGAATTTTAATTTCACCTATTTTATATGATAATGCCTGGCCTGGCCATGAGATATATCGATCAACTTCCGTGTTAATTTCATGTAGTGATAATGCCGTATTTTTTGACATATATTCTACAGCTTGGTCTCTAGTCCATCCCATAGCATGTATTCCTGTATCAACAACAAGACGGCATGCCCTCCACATTTCATATGTTAATTTTCCAAACTGCTCATATTCATTTCTATATATTCCCATATCATTAGCTAAAAACTCACTATATAATCCCCAGCCTTCTCCAAATGCTGATAAATATAGGTTTCTTCTAAATCTTGGGATACTGTCTCCTAATTCATTATTTAATGAACCTTGAAGATGATGTCCAGGGACACCTTCATGTGCTGTTAATGCTGGAATTGTATATAAAGTTCGACTCTTAAGATCATACGTGTTTACCCAATAATAACCTGGCTCAGTGCTATTTTTAGATGTGCCAACATATCTGCCTCCTGTATATTTTGGAGCAATTGCATCTGGAACAGGTGCAACACCATAAGGTTTCCTAGGAAGTGTTTTAAAAAATTTTGGAAGTTTAGCATCTATTCTTTTAGAAATATCTCTTGCAAACATTAATAGTTCTCTTGGGGTTTTAGCATAAAATCTGTCATCACTTCTTAAAAAATTAAAGAAATCATCAAAGCTTCCATTAAAATTTAAGTCAGAAATAATTTTTACCATCTCCTTTTTAATTCTACTAACCTCTTTAATGCCTATTTCATGAATTATATCAGCAGTATAGCTTTTGCTGGTAGTATAATAGTTAATCCTGTTTTGATAATAATCTAACCCGTCTTGAATTTCAGAAACACCAATTTTAGTTCTAGTGTTCGGAAAATACTCTTTCTCAAAAAACTCTTTAATTCTTTTAAATTCAGGAATTACTGATTGTTCAATTGCCTTCTGACCTTCATATAAAACTGAATCTATTTGACTTTCCGATAGATCATCTGGCATATTCAAAAAAGGAGAATAGAAATAATTTGCTTTAAAATCTTTGGTAATATGATCATCATATGTTGATTCATACCCCTTAAAAATAACTAGTGGTTGCGATACTCCTTTTGATAGACCCTCTCTAAGATTTATAAAATGTTGGTCTACATAATCTGGAAGGGCATTTAATTTATTTATATACTCTTTTACTTGTTTGTAATTGTATAGAGGTTTCACCATATAGCCTAAGCTACTATGGAATCCGGAATCTGATAATAATGGATTTAAGTATCTCTCAAACTCATAATAGTCAATAATATCTTGAAGTTTAAAGCTTAATAATTTATATGAAATTTTATCATTCTCATTTAAAAATGATGTGTCTATTAAGGCTAAATTTAATAGAAGTTCATTAGCAAAATCTGATTCATTTTTATAATGTTCTTTTGTGACTAAACCTAATGGATATTTCTTATAATCATATCCGTCATGGTCTTGATAGGAATTAATTATTTCAGTTAGTTTATTTGAGTTATTGTTTTTATTAAATTGATCACACGATTGAATAGTTATTAAAAACAATGCTATTGTAAAAATTCTGAATAAGTTCATAGTAAATTTTATTTTTCAAAATGACATTCTCCTTTTCAAGTTATGATCCCATTTATAGTTCGTTTAATATTTAATGGATTATCGTTTTTTAATTCATCGGGTAGCACTTCATCTGGAAAATCTTGATAACTAAATGGTCTTACCCATCTTTTTATAGAATGAATTCCAACAGCTGTAAATCTACTATCAGTCGTTGCAGGATATGGGCCTCCATGAAGCATTGAAGGACAAACCTCTACGCCTGTAGGAACACCATCAAAAATTATTCTACCTACTCTATCTCCCAATAAATCAATTAAATCTTGGTTTTGATAAATTTCATCATTTTGCCCAATAATTGTTCCCGTTAGCTGACCTTGAATTGAAGAAATAACTTTTTTCAAATCATCCATATCATTACATTTAATAATTAAAGAAAACGGGCCAAAAACTTCATGATGTATATTTTTATTACTAATAAATTCATCTGAATTAACTGTTGCTAAAATATGTTCTGGATAATTTTCTTTATTTTTCGAATCTGACTGATAGAAAATTTCAACATTTTTGTTTGCTGTTGTTTGATTAGCATTTGAATTATATGAATTAAGTATATTCGGATGTAACATACATGATGGCTCAATTTTATTTATTTCTAATTTTAGACATTCAATAAATCTATCCATTTCACTTCCTTTAATAGAAATTATCATTCCAGGATTTGTGCAAAACTGACCTGAGCCAACAGTAATAGATTTAGCAAATTTTACTGCAAGTTCCTGATAATCATTTTTAATTTTATCAGGCATAATTATTATTGGATTCGTACTTCCCATTTCAGCAAAAACAGGTATAGGAATATCTCTTTTTGATGCTAAATCATAAATTGATCTTCCTCCCTTTAAACTCCCAGTAAATCCAATAGCCTTAACGTTTGTATGATTCACTAATTGAACTCCAACATTTATATCTCTACTATTTAAATTAGAGAAAACACCATCAGGCATATTATTTTTTTTGACAGCACTAATTATTGCGCCAGAGACAATTTCACCAGTACCAGCATGCATTGGATGAGATTTAACAATAACTGGGCATCCAGCAGCTAAGGCTGAAGCTGTATCACCTCCAGCAGTTGAATAGGCTAATGGAAAATTGCTTGCTCCAAAAACGACAATTGGGCCAAGCGGTATCATCATTTTTCTTAAATCAGGCTTTGGAATTGGTTCTCTGTCAGGGATAGCTGTATCAATTGATGCTTCAACCCAGCTACCATCTAAAGCCAAATCAGCAAAAGATCTTAATTGTCCTATTGTTCTTTTTAATTCACCTCTTGATCTCCCAGCTGGCAAACCTGTTTCAGAGCAATAAACCTGAAGCAAATTATCACTTACAGCTACTAGTTCATCAGCAATAGAGTTTAAAAATGTTGATCTTTCTTTTGGAGTTGTTTTTTTATAGCTTTCAAATGCAATTTTTGCAAGATTAACGCTCTCTAATATTTCATCATCACTAGCTTCATGAAAGATTTGATTATTATTTTTATTTAATTCGGGATTAAATGTTTGAAAAGTCACATTCCCTAATGCAGATAATTTATTTCCAATAAAATTTTTTCCTGTAAGCATATAGTTTTTAATAATTATATTTTGATAAATCTGGCCTTGTTTCTAATCCCCTTTCAATTATAGAAATAACTGATTTTCTTTCATTTCCACTTAAAGGCAATCTAGGAGCTCTAACATGTTCTGATCCCAATCCAGTATAAGTCTCAGCTAACTTAATGTTTTGAACCAATTTTGAATTAATGTCCAATTCCAACAAAGGAAGAAACCATCTATATATACTAATTGCTTGATCTATTTTTCCCAATTTTTGTAATTTATAAATAGCTACTGTCTCTTTTGGAAATGCACAGACAAGACCTGCAATCCATCCAACTGCACCCATTATTAAACTTTCCAAAGCTAATGTATCAACTCCTGTCATTATTTTTAATCTATCCCCAAACTTATTTTTTATCCTTGTAACATTTGTGATATCCCTAGTGGATTCTTTAACCGCTTGAATATTATCCAATTCTAGTAGTTGATCAAACATATCAAGAGTTACTTCAATCTTGTAATCAACTGGATTATTATATATCATTATTGGAAGAGATGTACTTGTTGCTATATCCTTAAAATATTTTACAGTTTCTACATCACAAGACTTATAACGCATTGGTGGTAATACCATTAATCCAGATGCCCCATTTTCTTCAGCAGATCTAGCTGTGTTAATAGCATCCTTAGTAGACTGTTCTGCGATATTAACTACAACAGGTATTCTTCCTGCGTTTAATTCTATTGTTTTTTTTGTTAAAATATTTTTTTCTTCAGCTGTTAAAGTACTGGCCTCACCTAATGTGCCTCCAAGAACTATTGCACTAACTCCAGCATCTAATTGAGCTAAAATATTTTTGCTAAATAAGTCTAAATCTAACTTATCATCATGGGTGAATTTAGTAGTAACAGCTGGCATAACACCTTCCCATTTCATAATTGTAGAGTTTATTTATTGAAGATAGTATTTTTTTAAGAAATTAAATAGTCTAGTTTAACATAAACAAGTCTGAAGCAATACCATCAGAAAGAAATCTGCCTTTCTTCGTAATCTTTAAATAACTATTATCTAAAGTAATTAAATTGTTTTGAATTTTAATTCTTGATTTATTCAGTAAATAATCCTTAAAATCTTTTCCAAGATTATTTTCTATTTCATCTAAAGAAATTCCCCACATTGTCCTTAGCCCTGTCATTACTATTTCATTATAAATATCGATATTGGTTAAGTTCTCAATTGTAATTGGAAGTGTGTGTGTTTTTAAAGATTTTATATACTTAATATTATTATTTATGTTCCACATTCGTTGTTTTCCGTTAAAAGAATGAGCAGATGGGCCTAAACCTATATAATTCTTTCTCTTCCAATATGCACTATTATTTATTGACATATAACCTTTTTGTGCAAAGCTAGAAAGCTCATAATTTAGGTAATTGCTTTTTCCTAACTCAGTTGCAATTATTTTATTTTGTCTTTTTAAGACTCTATCATCGATATTATCAATTTTACCTTGTTCAATTAGTTTTTTTAAAGTGGTCTTTGGCTCAACTGTTAGAGCATATGCTGAAACATGTGGCAAATTATACTTTTTAACTTTTTCTATATTTTTCATCCATTTTTCATCTGATAATCCAGGAATGCCATAAATAAGATCTATTGATATGTTGTGAAAATATTTTTTAGATAACTCTATTGATTTTTTTGCTTGATTTGAGCTATGGAGCCTATTCATCAACTTCAACTCTTTATCATAAAAGGATTGAACTCCAATACTAATTCTATTAAAATTTTCTGATAAATATTTAAGATTAGATTCGTCTAGATCATCTGGATTAGCCTCAATAGTAATCTCTGGATTTTCAATTGTTTTAAAATTTTTAAAAACAGAATTTATAATTCTGTTTATTTCTTTTATTTCTAACACTGTAGGAGTCCCACCTCCAAAATATATCGTATTTACTTTATCAGATCCTAATTCATCTTTCCTTAATTCTATTTCTTGTAATATAGATTCAATAAATGCATTCTTATTTTTCAAGGATGTAGAAAAATGAAAATTACAATAATAACAAGATTGCTTACAAAAAGGGATATGAATATAAATTCCAGCGATAATTAAACTAATTTATCTTTGTTTTGACTAACATAACTACTCCAACCTGAATATTTTTTTTTATTATTAGATTTACCTCCATTATAAAAGTGACAAACCGCAGCTGCTAGGCCATCCGTTGCATCTAAATTCTTAGGAAGTTTCTCTATTTTTAATAAATTCTGTAACATTTTTGCTACCTGTTCTTTACTAGCATTTCCGTTGCCAGTAATAGACATTTTAATTTTTTTTGGCGAATACTCTGTTATTGGTATTTCTCTAGATAAACCTGCAATCATTGCAACTCCTTGAGCTCTTCCAAGTTTTAACATACTTTGAACATTCTTTCCAAAAAATGGGGCCTCAATAGCAATTTCATCTGGAGTATAAGTGTCAATTAATTTAATTGTTCTCTCAAAAATTAATTTTAGTTTTAAATAGTGATCCTTATACTTGGTTAAGTTTAGCTCATTCATTTGAATAAGCTCCATCTTCTTATTAATAATTTTAATAAGCCCGAACCCCATTATGGTAGTTCCTGGATCAATTCCTAAAATTATTTTTTCATCTGACATTTAGATTTTTTTATTCTGTTGAAACAAATATGGGCAAAGAAAATTTTACATTTACTTGTTGACCTCTTTTAATTGCTGGAAAAATCTTTGGTAATTTATCTATACTGCTTTCAAAAGAAGAGTTAATAATTCCCTTTAAGTCAATAATATTTTTATCAACTATTAATTCCTCTAAAGTAATTTCTCCATTTTTTGAAATAACAAATCTCAACATTACAGTATCCTGAATTGTTCTATTAACAGTCTTTGTATTAATAATCAAATCTTTAGAAATTTGATCACTTAACGTTGTAATAAAGCATTCTTTCTTTAACGATAGAGTTTGCAAGGAGTCACAATGGGAAAATGATGGGTATTCATCTACATCTGACCAATTAAATGTTCTCCATTCTTCATCTAATATTTCGTCTACACTTATTTTTTTATTTATATTCAATTCACATGAAAAGAAAAAAACTAAAAAAAATAAAGAAATAATATATCTCATGATCTGTAATATATAATAATTTAATTTAATAAATTTAATAGATTTTAACGAATAATGTCAATGGATCTTTTTCTAATTATAATATCTTCACTGTTAATTATCATAGGTATTGTAGGAAGTTTTATGCCTATAATACCAGGTCCGCTTACATCCTGGTTTGGTCTATTTCTTCTTAATTTAATTCCAACAATTGAAATAGATAACGCCATACTAGCTATAACATTCATAATTGCCATAATAATATTTATTCTTGACAATCTAATTCCAATATATGGTTCAAAATATTTTGGAGCTACTAAGTATGGTATAATAGGTGCAGCAATAGGTCTTATTGTTGGGGTATTAAGTCCAATACCTTTTGGAATTCTATTAGGTCCTATTTTCGGCGCATTAATTGGTGAATTAATATTCAATAATGATTTGAAAAAATCCATTAAATCTTCAATTGGAGTATTAATTGGATTTGTAGCTTCTAGTTTAATAAAGTTTGTTACTTGTATTGCATACCTTATTATATATTTAATACAATTTTGGGAATATATTCTGTAGTTACTTAATCTATTAATGTGTATAGTTAACCAAAGTGAATTAACAGCATTGCATATATGATGAAATACAATGCAATCACAGAAGAATATATAATAAAAAAGCTCCCCTTATAGGAAAGCTCTTCATTTGATTTAAGAAAACTCATATTGATTAAATATAAGTCATCAACACACCGCAAATATAGTTAATTTATATTTATAATGCATTTAAATCATGAAGTTGTTTAGCTGATCCTACAATTGCTTGATCAACGCTATTTGGCTCCCATTTCAAAATATTTCTAGCATTATTAGTATGCAATATCTCTTTTTCTCCCAGTCTTTCTACAGCCATTCTTAATGAGCTTATGAAAATTGACAAGAATTTTATTAACCAGTTTGGAGCTGTATATCTTGGAACTTTTTTAAAACCATTTTCATATAAAATATTGGAAATATCAGAAAACCACATTGTTTTTTCTGAAAGCAAAAATCTATTACCAGCTGCATTTTTTTCCTTCATTGCTTTAATATGGGCCCAAGCAACATCCTTAACGTCTACCACACTAACACTTAATTTAGGATTAAATGGAATTGAACCATTTAGCATTTTCTTTATAGCAATTCTATTGGAAATACTTACAGAATCAGACAGAGATGGGCCAACAACTAAAACAGGATTTATTGCACAGACTTCAATTTTTTCACTATCATTTAAGCTTTCAATGTATTCCCAAAGAAACTTCTCAGCTTTTGTTTTACTAATTTCATAAGGGAATAGTTCTTCATTACTTAAGTCAGTCCAATCATCATCATTAAACTCACTTTTTCCATTACCATAAATTGCTGCAAAAGATGATGTCATTACAAATCTTTTTACTTTATTTTTTACAGCTGCCTTTAAACATCTTTGTAAGCCTCCAAGTGCAGGTTTTACCAATTCATCAACATCAACTCTTCCAATAATTACTGGAGATGCAACATGAAGTACATAATCACAACCTTGTATAGCCTCATTCCATCCATTGTCACTTAATAGGTTCAGTTCACAAAATTCAACCTTATCCTTACAATTAACATGTCTAGACAAACATTCTAATAGGTTGTCTGCCTTATCTAATGATCTTAAAGAAGTCTTAACCAAATAGCCTTGTTCAATAAGCTGCTTGATACAGTGAAGCGCAATATAACCAGAACCACCGCTAACAAATACTTTTTCCATTTAATATTTTTGTATTAAAAAAACCCCACTTTTGTGAGGTCCTTTGCGGTCTGGACGGGACTCGAACCCGCGACCCCATGCGTGACAGGCATGTATTCTAACCAACTGAACTACCAGACCATTTCTTAATTGCGAAAGCAAATATACATTTGATTTTCAACAACTCAAATCTTTTCATCTAAATTTTACGTATCAATAATCTGATCAAGAAAACCCGTACAAATTAATATCCTGAACCCCAATCTGGGCATCCAAAACATTCCTTATTGTTTAAGAAATCATAGGAAATTGAGAATTCCGAAATTCCCCCATCACCACCAATTTTACTTAGATTAAAATCGTAAGAATATCCAAACTTAAAGCCCTCCCATGCCATTCCAATTACTGGATTTATGGATGTTATAAAATGACTTTTTTCAGATGTTTGAATAGGATTTGTTGTAGCTGTAAGCCCAAGTGAGAACCTGTCAAAAACATATTGAAATCCTAAATCAAATCTATCATATTTTCCCTGCATCATAAAGTTTGTAATAAAGAAAATACTATTATCATCATTATAGTTTAATACTGGTAATTCCAGTGATGCATGAAGAGATACAAATATATCTAATGGAGTGTCGCCTTGACTAACCATTGACACATTAGGTCTATTTAAATGTCGTAATGTTAAACCAACCCAACTATAATCATTGTTAAATAAAAAGGAAGCTCCGAAGTCAAAATATCTTGAATTTTCATTTAATACAATAGGATCAAAAGTGTTTGAGTTTATTATATTTTGATATATGTTAATTTGATCTTCAAAAAGCAAGTTGTCAAATCCATAGTCCTTAAATCCAAAACCAAAAGAAACACTGGGTCTAAAATGCCAATCATAATTAATTTGAACATCATATGCCCAATTTATATTAACCTGCTTAAGGTTGTAATTAGTAACTGTTTCCTGATGATTAATTAAACTTATACCTATACCACTATTTAGATTCGGGAACCAATCATCAAAATAAATATATTGGGAATTTAAATTAAAGTTAAAACCTGACCACTGCTGGTTTTTATATAAAAGTCCTGCTTTTGTGGTTTGATAAAACCCTGAAAAAGAAGGGTTAATACTTTCAGGAATCATAAAAGATTGAGTAAAAGCAACATCTTGAGAAAAACTTCTCGTGCATATAGTCAATATTAATATTAATAAAATTCTTTTCATTTTCCTTTTTTATCTTAAAAGAGTAAATACTCCTTGACGATTAATTTCTTGTTGATATATTGAAACTCCTTTAACTACCATTAGATAATTTCCATTTTCTGCCTCTCTTCCTTCTAATATTCCATTCCATCCTATTAGATCAGCATTATTCTCATAATATATAAGTGAACCAAATGTATCATAAATGAACATTTCAATGCTATTTACACAACTATATACAGGTCTTATGGTATCATTCATTCCATCTCCATTAGGAGAGAAAGCATTTGGCAGTACTATATCATATCCATCCGTTACATCAATTTCCTCAGTAAAGACTTCTATACATCCATAACTATATTCAACCGTTTGAGTTATCGTATAACTTCCAGGATGTGAATAAGTGTATAAAACAGAATCTCCAGTCACCAGTGGACTACCGTCTCCAAAATCCCATATAACACTAATATAATCACCAGATGAAGTGTTGGTAAATAGCAGTTCATTAAATATGCTAATACCACAATCTATTTGACCACTACTGCTTAAATCAAATGATGCATCACCAAGCTCATCAAAGTCTGTAATTATTTCTGTTTCTACTTGACAACCAAAACTATCAGTAACTAAAACCGTATAAGTTCCATTTTCATAAGCTGTCATAACTGTGTTGTCATCTATACTTACAGAACCACTAGACCAATTAATAGAATATGGCGGAACTCCTCCAGAAACTGTTATGTCATTAATTTGTGATACAAAATTTCCAATACAGTTTGGATCAATACTAGTCTCTAAATCAACTGTTATATCATCTTGTCTCCATATTGTAAATGTTTCAGATTGAGCAAAGCATCCTTCACTATCCGTTATTTCAACCGAATAATCACCCGCTGGTATATTTGCTAAATCTTCAGTTTCAGCTCCATTACTCCATAAGAATGAATAGATTCCTGAACCGCCTGAAACTAATAAATCAATACTACCGCTATTTGGATCGTCACAATCAACGGCATCACTTGGTGTTCCGCTTACCACTATTTCACTAAGAACAGTAATACTAAATGTCTGTGGTGCTCCAATACATACCACACCGTTATTTTCATAAGTAGGAGTTACAGTAATTAAAGCAGCATCAGGTACTATAGATAAGTTCATAGCTGTAAAACTAGGTATATCACCAGTACCACTCGATGTTAAACCAATTGAAGTATTGTCATTTGTCCAATTATATGTTGTAGCCCCATCAGTATTTGGGCTTGTAAATGTAATTATTGAAGATATCTCATTATTACACAATACAATATCTTCAACTGAATCCATTTGTGGATTAGGATTCACTGTAATAGTAAATGTATCTGCTAATCCGCTACAGACTAATCCATTATTATCATAACTTGGGGTAACAGTAATAGTTGCTGTAATAGTTGTATTAGAAGAATTTGTAGCTAAGAAACTAGGTATACCTCCGGTGCCACTCTCTTCTAAACCAATAGCCGGATTATTATTTGTCCAATTATAGGTTGTAGTCCCATCAGTATTAGATGTTGTGAATGAATAAACAGGGGTGAAATCTCCATCACATGAAACCGTGTTCCATGATTGTAAAGGATCTACTTGAGCATCAGGATTTACAGTTATACTAAATGATTCTGGACTTCCTATACAAACTACTCCATTATTATCATACGTAGGTGTTACAGTAATAATTGCTGTTTGTGCAGTATTTGATGTATTAACTACACCAAAAGCTGGAATTGATCCACTACCAGCTCCAGGCAATCCAATTGATGTATTATTATTAATCCAATTATATGTAGTAGTTCCGTCAGTATTGGTTGTTGTAAAAATCACCTCATTAGAAATATCTCCATCACATAGCACCTGACTATCTACTGCGTTGACTTGAGCGCCAGGATTAACTGTAATTGTAAAACTTTCAGATGGACCATCACAAATAACTCCACTATAATTATAACTTGGAATTACTATTATATTAGCTACTTGGGCAGTATCTCCAGTATTTATAGCTGTAAAACTTGGTATATTTCCAGTTGCTCCAGATGAGAGCCCTATTGATGAATTATCATTTGTCCAAGTATATGTTGTTGTTCCTTGAGTATTAATTGTAGAAAAGTCAATTGGTAATGACTGATCTCCACTACATAGGTCCTGATTAGCAATAGCATTAACCTGTCCCATAGGAATAGTAATAGTAAATATTTCATCTGGTCCAATACAGCTAATTCCATTATTAGCATATGTTGGCGTCACAGTAATGGTTGCTATTTGTGTATCGGTAGATGTGTTTGTTAAACTAAAGGTGTTTATATTTCCTGTTCCATCAGCTGCCAATCCAATTGATGTATTATTATTAGTCCATGAATAAGTTGTATTACCATCTGTATTCTGAGTAGTGAAAATTATATCTCCACTAGTTGTCCCATCACAACTTATAATATCATTAATTGCATTTATTTGCCCCGTTGGATTAACTGATATAGTAAATGATTCACTACTACCAGTATTGCTAGTCCCTCCATTTTCAAAAGTAGGAGTAACTACAATAGTTGCTACTTGAGCTGTAGTTGTTGTGTTGATTGCCGTAAAACTTGCAATTGTTCCTGTTCCAGTAGATGTTAATCCTATAGATGTATTGTCATTTGTCCATGAATAAGTTGTAACCCCTCCTGTATTTTCAGTTGTAAAGACAACAGTTGTTGTGTTATCTTGATTACATAAAACCATACTAGTAATAGGATCTATTTGTGCAGTTGGATTAACTGTAATTGTAAATGTTTCAGTTGGTCCAGTATTGCTGTTTCCTCCATTTTCAAAGTCAGGGGTGACTACTACTGTAGTAGTAATAGGAGATGTTCCTGTATTTACTGCTGTAAATCCAATATCACTTGATCCTGTTGTTGTTAATCCTGTTGTTGGATCAGTATTTGTCCAAGTATATGTTGTAGTCCCTCCAGTATTAACTGTTGTAAATGGAATGGCAACTGTATCTCCATCAGAGACTACCATATCATCTGTAGGATTTACTTGAGCTGTTGGATTAATTGTAATTTCAAAAGGGGTTGCAGGTCCAATACAACTAACATTACCATTCTCAAAAGTAGGTATGACCGTAAGAGAAGACGTAACTGGACTTGTTCCTGTATTAATACCTGTAAATGCTGAAATATCACCTGTTCCATTTGCAGCAAGGCCAATAGAGGTAATACTGTTTGTCCAATCAAAAGTAGTTGTACCATTAATATTTGTTGTTGAAAATGCAATAGCCGTAGTATCAAATCCATTAGAAACTATTTGGTTTCCAACAACATCAACTTGACCTGTTGGGTTAACTGTTATTGTAAATGTTGTAGAATCACCTGTATTTGTATCACCATCATTTTCAAAACTTGGAGTTACTACTATGTTTGCTGTTAAAGGCTGGTCTGTAGTATTTATAGCCGTAATATCAATGTTTCCTGTGCCAGTAGCATCTAATCCAATGGCTGTATTATCATTTGTCCAAGAGAAAGTTGTAGTTCCTCCAGTAACTATAGTTGAAAATTCTATAACTAAATTTTCATCATTACAAACAACTTGATCATCTACTGGATTTACCTGCGCTTGAGGATTAACTGTAACTGTATAGTCTGTAGGCAGTCCTTCGCAATCAAATCCTACATCTCCAGTAGCAATCGCAGTATATACGACATCTAGAGGTCCAGTAGTTGAGTTAATCAAAGTTTCTGCTGGGATATTGTCCGTTCCTGTTAAAGTGGTTACTCCAGTAATTCCTGTTGGAACTGAAACAGTCCAGGCAAATGTTACGCCTGAGGTTGGACTTGTCAGATCAACTGAAGTAGTTGTTTCACCAGTTACTATTACTTGATCATTCTCTGAAAAGTTAACTAATGGTGATGGGTTTACTGTAATTGAAAAAGTTTCTGATTCACCATTACAACTCAAATCATTATATGTATAAACAGCTGTTACAGTTATATTTCCAACGATTTGTGCTGTTGTATTGTTAGTGGCTATAAAGCTTGAAATGTCACCGGTACCGCTAGAAGCAAGTCCTATAGCTGTATTATCATTTACCCAATTATAAGTTACATCTCCATCTGATGCTGTAATAATTTGGTAAAGCTTAAATGTAAATGTTCCTGAATTGTCAGAATATGGGCCAAAATCAGTAAAACCTACGCTAATTGAATTAGTAGATGCTGTAAATGGATAATAATATGTGTGGGCCACATCATCGTAGACGTCAGGTGTTGGACGGAGTCCAGAAGTTTCACAAAATAAAGACGTATATACTGAATCATCGCATAATGGATCTCTGGGACTTCCAGTACTTGTAAAATATGCTGCGTCAATTAACCCTCCTGAAGAACCTCCTGCAACAGATCCAGAGCCCGAAATTTCAAGTCTATATTGTGAACCAATTGTAGTATTAAAGGTTTCTAAGCCTGGCGAGGTTATAGTATGGGTAAATTCACCAACTAAATTTTCAGAGCTTTCTTCATTAAAATTATTAGTTGAAAAATTAATTTCATCTGTATTTTCACCATTACAAAGTGTTTGATCCGCAATTGCATCTACACCTAATGTAGGATTAACAGTAATGACCACATCAAATCCATCACCCTTACATCCATTAGCCTCAGGAGTAACAGTATAGGTTAAAGTTGCTGGCTCCGCAGTTATATTAGTTAATGTTTGACTTATATATGTTTGATTTACTGCTGCACTACCACCAGTAATTGCTCCCACAGGACTACTAACTGGCGCTCCCCAAGAATAAGTAGTTCCAGAAGGAACTATTTCAGTAGGAGAATCATCAACAGGAGTAATAGTAAAAGTTTCAGTAGAACAAATAGTTTCATCCTTATCAGCAATAAGTGGTACAGGATTTACTGTAATAGTGTAATCAAATGGTGTGCCAGCACATCCATCAGCAATAGGAGTTATAGTGTATACTAAGTCTTGATCCGTATTAGTATTATTTGTTATTGTTTGAGCTGGAATAGCTGCTGTTGTCCCAGAAGATGTATATCCTGAAAGATTACTATTATCAGTCGCTACCCATGAAAAAGTTGTTCCAGATACATCAGCAGTTATTGTAAATTCAGTGGATGCAGATGCAGAACAAATTGTCTCAGAAGTCGTTGTGTTTGTTATTATTGGTGTTTGACCTAAGGATATTGTTATTGTGTCGGAAGCAGGAGTATCACAATTAGAACCAAGAGTTACAGTAATATTATAAGTACCGAATGAATTTAATTGAATTGTAGGCAATGCATCAGAAGCTGTTGTAGAATTCACAAATGAATAGTCACTAGATGTTATTCCAGAACCTGAAACTGTCCAAGTATAAGAACTTGGTTCATTCAGTCCAGTAGAATAAACTGGCGTTAATAGATTTGCAAAATCAATTAGAAGTGTTGAAGTTGAGCAATACGTCTGTGAATCAGCAGGAAATGCAACCGTAGGATTGCCAATTACTTCAAGAGTTTCTTCATGACTGTCAGATCCACATTCTGTTGTTACTGTTTCAGTAATAGTGTAGTTTCCTTCAGTAGTAAAGGTAACTTCTGGATTTTGAGATGTTAATGTTGTACTGTTTTGCAGGGTATATCCAGAATTTGGAGATATTGTCCACTGGTAAGTCTCAATTTCATTTGGCAAGAAAGGATCACAAGCAGCACTAACAATATTAGAATTATCTGTTAAAATTACTGTATCATCAACACAAATCTGGCTAACCTCTTGACCATCCTTTATTATATTAAAATCTGCATCAGGTATATCTTCAATATTAATCGTGTCTGTATGGTCTGACTCCTGCTGACAGTAATCCTGATTTACAGCTGTTAGTTTAATCTCCCAACAACCTGGAACTGTAATATCAGCTGCAGGAATAATAAGATCATTTCCAACAAGCCAAGGAGATCCTGCAAATACTGGAATAAAAGTACTAGAAGTTGGTGGTTTGTAGTACCAATAATAATCTGGTTCTTCAGAACATTCTCCTGAAGGAGTTGGATAAGAACCTGCTTGAGAGGTGTTTATTGCTCTAATATTTTCAGTAATACATTGTTCTGGGTCTAAATCAAATGAAGCTTCAGGAGATTGACTTGTAGTAACGTTTTTAGTTGCTCCTGATCCATTAGCAATATACTCATCACATGATGGATTAGTACCACCAACAGATAGTCCTTTGTTATATAATTTCATTTCTAGTTCAAAGTCATCATCTACAGAACTACATGAGGGTTGAGTAAAAATATGTGTAATTGGATTTACTGGAGCTGTGTAATCTTGTAAAAGCTGGGCTTGTGTTTTAATTATCTGTGCAGTTCCATCTCCAAAATCGAATGTATAATAAGAGGCCATATAGTTACTGCCAATACCCAAATTGGTAATGTCTATACTAAATACTACATTTTCACCCACACAAACTATTTCAGAAGATGCATTACCAAATATTGTAGCACTAGTGTGAAACAAAAAAGTAAAACTAAAGAAACTTGAATTTCCAGATGAATCTACTTCCTCAACTTCAAAATTATAAGTACCAACAGATAATGTGTCTGGAATAGAATATACTCCAGCACTTGTAGCTGTCAGTGCAGTAGTAGTTCCTGCTCCTATATCAATTAAGTTGACATTTAAGGTATAAGATGAATTTGAAGCCGCTACTTGAAGAAACTTGTAACTAGAAGGCATATCAGCTGTTACAGCATCATAAGACTGCTTAAGAGATCCAAAATAAGGATTTACAGTATTAGAACCATCGTTTAGACATTCAAAATAATTGGTATTACTCTGCATTGTAGTCTGAACTGTTGGCAATGCTGAAGTAGCAGAGTTATCAACAGTAAATAAGGCTGTTTCTACCGTAGTAACAGGTTGAGTTGATCTAACTCTTAGCTTATAATTTCCTGAAGCTGTACCTGTAGGAATTACACCATTCATTAATGGCGTATAAAAATCGTTTACTGTTCCTAGGAGTGTAGGGCTAGTAAAACCCCCTCCAGAATCAGATAATTCTAGATGAAAAGCATTATTTCCTACAGCTGACAAGTTTGAAGGATTATCAAGAACAAAAACTCCTGTAGGATTAATGTGCAATGACACACCAGAACCAGGAGTATAGGTTTGTGTATTGTCAAACCTAACTAGATCAATACTCTGAGAAAAACAGATAATTGAAAATAAAAACAGCAATACATTTAATAATACCTTTTTCATCTATAAAAAATAGTGGGCTAATATACAAAATATATCTTTGAAGAACAGAAGTAATTGAAAATCAAGATTTTAAACTATATCATAATAATTTTTCAATAGCTTCAGTGTAGGTGTTTTTTGGAGCAACTCCTACTTGCCTTCCAACAATTTCTCCATTATGAAAAACTAAAACAGTAGGTATATTCCTTACGCCATATTTAGCAGCATATTCTTGATTAGAATCTATATCTACTTTTCCAACAACTGCTTTTTCAGAATATTCGTTACTAATTTCTTCTATAACTGGTCCTACCATTCTACATGGACCGCACCAAGCTGCCCAAAAATCTACTAGTACTGGTTTATCGCTTTTGAGAACTACTTCCTCAAAATTTTCATCTGTGATTTCTAATGCCATTTGAATAAAATTTTATGATGCTAAAATAACTAATCTTACTGAATTTACAGTGCAGATTAATTTAATTTATAATATATTTTTTCCTGATCTAATATTTCCAATAATTCAGGTGAAATATTAATCTTATGGTTACTAGTTTTCATGTCAATTTTAATTTTTTCCTCTTCATCATAAACAACAAAACTAAGATTATGATCTCCTTTATGCTTTACTAATAGCTGCTTAATTTCCTTTACCTTATTTTCCTTAATATCATCAAGATTTAGTTGTATAGATAATTTTCTGGCAAATGATTTAACTACATCTTGAAGAAGTTTAAAATTTCTATATTGAATTCTAGGATCACCTACGATTCCCGTTTCTTTATTTTTCCACCCTTCAACTATTGCGGTTTTAATATGAATGAAATTATTTAGAATTAATAAATGCTTAAATTTAAGATAATCCTCACCAAAAATTCTAAATTCATAAGAATCTACATAATCTTCTAAAGTAAATGAAGCCCATCCCTTACCCTGACGACTAACCCTATGCTCTAAATCAGTTATTACTCCTGCAATTATTAATTCCTTTCCTATAAATTCCTTCGGAGATTTAAACATTGATACATTAGCATTACAGAATGATTCCATTTCTACCCTAAAGTCATCTAGAGGATGTCCAGATATATATATACCTATGACTTCCCTTTCTTTACTAAGTTGTTCTATTGTATCCCATTTTTTAGTTTCAGGTATTTCTAATTCCGAAACCTGAACATCTGATGAGTTTTCAAATAAACTAACTTGCGCTGAATTTTTGTTTGCCTGAAATTTTCCTCCATGCTTAATTATTTTTTCAATGAAAGTAATTCCATCTCCTATTTCATTAAAATACTGAGCTCTATGGATGGAATTAAAACAATCAAATCCTCCGGCTGAAGCAAGACCATCAAAAGCTTTTTTATTTGCTGCTCTTAAATCAACTCTTTTTGAAAGATCAAATATTGATTTATAGCTCCCATTTTTCTTTCTTTCAGATACGATTGCATTTACGGCAGATGCACCTACTCCTTTAATTGCTCCCATTCCAAATCTAATGGCATTATCTTTATTAACAGCAAACTTGTAATAGGATTCATTTATGTCTGGCCCTAGCACATCTAACTTCATTCTTTTACATTCACCCATAAAGAAAGTAATAGATTTTATATCCTTCATATTATTGGATAATACAGAGGCCATATACTCAGCAGGATAATTTGCTTTCAAATATGCTGTTTGGTAAGCTATCCATGCATAACAAGTAGAATGAGATTTATTAAATGCATAACTAGCAAAGGCTTCCCAATCCTTCCAGATTTTATCTATTTTATTTGTGTTTAATCCTTTTTTCTTTGCATTCTCAATAAACTTAGGTTTCATTTTATCAAGAACATCTTTTTGTTTTTTACCCATTGCCTTTCTAAGAATATCTGCTTCACCTTTGGTGAAATCACCTAATTTTTGAGATAAAAGCATTACTTGTTCCTGGTAAACAGTAATTCCATAGGTTTCGTTAAGATATTCCTCCATTTCAGGCAAATCATATACAATTTTTTCATCTCCATGTTTTCTTCTAATAAAACTTGGAATATATTCCATAGGCCCAGGTCTATAAAGGGCATTCATGGCAATTAAATCGTCAAAAACAGTAGGTTTTAAATCTTTTAAATGTTTTTGCATTCCAGGTGATTCATACTGGAATATCCCTACTGTATCACCATTTTGAAATAATTTAAAAGTTTTTTCATCATCAAGAGGAAAATTATCTGGATCTAAAACTACCCCATACTTTGCTTTTACAATCTTTACAGTATTCTTAATTAGTGTTAATGTCTTAAGCCCTAAAAAATCCATCTTAAGTAATCCTGCTTGCTCAACAACAGCATTGTCAAATTGTGTGACATTAAGTGCTGAATCTTTTGCAGTTGCTATTGGAACAAAATTAGTTATATCGTCAGGTGTAATAATAACTCCACAAGCATGAATACCAGTGTTCCTAAGTGATCCTTCCAAGACCCTTGCTTGTTTTATGGTTTCTGATTCAAGATTTTCGGAATTAGCTACCATTAATAACTGATTTATTCTGTCAAGGTCATCAGGTCTAAATTTATTTCTTAATTCTTTTTGACTCGTTTCAAATATAGTACTGAGTTTTGCCATATTTGGAACTAGTTTTGCTAATCTATCTGCATCATTTAAAGGCAAATCTAATACTCTTGCAGTATCTCTGATAGAAGATTTTGCTGCCATTGTTCCATAAGTAATAATTTGGGCTACTTGACTTTCTCCATATTTTTCAATTACATACTCAATAACTTTATTCCTTCCTTCATCATCAAAGTCAATATCAATATCTGGCATACTAATTCTGTCAGGGTTAAGGAACCTCTCAAAAAGTAAATCATATTTTATTGGATCAATATTTGTTATCCATAAACAATATGCAACAACTGATCCTGCTGCAGAACCTCTACCAGGCCCTACAGAGACATTCATTTCACGTGCCTTCCTTATAAAATCTTCAACAATTAGAAAATAACCTGGATATCCAGTATTTTTTATAGTATTTAATTCAAAATCTATTCGCTCCTCTAAATCAGAAGATAATTTGCCATATCTTTTTTTAGCTCCTAAGTAAGCTATATGTCTTAAATAAGCATTCTCACCTCTTTTTCCTCCATCCTTTTTATCTTTAGTATCCAAAAAGTCCATAGGAATATCAAATTTTGGTAATAACACCTGATTAGACAGTGTATATTCTTCAATCTTATCTACCACTTCCATTATGTTTTTTATTGCCTCTGGGACATCAGAAAAAAGCTTTTTCATTTCATCAGAAGATTTGTAAAAATATTCCTGATTAGGAAGCCCATATCTAAATCCTCTTCCTCTTCCAACTGGTGTAGAAAGTTTCTCTCCTTCTTTAATACAAAGCAAAATATCATGAGCATCTGCCTCAGATTTTTCTTTATAGTAGTTGTTATTTGTTGCAACAATTTTGACATTGTGATTCTTAGAGAAATCTATAAGAATTTTATTAACTAAATCTTCATCTTCCTGACCATGCCTCATGATTTCAATGTATAGGTCATCTTTAAAGATTTTCTTCCACCAAACAAGAGCTTCTTCAGCACTTTTCTGACCAATATTTAAGATCTTGTTGGAAATTTCTCCCATTAGATTACCTGTAAGAACAATAATATCATCCTTATATTTTTCAACTAATGCTCTATCTATTCTTGGAACATAATAAAATCCCTTTGTATAAGCAATAGAAGAGAGCTTTGCAAGATTGTTATATCCATTCTTGTTTTTTGCTAAGAATAAAATTTGATACCCATTATCTCTGTGATTTTTATTAAGATGGTCATCACATATATGAAACACACATCCTACTATAGGTTTAATCTTTTGCTTTTCTCCTAGATTATTTTCTTTTTGGTCATTAACAGATTTGTTGTGTTTGTGTATTTCATTAACAAACCTAAAAGCCCCCATCATATTAGCATTATCTGTTAATGCCACTGCAGGCATTTTCATTTCACTCGTAACTCCGACTAAATCTCCAATGCTCATTGTTGATTGCAATACAGAGAATTGACTATGATTATGAAGATGAACAAATTGAATTTCATTTAAATCTGAGGAAATTTCTTTTTTAATATCAGGAGTCGAATCTTCATCTGATAATTTTTTTAGTTTTTCAGATTTTTTCTTAAGATTTATATGCTTAATTCCTGCCTTGTCAATTGTTTTTGAATTTTTAATTGTATATCTCTCAAAATAATCAGTTGTTACGCCAAGTTGATCTTCAGAAAATCTTTTAATTCTAATTAATTCTAAAAAACATCTTGCTGTAGCCTCAACATCTGCTGTAGCATTATGTGCTTCTTTAAAAGCTGTTCCAAATAAAAATTCGTGTAGCTCAATTAGAGTTGGAAGTTTGAACTTACCTCCACGACCTCCTGGCAATTCACAGAGTAAAGCAGTGTTTTCTGTACAAGTATCTAATAGGTTTGCATTTTTTAAAACATTTTCTATGCCAGTTCTATAAAACTCACATCCTGTTACATTGATATCAAAACTGATATTGTGACCTATAACAAATGAAGACTTTTGAAGAGATGAGTTAAATTTTTCTAATACTACATGTAAATCCTCACCTTCATTAATTGCTAATTCTGTTGAAATACCATGAATTTTTTGTGATTCATATGGTATTTCAAAATCATTGGGTTTTATTAAATAGTTTTGATCCTCAATAAGTTGACCCATATCATCATGGAGTTGCCAAGCAATTTGAACGCACCTTGGCCAATTATCTGTATCTGTAATTGGAGCTTTCCAGTTTTTTGGTAAACCAGTAGTTTCTGTATCAAAAATTAAATACATACTAGAAAAAAATCAAATAAATAATTTATTAATTCTCTGATTCAACAGAGATTGGAAGCCTATAAAAAACACCTTCAGAAATATTTAAATTATACTCTCCCGTCTCATTATAAGCATCAAAATTAAAAGTGCCTGATATAGTGTTTTCTTCAGAATTAAATTCTTCAATAATTATTTCACCATCACTTAAATGAGCAATACTAGCTATTCCGTTATACATTGTAGAATAAAACAAAGTATCTTGAAATACTCCAACTGAAACCTCCGAGCTCCCCAAATTATTCGCGCCAACTTCTAATAAGGGAATATACATTGTCAATGTTCCTGAAAGATTATTTCCAGTGATTATTGTTCCGTTAGAATCTGTTATTATTGAGAATGAACTTGCTTCCCAAAACTGAACTCCATTTACATGTGCCTGAAATGCAGGAATTCTGTCTTCAATAGTGTCTTCACAACTACTAAAGATTAAAAAAAATGCTATTAGATATTGAAATTTATTCATATAGAAAACAATTAACCTTATAAATGTAAAACAAAAAAATAAAACATTTAGTTAAGAATTAGAAAATTATCTTATATTTGCCCCCTCATTAATAACCGGGGTCGAGAACCTCAAAAATTAATTAATTATGTCTGTAAAAATACGACTTCAAAGACACGGTAAAAAAGGCAAACCATATTACTGGATTGTCGCCGCTGATTCAAAATCAAAAAGAGATGGTAAATATTTGGATAAATTAGGATTCTATAATCCTAATACTAATCCTGCTACGATTGAAGTAGATATGGAAAAATCCATACAATGGCTTAAAAATGGTGCACAACCAACTAAAACTGCTAGAAATATTCTTTCATATAAAGGTATAATGCTAAAACATCACCTATTAGGTGGTGTTGCAAAAGGTGCATTTACTGAAGAAGAAGCTGAAAAGCGCTTTAATGCATGGATAGAAGAAAAAAGCAAGAAAGTTGATAATAAACAACAAAGGCTAAACAAGGAAGAAGAGGAGAGAAAGGCTAAGGCATTAGAAAATGAGAAACTAGTAAATGAAGCTAGAATAAAAGCTCAAAATGAAGCTCCTGCTGAAGAAGCACCTGCTGAAGAAGCTCCTGCTGAAGAGGCTCCTGCTGAAGAGGCTCCTGCTGAAGAAGCACCTGCTGAAGAAGCACCTGCTGAAGAGGCTCCTGCTGAAGAAGCACCTGCTGAAGAAGATACAGCCAAAGAAGAATAATTAATTCTACAAATTTATTTATAAATTTATTCCTACAAACATTTTATTGTAGCTAAAAGCTATGGAATTAAAGGATAGTTTTTATTTAGGAAAAATTACAAAGAAGTATAGCTTTAAGGGAGAGCTTATAATTAGCTTAGATACTGATGAGCCAGAAATATACAAGAATTTAAAGTCAATATTTATAAATATTAATGGGAGGCTTATTCCCTACTTTATTGAAAAATCTAAATCTCAAAGAAAATCTACATTAAGAGTAAAGTTTGAAGATATTAATTCTGAAGAGGAAGCATCTTCTTTAATTAATAAAGAAGTTTATTTACCATTAGAAAATTTACCTAAATTAGAAGGGAAAAAATTCTATTATCATGAGATTATAGGGTACAATGTAGTGGATGCAAATCATGGAAATATTGGGCTAATTGTAAAAGTAGAAGACATAACATCACAAAGTATTTTTATTGTTAAAAATAATGGAAAAGAAATTTTAATCCCTGTTAGTGATAATATAATCCAAATGATAAACAGGAAAAATAAAACAATATATATAACTGCTCCAAATGGACTAATTGACTTATATTTAAATTAATTATGAATAAATTTTTCATAGATTCTGATATTACAAAGGCTGAGACATTGCCTGCATCATTTTATAAAAATTCTGAGACTTTTGAGCTTTTAAAAGATAAATTATTTTTAAAATCATGGCAATGGATTGGTGATGAAAAAATCATTAATAAAAACTCCGCCCACCCAATAACTCTTTTAGAAAATTATCTTACAGAGCCAATATTATTAACTAGGTCAGAAGATAAAAAAATTAATTGTATAAGCAATGTGTGTTCACATAGAGGTAATATTTTAATTGATGAACCTGTCAAAGCCAAAAAAATAACATGTAAATATCATGGAAGAAGATTTAATAATGAAGGTGTCTTTGAATATATGCCAGAATTTGATAAAACATTAAATTTTCCAAGAGAATGTGATAATCTTCATAGATTTCCATTAATAAACTGGCATGGATTGCTTTTTGTTGGTTTAAATCCATCATTTGATTTAAATGATGTTTTAAATCAAATTGAAGATAGAATCGGATTTCTTCCACTTAATAAATTACTCCTTCAAGAATCACTGTCAAAAAATTATGAAATAGATGCACATTGGGCTTTATATTGTGATAATTATCTTGAAGGATTCCATGTACCATTTGTACATAAAGATTTAAATGAAGTTCTAGATTATGAAAATTATGATACAGAAATCTATGATTATTTTAATCTTCAAATTGGCTATGCATCTGGAGATGAGGATTGTTTTACCTTTCCTAAAAACCACATGGATAGTGGAAAGAAAATAGCAGCATATTATTACTGGATTTTTCCAAATCTAATGTTAAATATTTATCCTTGGGGGATATCAGTTAATCTAGTAAAACCTCAAGCAATTTCTCATACAAAAATTATTTTCAGATCATATGTCTTTGATAAATCTAAATTAAATATGGGTGCTAGCGGTGATTTAGATAAAGTTGAAATGGAGGATGAATTTGTAGTTCAAAATGTTCAAAAAGGAGTAAATTCATCATTTTATGAAACAGGGAGATTTTCTCCGACTAAAGAAAAAGGAGTTCACCATTTCCATAATTTAATTTCTAATTTTATTAATAAGGAGTAATAGCTTGAATAATTTTATTATAAAAAAGATTTAAACTTAACTAAGCATTAACTAAATTTGCATTGCATAATTATCTAATATGAAACAAGATCTATTTCAAGCTCCAGACTATTATAACCTTGATGAATTATTAACTGAGGAACATAAATTAATCAGAGATTCTGCTCGTGAATGGGTAAAAAAATCTGTTTCGCCAATAATTGAAGAATATGCGCAAAACGCAAAATTTCCAGATCAACTAGTTAAAGGTCTAGCAGATATAGGTGCATTTGGTCCATATATTCCAGAAGAATATGGTGGCGCTGGACTTGATCAAATTTCATATGGGTTAATAATGCAAGAAATTGAAAGAGGCGATTCAGGAATTAGATCAACCGCATCTGTTCAATCATCACTTGTTATGTTTCCAATATGGAAGTATGGAAGTGAAGATCAAAAGAAAAAGTACCTTCCAAAATTAGCATCTGGTGAATTTATGGGATGCTTTGGCTTAACTGAGCCCGATCACGGTTCAAATCCTGGAGGCATGATTACTCATTACAAAGATATGGGGGATCATTTTTTATTGAATGGGGCAAAATTATGGATTTCAAACTCTCCATTTGCAGATATAGCAATAGTATGGGCAAAAAATGAAGAAGGTAGAATTCATGGGCTTATTGTTGAAAGAGGTATGAAAGGATTTAGCACTCCTGAAACCCATAACAAGTGGTCTTTAAGAGCAAGTGCAACTGGAGAATTAATTTTTAATGATGTTAAAGTGCCAAAAGAAAATTTACTTCCTAACAAATCTGGACTAGGTGCCCCTTTAGGTTGTTTAGATTCAGCAAGATATGGCATTGCATGGGGCGCAGTTGGAGCTGCAATGGATTGCTATGATACTGCTCTTAGATATAGTAAAGAAAGAATTCAATTTGGCAAACCTATTGCTGGGTTTCAATTACAACAAAAAAAACTGGCTGAAATGATAACTGAAATTACTAAAGCCCAACTTTTAGCTTGGAGACTTGGTATGCTAAAAAATGAGGATAGAGCTAGTTCAGCACAAATATCAATGGCTAAAAGAAATAATGTTGAAATGGCGATCAAAATAGCTAGAGAGTCTAGACAAATTCTTGGTGGGATGGGAATTACTGGAGATTATTCTATTATGAGGCATATGATGAATCTTGAAAGTGTAATCACCTATGAGGGGACACATGATATACATTTATTAATTACAGGTATGGATATAACTGGAATAAATGCTTTTAAGTAAATTATGAAAAACAGAAAAAAAGCTAAGGGAATTAAGGCTTCTACTACAGAATCTAGAGAAAAATTGCTAAATCAAAAAATTAGTTCCTGGAGTAATAAAAGAGACAATAATGAAGAAACTTACTCATACGAATTTGTCGATTTTAAATTTGAAATTTAATCTATTGATTTTCTAACTGGTGGCTCAGTTTTTTTTACTGATCCATCAAAACCGCTAACACCTGAAACTGTGGTGTACTTTAGTACAAATTTTTTATCTGGATTAATAATTTTATATGCTGATTGGCACATCATAGCAGCCTCATGAAAGCCACATAATATTAATTTTAATTTACCTGGATAAGTATTTATATCTCCTATTGCAAATATTCCTGGAATATTAGTTTGATAGTCCAATGAATTATTAACCTTTATTGAATTTTTTTCTATTTCTAAGCCCCAATCATTAATTGACCCTAGCTTTGGGGTTAATCCAAAAAGTGGGATAAACCAATCTATATCTAATTTTATATTTTCTAAATTATTAATTTTAATCTCAACTCCTTCTAATTTTTTATCTCCAAATAAGGAGACAACTTCTGCAGGAGTTATTAGCCTGATTTTATTTTTATTTTTTAGTTTCTGTACTTTTTCAACAGAACCTAATGTGCCTCTAAATTCATTTCTTCTATGAATTAAAGTAAGATTCGAAGCAATATTTGCCAGTTCTATTGTCCAATCTAAAGCAGAATCTCCACCTCCAGCAATCAATACATTTTTATTCTTATAAATAGATGGATCCTTAATAAAATATGAAACTCCTTTTTCTTCATATAATTCTATATTCTCTATACTTGGTTTTCTTGGCTGAAATCCACCTAGACCTCCAGCAATTACAACAACTGGTGCTTGATGCTTAGTCCCCTTATCAGTAATTACTGTAAATAATCCATCTGAATCTTTATTTATTTTATCTGCTCTTTCACCAAGTGTGAATCCAGGCTGAAATTGGCTACATTGTTTTAATAAATTATCTACTAAATCCCCCGCTAATATTTCTGGATATCCAGGAATATCATATATTGGTTTTTTTGGATAAAGCTCCGAACATTGACCTCCTGGTTTTGGTAGAATGTCAATTAAATGACATCTTAATTTTAATAATCCTGCTTCAAAAACTGTAAACAATCCTACTGGACCTGCTCCAATAATTATTAAATCCGTTTTAATCATTAATTAAATATTAATATCCAATATTTATTACATTTTCAATCTCAGGAGCATGTTTTTTAATTGTCATCTCTACACCAGTTTTTAAAGTCATTTGATTAACAGTGCAAGTAGTGCATGCGCCCTCAAGTCTCACTGTTACATTATTATCTTTTATTTCAATTAATGAAATATCACCACCATCATTTTTTAAAAAAGGCCTAATCTCATCTAATGCGATTTCTATTTTCTCTTTTAAATTAGATTTACTCATATTTACTTTTTTACAGCAGAACATCCTGCCATTGTAGTTATTTTTAATGACTCTGAAGTCGGCAAATTTTTATTCCTTTTTACTAGTTCTGAAATCATATTTCTTGTGATTGTTTGAATTACATCAGAAATTATAGATTTCTTTTGCAAAGCAGCTGGATGTCCAAAATCAGAAGCTTCTCTAATAGTTTGAATTATAGGAAGTCCTCCTAAATATGATACATTTAAATCACTTGCTAAATTTTTAGCACCATCTTTGCCAAAGATATAATATTTATTTTTTGGCAACTCTTCTGGAGTAAAATAAGACATGTTTTCAATAATTCCCAGAACAGGCACATTAATACTTTCTTGCTTAAACATTGCAACACCTTTTCTCGCATCAGCTAAAGCAACATTTTGAGGAGTACTAATAATCACGGATCCTGTTACAGGCAAGGACTGTAGAATACTAAGATGTATATCTCCCGTGCCAGGTGGTAAATCAATAAGCAAGAAATCTAATTCCCCCCAAGCAGCATCAAAAATCATTTGATTCAATGCTTTTGACGCCATAGGGCCTCTCCATATAACAGCTTGATCAGTCTTTGTAAAAAAACCAATAGATAAAATTTTAATTCCATAACTCTCAACTGGCTTCATTTTGTTTTTTCCGTCAACATT
Organism: uncultured Bacteroidota bacterium; assembly: GCA_902512065.1. GTDB lineage: Bacteria > Bacteroidota > Bacteroidia > Flavobacteriales > Flavobacteriaceae. The sequence goes on along the minus strand of CABXHU010000001.1, from coordinate 40,302 downwards.
AACAGTTTGAGGTCTAGAATTTACAACATCAAACATAATTGGAATAGATGGGCCATATATATCAGCATCTAATATTCCTACTGAAAACCCCATCTTATTTAAGGATACTGCTATATTAGATGTTACTGTTGATTTTCCAACACCTCCTTTTCCAGATGCAATTGCAATTATATTCTTAATTCCAGCAATAGGCCTACCTTTAATTTGATTTGAATCATTAATTGGTTTCTCAATCTTCATATTAATTTTTAAACTTATTTTATCCCTAAAGTTGGAATAAATGACATCTTTAATTAAAGATTCTGCTTTTTTTCTAGCTTGAAGTGTTGGATTGTTAATAGTAACATCTATAATAATCTCATTATCAAAAATTACCACATTTGTAATATTAATTTCTTTGAATTTAGATTCTTCAAATAATGAAATAATAGATTTTTTTGATAACTCCATGAAATTTTATTTATACAAATATAATATGATTTCTTTATTTAATTTTAATTGATGGGTCCCATAACATATCATGAAAATTTTCAATTTTATTATCTATTACAATGGCGCCCTCATTTTCTAATAATTCCTGCATAAGCAAAGAGCCTGAAAAATGATGTCTTCCTGTCAAAAGACCATTACGGTTTACTACTCTATGAGCAGGAATATCTAAATATTTATGAGATGAATTCATTGCATACCCAACCATTCTAGCACTCTTAAATGCTCCAAGATAATTTGCAATTAAACCATATGTTGTTACCTTACCATAAGGAATTTTTCTTACCACTTCATATACTTTTTCAAAAAAGGATTTATTTTTATAATTCATTTATTAATTACTGAATTTAAATTTTAAAAAAGTAATTAGTTTTCCTTCTTTCAAAAATAGACTTTCGTAATATGTCTGAATTGAAGTTGCTTCAATTGGAGCTCCCGAACGATTGTATATGTCATGATTTGAATATATTATTTCATGATTTAACCCCTGAATTAATCCAATTAAATATCCATGTAAAAACTCACTGTCAGTTTTCAAATTGATTTTTCCATCTTTAATTAAAATATTTTTATACCTGTTAATAAAATCAATATTTACTAGCCTATGTTTGTTTCGCTTATATTTAATTTGGGGGTCTGGAAAAGTAATCCATATTTCATTAACCTCTTCATTATCAAAAATATTTTCTATTAATTCAATTTGAGCCCTGATAAAAACCACATTATTAATGTTTTCTGATAAAGAAATTTTAGCGCCTTTCCAAAATCTAGCGCCTTTTATATCTATTCCAATAAAATTTTTTTTGGGGAACATCTTTGCTAAGCCTACAGAATATTCTCCTTTACCACAGCCCAGCTCTATTACTATAGGATTATTGTTTTTAAACACTAATTCATTCCACTTGCCTTTATAATTAAAATTATTGGAAACTAAATCTTCCCTAGAAGGTTGAAAAACATTATGAAACTCCTCATTTTCTTTAAATCTCTTTAATTTGTTTTTACTTCCCAATTTTTATTTGAATTTAAAAATTAAAATCATTAAAAAGACTTTTGTAGAGTAAAAGAAAACTCACTACCAACTCCAGGTTCAGAATTGACAAATATATTTTCATTGTGAGCATCAATAATGTGCTTAACAATTGCAAGGCCTAAGCCAGAACCACCATGGCTTCTGCTTCTGCTAATATCAACTCTATAAAATCTCTCAAATAATCTAGGCAAATGTTCCTTAGAAATACCTTCTCCATTATCCGTCATTCTAACAATAAACTTTTTTTCTTTCAAAACACTAATGCTAACTTCTGTACTACCATTTTTACTACCATAATTTATAGAATTAACCAATAAATTAGTTATTACCTGTTCAATTCTTACCTTATCTGCTTCTACTAAAATTTCTTCATCATATTTCTTGTCAAAAAATAATTTTATGTTTTTTTCTTTTGATTTAATTTCCAGTTGAACAAAAACATCAGTAATTAAATCTACTATATTAAAACTGGAAATATTCAAATTCATGGTTGAAGATTCTAATTGGGTAATTAAATCTAGATCTTTAATGATATAGATTAGTCTTTCAATACTATTATCAGTGTTTTTTAAATATTTGTCTAAAAGAGCTTTATCATCCATTGCTCCATCCAATAAATTTGAAATATATCCTTGAATTGTAAAAATTGGTGTCTTAAGTTCATGTGCTACATTTCCTATAAATTCTTTTCTGTATTGTTCTTGAGATTTTAATGATTCAATTTCTATTTTTTTGTCTTTTGCAAATTCTTCAATTTTTTCCATTAAAGAATTCATGTCTGTTGAAACAGAAGATTTAGTAATTTTTGGTGAATCTAACATTTCAAGATCTTGATATAACTCCTTAAACCTTTTAAATAAAAAGCTTTGTATTCTATATTGAATTATTAAAAAAGAAATTACAAAAATCAATAATGAAGCAATTATAGAAGTAGATGCAAATAATAAAAGTATAAAATAACTTATAATGCCTATTAAACCTGCAGAAATCAAGGCAAATTTGTAAGGGTTTTTTTGTTTGTTGTTCAAAGACATTAAATAACAAATTTATATCCAACACCTTTAACAGTTTTAAAAAAAGTATTTCCTATTTTTTCTCTAAGTTTTCTAATATGAACATCTATTGTCCTGTCACCAACTATTACATCCCTACCCCAAACAGATTCAAGAATATACTCTCTTTTAAAAACTTTCCCTGGCCTGGATGCTAACAAATATAGCAATTCAAATTCCTTTCTAGGTAAATTTAATTCATTTCCACTAAGTGAAATCTTATAGCTAGACCTATCAATAATTAAATCTTCTAGCTCAATAACTTCATCTTGGTCTATTGATATTCTTCTAAGTAGGGATTTTACCTTACTTAATAAAATTTTAGGCTTAATTGGTTTTGTTATGTAATCATCTGCTCCAGCATTGAATCCTGCAATTTGACTATAATCTTCTCCACGGGCAGATAGAAAAGTAATTAAAGTATTTTTAATTTTTTCAGTTTTTCTTATGATCTCACAAGCTTCAATTCCATCCATTTCAGGCATCATTACATCCAAAATAATTAAATGTGGTTCTATCTTAGATGCCTGCTCTACTGCCTCAAATCCGTTTGTTGCAGTATAAATATTATATCCAGCATTTTTTAGAGAATAAGAAATTATTTCTAAAATATCTGGTTCATCATCAACAAGTAAAATTTTAATATCTTCTGGATTCACATTCTTATTATTATTCATAAAGATACCAACTTATAAAATTAGATCTAAATAAAAAAGATGATATTAACTGTTATGAAATATATACTATTACATTTTTTAATATTCTAAATAAAGAACATTATTAATTTAATGCGCTTTTTCATTTATATTTAACCTGTGATTAATCCAAGTAAAATCTTAAATATTAAATCTAAAAAAGAATTTGAAAAATTCTCAATAGAAATCTTTAACTATCAATTTAATAACAGCGAAATTTATAGGAAATTCTGTGAATTAACAGATAAAAATCCTAGTAATGTTAAATCTTCTATTGAAATTCCATTTTTACCAATTCAATTCTTTAAGACTCATAAAATTGTTTCATCTAATGAAGGTGTTGATAAAATATTTCATAGTAGTGGCACAACAAAAACTGCTATAAGTAAACATTATGTAGTAGATTTAAAACTCTATGAAGAATCCTTTAATAAAATATTTTCAAGCTTCTATGGAGATCCGTCTAATTTTAATATCATAGGACTCTTACCGACATATCTTGAAAATAAAAATTCATCACTTATTTATATGGTAAATCATCTAATTGAAAAATCTAACAATATAAATAGTGGATTCTATCTGAACAACTATCAAGAATTAAAAGAAAAATTACTTTATTTAGAAAATGGGGATAAAGAGACTATTCTTTTTGGAGTTTCTTATGCTCTTTTAAATTTAGTTGATCATTATAAATTTAAGTTAAATAAAACTAAAGTAATAGAAACTGGTGGTATGAAAGGAAACAGAAAAGAATTAGTAAGAAGGGAGTTACATGATTTGCTTAAAAATGGGTTTGGGGTAAAAAATATTAATAGTGAATATGGAATGACTGAATTAATGTCTCAGGCGTATTCATTAAATAATGAAAAATTTCAGTGTCCACCATGGATGAAAGTGTATATAAGAGAGTCTGAAGATCCAATGAAAATTAAAGCTGACTTTAGAAGTGGGGGCGTAAATGTAATTGACCTAGCCAATTATAATTCTTGTTCATTTATTGCTACGGATGATTTAGGTAAAATAGATAAGGATGATAATTTTGAAATTCTTGGAAGATTAGATAATTCTGATCAAAGAGGGTGTAACCTACTAATAGAATAAATTTAGATTACTTTAATTATATATGTATTTTTCTTACCCTTATTTAATATGATGTATTTATTACTTATTAAGTCCTTTTTTTCTATTATGTAGCCTTCATCCACTTTAATTTTATTAACTGATATTGAATTTTCTTTTAAAGCTCTTCTTGCTTCGGAATTTGATTTTAAAAAATTTGTTTTATCAGATAAAGCTGAAATCATATCCATACCATTTTTTATCATAGATGATTGAATTTCATATTGAGGAACACCCTCAAATATTTCAAGAAAAATTGATTCATCTAAAACTTCAATGTCTTTCATAAAGTTCTCACTATACAAAATATTTGATGCCTTTAGAACATTTTTATATGCGTTATCAGAATGAACAATTGAAGTAATTTCTTTAGAAAGAGCTTTCTGAAGAGTTCTTAAATGGGGAGCTTTTTCATGTTCTAATATCAAATTCTTAATTTCTTTCTCTGATAAAAATGTAAATATTTTTATATATTTTTCAGCATCTTGATCTGAAGTATTTAGCCAATATTGATAAAATTTATAAACAGAAGTCTTCTTAGCATCAAGCCAAATATTACCTTCTTGAGTTTTTCCAAACTTACTGCCATCAGATTTTGTTATTAATGGACAAGTTAATGCATATCCTTTGCCATTATCCATTTTTCTTATTAGCTCAGTACCACTAGTGATATTTCCCCATTGATCACTACCGCCCATTTGAATAGAGCATTGAAAATTTTTATGCAAATAAAGAAAATCATATCCCTGAACTAATTGATAAGAGAATTCTGTAAAACTCATTCCTTCTGCTTCATCACTGGAAATCCTATTTTTTACTGAATCTTTTGCCATCATATAATTAACTGTCATATGTTTACCAATATCACGAATAAAATCTAAGAATTTTAATCCTTTCATCCATTCCAAATTATTTAATAATAATGCCGAATTTTCTTTTGATTTATCAAAATCCAAAAAATGAGATAATTGCTCCTTAATATGCTCTTGGTTGGTTTTTATAGTCTCCTCTTCTAGTAAATTTCTTTCAGTTGATTTTCCAGATGGATCCCCGATCATTCCTGTTGCGCCACCAATTAATGCAATTGGACGATGTCCTGATCTTTGAAAATGTGCCAATAGCATTATTGGAACTAGATGGCCTATATGTAATGAATTAGCAGTAGGATCAAAACCTATATATGCAGATTTGACTTCATCCTTTATAAAATTTTCAAATCCAGGCATGATATCATGAATCATTCCTCTCCACTTTATTTCATCTATAAAAGATTTTAATTTCATTTAATTAAATATACTGAAAGTTAATTGATTAATTTTTTTTTTTCAAAAGCATCCTTGATTTTATAATCTTAATACTATCTTTTATTTTTGAATTTATCATCCTATTCTCATTTGCAATTTCTTTACTCCTCTTAGCCCTATCTTTTTTGTAAACTTCTATGCTATCTAGTGCTATTTGCTTGTTTTGCTGGAGCTTTTCTTTAACACTATTATATATCTCCAAATACTTATCTAAATCATTAGAATAAAATTCATTACTTAAAGCAAACTGAAGGCTGTCAATTTTATATTTATTAAAAATATATATTTCAGGAACTACTCCATTATTTTCTAAAACACTCCTATTTACTCCTTTAGAAACATTTATTAAAGTCATTTCATAAATAACATCAATCATCTTTTCATGGGATATTAAATTTTCTGGAACAATTATTTTCTCAGAATCTTTATTACAACTAAAAATAATAAAAACTATAAAGATTAATTTTTTCATCTTTTAAAAGTTAATTTCTTACCCATATATTTATCAATGATCTTATCCTTAAAGTAAACAATATTTCCATTTACTATTGTATGAGATATTCTTGACCTAAAGGTAGTACCTTCAAATGGTGACCAACCACATTTATATAATATGTTTTCTTTATTAACGGTCCATGGATTATTTAGATTAAAAATGACTAAATCAGCATAATATCCTTCCCTAATATAACCTCTGTTTTCTATTTCATATAAAATAGCTGGATTATGACACATTTTTTCTACAATTTTTTCCAATTTTATCTTATTCTTATGGTATCCCTCCAACATTGCAACAAGAGAATGTTGAACTAGCGGTCCTCCAGAAGGACAATTAATATAGTCATTGTTTTTTTCTTCATATGTGTGTGGAGCATGATCGGTTGCAATAATGTCTATTCTATCATCATTTAATGCTTTCCACAAACCATCTTGATCATTTGAGGTTTTTATTGAAGGATTCCACTTAATTCTTGATCCATATTTTTCATAATCATCATCAGTAAATGTTAAATGATGAATGCATACCTCAGATGTTATTTTTTTATCTTTTAAATCAATAGTATTTGTAAATAAATTTGTTTCCTTTTTAGTTGAAATGTGAAATACATGTAATCTAGCACCTGTTTTTTTAGCCAAATCAATAGCCATTGATGAAGAAAGATAACAAGCTTCCTCATTTCTTATTTTCGAATGAAATTTTATAGGAATTTTTTCACCGTATATCTCACTATAAAGTTTAAGATTCTTCTTTATTGTACTCTCATCTTCACAATGAACTGCAATGGGTAAATTACATTTTGAGAATATCTCTTCCAATACTTCAATATTATCTACAAGCATATTTCCAGTAGATGACCCTAAAAATATTTTTAATGCTGGCACTTCCTTAGGATCTAGCTTTAAGATTTCTTCAATGTTATCATTAGTGCATCCAAACATAAAAGAATAATTTGCTAATGAGTTTTTTGATGCTATCCTAAATTTATCATCTAATTTAGATTGAGTAGTTGTCTGAGGAATAGTATTAGGCATTTCTAAATATGATGTTATACCTCCAGCAACTGCTGCTCTAGATTCAGTATAAATTTCTCCCTTATTTGTTAATCCTGGCTCTCTAAAATGAACCTGATCATCTATCAATCCTGGAATAATATAATTTCCTTCAGCATCAATAGTAATTGTGTCAGATGATTTTGGGCTAATAGTAGGAGATATTTCTTTTATCTTATTGCCCTCGATATATATGTCAGAAAGAAATTCATTCCCTTCATTAATTATTCTTCCATTTTTAATTAAAATACTGTTTATCATACTAAAAATCCTTGTAAAAAAAACTTTTAATTCTCATACTAATAACCCCAAGAATCGCTTCTTTAATAATTGATGCATCTAACTTAGATTGACCATACTTTCTATCTTTAAAAACTATTGGAATTTCAACAAGTTTAAAATGATTAAGATAGGATTTATACTTCATTTCAATTTGGAAAGCATATCCAACAAATTTAACCATATCCAAATTAATTTTTTCAAGTACATTTCGTTTATAACACACAAATCCAGAAGTGGGGTCTTTAATATTCATCCCTGTAAATAATCTAACATAATATGAAGCAAATAAGGATAAAATTATTCTTCCTAAAGGCCAATTTACAACATTAATTCCTTGTTTATATCTAGATCCTATACATAAATCAGCCAGTCCTTCATTACATTTATTATAAAGATTTTTTATATCCTTGGGGTCATGGGATAAGTCTGCATCCATTTCAAAAATAAAATTATATTGTTTGTCAACAGCCCATTTAAATCCATGAATATAAGCAGGACCTAATCCAAATTTAGATTTTCTAATTTGAAGATGTAATTGTTCTTTAAATATCGTTTGAAGTTCTATTACTTTTGAAGATGTTTGATCAGGCGAATTATCGTCAACTACTAGGATATGCGCATCACTATATAAATCAAAAATAGATCTAATAATTTTATCAATATTTTCAATTTCATTGTAAGTTGGTATTATGATCAATACATCATTCATTAATTTTTTCTTTTAAACAAAAATATAATATTTGTATGATAATGTTTGTAGTTTATTATCTATAATTTTGTAGTAATGATCAGAGATATATTAATAAGGGATCCTTTCACATTAATTATACTATCACTTATGATTGTAATTACTTTTGTTAAATATAATAATCAACAAAAATTTAATTCATTTAGTAAAATATTTTGGAATAATTATTATCTAAAAAAATATAAAAATGAAAAGGCAGTTTATTACTTATTTGATTACTTTCTGCAATTAAATTTCATTATATCTCTTGGTTTATTTATTTACCTATCTAATCTGGTATATAATGATCTTAGAATAAGATATGATTTTATAGAAATAATTGATATTATTAAAGTTATAATAGTTTTCTTAATATTAAAAAATATAGCAGAAATAGGAATTTCATGGTTTTTTAATATAAAATCATTGATTAAGCTATACTTGAATGAAAAAATAAATTATAATAATCTTATAGGATTAGTTGTTCTCTGTTCTAATATAATGCTGCTATATTTATTTAATCCTAATATCTATATCATTATAATAATTGCATTGACAATATTATTCCTAAAATTGGTAGGATATTCAAATTCATTCATTTTACACCTTAAAACCATCAAAAAAAGCTGGTTTTATTTTATTTTGTATCTTTGCACACTCGAAATTATACCATATATATTGTTGTATAATTTTTTTATTTCTCTATAAGAGAGATTTAGATCTTTAATAATGGGCAAAATAAAGACAGTTTTAATATCACAACCTAAACCAACATTGGTTAATTCACCTTTTTTTGAACTTCAGAAAAAAAGGAAGTTAAAAATGGATTTTGTTCCTTTTATACATGTAAAAGAGGCAACCCTTAAAGAGATTAGGCTGCAAAAGCTTGATTTATCTAAATTTTCTTCTATAATTTTAACAAGCAGGTACGCAGTAGATCATTTTTTTAGAATATGTGAAAGAATGAGATTTAAGGTGCCTGATTCTATGAAATATTTTTGTCAATCTGAAGCAGTCGCATTCTATCTTCAAAAATATGTTGTATACAGAAAAAGGAAGATTTATGTAGGAAAAAGATCTTTTGAAGAATTATGTCCTATAATATCTAAACATAAAAATGAGAGTTTTTTACTTCCTAGTACTGATAAGCTAAAACCTGAGGTGCCAAAACTGCTTGAAAGTCTAGATATTAAGTGGAAAAGATGTATTTTTTATAAAACTGTTATAAGTGATCTATCTAAATTATCTAATGTTACATATGATGTATTAGTTTTCTTTAGTCCTTCTGGGATAGAATCTCTATTCCATAATTTTCCAGAATTTAAACAAAATGGGACCAAAATTGCAGTATTTGGTTCAATAACAAAAAAGGCAGTTGAGGAAAAAGGTCTCAACGTAGACATCTTTGCTCCTTCATCGAAATTTCCTTCAATGACAATGGCTTTAGACAATTATATATCTAAAAAAAATAAGAAGTAGATTATTTTAAGTTAGGTGCTCCGTCTAAAATATTGTTGTCAGCAAATTTCTTGAATTTTTCAAAATTCTGTACAAAAAATCTAGATAACATATATGCCTTTTTATAATATTCTGAATCATTATTCCAAGTTTGTCTTGGGCTTAAAATTCCTGAGGGAACATTAGGACATTCTCTTGGTTGCTGAACATTAAAAACTGAATGAATATGATAATTGTTTTTGTTTATTTCATCTAATTTTCCATCCATTGCAGCATTTATCATAGCTCTTGTATATTTCAACTCCATTCTTTTTCCAACACCATATGGACCGCCAGTCCATCCAGTATTAACTAACCAGACATTAACTTTTGAGTTTTTCATCTTATTAATCAACATTTTTGCATAAACTGTTGGATGTAATGGCATAAATGGTGCTCCAAAACAAGCTGAGAATGATGGTTCTGGCTCATTAACCCCGGTCTCCGTACCAGCAACTTTTGATGTATATCCAGAAATAAAATGATATGCAGATTGAGAAGGATTTAATTTTGAGATAGGAGGCAATACTCCAAAAGCATCTGCTGTTAAAAAAAATATATTTTTAGGGGTTTCTCCCTGTGAAGGAATCATAATATTTTCAATAAAATGTATAGGATAACTAACTCTAGTATTTTGAGTAATGGATTTGTTTTTATAATCAACTACACCATTTTCATCAATAATTACATTCTCTAACAATGCTCCAGATTTTATTGCATTATATATCTCGGGCTCCTTTTCATTTGACAAATTTATAACCTTAGCGTAACATCCTCCCTCAAAATTAAAGATTTGATTATTTGAATTCCATCCATGCTCATCATCACCAATTAACCTTCTACTACTGTCAGTAGATAAAGTTGTCTTACCAGTGCCAGATAAACCAAAGAAAATAGAGGTGTCCCCGTTACTTCCTGTATTGGCACTACAATGCATGGGTAAAATATTTTTAAAAACAGGTAAAGTAAAGTTTAGTACTGAAAAAATTCCCTTTTTTATTTCTCCTGTATAACCGGTCCCCCCAACAATAATAATTCTCTTAGTAAAATTAATTATTGAAAAATTTTCAGCTTTTACATTATCTATTTCTGGATTCGCATAAAAGGTGGGTGCATTAATTATTGTCCAATCAGGAGTAAATTCTTTTATTTCCTCCTCCTGGATTCTTAGAAACATATTATAAACAAAAAGATCACTCCAAGGGAATTCACAAATAGTTCTAATGTTAATTCTACATTCTTGATTTGCACAAGCATAGGCATCTCTGACATACAGCTCCTTTTTACATAAATGACTAGTTATTTTTTTATATAAGTTGTCAAATACAGATTCCTGAACAGGAATATTTATATCACCCCACCAAACTTTTTCTCCAGTAATATTATCTTTAACTATATATCTATCTTTTGGAGATCTTCCTGTAAATTTTCCAGTATTTATTGCTAAAGCCCCCTGATTGGTTAATCTTCCAAAATTTTTTGAAATTGAAATTTCATATAAGTCCGCTACAGAAAGATTGTATCTTATTATTGATTCAAATATTCCATAATTATCTAATGAAATATTGCTTGAATTATAAGAGCTTTTGTCCATAATAAATAACTTATATTAATTATTTAAATAGTTGATAAAAATAATCTAAAATTATTAATTAATAGAATTTTATTTTAGTAATATTACTTAATATTTTATTTGATAATAATGAGAAAAATTTTGATAATAGGGGCGGGAAAATCCTCATCATATATAGTAAAATATTTAGTTAAAAAATCTGCAAATGAAAATCTCTTTATAACCATTGGAGATATTGACATAGATAATGCTAAAAAACTATCTATTGGTTCTAACAAAGCTAAGGCAATTAAATTCGATATTCTAAACGAAAAAACCAGCAGTGATTATATTTCTAAAGCTGATATTGTTATTTCTATGCTTCCTGCTAGATTTCATATGCATGTTGCAAAAAAGTGTTTATTTTATAAAAAAAATCTTTTAACTGCATCATATATTAGTGATGAAATGAATGCGTTAGATTCACAGGTTAAAAAAGCGGGGGTTATATTTATGAATGAGATTGGGCTTGACCCCGGAATTGATCATATGAGTGCAATGAAAATAATAGATCAAATTAAAAATGATGGAAATGAATTGATCATGTTTAAATCATATACTGGAGGATTAATCGCTCCAGAAAATGATAATAATTTGTGGAACTATAAATTTACATGGAATTCTAGGAATGTAGTCTTAGCGGGTCAAGGAGGTGATGCAAAATATATTGAAGAAAACAAATTAAAACAAATTAGCTATAAAAATCTTTTTAAAAATGTTGAACCATTAGAAATTGAAAAATATGGAAAATTTGAAGCCTATGCCAACAGAGATTCACTAAAATATAGAAGGATATATAGTTTAGATAATATTGATACACTTTTTAGAGGTACTATAAGGAGAGCAGGCTTTTCTAAAGCTTGGGATGTGTTTGTTACGCTTGGTATGACAGACGATAGCTATACTATTAAAGACTCTGTAAAAATGAGTAACAGAGATTATATTAATTATTTTCTTTCATTAAATCCTAAAGAATCAACAGAATCAAAAATAAAAAATCAGTTTGAATTAAATGAAAAAAGTATCATATGGAATAAACTATTAGAATTAAATATTTTTGATGATAAAGCAAAAATTCCTCTTGATAATGCAACACCTGCTCAAATATTAGAACACATACTATTGCAAAAATGGAAATTAGAAAAAAATGATAAAGACATGGTTGTTATGTACCACAAGTTTGGATACAAAAAAAATAATAAGCTACATCAAATAGATTCAACTATGGTTAGTATAGGTGAAGATGAAACTTATACAGCAATGTCAAAAACAGTTGGATTGCCCCTTGCTATTGCTGCTCTAGCTATTTTAAATAATCAAATAAAATCTAAGGGAGTTCAGCTTCCAGTTTCAAAAGATGTTTATCTCCCAATTTTAAAAGAACTAGAAGAGTATAACATAGTCTTTAAAGAAAAGATTGTGCCGTTTAAATTGTAAAAATTAACTTAGAAATTTTTGTGCCTTGTAAATAAAAATTGGCCATGGAAGAATCAATGCTGCTGACCAAATTAATGTTGCTATACCAACGTTAAAAATAAAAAATGATATTACATATATTAAAGTAGAAGATATAGTAAGATTAACAAAAAATTTCTTCCAAAAAATGAGAAAATTATTTAAGTCAAATTTTTCTCTTTCTTTAATTGACATTCTATTGTATCCAGCCACTAAATATTTAGCATTGTCTTTATTTACTAAATATGCTATTGCAATAAAAATCAGATCTACAAAAATAACTACCCAAAATACTTCCATAACTAAATGCCTCTAAATCACTAAGTTAATAATTTTTCCTGGCACAATAATAATTCGCTTTGGAGATGCACCATCTAACTTAGCAATAACATCATTATGATTTAATAAAATTTCTTCTATTTGTTTATTATCAAGATCAAGCGATAATTCTAACTTAAGTCTCACTTTTCCGTTAATTGATACAGGATAAACTTTACTTGCCTCTTTTAGAAACTTCTTTTCATAAACAGGAAAAGATTCCTTTGTTATTGATTGTTTATTGCCTAGCAAACTCCATAATTCCTCAGTAATATGTGGAACATATGGAGATAGAATTATTAACAGAGGAGACAGTATTTCATTGCTAATGCATTTTTGATCAGTTAATTCATTTACTGCAATCATAAAATTTGAAACAGCAGTATTAAATGAATAGGTTTCTATATCATTATCAATTTTCTTTATTGTTTTGTGAAGGGTTTTTAAGCTATCTTTTTCAGGCTTAATATCTTTCACTTTTATCCCTGCATCATCAACATATAATCTCCACAATTTTTTTAAAAAATTATGTGTGCCAACAATTCCAGAAGTATTCCATGGCTTATATTGTTCTAAAGGACCTAAAAACATCTCAAATAATCTTAGACTATCTGCTCCATATTCTTCACATATTAAATCTGGATTAACCACATTATACCATCTTTTAGACATTTTTTCAATTTTTCTCTCAACAAGAAAGGAATTTTTACAAATAAATTCTGCTTCATCAAACATAGGCTGCCATTTTTTAAGTGCATCAATATCTAATTCATCCGAAAAATTAACGAGCCCTACATCAACATGGATTTCTTCAACCTTCTCATTTTTTAATAAATCCTTTGAAATATATTTATTAGTTCCTGACATTCTATAGATTATTGCACTTGAACCTAAGATCATACCTTGATTTATTAATTTTTTGAATGGTTCATCAAATGGTATCATTCCTAAATCAAATAAAAATTTAGTCCAAAATCTAGAATAAAGCAGATGTCCAGTTGCATGCTCACTTCCGCCAATATATAAATCAACATTTGACCAGTAATCCAAAGATTCCTTACTGCATATTTCATTAGAATTATTGGGGTCAATATACCTTAGAAAATACCAAGAACTGCCAGCCCATCCAGGCATTGTATTTAATTCAATAGGGAATACTTTTTTGTTGTCAATTTTTTGTTTTTCAACAATTTTATTTTCTTCCACATCCCATGCCCAGTTTTCTGCTCTTCCTAATGGAGGTTCTCCTGATTCAGTTGGAAGGTATTTTTGTACATCTGGCAATTTTATAGGCAAATAATTCTTATCAATAATTTTTGGTATGTTATTAACGTAATAGACTGGGAATGGTTCACCCCAATATCTTTGTCTAGAAAAAACAGCATTTCTTAGTCTATAATTAATTTCTTTAGTACCTATATTATCCTTCTCTAACATGGCAACAATTGCGTCTGTAGCTTCATTAAATGTAAGTCCGTCTAGGAAGGAGCTGTTTTTTAATTTAAAGCCCTGCTTATCTATAAAAGCTTGATCTGAAATATTTATATCTTTAAAAATATTAGGAATGTCTATATCAAAGAACTTTGCAAAATCATAATCTCTTTGATCCCCGCATGGTACAGACATTACTGCACCAGTTCCATAAGTAGCTAACACATAGTCTCCAATCCATATTGGAATTTTATTTTTACTAATAGGATGTTCAGCATAGGCTCCTGTGAATACACCTGTAATCTTTTTTACTTCTGAAATTCTATCTTTCTCAGTTCTATTTGATGCAAATTTTATATATTTCTCTACTTCATCTTTTTTTTCATTAGTACTAATTTTTAATACAAGATCATGCTCAGGAGCCAAAGTCATAAAACTAACTCCAAAAATGGTGTCTGGTCTGGTAGTAAAAACCTCAATAGAATCATCATGGCCAAAAATGTTAAATTTCATTGAAACACCTATTGACTTGCCAATCCAGTTTCTTTGAGTTTCCTTCATTGAAGTTGACCAATCAATTTTATCTAAATCATTTAATAATCTATCTGCATATGCGCTAATTCTCATATTCCATTGTAACATTGATCTCTTTTCAATTTTGTATCCGCCTCTTTCAGACACTCCATTTACAATTTCATCATTAGCTAATACTGTGCCTAGTTCAGAACACCAATTAACTTCTGATTCTGCTAAATATGCAAGCCTATAATCTTGTAATACTTCCTCCTTTTTATCATCATTAAATTCATTCCATTGATCTGCAGAAAATTGAAAGATATTTTTATTTGAAGACGCATTTAGGTTATAATTTCCTGATTTACAGAAAATGTTTATTAGCTGGTTTATTGGCCTAGCCTTATCCTGGTTCTTATCATACCATGACTCAAATAGTTTAATAAAAATTAATTGAGTCCATTTATAATAATCTGGATCACTAGTTCTAAATTCTCTAGACCAATCAAATGAAAACCCTATTTTATCTAGTTGACTCCTATATGTATTAATATTCTTCTCAGTTGTTTTTTTGGGATGTTGTCCAGTTTGTATTGCATATTGCTCTGCAGGCAAACCAAAACTATCATATCCCTGAGGATGAAGTACATTAAACCCTTTTAATTTTTTATATCTAGCATAAATATCTGAAGCTATATACCCTAATGGATGTCCAACATGTAGACCTTCCCCACTTGGATAAGGGAACATATCCATTACATAATATTTTTTCTTATTTAAATCAATATTAGTCTGATAGGTATTATTATTTGCCCAATACTTCTGCCATTTTTTTTCTATTGATCTAAAATTATACTTCATTTGGTTTAAACCATTGATATTAAACAAATTTACATTTTCTTATAACAAAATCTTTTTAAATATTTGATTTTGTTCATTATTTTTGCCTAAACTAATATCCAAACATGAATCAACAATTTGAAGAATTACAGAAAAAAAGATTGCTTTCATCTTATTTCTCTGTAATTGTAATAATATCAATAGTTTTATTCTTATTTGGTGTCCTTGGACTTTCTGTAATAAGTATTAAATCTATAGGCAATTCTTTCAAGGAAAAACTAACTGTATCAATATATCTAAAAGATGACATAAAAAATGTTGAAATAAATCAATTAAAGAATAGTTTAGCAATGGCTTCTTACATAAAAAACATAGAGTTCATTTCAAAAGATGAGGCGGCGATATTTATGAAGGAAGAATATGGAGAAGATTTTATTGATGATATTGGCTATAATCCTTTAGTTAACTCAATTGATGTAAATATAAAAGCAAATTATATAAATAATATATTATTGGACAGTATTTCTACTAAAATATTAGAAAATAAATTTGTTGATGATATTATTTATGATAGAGACTTAATCTCAATCATGAACAAAAACCTTAATAAAATTGCATTTTGGATACTTCCTGCTTCAATTGTATTTACACTAATTGCCTTTATTATAATTAACAGCTCTATAAGGCTCTCTATTTTCTCAAATAGACATACAATAAAAACAATGCAAATGGTTGGTGCAACAAAATATTTTATTAGGAAGCCATTTATAATAAAAAATATTAAGCTAAGTTTAATAAGCTCAATTATAGCATCTATTGGATTGGCTATATTAATTGCTTATATTAATCAAACTATATCAATAATGGAAATATTAAACATATCATTATTAGCTATATTATTTGTTATTATAATAGTATTAGGCATTATAATTAGCTGGACAAGTACTTACTTCGCAACACAAAACATATTGAATCTGAATACTGAAAAATTTAACTTCTAATATGAAAGAAAAAAAAGGATCAAACAAGAAATTATTGTTTACAAAAAAGAATTATTTAATTAGCTGTATTGGATTAATTTTTATTCTAATTGGTTTTATAATAATGTCGGGGGGAGAAAGTAATGATCCTAATATTTTTAATGAAGAAATTTACAATTTTAGGAGAATAAGAGTAGCCCCCTTATTGGTCTTAATTGGCCTTGGTATTCAAGTCTATGCAATACTAATTTCTGATAAAAAATAATAATGGATATAGTTGATGCTATAATTTTGGGAATTATTCAAGGATTAACTGAATTTCTTCCAGTATCATCAAGCGGACACTTAGAAATTGGTAGAGAAATATTAAATGCTGATCTATTAGCAACTGAAAACCTACTATTTACAATAATATTACATTTTGCAACTGCCCTAAGTACAATTATAATTTTCAAAGATGATATAACAAAACTTTTAAAAGGCTCTATTTCTAATTCAATTAATGGAAATCATAAATATTTATTTAAAATAATCATTTCAATGGTTCCGGCTGTTTTTATAGGTTTATTTTATGAAAAAGAAATTGAGAAATTGTTCACAGGCAATATAACATTAGTTGGTTCAATGCTAATCATTACTGGGGTATTATTATTATTAACTAGGATTAGTAAAGAAAAAAATACAAGTATATCATATTATCACTCATTTTTAATTGGAATTTCTCAAGCAATTGCTATGATTCCTGGAATATCTAGATCTGGTGCTACTATTTGTACATCATTACTTTTAGGAAATAATAAAACCCAAACTGCAAAATTTTCTTTTCTAATGGTAATTCCCTTAATATTTGGTAAAATTATTAAAGATATATTTAGCAATAATATAGTATTTGATAATGTGCAATATGATATTTATTTTTTTGGATTCCTTAGTGCATTTCTAACAGGTATTTTTGCATGTAAATTAATGCTAAAAATTGTTAAAAATAATAGTTTAAATATATTTAGTGCATATTGTATAATCCTTGGAACAGTATCAATAATTATTGCGTCAATATAATGACTGATAAAGATTTAATTTCTGGAAAAATTTTATTAATTAATAAAGAGATCGGATGGACTTCATTCGATGTAGTTAATAAGATTAGAGGGGCAATCAAAAAGAAATTTTCAATAAAAAAAATAAAAGTAGGTCATGCGGGAACTCTTGATCCATTAGCCACTGGGTTACTGATATTGTGTACGGGGAAATTAACAAAAAAAATAGATGGCATAAGTGGATTAAAAAAAACATATGAAGGAACTATAACATTAGGAGCTACAACACCATCTTTCGATTGTGAAACTGATATTGACAAAACATATCCAACAAGTCATATTACAAAAAAATTGATTCTTTCAACCGTTAAGACTTTTTTAGGAACTATTAATCAAACCCCGCCAATATATTCAGCAATAAAAAAAGATGGTAAAAGACTTTATAAATATGCAAGAGCAGGAGAAATAGTAGAAATTAAATCTAGAGAAATAGAAATTTTTGAGTTTAATATTACTAATATTAATATTCCCGATATTGACTTTAAAATATGCTGTAGCAAGGGCACATATATTAGATCAATAGCAAATGATTTTGGGAAAAGAATTAATTCAGGAGGTTATCTTTCAATGCTAAAAAGAACAGAAATTGGAGAATTCAAAATTAATAATGCCTATAGAGTTAATGATTTTATAGAAAAAAACTTAATCTAGAATTTAATTTTTTTGTTTACTATCTTATAGTTTTTGTCGTAAGGAATATTCTCTAAAATCATTTTAATAGCAGTAGTTCTGGCATAAATTTTCTTATTTGCTTTTATAATATGCCAAGGACAATTTTTAGTATTTGTTTTCTCAAACATAATATCCTTATAGTAAGTATACTCCTCCCATAATCGTTGAGCTTTTTTGTCAATCTTAGTATACTTCCATCTTTTTATTGGACTATTTTTTATTTCATTAAATCTTTTTTCTTGAACGTCCTTATCAATGGAAAAATAAAACTTTAACAAATAAAACCCTGAATCAACCAACATTTTTTCAAAGTCATTTACCTGTGACATAAAAGTTTCATATTCGTTATCAGTACAAAATTTGTTGACTGGTTCCAGAACAGCTCTATTATACCAACTCCTATCAAAAAATACCATACGCCCCTGTTTAGGTAATTTTTCTATATACCTTTGAAAATACCATTGTGAACTTTCACTTTTATTTGGTCTTGGAAGTGCTACTACTTTTAATCTTCTTGGATTAAGATGCTCTACAGCTCTTCTAATTGCTCCTCCTTTTCCTGCAGCATCTCTCCCCTCAAATATTACAATAACCTTTTTCTTATTATCATAAACCCAATTCTGTAATTTAATCATCTCTGATTGCAATTTTTTTAACTCAAATTCATACTTTACATATTTAATAGTTTTTGCAATAGAAGTATTGCGTCTACTGATCAAGTTTACCAAACCTTTTCTGGAAGTCAATAATTTTATTTCCTTATTTGAAAGTTTCTGAGTCATCTTTTTATTTTATCAAAGTAATAATTTCATTATCAACTACAATTCCTTTTTTAGAAATTTCAAATCTTGACAATATGTGTTTAATGGATTCAATTCTTGCCTTTAATTTATTATTGCTTTTAATATTAATCCATGGAGAAGTTTTTGTGCTTGATTTTTTAAACATCTTTTTCTTATACTTAGTATATAAATTCCAACGTTTTTGACCTTCCAAATCAACCTTGCTAAATTTCCATGACTTTAGGGAGTTAGTTATCCTTTTTTGAAAACGTTTTTTTTGTTCAGATTTTGTTATTGAAAACCAAAATTTTATAATACAAACACCATCATCTATCAACATTTTTTCAAAGTCATTTACCTGTGCCATAAATTCATCATATTCTTTATTTGTGCAAAACCCCATCACTGGTTCAACTACTGCTCTATTATACCAACTTCTATCAAAAAATACTATCTCACCAGGATTTGGCATCATTTTCATATACCTTCTAAAATACCATTGACCTTTTTCTTCTAAAGTTGGCTCAGGAAGAGCAACAATTCTAGAATTTCTTGGATTCAAGTGTTGAGAAAAACGTTTAATAGCACCTCCTTTTCCTGAAGCATCCCTTCCTTCTAATATAATGCAAACCCTTAAATTTTGATTTTTAATAAAGTTCTGAAGATCTACTAATTTAGATTGTAGAGACAACAACTCATTATTATAATCTACCCTGTCAATGACTTTTTTGTATTTTTTAGCAGGGAGTTTATTTTTTAAAATTTTTAAAAATTTATCCTTGTCATTAAATAATATTAAATCCTTTTCACTTAACATATATGTATAAATTATTTCTTAAATAAGCAGATTATGTCTGATAACAGAAATATAAATCCTGTTAAAAAGGCAGATCATCTAGATCCTCTTTGTTTACATCATCAGCTGGCTCAAAAGGACTTAATGAATCTAGTCCAGGCTCTTGATGATCTGAATTTTGGTTCTGCAAAGGCTCGATTCTCCATCCTTGAAGAGAAGTAAAATATTTAATTTCTTTTGGATTAGTTCCAGGTTTTTCCCATTCTCTACCTCTTAAATTAACACCAATTTTTACATCTTGACCTTCCTGAAAGCCATTCAACAAATCTGTTTTATCCTGTACAAACTCAACACACAATGTTTGCGGATATTGTTCTTGTGTTACAATTACTAATTCCCTTTTTCTGAAACTATCTGTTATTTCTTGAACATTTCCTACCAATTTGATTTTACCCTGAACTTCCATTTAATTTGATTTCTGATTAATATGAATTGACAAATTTAACAATCTAAAATAAAGATTAGCAATTATTTGCAAATTAATGAATAGTTTGTTTTGATTTAATCTCACTATATTTAGTATCACTATTTTTTTATTAAAGAATGAAAGGTAATACAAACATTATTAGATGGTCAATTATTATAGGGTCATTTATAATAATTTCATTAATACTTTGGAATACCTACATTTTCTTTCAAAATTTTAAAAGTGAAGAAAGAATTAAAATGGAGATATGGTCTAAAGCTCAACTTGAATTAATAAATTCTGATCAAGAAAATATATCTTCGCTTACTTTAGATATTTTAAGAAAAAATACTTCTACTCCAATGATTATGAAAAATATAGATGGAAGTATTGAACATAATCATATAGAAAATTTTAAACCTTCAGACTCAGTTTTAGTTGCTAAACTAATTGAAAAATTTTCTAAAGAAAATAAACCAATAGAAATTACATTTAATGGGGAGTTGTTGTCAATTTTATATTATGGAAATTCAACTGTTATTAATAAATTAAAATATTATCCACTAGCGCTTCTTCTAATAGTATTTCTATTTGGATCTGTAGTATATTTCTTTTATAGAAGCTCAAAAACTTCTGCTTTAAATAAATTATGGTCAGGAATGGCTAAAGAGACTGCTCACCAAATTGCAACGCCATTATCTTCCATTATGGGTTGGGTAGAAATTCTAAAAACCAAAAATATTGATGATAATTATATTGATGAAATTCAAAAAGACATTAAAAGGCTAAATATAATTACTGATCGATTTAGTAAGATTGGCTCAGTTCCAATACTTGAAAAAAATGATATTATTGCTGAAACTAAAAGTGCTCTTGAGTATATGAAAAACAGGACTTCAAATTCAGTGAGTTTTAAAATAGAAACTCCAAAAAAAGAAATTATAACATTACTAAATCCTCAGCTTTATGGATGGACAATTGAAAATCTTATAAAAAATAGTATTGATTCAATGAAAGGCAAAGGAGATATTACAATTGAGATAGCTGAAACAAAATTATTGGTTGATGTATTAATAACAGATACTGGTATTGGAATAGATAAAAAGCTTTTTAATAAAATATTTGATCCTGGTTATACGTCTAAAGAAAGAGGTTGGGGATTAGGTCTTTCTTTATCAAAAAGAATAATTGAAGATTATCATAAAGGAACTATAGAGGTAGTTTCTTCAAAAATTGGAGAAGGCACAACAATAAAAATTCAATTAAAGAGAACTATAGGCTAAAGAAATTTTTTCTGAAACATCAATAAACTCATCTTCTTCTAACTTTATCTTATTTATAAATGTTACATCTTTAATATCAGTTATTGGAATTAAATGAACATGAACATGAGGTACTTCTAGTCCAATAATAGATAAAGCTACCTTTTCACAAGGAATAGTGTTTTTAATTGCTAAAGCAACATTTCTAGAAAAATTAATTAATTCCTTAAAAAGTTCTGGATCAAGATCCAGAAAATCATCAACTTCAACCTTTGGGATACACAATGTATGTCCTTTAGTATTTGGGTTAATATCTAAAAAAGCTAAAAAGTTTTCATTTTCAGCAACTTTGAAGCATGGAATATCTCCGGAAATAATTTTTGAAAATATTGATGACATTTATCTAGAAATTTCTAAGATTTTAAATTTTAAAGTACCATTTGGAACACTTATTTCAGCTACATCTCCAACTGATTTTCCCAGTAATCCTTTACCAATTGGGGAATTTACAGATATTTTCCCAGAAGCTAAATCTGCTTCACCATCTGCCACTAGCATATAGTCCATCTCCATTCCATTAGCCTCATTTTTAATTTTAACTTTCGATAATACTAATATTTTAGAAGTATCTAGCTGACTCTCATCCATTAATCTAGCTCCAGCTAAAGTTTCTTCTAATTTTGAGATTTTCATTTCTAACATTCCTTGAGCTTCCTTTGCTGCATCATATTCAGCATTTTCGCTTAAATCACCCTTATCTCTTGCCTCAGCAATTGCATTAGATATTTTGGGTCTCTCAATATCCTTTAATTTATTAAGCTCTTCCCTTAAGTTTTTTAATCCCTCTTCAGTATAATATGAGACTTTACTCATGATCTAATATTTTGTCTATTAACTAGTTATATTAAAAAAATCTCGTTTACACGAGATCATAATCAAATATACAAAATATTTATTTCAATCTTATTTTATTGTAATTTCACAAAATGAAAAGACAGATACTATTTTACTTTATGCTATGTGGGGTTTTTTCATGCTCTGATATAGATCCAGACCCTAGGTGTAATTTTTTGTTAAACATAAAAGTTGCTCATGAAGTAAATCTAAATCTACCTCAATACAATGATTTGAATTTCATTAGCAACTCAGTATACGTAGGAAATATTGGTAACGGTGGAGTAATAGTAACAAATTCCGGTACTGGATTTTTAGCTTGGGATGCTGCCGATCCAAATCACACATATAGTCAATGTTCAATTTTGTCTATAGAAGGTTTAGAAGCTTCTTGTAATTGCCCTGATGAAAATAAATACAGTTTAATAACTGGTCAATCTTTAGAAACTCAATTAACATGTGGCTTAAAAACATATAGGGTAGAACAAAATGGTAGTAGTCTGCTAATTACTAGTTTTTAAAACTTAAAGGCAATTCCTAATAAATAATTTCTTGTAGCTTGGGGGTAATACCCAACACCTTCATATGTTACTACCTGTTCAGGAATACTCCACGTGTCATCATAAGTGTAATGATACCCATTTGAAACATAGTTTGTATTAAATAAATTATTTATTATAGCTGAAATAGTTACTTCATTAAATAATTTGGTATTTTTTAATTTAAAAACAATATTAAAATAAGATATGGTATATGAGTCTAATTTTGATAAATCAGAATCTGTATTACTCATAAACTGATCTCCAATATGCTTAGTTATAAAGGATAAATATAATTTGTTTATTGGTCTAAAACTAAAGCCTATAGATGAAACTAATTTTGGTGAAAATGAAATTTGAGTATCACCTAAATTTACTATTTCACCATTAATTGAAGTCAAATAATTAATGTTTTTATTTTCACTTATACTCATGTTCGCATTTATACTGATTTTATTTGACATGTTTAGTATAGATTCTATTTCTAAGCCATGTCTATAACTCTGTCCACTATTTTCTCTAACTGGTGTTCCAACATCATCTATCTCACCAGTTAGTACAAGTTGATTCTTATACTTCATATAATACCAGTTTGCATTTATAAGGATTCTTTCTAATTTAGAATTCCATCCCAATTCAATATCAACTAACTCTTCAGGTTTAATTTGGCTATTACTTTCAAAATCACTTCTAGTTGGTTCTCTAAATGCTTTGGAAATAGAAAAATAGAATCTATTTTTTTTATTCAATTCAAAATTAAGTCCAGCCTTTGGGTTAAAGAAACTATATGATTTGTCAATTAAAAAATCTTCTAAATTTGAAGTATCTCCATTAGTTTTATATGTTATATTTCTTAGTTGCAAATCCCCATATATGGTAATTGCATCTGAAAACTGATAAATATATTTTAAGAAATTACTAAAATCTTTTTTTACTCCATTTCCATTGTAATACAAATCATTATACTGAATATCATCTGAGTTTTGTGCCCAAATTATTTCTCCAAAATGATCTCCATCATACTTGCTATATGTTGTTCCAAAAATTATATTATTTTTTTTGTATTCGTATTCAAGAGAATAATTAAATACTAAAAATTTATTATCTAGCCATTTTCTAGTTATATAATCTTGGTTATTATTTTCATTATACTGTTCGTAGTATCCCAAACCATTTGTAAGATTGATTCCAAGATTTGAAGTTATTCTATTGTTTATTATTTCACTCCAATGTAATTGAAAATGATCTTGCTTATAATTATCTACTTCATTCTCATGAAATCTAATCTGTCCATTTAAATCATAATATAATCCCGAGGGATTGTATGTTCTGTCTGTTGCTAAAGTTTCTGGATCAATCCCATTCCAAGCCTGATAGGTTATTTCATGTCCGCCAAAGTTCAAGAATTTTACAAGTGTCTTGTTTTTTTTATATGATAGTTGTAAAAAATAAGACTTTAAATCTGATGATGCCCTATCAATATAGCCGTCTGAATCAATTTTAGATAACCTCCCTGAAAATTCAAATTGCTCATTTATTAGGCCTGTGCTAAATCGAAATGTATTTTTTAATGTATTATAACTGCCTATAGAATTAGAATTTTCAAAATAAGGGTCATCAGATATTTTATCTGTTAAAATATTTATACTAGCCCCAAAAGCACTTGAGCCATTAACGGATGTACCAATTCCTCTCTGAACTTGTAAATTTTCGACCGATGAAGAAAAATCAGGAAGATCTACCCAAAAAGTTCCCAAAGATTCAGCATCATTATAAGGGATGCCATTAATGGTGACATTTGTTGATTGTGAATTAATACCTCTTATTCTAATTCCAGTATAACCAATACCTGCTCCAGCATCTGATGTAGTAACAACATTAGGCAAAAAGTTTAATAAAATTGGCAAGTCCTGACCCAAATTTCTATTTGAAATTTCTTTTTTTGAAATATTATTATATGCAATTGGAATATTGTTTTTTACCCTAACCGATGATACTAAAACCTCTTCAAGATTCTCTATTTTCATTGAATCTATAGCAATTTCTTGAGATAGAGCAGAAAGAGTAATTAGATAAAAAAAAATGATTAATTTTTTCATAAGTCTCATTTATAAAGAATAAAAAGGGGAATTATTCATTTGTTATTCCTAAACAGCATTATCTGTTCTAGGTTCAATGGGTATGATCTCAGCCTATAAAGCACCCCCTTATGAGAATAATCAAATATAATATTTTTATATATCTGAATTTAAAATATTATATAAAAAAGCGGCTATACTAAAAAGTATAACCGCTTTTACTAAATAAAAACAAACAACTAAAAATTATAATTCAATCCTACAGAGATATTTCTACCCATTTCATGAATTCCTAAGTTTTTCAATCTTGACATATGATCAATATATTCTTGATTTAATAAATTATTTACAGACCAAAATATATTTAAAGAATTGTCTGACATATCAACTTTATGTGAGCCTGAAAGATTAACTATAAAGTAAGAATCAGTAGTAGATTCAAATTCACTTACATTATCCTGTTTGGACTTATATAAAAAATTCAATTCAAAAATATTATCACTTATATCTATAGTAAAATCCTGCCTAAATGTTAATGGGGCAATCATTGGAAGATAATCTCCATCAGATGTTTCTCCATTCAGATATTCTATTGATGTGTCAAAAGACAGCCAATCAATACCAGTTTGATATGATAATTGGATTTCCCCACCAAAGAGTTTACTATCTGTCTGATCATAATTATATACAGCTAGTTCATCAATAACACCGCCTGTTGGACTTAAATATATGTAGTCACTTATATTATTATAAAACACATCTACGCCTAAAACAAAATTTTCATTATTTCTGTACTCATAAGAAACATCATATTGGGTATTTTTTTCCTCTTCTAAGCTAGTACTGCCTATTTGATATTGACTTGTTCCATGGTGAGCTCCATCTGAAAATAGTTCTGATAAATTTGGAGCTCTATAGCCAGATGACAAGTTTAATCTAATGGTAGAGTTTGATCCTATACTTGTTTTTAATCCTAAAGAATTTACAAAACCAAAATATTCATATTCATCTCCACCAACTTTTATTTCTCTATTGTCATATCTGGATCCAAATACAAAATCAATATTATCAAGATGATAATGCCAAACTCCAAATATTCCAATATCCATTTTTTCTGCATCTGGGATTAACATTTCTTCTCCATTATTTTTATTTTCTTGGCTTAAAATAGTTGCACCAATTATTGTTTCTAAATTTTCTAGTTTTGGTAAGCTATACTTTAAGTCAAGACTTGTAGTTTTTAATCCCATATCGAGATGAGCGCCTTCATGTTCTTCATGGTCGTCATGGTCATCATCATCCCGGTCTTCATCACCATCTTCATGATCCTCTTCATGCTCTTCATGTTCCCCATATTCTCTTAATATATTATTTGAGTAGCCCAATTTGACATTTAACTCTGAATCACTAAAATTAAAAATATTCTCCCAAGATAAAATCATATTTTCTGTCTCTATATAAGCCTCACCTTCTTCTTCATGATCATCATGGTCCTCATCATCCTCATCACCATCTTCATGGTCCTCATCATGATGTTCTTCTTCATGTGGAATCCCAGCAATTGTCTCTGTCATATTCATTCTAAAGTTTGATTCGTAAGACTTCGTACTATATCCTAAAGCTACCTTAATATCTTTTTCTTCAAGAAAAGTGTTTTCAACTTCCTCATCTGCCGTATTAAAGTTGCCATTATCAGTCATATTACCTCTTATAATATATTTTAAATCATTTGACCCACCTTTTACACCTATGTTAGTAGTAATTCCCTGATAATTTGAGTTATATGCGGTACTTAAATCAACCTTAGTGCCATCATATTTTGTATATTCTTCAGGCACTGTATAAATAACACCTCCAATTGCATCACTTCCATATAAGATTGACATTGGACCCTTAATTACCTCTATAGAGCTAATTCCTGATCCACTGACTCCCATACTATGTTCGTCTCCCCATTGTTGGTTTTCCATTCTAACACCCTGGTTATAAACAACTACTCTGTTTCCACTCAATCCTCTAATAACAGGTTTTGAAATTCCAGGACCAGTTGTCATAAAAGATACCCCAGGAATATTTTCAATAGATTTAGAAATTTGTTGAAACATCAATGGATTATTTAAATCAACTGAGACTTTTGTAACATTAATTATATTGTTTTTTTCAGATTCATTGAATGGAATTGATATTACTACTTCATCCAAATCTTCTGTTATAATTACCTCATCTGAGGTCTGGGAAATATTTTTATTTGTATATAATAAGCATAATGCCATAAAGGCATATGAAATAATTTTTTTCATGATTTTTATTTTTTATTTGTTATGATTAATTGTTAATACTGAAGTTGGTCTTAACAATTAGAAGGAGGCCCTCTAGAATCAAAATAAAATAAAAAATTAGTAGAATAAAGTTTAGTGTAAACTATAGTTGGACTATCTATAGTATTTGATTTGCGATCTTGTTTTTTAAAATCTACAAAACTATCATCATAGTTTGTATTGAAAAAATAACAAATAGAGCAGTGATTCTCCAATTCATGAACATGGAGCTCAACTTCATCGCAAATTATATGTTCTTCTGAAAAAATATGTTCTATACCAAATAGGGTTGGTATAGCTAATACACATATAAGAAAAATACTGTAAATTTTTTTCACAGGGTAAATTTATGTTTTTTTTAGTAAATTATCAATACAGTTAATTGCTTTTTTTAGTTTTTCTTTTTTACTTCCTTTTAACACAAAATATGGTCGATTATATTTGATTAATGTTCTTTCAAAAATATTAAATGACTCTAATCTTTCATTTGGTTTGTCTCTAAGGTCATCCTTAACCCATGGGACATCAATGTAAGTTAAAAAATACATGTCATAGGAGTTTTCTATTGCGTATTTTTCTATCATTGGATCACAGGTGTCTGAATAGTATGTTTCGGAGTACACCTTAGTTTCCAATAAATCTGTATCACATATTAAAACTGAATTAGTTTTTTTAGATAATTCGTTTTCCAATCTTATTTGACCTTTTGCAATTTCTAGAAGATCCTTTGGCTCACATGTTTTTCTCTGATTATTCCATTTATTTTGCAAATATTCTCTCGCATATTCTCTAACCCAAACTGAATTGTAATGTCTTGCTAGTTTTTTTGCTAAAGTTGTTTTTCCAGTAGATTCAGGGCCAAATAACACAACTTTTATGCAGTTTGATTCTGTTTGTTTAAGGTCTTTTTCCATTCTAAATATCCTTGTATTGCTAGTATCAAAAAGATTAAGTACTGCAAAGATAACATACCTAATCCTCTATAACTATATAATGGTACTGTAATTATATCTCCTATAACCCAAAAAATCCAACTCTCAATTTTCTTGTTAGCCATTAACCACATTGCTGTAAAGAAAATTCCAGAGGTAAAAATGTCAATATAATTTGGTATTTCAAGAGAGTCTAAGTTCATTTTATACACGGTATATGTAATTCCTATTGTTAGTAAAAAGAAAAAGGATGCTATCAAATATTCCTTTTTATTTGTTCTAGTTATTAGAACTATGTAACGATTATTTTTAATTCTAGACCAATTCCACCATCCATATATACTCATTATTGAATAGTAAATATTCATCATCATATCACCAAAATACTGAGCCCTATACAAAAGATAGATTGTTATTACCGTGCAAATAATTCCTGTTGGATAAACTAATATATTTTCTTTTTTAGCATACACAACACTTATTATTCCAAAAACAAAGGCAATAAATTCAAGTATAATTATAAATGTTGGAGAATTAGAATATGCCTCTAAAAAAAACTCATAAATTTCATTCATCACCTGTATGTATTAGATATGCAAAACTATAATTTTCTATTGTAAAAAAATAGGAGATATACCTTTCCTTACGTTTTTTATAAATAAGCCATGAATACGTAAAATCGTCATTTATATTGAATGGTATTACTAATAAATGGTTTTTATAATCTAATCCTATGATTTCAGCAATCTTATATATTGATTCTTTAATATTCCAAATTATTGAAATGATTTGAGTATCATTATCTTTTACATATAAAGTTTCATAACCAATAAATTTTTTTGCAATGGTATTAATTTTATTATTAAACTCCTGAACGTCAATTCCAACTTTAAAATCACTTATTATTACGCATGAAAATAAATTTGAATGACTTATAGATATTTTTTTTCCATTATTTAAAATTGGAGAATTATTTATATATGATAGATCCTGGTCAGAATAACCAAACTCTAGTAAAATAGCCCTAATACTCAGAAATTGTAATTTATGAATACTGGTTTTTCTGCTTTTTAATAGCTCTTTAGATGTTGAAGATAAAACAACCTGGTTAGATAAATCATCTATTGATTCTGTAATATTCCAAATACCAACAACGGTATTATCATTCGGTCTAATTGTTCGAATAATTGGCATTATAAAAATTGTGTACTATAAAAGTACAACTCTGAAAATTAAAGATTATGCTTTAGCAGGGATAATGGAAACAAAAGATTTATTATTCTTCTTTTTTGTAAACCTTACAATGCCGTCAACTTTTGCGTGAAGGGTATGATCCTTTCCTAAATAGACATTCTCACCAGGGTTATGAACAGTTCCTCTTTGTCTAACAATAATATTGCCAGCAATTGCAGCTTGTCCTCCAAAAATCTTAACACCTAATCGTTTCGATTCTGATTCTCTACCGTTTTTAGAACTTCCTACTCCTTTTTTATGTGCCATTTTTTAACTTTTTAACTAAGTGCTTTAATTAAATCTGCCTTTTTCATTTTAGAAATACCTGAAATACCCTTTGATTTAGCCATATCCTTTAAAGCGGCTACAGATAATTTACTTATGTCTTCCTTCTTATCTGATTTCTTATCTTCTGTTTTCTCTACTTTTTTAGCAGACTTTTTTGAAGCTTTTGCTCCAGTTAATGATATATCACTAATTTGAATCTGGGTTAACAATTGACGATGTCCGTTTTTTACTCTGTAACCCTTTCTTCTTTTCTTCTTAAAAACAATTACTTTATCAGATTTTAAATGCTTTAAAATCTTCGCTCCAACCTGAGCTCCACTAATCATAGGAGATCCAAATGAAACCTTATCCTTATTATCAATCATAAGAACATTATCAAAAGTTACTTTTTTACCTTCATCTTCTTTTAAACGATGAACATATAACTTTTGGTCTTTTTCAACCTTAAATTGTTTTCCAGCTATTTCAACAATTGCATACATTTTATTTAGATTATATCATTCGAAAACGTCTGCAAATATAAAGTTTATATATTAACCTACAAATGTTTTTTATATTATAAAAATCTCTGAAATAAGTGCTAAATTCTTCAAGATTGATAATTTTTGTAGATTTGCAGTCCGTATTATTATAAAGTAGTACATAAATTATATCAATTTAAACTGAAAAAAATGAAAAAAATTCTATTATTATTTTCTGTTTTTCTACTAATATTTGGTCAAATCTTCGGTCAACAAGTAGATTTTACAGAATTTGATCTTGACAATGGATTACATGTTATCTTACACCAAGATAATTCAGCTCCAGTAGTAACAACCTCAATAATGTATGACGTAGGCGGAAAAGATGGAGATAGAGAAAGAACAGGTTTTGCTCACTTTTTTGAACACCTTTTATTTGAAGGTTCAGAGAATATAGGAAGAGGTGAATTTATGAAAATTATTCCTGCAAATGGTGGATCATTTAATGCTAACACATCTCAAGATAGAACATATTATTACGAAACATTCCCTTCAAATAAGCTTGAATTAGGGTTATGGTTAGAATCTGAAAGAATGCTTCACCCAGTAATTGATCAGGTAGGTGTTGACACACAAAATGAAGTAGTTAAAGAAGAAAAGAGGCAAAGATATGATGCCCCATATGGTAAACTGCTAAAAGTGTTAAATGAAAACTTATTCAAAGTTCATCCTTATAAAGATGAAAATATAGGTAAAATGGAACACCTAGATGCGGCTACACTAGAAGAATTTATGGCTTATCACAAAACCTATTATGGTCCAAATAATGCTGTATTAATTGTCGCTGGAGATATTGATACACAGGAGACCACAGGTCTTGTAAAAAAATATTTTGATGAAGTGCCTAGAGGCAATGAAGTTGTTAGAAATTTCCCAAAGGAAGAGCCAATAAGTGAAAATGTTAGAGCTATAGCATATGATAGAAACATTCAAATACCTATGCTATTATCTAGTTTTAGAACACCTGGATTTGCCAGTAGAGATTCTTATGTTTTAGATATGATTTCAACATATTTAAGTAGCGGAAAAAGTTCTGTCTTGTATAAGAAACTTGTAGATGATCAAAAACAAGCATTACAAACTCAAGTAATTAATTTAGGACAAGTAGATTACAATATATTTGCAATCCTAGCATTACCTCTTGGGGATGTTTCTCTTGACACTTTATTAACTGAGATAGAAGAAGAAATTGAAAAAGTTCAAAATGAATTGATTTCAGAAAGAGATCATCAAAAGTTACTTAATAAATTTGAGTCACAATTTGTAAACTCAAATTCTAGTATTGCAGGAATAGCAAATTCTCTTGCTAGATATTATCTTCTTTATGGTGATGTTAATTTAATCAATAAAGAAATTGATATATACAGATCCATCTCTAGAGAAGAAATTAGAAGTGTTGCTCAAAAGTATTTAAGTCCTAATCAAAGGGTAGATATTGAATATTTACCAGGAGAATAATTATAAAAAGTATTAAAAAATGAAAAGAAGAATAATTCTATTAATAACAGCATTAATCATTTCAATAAATGTTAATGCACAACTTGACCGATCTATACAACCTAAAGGTGGGCCAACTCCAAAAATTAAATTAGAAAAACCTCAAGAATTTAAGCTAAAAAATGGTATAAAAGTATTAATTGTTGAAAACCATAAATTACCAAGAGTAGCTTATAGTTTAAGTATAGATAACAATCCTATTATTGAAGGGGATAAAGCTGGAGTAACAAGCCTCCTAGGATCTATTTTAGGGAATGGTACCACAACTATCCCTAAAGATGAGTTTAATGAAGAAATTGATTTTTTAGGTGCCAGTTTAAATATTGGATTTAGTGGAGGTTTTGCCAGTACGTTAAGTAAAAATAATGAACGTGTTGTTGATTTAATGACAGATGCTGTAATAAATCCTCTTCTTTCTGAAGAAGAATTTAATAAAGAAAAAGACAAGCTAATTGAAGCATTAAAAGCAGATAAAAAAAGTTTAGATGCTATTGCTAGTAGAGTTGGATCTGCACTATCTTATGGGAAAAACCATGCATATGGTGAATTTATAACTGAAGAAACATTAAACAATATAACTTTTGAAGATGTTTTAGAATATCACGAAAAATATTTCAAACCAAACAATTCTTATTTAGTTGTCATTGGAGATGTAAATTATAAAGAAATTAAATCATTGATTTCTGAAAAATTTGGCGCGTGGAAGAAAGGGAAATCTCATACTGATCCTCTTCCAGAACTTACTGCAAATGTTAATCTAACAGAAATTAATTTTATTGATCTGCCAACTGCCACTCAATCCTCAATTTCAGTTACAAATAATGTTGATTTAAAAATGAATGATGAAGATTATCATGCAGCTCTAATTACTAATAATATCTTAGGTGGAGGTGGTGAAGGCTACCTTTTTAAAAATCTTAGAGAAGATAAAGGGTATACATATGGAGCTTACTCTAGTCTTGGATCTAGTAGATATGGTGTTTCCAGATTTACAGCTGGAGCTAAAGTAAGGAATGTAGTTACTGATAGTGCAGTAGTAGAAATCATTAAAGAAATTAATAGAATTAAAACAGAAAATGTAGATGCAGAATTACTAAAAAATGCAAAAGCAAAATATGTTGGAAATTTTATAAGAAGAATAGAAAATCCTCAGGTTAGTGCAAAATATGCTGTAGATATTAAGCTGAATGATCTCCCTAAGGATTTTTATGAAACATACTTAGAAAAAATAAATGCAGTTAGTGCAGAAGATGTAAAAAGGGTAGCAAATAAGTATTTTAATTATCCTAATGGTACTAGAATTATTGTTGTTGGAAAAGGAAGTGATGTGGCTGATAATCTTACAGAAAATGTGGGATGGCCTGTTACCTATTTCGATCACTATGCAAATTCTATTGCAAAACCTGTATTTAATAAAGCTATTCCAGACGGCTTAACTGCTAATCAAGTAATGAATAATTATATTAATGCAATTGGTGGTAAAGATTTGCTTGAATCTGTTAATACTTTAGTGCAAAAAGCAGATATGGTAGTTCCCCCTGGTTCACCGTTCAAACCTCAAGCAATTACAATGCAAAAACTCCCAAATAAATATACTTTTAAAATTGAGGCTAGCATGCCTGGTCAAAGTATGGCTAATAGCAGCATGGGAAGAGGCGGCAGAAGAGGTCCAGGCTCAGGAGGTATGAGACCTGCATCAAATCCTAGCATGTCAGGGAATAAAATGACTTTAATGAAGTCAAGTTTTGATGGAGAAGCAGGATATATAGAACAGCAAGGACAAAGAAAAGCAATGGATGAAAAAGAAATTGATAGAGCTAAAGCTGTTAAAGGAATTTTTGAAGAATTATATTATTCTGAAGATGAAATAGAATTAATAAGCATTAATTCTATTGATTTTAAAGATGCATATAAAGTAAAAATTACTGAGGGTGAAAAAGTGTCTTATAGATACTATAGTGTAGATTCTGGATTATTATTAAGTGTTGAAGAACAAGATGACAATAATAATATAGTCTCTACAAATTATAGTGACTATAGAGATGTTAATGGAATTAAATTCCCATTCAATACTGAAATCCCATCACAAAAACTTGAATTAAATATGACTGAAATTCTTATTAATGAAGAATTAAAAGATTCAGATTTTTAATCTAAAGATTGCCTAGGGTTTCTGCTAGATAGTAATACACCCATTACAATCAACATAGTTGCCATTAACTGGTTGAGACTAAACAATTCTCCATCTAGTATCCCCCAAAATAAGGAGACAATTAATAGGGAATATGTAACAGAGGATGCAAAAACTGCAGTAGACATTTGCACTAATTTATTGAATAGAACTTTAGCCAGTGCTGTTCCAAAAATAGATAGTATCAATACGTAGCCAATAGATTTCATTGTGTTGGGATCATGAATTTGATCAGAATTAAATCCAGACAATAAAAAGATTATAACAGCAGGTATAAAGATTACCGAAAAATGACCTGCGGCAATAGTTACTGCTGGGACATCATTCAAATATTTTTTTATAATATTTACATTAAAACCATATAAAAATGAGCAGAGTATAATCAATCCTGAATATAAATAATTTTGATCTGGATTTAGATCTATTCCTCTATCTATTAATAAGTAAGTTCCAATAAAACCAACAATAACACCTATAATTTGTTTTCTTGATGAGGCTATTTTAAATACAATTGCTCCAATAATAACCGTGTTTAATGGAACTAGTGAATTTAATACTGATGCTATTGAGCTATCTATTTCAGTCTCTGCAAAAGCAAAAAGAAAGGCTGGAAAAAAACTACCAAGGAAGGCTGAAATAATTATCCATTTCCATTCCTTCTTAGATAATATTTTTAGAGTATTCCAGGCAAATGCAAAAATAATTATAGATGAAAATATTATTCTTAGTGATCCTAGCTGAGCTGGAGTTAAACCAATTAATGCCTTTTTTATAAGAATAAAAGAGCTCCCCCATATTAGTGATAAGATAATAAGATAAATCCACTTTTTCATTTAGAATTATTATTCCAATTGAACGATTCAATCAATTTAATTATATCATTTTCTATATAATTAATAGCTGGTAGAATAGAATCATAATTAGGCTTAATATTAAAATATACAAATCCTGATATGATATTATTGATGTTATCCGTCAAAAAAAACTGATATGGAGATGCAACATTTCCAGATAGATCAAATATTCTTCCATAAATATTCTTTTCTTCTAAAGAATAATCTCTAACTCTTATACTATTTGCCATTAATGAGTGTGTTTCAATTGTTTTTTTTAGATCAACTATATAAGCATCTAACTGGTTCTTAGAATTAACACTTTTATATTGAAAATTTATTTGCGCATCAAACAAATTATATTTAATAATAAAATCAATAGTTTCGGAATTTATATCTATATCTGATATATTAGATAATTTATTATTGGTATCAAAGAAAAATGGGAGTTCTGGTTCATCTACTCCAAATGAAGAATATTCAGCACTAGGATAGTCTAATCTTAAATATCCAGACTGTTTTGGAAGTAAATAATTTTCACATCCAAGGAAAATGATAAAAATTAGGTATATATAATTTCTCATTTATTTAAGATCGTTAATTTTATTTGTTTAATTCTTTTTTTATCAATTGATTCTATTTTAAAAATAAATTGCATAAAATTTATTTTACTATTCTTTTTTGGAAAACTATTTGATATTTCTAATATAAAACCTGCTATTGTCTCAGCATCTCCTTTATATTCATCAAAAATTTCTTTATCAATTTTTACAATACGACATAAATCATGTAAACTAGTTTTGCCATCAAAAATGAAATTATTATCATCAACTTTTGAATATAATAAATTATCATCATCAAATTCATCAGATATATCACCAACTATTTCTTCGATTACATCCTCTAAAGAGACTAGCCCAGACGTTCCGCCATATTCATCTACAACTATAGCTAGGTGAACTTTTTTCTCTTGAAATTCTAGCATTAAATCATCAAGTTTTTTGTTTTCTGGAATAAATAAAGGCTCCCTAAGTAATTCCTTCAATTGGAAATCTTTTGTGTCCAAAAATGGTAATAAATCCTTAATATGCAAAACACCTATTATCTTGTCTAAATTATCATCATATACTGGGATTCTTGAAAAATTAGTTGATACTATTGACCTTAGAACCTCATCTGAACTTATACCCATTTCTAATGCAAAAATATCAATTCTTGGACGCATTATTTCCTTGGTTTCAATATTGCCAAAATTTACTATTCCTTTTAAAATCTTTTGTTCTTGTGTAGTAGTATCTTCTGGTCTTGTTAAATCCAATGCATGAGAAATTTTATCGATACTTATATTTGAATTTTTTATAGCAAGGCTATCCTTAATATAATTTGAGAATTTTTGCATTGGAAAACTTAAAGGAGTAAAAATTATATCTAAAATTCGTAATGGATATGCAATAAGCCTAGAAAAATTGATATTGTTACGAGATGCATATATTTTTGGCAAAATCTCACCAAAAAGTAATATCAAAAAAGTGGCAAAAACTATCTCTAAAATAAATTTTAATATAGGAGAAGCTATGTTAATAAACAGGTCCTCTCCTATTCTAGTAAATAAAATTACTATGCCTATATTAATTAAATTGTTTACAATTAATATTGTTGCTAAAAGCTTGTTCGGCTCCTCTAATAAATTACTTATAATATTAAAAGATTTTAAATCTAATTTTGATTTAATATCACTTTTTGATAATGAAAATAGCGCAACTTCAGATCCTGAGATTAATGCAGAACCAATTAATAGAATAACCAATAAAAAAATATCAAAGTTAAATTGGTAATCTATAAAAATAAGATAGATAATTTCTGTAATAAATATATTCAACTAATTAGGAATTATGTATAGTCTAAAAAGGCAAATCATCACTTGAACTAGAATCCTCAGAGCTTGTATTATCTTGCTGTTGAGCAGGAGTTGAAGAACTTGAATTCATGTCTGCTTGAGAATCTTGTTTATTTGATAAAAATGTAAATTCTGTACAATTAATTTCAGTTGAATACCTGTCCAGTCCTTTATCATCCTGCCATTTTCTTGTTTTTATTCTTCCCTCAATATATACTTTATCTCCTTTAGACAAATATTTCTCACATATTTCAGCAGCCTTATTTCTTAAAATGATGTTAT
The DNA here is from genome assembly GCA_902512065.1 of uncultured Bacteroidota bacterium. Taxonomy (GTDB): domain Bacteria; phylum Bacteroidota; class Bacteroidia; order Flavobacteriales; family Flavobacteriaceae. Next base: position 2,826 of record CABXHU010000001.1, on the reverse strand, counting down.
GCCATTCAGTATTTGATACTCTTTCATTGGTTTGTTTATTTAAATAGGTCTCATTTGTTGCTAATGGGAATCTGCCTACACAACCTCCATCCTCAAATCTATGAACCTTCACATCATCTCCTAGATGACCAATAAGCATAACTTTATTTAATGTTCCTGACATATTTTTTTTTATCTAATTTAAATAAATATATCATTTATAACTAAATGTTTTTAAAAATGTTTTATAATTAAATTTTTCTAAGAAATTTTGTATAAGTTTTGGTACTGGATATTTTTTAATATCTATAAATTTAATTGAATTGTTATCAGTATTTTCAATAGATAAAATCCAAAATTTTGTATAAATAATCCTATGTGATAATTTATGAACTATTGGTTTAGTATTAAATAATTTCATCTCACAGTTTTCTAAATTAACCAATTTATTTAGACCTTTATTAACCATTATTTTATCCTTATCTAGTTCTTTATTAGATTCAATTAATGGAAATTGAAATAAATTTTTCCAAATACCATTCTCTATTTGATTTATATAAGTTTTGTAATTAACATCTAAAAAAACTATATAGTTAAAATGAACAATTTTAGGAGCTTTTCTTTTTATTTTAACAGGAAAATAATCTATACTATTTGTTTTTTTTGCAATACAATTATTAGCCAGCATACATTCCATGCATAAAGGATTCTTTGGTTTACAAATCAAAGAGCCAAAATCCATTATACCTTGATTATAATCTCCACATAATTTATTAGGAGCTAAATCTTGAGCAATCTCTGAAAAATACTTTTTACCATCATAACTGTTAATTGGTTTGTCTATTCCGTAAAATCTAGAAATTACTCTGTATACATTTCCATCTACAACAGCTCTTCTTTCATTAAAGCATATTGATGAAATAGCATTAGCAGTGTATTCTCCAATACCATTAAGTTTTTTTAGTTCTTCTTGTGTCTCTGGGAACTTTCCATTAAGAGATTCAACAATGGTTTTAGCTGTTTTTAATAAGTTTCTAGCTCTAGAATAATATCCTAACCCCTGCCATAATATTAACACGTCTTGTTCATTAGCTCTTGCTAAAGAACTTATATTAGGGTATTTTTTTACAAAATTTAAATAATACGGAAGCCCTTGATCAATTCTCGTTTGCTGCAGGATAATTTCTGAAATCCATACAGTATAAGGATCAGAGTTTTTTCTCCAAGGTAGATCTCTCTTATTTTTTTTATACCAACTTAATATAGAAGATGTGAAATTCATTTATATAATAATAGATCTAAATTAAATATTTAATCAAAAAATTAAACTAATCAGGGTTTAAATATTGAAATTAAAATACATATATTTGCGCCATTGTTGAAATATATTAGTAATTAATAAAAAAATTAATCTATGACTAAAGCTGATATTGTGTCAAACATTTCCAAAAATTTGGGAATTGAAAAAGTGGATGTTCAACTTACAGTTGAATCGTTAATGAAAGAAATAATCAATTCTCTTGAAAATGGAGAAAATGTATATCTTAGGGGTTTTGGAAGCTTTATTGTAAAAAAGAGAGCTGAAAAAACAGGTAGAAATATTAAAAATAATACTACTTTAAAAATCCCCGCTCACAATATTCCAGCATTTAAACCTTCCAAGTTTTTTGTTAAGGGAGTAAAGAATAAAGTTAAGATTGATTAAAAAATATTGACATATGCCTAGTGGTAAAAAACGTAAAAGACATAAAGTAGCTACTCATAAAAGAAAGAAAAGACGTAGAGCTAACCGTCATAAGAAAAAAGATTAAGATTAACATTATAATGTTAATTGAACTAATTAAATCAACCAAGTTCTTTGAAATTAAATTCATTTAATAGTTGCAATAATAGCGTTTGCAATTAATGAATTGCTGAATTGAATAATTATTAATAATCAGTTAATTATAACTGTATAATATTGAAAAAATGAATAAAGAATTAATAATTCGTTCTAGTTCAAATAATATTGATTTTGCCTTATTAAAAGACAGTAAAATTATTGAATTTCAAAAAGATGATGAAAATGCTAATTTTTCTGTTGGAGACATATTCTTAGCTAAAGTAAGAAAAATAATGCCTGCACTAAATGCAGCTTTTGTTAATGTTGGATATAAAAAAGATGGATTTCTTCATTATCATGATTTAGGTCCAAAACTTCCTACATTATTGAATTTTATTAAGAGTGTAAGCTCTGGAAAACTCAAGAATTACTCTTTAAAAAATTTCCCTGTTGAGCAAGATATAGAAAAAAATGGTCTAATGTCAAATGCACTTAAACCAAATCAAAGCATTCTTGTTCAAATAGTAAAAGAACCTATTTCTACAAAAGGACCAAGGATAACTTCCGAATTATCATTAGCAGGAAGATATTTAGTTTTGGTTCCTTTTTCTAATCGAATATCAATTTCACAAAAAATTGAAGAAGATGAAGAAAAGGATAGATTAAAGAGACTTGTAAAAAGTATTGCCCCAAAAGGTTTTGGTGTAATAATTCGAACAGTTGCTAAAGGCAAAAAAGTAGCAGAACTAGATAGAGATTTACAAAATCTAAAAAATAGATGGATAGCAATGTGCAGAAAACTGCATAAAGCAAATCAACCAAGTAAAGTTTTAACAGAGATGAATAAATCATCTAAGATACTAAGAGACGTATTTGATGAGACCTTTACTTCAATTATTGTTGATGATGAAGCTCTTTATATACAAATAAAAGATTATGTAAATAAAATAGCTCCAAAAAGAGAATCTATTATAAAATTTTATAAATCAGATATTCCAATATTTGAAAAATATGGAATTGAAAGA